>JALHMX010000008.1 GCA_022843825.1 Pseudobdellovibrionaceae bacterium
GCGGCCGTAACTATAACGGTCCTAAGGTAGCGAAATTCCTTGTCGGGTAAGTTCCGACCTGCACGAATGGCGTAACGACTTCTCCGGTGTCTCAACCAAGGGCCTCGCGAAATTGAATTCTCGGTGAAAATGCCGGGTACCCGCAGAAAGACGGAAAGACCCCGTGAACCTTTACTGTAGCTTGACAGTGATTTTAGAGTTTTCATGTGTAGGATAGGTGGGAGCCTTTGAAGCCAGGTCGCTAGACTTGGTGGAGGCAACCTTGAAATACCACCCTTGAAAACTTTGAGATCTAACCTGCTTCTTTTAGCGAGAAGAGGGACACTGTCTGGTGGGCAGTTTGACTGGGGCGGTCGCCTCCTAAAAAGTAACGGAGGCGCGCGATGGTCCCCTCAGCCTGATTGGAAACCAGGCGTCGAGTGCATTGGCATAAGGGGGCTTGACTGCGAGACCTACAAGTCGAGCAGGTGCGAAAGCAGGCCAAAGTGATCCGGTGGTCCCGCGTGGAAGGGCCATCGCTCAACGGATAAAAGGTACTCCGGGGATAACAGGCTTATTCCGCCCAAGAGTCCATATCGACGGCGGAGTTTGGCACCTCGATGTCGGCTCATCACATCCTGGGGCTGGAGCAGGTCCCAAGGGTTTGGCTGTTCGCCAATTAAAGTGGTACGCGAGCTGGGTTCAGAACGTCGTGAGACAGTTTGGTCCTTATCTTCTGTGGGCGTAAGAAATTTGAGTAGATCTGTCCTTAGTACGAGAGGACCGGGATGGACGAACCTCTGGTGTTCCTGTTGTCGCGCCAGCGGCAATGCAGGGTAGCTATGTTTGGAATGGATAACCGCTGAAAGCATCTAAGCGGGAAGCCAACTACGAGATAAGATTTCTCTGGGGCTTCGGCCCCCTAAAGACTCCTCGGAGACTACGAGGTTGATAGGCATAAAGTGTAAGTACAGTAATGTATTCAGCTTATATGTACTAATAGGTCGTGAGGCTTTTTTAAAATAAATTTTCGAAATTTTTTATAAATTTCAGTTCAAAAAGTTCTAAAACTTTACGCTAAAAATCAATTAAAACAATTTGCTGGTGTCTATAGCAGAGATGTCACACCTGATCCCATTCCGAACTCAGAAGTTAAGCTCTCTTGCGGCGATGGTATTGCACGAGTGATCGTGTGAGAGAGTAGCGCGACGCCGGCTCCTTTTTATATAAGCCCATACGGCATAACCGTGTGGGCTTTTTTTTTGTCTAGGTGTAAAATCTTTATACACTTACCCCTTATAAAATCTACATAATGGCCTATACAGTGGGCATACATATTGAAATAAGCATCTTTAGAGGTGGATTATGAAAAACTCAACTTTAATAGTTGTTCAATTTGTATTGAGTGTAGCAGTAGGCGCCACCATTGCGTGCTCGCCAACGAAGTTTGCGAATAATCCCACGAATCTATGTACAGATGCGAATGAATCCTGCGTTGTTGAAAATGGCGTAACTAAAGTGGACCAGTTATTTAAGGTAGGAGCGGGTAAGGTGGATATTTTATTCGTTGATGATAACTCAGCTTCTATGTCTCGTATTCAGTCTCGCTTAGCAGCTCGATTTGGCGGTTTTGTGGAAGCACTAGATCATCGACAAATCGATTATCGAATTGCAATTACCACTACAGATAAGAGCTTTTTTACCACCACAGGTTTGATATCTTTTGGCAATGGTCAGCAAATTTTAAAGAATACTGATACTAATCGTGTATCTTTATTTAATGGAGCTATCGTAAGACAAGAGACGGTGAATTGTGAACAGTTTATATTATCGCAATATTACACTTATGGACCAGGTTTCAATAGACTTCCTGTATATGCGCAACAGTACCCACAGCATTGTCCTTCAGGTGACGAGCGGGGAATTTATGCTGCTCATGAAGTGGTTTCTAAAAATTTAGCTGGTTTTGTTAGATCAGATGCGAATTTGAATATTATTGTTTTATCGAATGAAGATGTTCGAAGCGGTTATTATAACAGCTATCCAGCTTATGCTTTAGAAAATCAAGACCAACCAGCTAACCTAGTAAGTATGATTAATACGAGTTTTCCTGGCAAACATTGGGAGTTTAACTCAATAATCACCAAGTCTCAACAATGTATCAATCAGCAACGAACAGAATCACCTTGGGTTGATGAGAATGGGAACTCTATTTTTGGATTCAATATTGGTACTAAGTACGCTGAAATTTCAGCGTCAGCTGCGACGACAATTGATGGATTAGCGGCTCCGCGCGGTAAAATTCTTGATATATGTCAAAATGACTATACGGCACACTTTGCTGATATAGCTGCGAATATCTCGGATGCTGCACGATTGTTGACTTTGAAATGTACTCCGATGGAAGCTCCAGTCGTCACAGATGCGAACGGTATGGCGACCTCAATTCCCTACACTTGGAATGGTCAAAATAGAATTGTCTTCAACAGAGGTTCTGAGGGTGTTCAAATTAAAGTTTCATATCGCTGCTATACGGGCGTAATGTAATAATCATAGCTAATGCCCAGTTAGCTTCATAAGTCCTGTCACATGCTTTTATAGGCTTAAAATCATACTGCTTTTAAACTAGTCTAAGACCTTTGAAAAGCTTGACTAACGCAAAGGCAAAGAATTAATCTGGCTTCCTTTGGAAAAGGCCTGTCGGGGCGTAGCGCAGTCTGGTAGCGCATCTGGTTTGGGACCAGAGGGTCGTAGGTTCGAATCCTATCGCCCCGACCAATTTACATCTTGTTAAGTTACTTTTAATGAAATAATTGCAGTCAGTAAGTACAACTTAAATAATTAAAGGAAAACCTGATGGATTGGCTAATTACTATTTTATTTCCCCTTTTGTTTTTGGTCGCACCGCTTACTGTAGTAGCCCTTATTTATAATCAGTTAAAAAAAGAATTTTCAGAAATTAGACCTTTTAGCCTCAGAAAGATTTTTTCCTTAAAAAAGGGCGAATTTAAGCTAAAACATATTATTTATTTCTTAATAATGATTCTGTCAGGACTTTGTTTCGTAGGCTTTCTAAGTGCATTGAGTTTTGCGCTTATAAAAGCGTATGGTTAAGCGCGGGCACAAGCCAAATTGGCGACTAAAAACTAGCTCCTTTGTGATATGCCATTTCCAATCTTATATTTAATCTGCATAATTTTTTAAAATTCAAAAAAATCCGAAAATAGGACGAGTGATTGTCTGAGCCCATTTTTACTCAGTATTACTAGGGACTAATCCTTGCTTGATCTGCGCTAAAGGCAGGTAAGCATGATCAGACACTCACAATTCAAATTTCCCTACGAATATTTTCATTTTAATTTTAAACTAGAGGTTTTCCCACTGTTCAAGCCTCTTGACTGGAGATTTTTGTGTCATTGCTTAAATAAATGTTTGGAGAAATGGCCAGGGCTTGAAATTCAGTCGTTAGTTATGATGGATTCGCATACCCACATATTGTTCAGATTGCCGGGGCAAGGGGAAAATTTTTTTACGACAGAATTATTGGGGTTGCTTGGCCAAAAGAAGCCTCAAGAGACTCTGGTCGAACCTATAAGAAATTACTCACAATACTTAAATACTTATAAATATATTTACCGTAATCCGGTAGAGGCGGGGTTAAGCTTGAGGTGTGAAACTTATCCTTACAGCAGTCTGCACTTGCATTTAGGATTGGGAGAACAAATTTTAAAGACAGTGGATGCCATGAATGTCATACAGCATCCTAATAAAATTTTATCGTGGTTAAATTATGAAAACTTCTACAAGCAGTCTAAGCTAAAAGAGATTCAGCAAAAGTATCTTATGTAATCGGTTGAATTTGACAATAGTGAACGCAGCCCTAACAATAAAGTAAACGATAATAAGTTGAAAATGAGATGGTGATGCGGTTGTGGCCAGTTTAGATGAAGTTATAAGTAAAATTCCCAGACCGATTTTAGTTGGTGGTATATTTATCATCGCATTATTTTTTATTGTTCTAAATGATCCTTTGAAAGATGGGTGTGATGCTGAAATTGCGACATTTAAGGAGTATGTTAAGGGATACGCAATTAATACTCGTACTCAGGATAAAAAAACAAAGTTTGCCGAAATAAATACAACTAAGAATTTCTGTAAAGACGGCAATAGTGCAGGATCTTGTGGAAGTTACTTTGCAGCTTTGTATCGCTTGTCTGAAGCCTTTGTGGGATTTGACTATAAGTGTATGAGTAAATTAGTGATTGATGAAAATTTTTCTCAACTGGAATCTCAGCTTAAAGAGGGTTTGAAAATTTTAGCGTTGGCTGCCTGGGGAGAACGCCCTCCTGCAGGTTTGGCAGAGCGCATGGGTTGGCTGTCACGAAATGAACTCTATTCATTTTGTCGTTTAAAATCGGCTCTTATTGAAATTATAGGCGAAGCTAATTTTTTAAAATACAGGCAATCAGTAATGCGAGAATTTCCGGATGCGTGGCCAGACCACCTTAAAAACCAACTGCTTTCAATCGAAGATTTGCAGCGCCCCAGGGCGCTCAAATGGAGCGGTAATTTAAGTGGTACATTAACTGAGGAAGAAGTTCTACTTCGCAGTTTGTTTTCGCTTCGCTGCGACCAATATCAATAATAGCTACAAGCTGTGAAGTTGTAAATACTCCCATTCGGATTCAGAGGAGTTCACTTTTCCATAGAATTGAAAAGTATCTTCATCGGTATGTTTGACCAATGCGAATTGGTTGTCCTGAAGTTCGATGGACCAGTCCTGCGGGCAAAGTCCAAAGTGGGCCAGGTTTTCCTGAAGAGCTAAGTGTTTTAATTTGAATTCCATATCATCTCCTGTTTGAAAATATGGAATGCAAAGGCAAAGACAGCTTTTTCACAGACAGTTAGCTCTATATACGATTAGACAGTGGAGAGTCTAAGATTTAAGAAATTTATTATAAAAAAAAGGAAGAGCGAGGCTCTTCCTTTTAACAACAACAATTAACTATTTATAACTAGTATTCAAAAGGAGCTGGGCTAACTAATTCAGCTTTGCCCGAAGTATCATAAGCATCTGCACCATCAGGTAACAAAGCTAATGAACGTGCCTTTTTAACAGCAGAAGCTACTTTTTTCTGCTGAGCTAAGCTCAGTTTAGAAATGCGAGCAGGAGTAATTTTAGCGCCATCGCTGATAAAACGAGTCAATGATGAAGGGTCTTTGTAGTCAAATACATGGTCCCCAGAGTATTCTGTACGATATTTACTTCTTACAGACTTACGGTTTTCTTTATTATTATCTCTTCTTGATGTATCTTTTTCCATTTAAACCTCTTGCCAATTAAAGAATAAATGAATATACCAGAAAGCTCGTTTTTGGAAGTTAATTTTTAGATATTTTTCGCGTAAAGGGTAAGGAGTCTACAATGAGCCGATGTGAACTGACTGGAAAGTCACCAGTAGTTAAAAATTTAGTAAGTCACTCTAATATTAAGACTAAGTCGACGGCAATGCCAAATGTTCAAAGAAAACGGATATTTAGCAAGACGTTGAATCAAATGGTTCGTCTTTACATGGCAACAAGCACTATACGCGATATGGAGCATATGGGTGGTTTTGATAAGTTCATTTTAAGTCAAAATGATGGAATTTTATCAAAAAGAGCTATGGATGTTAAAGCTCGTATTAGACGAAAAATGAACAAAAGCAGTAAAAAGGTATAGGGATAGATCATGTTGAAATTGAAAATTAAAAAAGGCGACAAAGTACAAGTCATTACCGGCGGCGACAAAGGTAAAAAAGGAACTGTCATTGAAGTGAATACATCCGCACTAAAAATTAAAATTGAAGGCGTTAAAGTTCAAACCCATTATGATAAAAAAGAGGGTTTACTTAAAAAAGAAGGTTTTATTGACTACTCTAACGTGAAACTAGTTGAAGCTGGTGCGAAAGACGCTAAAGCAAAAAAAACTACTAAGAAGTCAGCGACTAAATCTAAATAGTTTTTAGAGGCTGGTCTGGGAAGAATACTCCCGGCAAAAAATTCCTAGATATCTACTTTGTAGAGATTCAGTCTAGGTTAATAAAATAAAAATGTTACTTGAAGCTTAAGCCACTTAGACTGAATACATGGAAGTGTATAGAAGACTAAGTGGCTTTTTTGTATTGGTCATAGCAGTCATGAATTTTACCTATATTCAATCATTTGCGGAAGGTTTGCGAAGTCAGACGCAAAGCAACCCTATGACGATTATTAAAACTCCTGAGGCAGAAGTTAATTCGACTCAAATGCCTGAAAGTAATTCGCGCGATGTAGCGAGTGATTCACTTCCACTAAAAGTACAAATTGTTGAAAACCGTGAGGTAACTGAGGACTCGCTTCCTATGAAAGTGGAAGTTATTGAGAACCGTGACATAGCTAGCGAAGAAAATCAGAAAAAAACAAAAGTTAAAGCTGAATCTGAAACCGCAATTAAGGAAAATAAAACTGAGAAAAAAGAATTATTTTATATGTGCACCAAGCAGCGCGAAACTCGCTGGTTACGCCTGTACAATCAATCAGATGGGCGTTGCAAAACTGTTTATTCAAAGACTGGCAATGCAGAGGAAGTAAGTACAGCATATAATTATGAAGCTTGCGAGGCGGTCTTAAAAAATATAAAAGAGAACCTTGAAAAAGGCGACTTTAAATGTGAAGAAAAAACATTGATGGGCGCCTTGGATATTGAGTAATGAAAATTGCCCTAGCACAGCTTACTTCGATTGATAGTGTAGAGCATAACGCTAAAGAAATTATTCGATTAGTAGAAGAAGCCTCTCGCCAGCCGGAGTCGGATAAACCGCTAGTTATATTTTTTCCTGAGAATAGTTTATACTTCAGAATACGATCTGATGAAAAGATGCCTCAATTTTTTTTGGATTCTAAAGAGATTCAAGTCCTGGAAAATTTAAGTCGAGATACAGGTATTCTATTGCATTTTACTTCAAGTGTATTTGATAAGGGTAAAAATTGGAATGCGACGGTTCTTATTGAACCCGGAGAAAAAGCCAAAATTATTTATAAGAAAATACATCTGTTTGATATTATGCTGAATGGCGATACAGCCATTCGCGAGTCAGATATTTTTTCACATGGTTCTGAAGTAACTAACTTTAAAATTGGTGATTTTGTATTCGGCTCATCCATTTGTTATGATATTCGATTTGCGGAGCTCTATCACAAGCATGCTTTGCAGCAGGTAGATGCCATTGTTGTACCTGCTGCTTTTCTAGTAAAAACTGGAATGGCTCATTGGGAAATTTTGCTGAAAGCGCGTGCGATAGAAAGCCAGTGCTACGTAATAGCGCCAGCACAATGGGGAACGCACACAAGTCTATGTAAACAGTTTAAAAGAGAAACGTATGGCCACTCTATGCTGATCAGCCCATGGGGAGAGTTGATTACATCTAAAAAAGATGGAGTGGGATTAATTTATGGAGAACTCGACAAAAGTCAATGTCAAGACGTGCGTCGCCAGATTCCTATGAGCTCACATCGCAGAGTTTAGTCAAATTGGATGGGTGACATTTCCTACAGTTATGTTATCAATAAATCTATGAAATATTTAAAAGTCATGATTGTATTTTTAATAGGATTAGTTTTAACGCCGCTGGCATTTTCTCAGGATTCTGCAGAATATAGCGATATAGCGAAAAAGAAAAAATATCCCGGAGGCATAGAGGAAAGCGATTTAAAAATTTTGCCGGCAAGTCACTTTCAAAAAAAACAAACAAAGAAATCTGAAGATGCTAATGAGGGTTTTTAAATGTCGGGCCCAGTTGGAAATATTTTAACGCCTCAGGAAGTTATTAATAACAGTCAAAAATTGCCAGACGGAGTCACTCGCGACACCATGGATGTGGATGTTCTTATTATAGGCGGCGGCTCAGCAGGCCTTTCTTGTGCTTATCAGATAGCAGCGACAATTGAAAAACATAATGCAGAGGTTCAGGCAGGTACTTTAAAAGCTGAACTTATTCCGGAGCAAATGATTGTAGTCGTAGAAAAAAGCACTGAAATCGGCGCGCACAGTTTGTCAGGAGCAGTATTGAATCCTGTTGCATTGAAAGAGATGATTCCTAACTATAAAGAGCTAGGGTGTCCGATCGAAGCGGATGTCGTAGAAGATGCAGTTCATTATTTAACAGAAAAAAGTTCCTTTAAGCTTCCGATAACGCCACCACCGTTTCATAATATAGGTAAATCCATTGTTTCTATATCTAAGTTAAATAGATGGTTAGCTTCTCAGTGTGAAAGCAAGGGAGTTAATATTTTTCCTGGCTTCGCCGCAGTAGAAGCTTTGTATGAAGGTGATAAAGTTGTAGGAGTAAGAACCGGCGACAAGGGTCGAGATAAAAATGGAAACCCTAAAGCTAATTTTGAGCCAGGCCTTATCTTAAGATCAAAGGTTACAGTTTTTGCTGAAGGAACGCGTGGAAGCTTGTTCAGGCAAGTCAGTAAAAAATTAAACTTGAGAGCTGGAAAAAATGAAGAAGTTTTTGAGGAAGGCGTAAAAGAAATTATTCAAATGCCCAAAGGAACGGTAAAGCCGGGTCAAGTTATTCATACTATGGGATTCCCGTTAAATAAATCAATTGGTGGAACTTTTATATACACTATTCCTAATGATCAAATAATTTTAGGTTTGGTGATGTATTTAGATTCTAAAGATCCTTTGTTAGATCCTCACCGAGAATTGCAGAAGCTAAAAACCCATCCGTTTATTTCAAACATGATTAAGGGTGGTAAAGTGGTTGCTTACGGTGGCAAAACATTACCTGCTGGTGGCTGGTACTCGCTGCCAAAATTAAGCGGTGAAGGTTGGATGGTTTGCGGAGACTCAGCAAGTATGGTGGATGTACAAAAACTAAAAGGCATTCATTTGGCCATGAAGTCCGGAATGCTGGCCGCTGAATGTATCTTGAAGGCTATAACGACTCAAAATTTTTCATCGGCGCTACTTGAATCCTATGATAGCAAAGTTATGTCTTCTTTCATAAAGAAAGAACTCTACCGTGTAAGGAATTTTCATCAGACTCTGTCTAAAGGTTTTTTTGCGTCATTGCCTTTGATCGCTTTGCAAGAGATTACCGGAGGCCGTGGTCTATTTGACAATATGATTTCCCATAGAGACGCTACGACGACTGAATCAGTTAAAGCGGTTTGGGGCGAAGAAGGTTTAGGCGTAGGCCGTAATAAGTTACCTCCTGTTGATGGCACATTATTCTTTGATAAGTTGGGCAGTGTATATCTGACAGGGACCAGTCACGATGAGGACTCACCGAACCATTTGATATTAAAGAACCCAAAGACCTGCAGTGACCTTTGTAAACCTAAATTTGAGTCGCCTTGTGTGCAGTTTTGCCCAGCTGCTGTATATGAGATGTTGCCTTCAAAAAATGAAGCGACCAAGTATGATTTACAAATCAATTATACGAATTGTATTCACTGTAAAACCTGTGATATTAAATGCCCACACGAAAATATTGAATGGACCGTGCCCGAAGGCGGCGGCGGCCCTAAATACACAGACGTTTAATCAACTCGGTTGATTAACTTCTTAAATACAAATGCTCTATCACGTGGAAGATAAAGCATAACAAGAGAAAGGGTATCTTTATGGCAAACTTCTTTGCATCATGTCCAATGGGACTTTCTGATTTGGTCGAACAAGAACTAAAAAGCTTTGGATTAAAAACTCGAGAGAAGGCTCAAGCTGGAGTGCTATTTGAAGCGAACTGGGCCGGTTGCTATAAGGCCAACTTACAGTCTCGTTATGCGAGTCGTATTTTAAAGCCACTTTTAGATTTTCCTGCGTACAATGAAGAAGAAATCTATAACAATGTACGCAAACATGATTTTACTAAGTATATTAAACCAGAGCAGACTATAGCTATCGATGCGACGATTAAAGACTGCCGTATCAAAGATCAGCGTTACTTAGCCATGAAAGTGAAAGACGCTATTGTAGATCAGTTTCGTGATAAGTACGGCGTGCGTCCCGATGTTAATAATACAAATCCTGATCTTCGTATTCATATTAAGGGTTATCGAAATCAGTACAGCATGGCGATGGATACATCGGGTAATTCGCTGTTTATGCGGGGATATCGTTCTCGAACAGGAGAGGCGCCGCTTAAGGAGAATCTTGCGGCCGGTTTAATCGGTCTTAGTGAGTGGGATAAAAAAACTCCATTAGTTGATTTATTTTGTGGGTCAGGAACTTTACTGATTGAAGCGGCGATGATGGCTTTAAACATGGCGCCCGGCGTACACCGAGAAAGCTTCGGGTTTATGAATCTGTTAGATTTCGATCAAGATGTTTGGAGTGAAGTCGTCGATGAGGCCAATAATCAGGAACTAGATACTCTAGATTTTAAATTTTATGGTTTTGATCATGATAAGCGTATTTTAGAAATAGCTAAACAAAATGCTAAAAATGCAGGAGTGTTGCAGTTTATAGAGTTTAAAAATTCACCAATAGCTATTTCGGCACCGCCTGAGGCCATGACGAAGGGTATAATAATAACCAATCCACCTTACGGCGCACGGATTGGAGATGAAGATAATTTAAAAGACGTGTATCGTGATTTGGGTTTTACATTGAAAAATCGATTTCAAGGTTGGGACGCTTGGATTTTGTCGGGAAACAAAGAATTGCTTCAAGAAATGAAGCTTAAGGCGACTAATAAGAAATTCATTTTTAATGGAAACATAGAGTGTAGATTTTTAAAATATGAAATGTATACGGGTTCTAAAAGAACGCCGACAGTAAAAAGCACAGCTGTGCAACATAACTAAAAAGTGAGGTTTTATGTTTTCCTACGAGTTTTATAAGGTTCTTCATCTGATAGGTTTTTTCCTTTTGTTAACAGGACTGTTGGGAGTGTTTTTTACGGTTTGGAGTAAGCAACCTTTTCAAGGGAAAATAAAAACTTTTTCGTTCGCGCTTCATGGTACGGGGTTATTATTTGTTTTAGTCAGCGGTTTTGGATTAATGGCCAGACTTGGATATATTCAATTTATACCAGCGTGGGTCTATGTCAAAATTGCCATCTGGATGGGTTTTGCAATTGTTATTTCATTATTAAAGCGTAAGGGACATCTTGGGTTACCATTGTATATATTGCTGCTCATTGGATATTTGGCAGCCTCTTATATGGCTGTGTACAAACCAGCATTATAGTCTTAGTCTTCTAGGTTAAGATGTTTTAAAAGTCGCGCAACTTGACGTCTTAACTTAGGCAGAGAAGCTAAGGATGATAAGACCTTCAAGTTTTCTTTATGAGGTAGATGAGGAAATCCGCCATAAACCCCTGGAGTATCAATTGAACTTGTTACTCCGGCATTTCCAGCAAATACAACATTGTCAGTAATATTGATATGGCCGACAATATGCACACCGCCGCCAGTGACCAAATTTTTACCTATAATCGTCGATCCCGAGACCATAAATCCCGCAGCGGCAAGGGCATTTTCTCCAATTACAACATTATGTGCAATGTGGCAGTAGTTATCAAATTTAGAGCCTGCTTTAATGCGCGTTTCAAGTAGTGTGGCGCGATCAACGGAACAGTGAGTTCCAAATTCACAGCTATCCTCGATAATTACTTTTCCAATTTGTGCAATTTTGTGATGTGTGTTTTGATGATCTGTATAATATCCGAACCCATCGGCTCCGATAGTGGTATGGGAAGAAATTCTGCATGAATTTCCAATTTCACAAAAACTTCCAATAACAACGTGAGGTGCAAGGATAGAGTGACTTCCTACTGAGGCGGAGACTTCGATGACTGTATGTGCGCCAATCCAGCAATTATCGGCTATAACAACATTCTCTTTAACCACAGCATATTCGTCGATACTTACATTCTTACCTATTCGTGCTGTAGGATCAATCAGGGCCGAGGGGTGTATTTTTCCTTGAGATCGAGGCTTTCTATCAAATAAAGGTAATATCTCAACCATGGAGCCATTAATGTGTTTGGTGGTCCACACGCATGGGGTTTCACTTAAGAGTTCCTTGGCTTGATCATAAATTTTTTCCGCAACCACAAAACCCATAACTCCATTTTTTAAGGCGTCTTCTACCATCCTTAATGTAGATACGAAAACCAAAGAGCCGGCTTGGGCATTTTCAGGAGGTGATACTTCTGTAAAAGTCATTTCAGAAGTTTTTTGATTGTTCAACAGTGAAAGGGAGTTAATTTGTGATGTATGGACTTGGCTCATGCTTCTAGCCTAATGCTTTGCAACAGGAAAGACACCATTTTACTTGTCCCAGACGTGCCGCAAGATATATGAAATATTCATGTCTAAAAAGAAAGTATCTAAAGTCGTTGCAAAAAAGAAGACTGCCTCAAAGCCCGCGGCTAAAGCTGTTCGCAAAGCAGCAACTAAGCCTTCTAAAAAGGTAGCACCCACACCCAAAGTAAAAGCGGCAGGAAAGCAGCCGGTAAAAGTTATCGCCGCAAAAAAGGAAGTGGAAAAAATAAAAGCTGATAAGCCTGTCCCTCCTAAAAAAGAGGAAAATACTGGGGATACCTTGATTGAAATGGCAAAAGCTGAAATGGCCGCAGTAAAAATAGGTCAGACAGCGGAAAAAGTTGAAAAAGCAAGCAAATTTAAAGCGATCAAAGTAGAGAGAGGTAACGCAGCCGATGAAAAGGCAAAGTGGCAAGAACTCTATAAACGCTATGGTAAAGAAAAAGCAATAACTTATAAAATGACAGATATTTTTGAGCCTTTAAAGCCAATGCAGCACAAGGTATTAGGGTGGGGATTTATCCTTACAAATGAAAACGATCGGCTAGAGGTTTTATTTGAAAATGGCATAAAAATGTTGATTAGTAACTACAAGCCAAATTAGTATATTTTCATATGTCAAAAGATGATTTAGCGCAATTTGATGGTAAAGTCGTTGATGCTTTGGCTGGTGGAATTTATAAAGTAGAACTCGACGCCAATAAAGTAGTAATCAATGCAAAACTGTGTGGAAAAATGCGAAGATTTAATATTCGTATAGTAGTAGGAGATAAAGTGAGTGTGGGAATTTCCCCTTATGACACCAGCCACGGTTTAATCATGTATCGTCATAAATAATTTTGAAATGCCTCAAGTAAGAAAGGTTATTCATGGAACAAACTCTGCAAGGGTATCTGTCTAGATTTTTACCATCTGTGCCGCTGAAGTCTGCTGCAGCTGTTATCGAATTAACTGCTGACGGTGCTACGGTACCCTTTATTGCACGTTATCGAAAAGAAAAAACGGGCAATATGGATGAAGTGCAAATTCGTTCGGTTATAGACGCATTTACTACACACGAAGAAATTGTAAAGCGTAAAGTTTTTTTAATTAAAGAGATTGGTGAGCAAAAAAATCTTACTCCCGAAATTGAAAAACGTATACAAGCTTCTTGGAATTTAAACGAGCTTGAAGAGATTTATAAGCCTTTCAAGAAAAAGAAAAAAACCAAGGCGACAGTGGCGCGTGACGCAGGGCTTGAGCCGCTATCACAGTGGTTGTGGGATCAGGCGCATGGAACGACAAAAGATTCGATGACTATGGAAGTTAAAGCGAAGTCATTTTTGAATCCAGACATGAAGATCGTAACTTATGAGGACGCGCTGAAAGGCGCGCAGGATATTTTAGTTGAAAAAATCGCTAATGATACAAACTTAAGAGAGCAAGTTGTAAAAGCTTATTTTGAGCAGGGTAAAGTAACGGCTAAAGCTGCTAAGGGTTATAAGCCGAATTCTAAATATGAGATGTATTCAAAAGATTATAGTGATGCGGTAAAAAACTTATTAGAAGAAAAGTTCTCTCATCGTTATATGGCGATGAAGCGTGGTTGGGAAGAAGAAGAGTTATCCGTCGACCTAGTTGCTGATGATGTTCTTTTGCTAAAGGCTTACGAAACCTTTGCAACGAAAACACAAGATAATGCTATCGCTACTTTTATGAAGGAGTGCGCAAGATTAGCACTAAACGTATATGTGACGCCTTCAGTAAAAAATGAAGTTCATGCGAAACTGAAAGAAAAATCTGATGAGCATGCAATTAAAGTATTTACCGAAAATGTACGAAAAGTACTATTAGGCTCTCCTTATGGCCCGAAATGTATTTTAGGAGTAGATCCAGGGTTAAGAACTGGCTGTAAAGTAGCATTGATAGATAAGGGCGGAAATTTTATTTCGCATACAGTTATGCATACGCTTGGCGATGGTGCTGAACAGAAAGCGAAGACATTGCTTTCTGAAGTAACTAAGCAAATTAAAATTGAAGGCATAGCAGTAGGAAACGGTACTGCTGGGCGAGAAACTGAAATATTCCTGAAAAAAATTCTTAAGGAATTGGGAAAGGATGACATTCCCGTGCTTATGGTGAATGAGTCCGGGGCTTCTGTGTACTCGGCAAGTGATGTAGCCCGGGCCGAATTTCCTGATTTAGATGTAACTGTCAGAGGAGCTATTTCTATAGCCCGCCGATTGCAGGATCCACTAGCGGAATTAGTCAAAATTGATCCGAAATCAATTGGTGTAGGACAGTATCAACATGACGTGAATCAATCTTCTTTAAAAAAAGGTTTAGAGGCGGTTGTTGAAAGTTGTGTGAATAACGTAGGCGTTGATGTAAATACGGCTTCATCATCACTATTGTCATATGTTTCGGGAATTGGTCCTGGATTAGCATCTGCTGTAGTTGACTATCGTAAGAAAAATGGTCTGTTTCAAGATCGTTCAGATTTAAATAAAGTCCCACGTTTTTCTCAAAAAGTATTTGAGCAGGCCGCCGGATTTTTAAGAATTGTGAATGGAAAAGTATTTTTAGATTCAACGGGTATTCACCCAGAGCGATACGCTGCTGTTAGAGATATGGCTCAAGATTTAAATGTGAATATAAATCAGCTGGTTGGCGAGGGTGCAAAAAAATTGTTAGCTGCTCGTACAAAGTGGGCCGCCATCGTTGGTGAATTTACCTTTGATGATATCTGTAAGGAGTTAGAAAAGCCTGGCCGTGATCCCCGCGATCCTTTTAAAGTTTTTCAATTTAAAGAGGACATTTTTGAAGTTAAAGATTTAAAAGAGGGCATGATTTGCCCTGGACTGGTCACCAATGTAACTAATTTTGGTGCATTCGTTGATATTGGAGTGCATCAGGACGGTTTAGTGCATATTTCTGAGTTAGCACATAAGTTCGTCGAGGATCCGCGCAAAGTAGTAAACCCTGGAGATCAGGTCACTGTTCGAGTACTTAAGGTGGATTTAGCTAAAAATCAAATTGCTTTATCTATGAAGCTTGAAGCTACGCCCGAACATAAGTCTTTTCGCGATCAAAAAGAAGGCCGAAACCAAGCTACTACTCAAGGTGCATCTGGGGCACGTGCTTCGCGTGGAAATTCTCAACCTCGTCCTACAGGGCGGCGTCCGGCCTTTAATGACCAAGGGACTAATGCGAATACTCAAAGCGGATTTAAGAACAATCCGTTTGCAGCTTTATTAAATCAAGGTAATGTTAAGAAGTAATAAAAACAGGGAGACTCTATATGGCGATCAAAATTGGCGGAAAAAAGAAAAATGCTAAAAATAAAAGTGCTCGTGCTAAGGCTAAAAGATTAAAAAGAAAAGTTAGAAAAGCTAAATCAACATCAAATAAATAGTTTGAATTAAGATTTTGTCTAAAATTAAAAATTTGTATTTAATTCGACATGGTGAAACTGACTGGAATCAAACCAGAAGATTTCAAGGTCAGTCTGATATACCGCTAAATGCTGCAGGTAAAATACAAGCAGCTGAGTTGGCATCCGTGATGAATCAATTTAAAATCGAAACGGTCTATGCGAGCGATTTGGTGCGAGCTTATGAAACCGCTCAAATTGCAGTATCTGATTTGCGGTTAAGTATTCATAGAGATTCTCGGCTACGAGAAACCAACGTAGGTGAAGCCGAGGGTTTGACTATTGATGAGCTCGTCGCAAAATTTTCTGAAGAAGCTTTGCTGAAATGGCGTTCATATGAAGAGCACAATATGGATTTTAAGTTTAAGAACGGGGAATCGAAGCGGCAGATGATGGTGCGTATCCGCGATGTGGTGCTTGAAATTGCACAAAATTCAACACAATCCAATATAGCTATTTTCTGCCATGGAATGGTGATGAGGGCTCTAACTTTTGCATTTCAGCAGGGTGTGGGTTGGGATCACCAGGTTTTTTGTAATGGCTCCGTACATCATTTCGTATGGAAAGACGTGCGGCCAGAATATTTAAAATATATCGGCAAGGTTTAATCTAAGTGCACTAGACAGTTCTTGATAAATATTGATATATTTTCAATATGTCACGTGAAGAAATACGTAAAGAATTATCCCAGTATTCATCCCGCATGCGAGCGGTAGAAATTATTTCTTTGATTATTTTTATGTATATGTGGGTAACGCTTATTGCTAAGGCATGGCAATTTGATTCAACATATAAATGGATATTCTTTCTGAGTATACTGGTGGGCATGGTTGCAGCTGATGCTGCATCAGGTGTCGTTCATTGGGCCGCTGATACATGGGGGTCAGTGAGGTGGCCTTTAATTGGACCGACCTTAATACGGGGTTTTCGCGAACACCACCTCGATCAAAAAGCGATTACTCACCATGATTTCATAGAAGCTAACGGAGCCACTGCATTAGTTATTATTCCATGGTTATTGTTATGTTGGTATTATGTGCCAGCAAATGTATTTTTATTTTTTGTTTGGAATTCTTTTTTGTGGTTGTGTGCTTGGGCTTTAATGACGAATCAATTCCATAAGTGGTCTCATTTAGATCAAGTTCCTGGTTTCATACAACTTCTACAGAAATATCGCCTTATTATTTCTGTGGAGCATCATAAAAATCATCATTCAGGCGATCATACGTCTCATTATTGTATTACTACTGGTTGGCTGAACCCAGTTGCAGAAAAAATATATTTCTTTAGGGGCCTAGAAAAAATTATTACCTGGGTGTCCGGCGCGGCGCCTCGGTCTGATGAAAAGCGTATTGGTTTGCAATCAGCCTCATCTTCTTAATGTGTTGACGACACAATTTACAATCTCGCAAAATCCTTCGCCGCTTTTAAAGTTGGATATAAATTGTGGCAAAGATTTCATTTGTGCCTTAAAGTCGTTCACGTTGGCCACGCCAAAGGACAGTGGAAAATAATTAAACATGGGTTCATCATTAGGTGAATCTCCTGCGTAAACACAGACTTCTTTTGCTTCCGCTGGAGTAATTGAAAATACATCTTGTAAAAGTTGTAACGACGTTGAAAGTTTGGTGTGCGTGCCAAACCAGCCATTAACATGAATAGAACTCACTTTGGCACTAGCGCCATGGCCTTCAAATATTTTAATAATTTTTTGCACATCTGCATCAGGAAGTTTGTTTACATCTTCATTAAAGTCTATAGCCAGGTCAGTCATTCGACAGAATTGATCTGATGAAACTCGTGCGCCTGCAACCGACTTTAATACATCCAGCTCAATGATTTTTAATTTTTTTTTAGCTTGATCTTGTTGTTCCTCGCTTAAACTGAACCAGCGGTTCATTTTTTTTTCAACATAATTAAAATAAAAGCCACCGTTTTCACCGACGACGCCGACGACGGGCCAAAAGCGAGCGATCATCTCGCACCAGCCCGCTGGTCTACCTGTGATTGGAATGACTGAAATACCAGCTTGCGAAAGTTGAAAAAGAGCCGAGTACGCCTGGGCAGTGAGCTGCCCGTCTGTCGTTAAAGTGTCGTCAATGTCTGTCAGAAAAAAACGAACAGGACGGCGGAGTTTTAATTCAGAGTACTCAGAAATATTTTTCATAAATATAAAATAAATTCTATTGTGTTTTTTGCGTAGTGGCTACATATAATATAGTCTATGGCAAAAAAAGCAGCTTCTAGTGAAACCAGCAAAGATAACGGCATTAGTCTAGTGATTGTAGAATCTCCTACAAAGGCAAAAACGATTCGTAAATTTTTGGGTAAAAATTTTATTGTTGAGTCATGCATGGGCCACATTCGCGATTTGCCGCAATCGTCTAAGGATATTCCGGAAAAAGTAAAAAAAGAGAAGTGGGCGCAACTTGGAGTTAATGTGGATAAGAATTTTGAACCACTTTACTGCATTCCGAAAGATAAAGTTAAAGTTATTAAAAATTTAAAAGATAAATTAGCAGAGGCCGACATTGTCTACTTAGCGACGGATGAAGATCGCGAAGGGGAAAGTATCAGTTGGCATTTAAGTGAAGTCTTGAAGCCTAAAGTTCCTGTTAAGCGAATGGTTTTTCATGAAATCACTAAAGAGGCGATACAGAAATCATTAAGCGAAACGCGACTTATAGATCAAAATTTGGTTAGAGCGCAAGAGGCACGTCGTATTTTAGATCGACTGGTTGGATACACTATTTCGCCATTGTTGTGGAAAAAAGTAGCCTATGGGCTGTCTGCAGGGCGTGTTCAGTCGGTCGCTGTGCGGTTAATCGTTGAACGCGAAAAGGAAAGAATAAAATTTAAGAAATCAAGTTATTTTGGGGTATTAGCGACGCTGGTAAAATCAAATGAAAATTTTGAATCTAAACTTGTCAGTGTAGATCAAAAAAGAATAGCGACAGGAAAAGATTTTGATGGAACTACAGGGAAATTAATTTCCGGTAAAGATCTTATTATATTAGATGAAAAATCCGCTAAGAGTATTTTGTCGCAAGTTAAAAATGTAGAGTGGAAAGTAGTGGAAGTTGAGGAAAAGCCTGTTACTCGTAGGCCCTATGCTCCATTCATTACTTCGACGCTTCAACAGGAAGCTAATCGCAAATTAGGAATGAGTTCTCGAGAAACCATGCAAGTTGCGCAAAAACTTTACGAGCAGGGTTTTATAACTTACATGAGAACCGACTCCTCGGCTTTATCGGCAGAAGCTATTAAGGCCGCAAGAAATGCTATTAATAGTAAATATGGAAAAGAGTATTTGCCAGACGCGCCTCGAACCTATGAAGGAAAGAAGGTTAAAGGGGCTCAAGAGGCTCACGAAGCTATTCGTCCAGCTGGAACAGTCTTCCAAGATCCTGAAAGTACTGGATTAGTGGGGCAGCAGTTTAAGTTATATGATTTAATTTGGAAGAGAACTATGGCCTCTCAAATGAGTGATGCCAAACAAAAGCAAGTTTCAGCAAAAATACTGGTCAGTGCTCAGGATAAAGAAATTTTATTTAGTTCTACTGGAACAACGATAGAGTTTCCGGGATTCTTAAGGGCTTACGTAGAGGGAAGTGATGACCCCGAGGGTGATTTAGAGTCACGTGAGGTTCGATTGCCTCAGTTAAAGAAAAATGATGTTGTACATGCTAAAAATATTGAAGCAACTTCTCACGAAACTAAACCTACAGCGCGCTATACAGAGGCGTCTTTGGTGCAGACAATGGAGAAGGAGGGAATTGGGCGGCCTTCTACCTATGCTAGTGTAATCGGAACAATTATTGATCGTGGATATGTTCGTAAACAAGGTAATGCTTTAATTCCTACATTCACGGCCATGGTTGTTTCTAATTTGCTTTCAAAACACTTAAGTCAATATGTGGATTTGGGATTTACATCGGCCATGGAGAGCTCATTGGATGATATAGCTGGCGGAGATTTAAATTGGGAGAAGTATTTATCAAGTGTGTACTTAGGAGCAGGTGGCTTGAGATCTTTAGTCGATGCACAAGAGAAAAAAATTATTCCTGAAGAAGCTCGTTCCATTAAGTTAGTTGGACTAGATAAATATGAATTTCACGTCGGCCGGTATGGAGCTTATGTCAAAACCAAGCGGGGAGATGAAGTTTTGAGTGCTTCCATACCCGACGCTGAAGCTCCAGCGGACGTGACGAGTGAACAAATTGAAATGCTTATTGATCAAAAAATCAAAGGCGCGGATTCGATAGGTGTTGAGCCGAAATCAGGGAAAAAGCTTTACGTACTTAATGGGCGATATGGCGCTTATGTACAGCTTGGAGAAAACGATGATGAAGAAATTAAAAGGTCGTCTCTTCCTCCGGGGATTAAGCCTGAAGATGTAAATTATGAACAAGCCCTAGAAATTATCGCTCTGCCAAAAACAGTTGGTCTTCATCCTGAGTTAAAAAAAGAAGTTAAAGTGGGAGTTGGACGATTTGGACCATACATTTTTTGTAACGGAGATTATCGATCTATACCGAAGACCGAGTCAATTTTTTCAATGACTTTGGATAAATGCTTAGAGATTTTAGCACAGCCGAAAAAAGGTCGAGGCAAGGCCAGTGCGCTTAAAGATTTTGGATTGTTGCCAGGGCAGGACAAGGATATTCAGGTCCAACTTTTTAATGGTCCATACGGTCCTTATTTAAAGGCGGGCAAAACTAATATAGGATTGCCTGAGGGTACGACAGTGGAGAGCTTAACTTCTGAAAAAGCTTTTGAGCTGGTTTTAGATAAAGTAGGAACTCAGTCTTCTGGGGCTAAAAAGAAGACTAAAAAGAAAGTGAAAAAGAAAAAGTAATGAGTGATCATAGCGATCAAAATAAAAAAATGCAGTTTGAACTTGGCCAAACACGAGTTAAAGAGCCTGATAGAAATTTCTCGCGTGGTGGACGTAGTTTTTATTTTTTTGATTTTGACGATAATATTGCCTATTTAACGACGCCATTAATTCTATTCCATAAGAAAACTCGTGAGGAATTAAGCTTATCTAGTGCTGAGTGGGCGTTGCACCATCATTCAATTGGGAAAAATGGAATTTATTCGGAGTACGAAATTGATTTCGATGATCGTAATGGAACATTTCGTTGTTTCAGAGACATCGAGCTGTCAGAAACTGATCGTCAGTCAGGTAAAAAGCAAGCCTTTGTTCAAGACATAGCGAGCGCATTGAAAGATTTGGATACAGTTTGGAAAGGCCCATCTTGGGATTGCTTTTATCATGCAGTGTTTAATCAACGTCCGATTTCAGTAATCACGGCCCGTGGTCATTCCGCTGAAACACTTCGTGCAGGTATATATGAACTTGTTAAAGCGGGCCATTTGCCTTTAGAGCCTAATTATTTAAGTATCTTTGCTGTAAGCAATAAGCAAACTCGAAAAGATTTAGGTGACACGGATTTAAAAATGAGTACGGCCGAGTTAAAGCAACACGCTATTAAAGCCTCAGTTGAGAAAGCTATTGAGGTCTACGGCTTTAGTCCGCATCACCGTTTCGGGATGAGTGATGACGACCCGAAAAATATTCAACTTATCGTAGAAGAGATGACTCGCCTTAAGTCGAGGTACCCAGAGATGAGTTTTTTTATGATTGAAACTCATAATGGTAGTTTTACTAAGCATGAAATCACACAGCATGGCATGAGAACTCCCTATGCTCATGATGGGTCAATACAGTTAGATTTATTTAGTCAGCTCACTCGTCGTAAGTCTTAAAGACTAAGCCTTACGCGCAGTAGAAAACTACGCATTGCAAAAAAGGAAAAATGGTACTTCAGCCAGCCTAGATCCTTTAGTTTTAAAATTATCTCCTCATTAAACTTCACCTCATTTATAGTATTCAAATGAGGCAGCGATAAAACAGTCGCTGCCATAAAAAAAGGAACTGTATGAAAATCAGAAATTTCATTGCGATAGCTATCATTAGCGGACTTGCTTTACAACCAGCACAAGCACAACTGTTTGCTAGCAAGAACTTAGATTGTAACTGGATAGACCCTATACAGTCTGCATATTTATCAAATCATCTAACATATAAGAAAAAAGATACTCAGCTGCAAGAGCGGGTCATCAATCAGTTTGTTAAATATTTGGATCCTGCAAAGATTTATCTCTTGCAATCCGATGTGGATGAAATCAAAAACAAAATGAAGAACGTTTTTGACACCGTCGTTAAACGTGACTGTAAGTTCATGAATGAGGCTCAGCAGATATTAGTTAAACGGGTTGGCGAGCGAACGGAGTTTGTAAAAAAGACACTCGGTAAAGATTTTAAGTTTAATAAAGAAACTGAGTTTGTATACGATTTAGATAAAAAAGCGTTTCCTAAAGACACTCAAGAAGCAAACACATTTATTAATAATTACATTCAGTTTCAAATTGCAAACTACTTGGCAACCGATATGAAGATGGACGAAGCCAAGGGACGAGTTATTAAGAACTATGACAGAAATATTAAGCGATTGAATGAAACAAAACCAGAAGACTTGCTTTCAGGCTACTTAAACGCTTTTGCGTCTTCTTTAGATCCGCATTCAACTTTTTTCTCCAAAGATTTTTACGATGATTTTAACATAGACATGAAACTGAGCTTAGAGGGGATCGGAGCTACACTGTCTCAGGATGATGGTTTCACCACAATCGAATCTTTAGTGACAGGCGGAGCAGCAGCAAAGTCTGGAGCCCTTGCGCCTAAAGATAAGATTATTGCTGTCAGTAAAAAAGGTACTAAGGGTACTTTGAAAATGGAAAATGTTGTCGATATGGAGCTAAAAGAGGTCGTGAAACTAATTCGTGGACCTAAGGGTACTAAGGTAAAGCTATCCATTTTGCGTAAGGAAGAAGGAGTAAATAAAAAATTTGATGTAGAGCTTACGCGCGAAAAAATTTCTTTAGACGATAATGCGATTACTATTTACTACGAAGATAAAGAAATAAATGGTGAAAAGAAAAAAATAGGAATTATTAATTTTCCATCATTTTATGCAGATTCAAGTCGAGGTGGACGGACTTCTGCCGGCGATCTTAAGAAAATTATTGCTCAAGCCAAGGCGAAAAAGGTAGCTGGACTAGTGGTCGACTTATCTTCTAATGGCGGCGGATCTTTAGATGATGCTGTTAAAATTGGTGGTATGTTTATTAAGACCGGAAATATAGTTAAGCAGTCTGCTCTAAAAAAAGAGGAATCAGCTCTGGCTGATACCGACAAAACAGTGGACTGGGCAGGTCCACTCGTTATTTTAACATCTCGTGTAAGTGCATCAGCATCTGAAATTTTGGCTGGAGCAATGAAAGATTATAATCGTGCAGTCATTGTAGGAGCAGATCACACTTATGGAAAGGGCACTATTCAAACTGTTATGCCTATTCCGGGTGAATTGGGGGCTTTAAAGGTTACTATCGGAGTATTTTTTACGCCAGGAGGGTATTCAACTCAACATCGTGGCGTTGCATCTGATGTGCCCTTACCAAGTCCTTACGAGTTAGATGATATTGGCGAAAAAAGCATGGAATATTCTCTTCCGCCTAAAAAAATTCCAGCGTTTCTATCTAAAGATGCTTATGTTGATAATGGTGATGATAAGTGGACTCCGATTAAGTCAGATTGGATTACGACGCTGAAAAAGCGATCTGAAGAGCGTGTAAGTAAAAATGAAGAGTTTAAAAAAATTGCAGATGAATTAGATAAAACTAAAAAGTTAGGTAAAACTATACGAGTATCTGACATCTTAAAAGATAAAGGCGAAAAAGAGAAAAAAGTTAAACGCCAAAGATACGCCGATAAAGCAACTCGTGAAAAAGAATATTTGAAAAGAGCTGATATTCAAGAGGCCGCAAGCATTCTAGAAGACTTAATTTTGCTCGAAGACGGAAAGAGTAAGCAGCTTCCAAAAATTACTTCGAATAAGTAATATGTCTAATGAAAGTGACTATATTCTTGGTACGGATCAAACGGAGCTTCAAAGATTGAAGCTTCAACATGATCTGTGGAAGGATCATTTAGTGCGCTTATGGGATAAATCCAACTTACAGCAGGCGCATTCTGTACTAGAGCTCGGATGCGGTCCGGGCTTCACAACAGAGGATTTGTCTAAGTACTTAAATCATAAAAGCAAAATTACTGCCGTAGATATATCCGGTAGCTTTTTGTCTTACTTGGACTCTCGAAAAATTCCTGGCGTGAAAACACACAATTCATTTATCGAAAAACTATCATTGGATAAAAAGGACTTCGATTTTGCATTTTGCCGTTGGTTGATGATCTTTGTTCCAGATATTAACAAAGCCGTACATCAGATTCATCAGCACTTAAAACCTGGAGCTATTTTTGCTTTGCAAGAGTACATATCGTATGACAGCTTTTCCATAGCCCCCGATGCGCCAATAATGAAAAAAGTAGTGGACGCTATTTTTAAAAGTTGGATGGATCAAGGCGGCTTCCCCAATCAGGGCCGTCGATTGCCGATGGTGTTAGAAAAAGTTGGATTCGAGGTCATTGAAATTGAGCCTATAGCGCGCGTTTGTCGACCACATGAACCATTATGGCAGTGGCCAGAAACATTTTTTCAATCATTTATTCCTCGACTTGTTCAGACGGGTTACTTATCAATAACGGATCAAAAAGAATTTTTTAAAACCTGGGAGCAGCTTAAAGAGACTCGAGGGGCCTTTTGTATGGCACCCACCGTGGTAAATATTATTGCTAAAAAGCGCTAATAATTATTTAGCCTTAGTGAAGATCAAGAGAAAGGTATCGCGGGGCAATAACTTGTGGAGAAAAACTAAAAAAGCGATTGGAAGAAAAAGTACTGTAGCCTTCAAAAAAGAATTTTCGCCCGAGTATCTGATGCGCTCGAACAACCCATCGTAGGTCAATACATCCATGGGTTCACAAACAGCCAAGCGAAAGCCATCTGTTTCCACGAGTTGCGTTAGATTCTTTGTAGAAAAGTAGTACAAATGTGGCGACGGCATGTCGACTTGCCATAGCCTTTTAAAGAATGACGGGAAGCCAGCCATGCTCATGATCTTGCTCAATTTGTAAAACAAACCACTTTTTACTGGGAGTGCAACACTAAGTAGACCGCCAGGGAAAATCATTTCCGAGCACTTTGAGATTGCAGTTGGAATATCTTCAATATGCTCAAGCACATCATTAAAAATAATTGCATCGAACATTTGATCTTTAGGTACGTCTTCCGGAAAAAAACCATTAATGACTTTATGTCCTTTGGATTGTAAACGGTCGAATATTGAGCGATCAGGCTCGATTCCTACCGGGGCATATATTTTGGCCGCTTCATCAAGAAACCAACCTGGACCCGGCCCTACATCAAGAATCTGTAGCGAACTTTTATTTAGAAGCCGTGTTAAATGGCCTATCACTTGCTTTGCATTTCTTTGTCGAACCGCATGAAGTGCTTGAAGACGCTGATCCTCATCTAAAGAAAAATTATGATTGATTTTAACTTTTAAGTTGCTCCTCTCCAGTCCACATCTTCGACATGTGAAATGCCAGTCCTGGTGGCCTGGAGCTAAAGCAGAGCGACAAACGATACAAGTAAGTGTGTTAGCCATCTCTGTCATCATTTCTTAAAAATTTGAATGCCACAGAATAAATTGAAATCAGTAGTTGCGAATGGTAGTGGCCACCAAGCATGTTTCGCATCTTTACAATGATAGTCTGCGATATACAGTAAGGTTGTTATAGAATTAATGTGTTCATTGGCCATGATGTAGTTATAACTTATGCGTTCTGATTTATTCAAATTGAGTGTTCTGCACCAACGACTAAAGCGCCAGAGGATGCCGGGGTCACAAGGTAGACCGATCGATAATACTCCTCCAGGAGCCAGCAAATTCATCCACTCTACGATTACCTCCATTGGCCTGGGGATGTGTTCAAGCAATTGAGATGCAATGATTCGATCGAAACTCCCTTGTGGGTGATGGGGCTTAGCTGCATTCAGTACTTCAAAACGCACACGACTATCTTTTTGGACTATGACTTCATGATCGGTCGAGTTTTTTGGATTAAAATCGCTTATTATAAAACTATCAAAATCATGACTGAGATACGGGTAATGAGAATTGGGCCCAGCGCCAAGCTCAAGAACTTGCGAATATTTTCTATTCGGCAAATTTTTTTCTAGAAGTCTATGACCAGCTTTGAAGAGGACTCCTGATAGGCCGCTATAATTCCGATCACTGTAATGATCATAGACCGAACCTGTACTGACTAGCCAATCTTTCTCATTATGTTCTTTCAAGTTACTCCCTTGTTTTAATATGTAAGTCGAGAAGATACGGGCGGTTCTCGATTGATTTGAATATCATAAGCTAAGAAGCTAAGAATAAACTGAAGCCCGACTAAGATAAGAAGTGCTGGCAACATAACCATACCCGGTGTTGCGGGTCTTCCTGTTAGTAGTCCCTCTATCCACCAGTAAGTCCCTATAGCCAAGCCGCCCACACACATTGGAATGCCGAGCATAAGTTCCAACGAGGCAAATGAAAAATCCATAAGAAAATGTCTTAAGTAAATTCGCTCTAAAAGGTTGGAGATAGAGTTGGTCACGAAGTTCCACAAGTTTTTTGCGATCCTAAGGTTACTTCGCTCACTAGCATAATGTGCACGCATCGGAATTTCTACGACTTTGGCTCGAGAAATCCCCAGATGAAAAAGAAGATCGCTTTCAAAAAAGAAATTGTTACTTACGCGAGATCTGTTGATTTTGCTGTAAACTCTTGCGTCGATAGCGATGTAGCCATTGACAGGATCGGAAATTTGCCAATATCCCGTCGACAGCTTTGCCATAAAAGAATACAACGCATTCGCAAAGAGACGCGCTTTAGGCATTGCAGCGAGGGAGTCGGGAAAGTAGAAACGGTTGCCTTTCGTAAAGTCGGCTTCACCGGATATAATTGGTTTAGTAAAAACTGTTAGTAGAGTTGGATCCATCTGACCGTCCCCATCAATTTTTATAAGAATTTCCATACCATCGATAAGTGCTTGGTTCATGCCGGCTTTGGTCGCCCCTCCAACGCCTAGATTTGAATCATTAAAAATGACAGATACTCTTGGATCTTTTACGTTGCTCATAACATATTTTCCCGATGCATCCGGGCAGCTATCATCAACGACATAAATCCGGTTGGCTGCATCAGGTATCTTTTGAATTACTTGTTCAATATGCTGGGTAACTCGATAGCTCGGAATGATAACTGCGATTTTCAATGCTTATCTCCTATGATTGTAGTGTACAGATATTGTTCATAAGTTACAGGCGTGGGGTTATCAAGAAATTTATGATTGTAAACTCTGTAAACCTCCAGCACGTCATTCGAGAAGCGAGAATAAAAGATAGATCCAAGTGTCAACGTACCTAACAAACAGGTAACGAGTACAATTCCCGCATAATGCTGTGTTTTGCCTTTAAGCTTCTTGGCTACAAGTGCGATGGCGCTTCCAATGAACAAGCAACGTATTAATTCCAAAGTGCGGCCACTGAACTCTTGGATGAAGTAATCTCGTTCCCAGTCTTGCGCAGAGTCTGCTCGCCAATGAAAGACAACTCCAAAAAAGACAAAAATACCAAAAAGAGACAATATGTTGGCAACTGAAAAATTCTTAGGTAACCACTTCTTTCGTCGGAGGATAAGGACGAAAGAACTCAAAATGAAAATGACTAATATTGTTAAATTTGTACCGGCCAGAGGTTTAATTTGCGCTAGCGAAAGAACTTGCAGATACGGCTTAAGAAAAAATAAAATCAGCAATGTATAAAGTGAGGCAACCACAATACGGTGTTTTAAGCTAGTATTATGGTTCAATATCAGCCAGAAGATGATACCTGGAAAAAGCAATAGTCCGTACACACTGTGTATTAGCGGCGCAAGAAAGATGAGGTAGATTCGGCGTGAGTCATCAAGAATTAAAGGAATAAAAAGAGTGAAACAGAAAAAAAACATACTTCGCGCAGCCCAACCAAAACTTGTGCATTCTTGATTGGGATAAATAATATAATTAAAAATATTAAGAAACTGCTGTGTGCCTTGTAGGTCATAGATTCGGTTAGTAGGGAAAGGATCTGCTAACACCTGAACTATAGCGACAGAACTCAACACAAGGATTGCAGCCGCTAAATAATCTTGGTAAATCTTACCTCGCAACAAAATCCATCCGAGGATTAAGAACAGAGTTGTGTGTAAGAAAACATTTATGCTAAGACTGATGGGTACTCGGAAAGCCTCAATTTCTAATTCAAACCAATATGAAATCGAACGAGCTAGCTTTAAAATAGACGTAAATAGTACATAATTTTCTGCAAATCCTCCTCTAAATTGTGCAGTTCGATTGTAGTAATCAAAGTCCATTTGCCTCTTCAGCTCTGTGGACATTTTCTCGGGATAATTTCTTGGATCTAGGACCTTGGCTGGCTCATCGAAAGTCAGAATATAAGTGTAGAAGACGTCAATGTAAGGATTAGGCGGATTTAAAAGCGTGCTTGCCGTAACGCTTAAGGTTAGGAGTGTTAGCCCTAACATTAATACTCTAATCCGCTGGCCAAGTAGTATTTTTCGAAGCAAAGGAGTCCCCAATAGTTTGACATGAAAGCTATATATAAAGGTGACATCGATTAGGCGTTGCAAGCAACTGTAAAACGAGAAAATACCATTTTTAACGATTTTTTTCGTAAGCAATATGCATTGTGCTACTAAGCTTGCACCGCACAAGTAATCAGTTTTATAAGTTTACGGCTGTTGCAATTGAAAAATACGTTGCTCAAGTGGAGGATGCGTCGAAAGTAAACTCATCATCGAGCGTCGGCGATCAGAAATTTGCAAAGTGGCCATTGCATTCTTGTCTTCTGGTAGCGCAGCCATGTCTTGCTTAAGGCGCTGTAAAGCCTGAATCATTTTACTTCGACCGCTTAGAGCAGCGCCGCCGGCGTCGGCTCTGAACTCTCGACGTCGCGAGAAGTAGGCCACCACAAACATTCCCAGAAAATTAAATATAATATCTAAAACAATAGTCGATATCATACGGACAATCGGTGCTTTTTTCTCATCGACCAGGGTAGATAAGAAAAATCCTATAACCCGTGAAAGGAACATGCCGAAAGCATTCACAATACCTTGGATCAAGACCATGGTGACCATATCACCGTTAGCAATATGAGCAACTTCATGGGCCAAAACACCCTCTAGTTCATCTTTATTCATTTTTTGCATAATACCGGTCGTAACAGCGACTAACGAGTTTGATTTACTAGGTCCTGTTGCAAAGGCATTCATTTCAGGACTTTCAAAAATACCAACTTCAGGCATTTTTGGTAAGTTAGCTTGACGGGCAATTTGATGAACAGTTTGAACCAACCATTGCTCATCAGGTGATGACATTTTGTTAGGATTTATTATTCGGACACCCATCATAGTTTTAGCCATGAATTTAGACAGAAGTAATGAAATAATGGCGCCGCCAAAACCCCAAGCTAAGCAAAAGATCATTAAGCCTTCATAATTGATTCCCTGTTGGGATAAATAAGGTTGAACGTTAAATACAGTCAAAAGAATGCTGATAGTCACCATAATCAATGCATTGATCATAATCATAAGACCGAAACGTTTAAAAAAGTTCATTTAGAACACTCCTCGTTAATATTTTACCCTTGCGGGGACTATTATAGGCTACTTTGCCTAAATTTAAAACCGAATTCAAAAAAGTATATTTCGCACCTCATTAAGTGCCGTATTTCATCCAAAAAATAGCTACACTTCCCATCTTTAAGGCTTAAGGGTAATGATGATGTCTATACAAAAAAAATCAACTCACGGTTCAGATAATTTTTCAGGTCTAGCGAAAAGTATCTTAATGGATATGTATAAATACATGGTTAAGTCCCGCGTTCTTGAGGAACGTCTTATTAAGATATACCGGGCTGGCGAGTCCTTTTTTTGGATTGGAGGTCCAGGGGAAGAGGCGTGGGGGGTTCCCTTGGGCATGTTGGCTAAAAAGGGCCAGGGGCCTAAGTATGACTACCTTCATTTGCACTATCGTTGTTCGCCCACCTTGGTGGCTATGGGTTTAGATATGCTTTCATCTGTGCGTCTAATGATGAATCGATCTACTGATCGTTCAACCGGGGGGCGAAATTTTTCAAATCACTTTTGCATTCCTGAATGGAATATTGCTCCGGTAACTTCACCGCTCGAGGTGCAGTATCCTATCGCTTGCGGGACTGCACATGTCCAAAAACGGACGAAGGGATCTCAGGCGATTACTATTGTTACTGGCGGTGATGCGGGGACGGCTGAGGGTGATTTTGCATCGAGTTTAATTTTGGCTTCACGAAAAAACCAAGAGCTTCCTATGCTTATCACAGTTCAAAATAATAAATGGGGTATTTCCACTCATTATGAAGGTCAGCATGGTGAAACTTTTATAGCTGATCGAGCAAAAGCTTTTAATATAAAATCGCAAGTCATTAATGCAAATGATCCAGTTGAAAGTTACATCGCAATTCAAGAAAGCATGGATTACATACGTAAAACAGGTAAGCCCGCTTTCATCGAAGCTATGGTATCGCGTTTATACGGGCACTCTTCTGCCAGTGGCGCCAACCCCATCGCTGATGAAATTGATCCGGTAAAGGAATTCGAGCGCCGTTTAATTAAAGCGGATCTGTTGAGCTTATCCGATGCTAAAAACATCTGGGAAGAATACGAACGAGAGGGCATTAAAGCAGCCGAGCAGGCCAGAACAGAGCCAGTCCCTCAGGCGGAGAGTATTTGGGACCATACTTATGCGGATAATGAAAATGCGGATTGGAGAAAATTCTAATGGCAAATATGGCGCAAGCTATTCGCATGGCTTTGCATTACGCAGAGACGAACTATGAATTAAAAGACATTTTCGGTCAGGATGTAGGGGCTCCGCTTGGTGGAGTATTCACCGCAACTCAAGGTTTAAAAACCACGTGGAATTCAACTTTAGATGAAAGAGGTATCATCGGCATGGCTATGGGTATAGCTATGGCTGGCGATCGCTGCGTGGCCGAGATTCAATTTGCAGATTATATTTTTAACACGATCGATTTATTAAAAATTGCCGGCAATACTTTGTGGTGTACGAATGGTCAGTATAATTTACCTATGACAGTAATGACTCCAGTTGGTGCAGGGATTCGTGGAAGTGTGTATCACTCTCACTCTTTTGATGCCTGGGCCTCTCGCTTAGCTGGGTGGAAAGTCGTTATGCCCTCTAATCCACTGGATGCCTATGGACTTTTACTGTCATGTATAAAAGATCCAAATCCATGTTTATTTTTAAAACCAAAAGCATTGATGCGTGTGCGCGGCGAGGAATTAATTCCCGGCGAACCAACCGACGAAAAAGAACTTAAAAACATGATTGATGCTCCGATCGGAGATCGTTCAAAATGGAAGGCGAAATGGCCGGAAGTTTCAGAGTATTTAGTTCCTTTTGGAAAAGGAAAGATAACTCGCGCAGGCGACCAAATCACAGTAGTCAGTTATGGACGTCATTTGCTTCTATGTAATGAAGTTGCTGATCAACTTAAAACTGAAGGGTATTCGGTTGAAGTTGTCGATTTGCGTTCAATTTATCCCTATGATTGGTCTTTGATAAAAACATCTGTTGAAAAAACAGGTCGAGTTATTTTTGTCAATGAGGATACGGAAGTCACTAACTTTGGAGAGCACTTAGCCTACAGGGTAGTACAGGAACTTTTTTATCACCTGCTGGCACGCCCGCAAGTTATTGCTGGCAAAAATGTTCCAGGCATCGGTTTACATCCACATCTTGAGGACGCCAGTGTTCCACAAAAGCATGATATTGAGAAAGCCATACGTGAAGTGTGCGCAGAGGTGCCTTAGTTTGAAATTAGATGCGGCAACCAAATACAATCTTTATATTCAGTCAGTGCAATCTGCAGACACCGATGTTTTATTTTATAAAAAAGTCTATCAAGATTTTCGAGGTAAAATAAAAAAAGGCTTAACCTTGCGCGAAGATTTTTGCGGCACAGGTATCATCAGCACAGAGTGGGTCAAGTTGCACCCCCGTAATATAGCCATTGGTATTGATCTTGATCCGGAGCCTTTGTTTTTCGGTCACGAAAATTTTATCAGCAAGCTTCCATCGGAACGCAAAAATCGAATTCAGCTGTTAAGAAAAAATGTATTAGACAAAAACATCCCGCAGACAGATATAGCTATTGCAGTTAATTTCTCTTATTTTTTATTTAGAGAACGGGAGCTGCTTAAAAAGTATTTTCAAAATGTATATAGGTCTTTAAAAACTAACGGAATTTATATAGTGGATATCTTTGGCGGAACGCAGTGTACGGATTCCATTGTAGACAAGACCAAGCATAAAAATTTTACCTATTACTGGGATCAAAAGAATTTTGATCCAGTCACCAACTACGCAGATTTTGCTATACATTTTAGGTATAAAAATAAAATGTACAAAGACGCTTTCACTTATGATTGGCGCTTATGGAGTATTCCTGAGATCCGTGAAATCATGTCTGAAGTTGGCTTTAAGCAGAGTCAGGTTTACTGGGAAGGAACGGCTCGTGACGGCGGAGGAAATGGAGTTTTCACTCGAGTAAGTAAGGGTGAGGCTTGCTTAAGCTGGATAGCCTATATTGTTGGGGTTAAATAATGTTGTCACTTTATTCTTCTGTTATGAAAGTGAATGACTACCAGGTCTGGGTAAATCTTGGTTGTTCCATAGAAGAGCAAGAGTGTATTCAGCCCGTATTGTTCAGCTTAACAATACACTTTGATCAAAAAATTCAAGCCGAAGTGAGCGATCAGCTGGCGGACTCGATAGATTATGTAAGTTTAGTAGAAACCATACAAACTACAGCTCAACAAAAAAAATACAGCATGATCGAGCATCTTTGTTTTAGTGTTTCAGAAGCTTTGCGGGCCAAGCTTCGGGGAAAATATTCGGGCGTCTTAGTAACTAAAATCAAGAAAGTCCGAGCACCAGTAAAAAATCTGTTAGATGGTGTCGAGTGGTCATGCAAAGTCGATTTATAGTTCTAGGACTCGGGTCTAATCTTAATGCACTAGAAAACTTAAGAAAGGCGCTCTTAAAATTACGTCATCAGCAGGACTTTGATATTCTTAAAGTTTCTCGAATTTATGAATCAAAGGCTCAGCTTCCTCCAGGAGCTCCGACGGCTTGGGATATTAATTATTTAAATGCAGCAGTATTACTTGAAGTCAAAAATTTTAAGCCTCGTAGTTTCTTATCTCAAATCAAAGAATTTGAAAAAGATTTGGGCCGTGTTCAAGCTGAAAAGTGGGCCCCGCGAATAATTGATTTAGACATTTTATATGTTCATGATTTTGAGTTTTCAGATGAAAATCTTAAAATCCCTCATCCAATGTTGTATAAAAGACCTTTTGCGTGGCAGCCCGCCCTTGAGATCTGGCCCTCGTTACCGCAAAGGGGTATTTCTGGTTTTGAAACTCAAGTATCTCAAAATTTAGTATGGCCTAAGTTAGTGGCCATTTTGAATATGACTCCGGACTCATTTTCTGACGGCGGAAAATTTTTTAATGAGGACGCTTTTTTAAAGCAGGCTCGGCGTCTTATAGAGGAAGGTGCCGACTATTTGGATATTGGTGCTGAATCGACCAGGCCAGGCGCAGAAACGATAACTGCAGGCGAAGAGAAACATCGTTTAACCGTAGCCTTTGAAGCGATTAAGAAATTAAAAAATGAAGGATATAAATGTAAAATCTCTTTAGATAGTCGTAATTATGAATCTGTTAGTTATATTGCAGAAAACTATACGCTCGACATGATTAATGATGTTTCCGGTTTAAAAGATCTGCGTATTTTAAATTTGGCTTGCCAAAAGAATATTAAGGTAGTGTGTATGCACTCTTTAACGGTGCCGGCGGATAAAAATGTGACTTTAAAAAATGTAGACCCTACTCAAGATATAAGTCAGTGGTGGAAGCAAAAAACTCAGGAGTTGACGTCGTACGATAATATTATTTTTGATCCGGGCTTTGGCTTTGGTAAAACGGCGGAACAGAGTCGGTATCTTTTTAATCAGTTGAAAAATTTTAAAAATATCCAGCAGGAATTTTTTTTAGGATATTCACGTAAATCATTTTTAAATGCCGGTTTAGATAAAGATTTAGAGACTGCATTGGCGACATCACAACTTAACTTAGCTTACGCACAATATATTCGCGTCCACGATGTTGCTTCTCAAAAGTTAGCTTTGCGGATGATGCATGGATTATAATGCAGTCGTTAGTTATTTAGAAAGTTTAACGATTATGCCGAAGACTATGCCCGGACTTGAAAAAATTCGTTCAGCAGTGGCTTCAAAGCCATGGTTTGGTCAGTTAGATTCGCGAAAAATTATTACCATTGCAGGTACAAACGGAAAGGGAACAACCGCGGCTGCACTAGAGGCATTATTGCTTGAAGCAAACCAGAAAGTTGGTCTCTATACATCGCCTCACCTGGTGACTACGACTGAAAGAATTCGAGTTAATGGCGACGATATTTCAAAAGAAAAATTCATAAAAATTTTTGAAGATAATAAAGCTTTTATAGAGCAATTTGAGTTAAGTCATTTTGAAAGCTTAACTTTAATGGCAGCAGATTTCTTTTTTTCGGACCTATGGAATCAAAATTTAGATTATGTTATTTTTGAAGTTGGCCTGGGTGGTCTGTACGATGCTACGAACATATTTCCTAATTATTACTCTGTGATCACAAAAATTGGTTTTGATCATGAAAATATCCTAGGTAGGACATTAACTGAAATTGCTCAGAATAAGTTCGGCATTGTTAAAAATAAATCCTTGGTTATTCATCACCAGTTGGATTCATCCTTAGAGGCTTTAAAAAGTAAAGTCATTCAAGAGACTCAATCTGAGTGGATTAAGGCAGAGTCTTGGCAATGTGAGTATATTAATGGCCAATGGGAAGGTTATCTGGACGGAGCTAAATTCGTGACTAATCTTATAGGACCGCGAGCAATAGAAAATACTGCAACCGCAATTACAGTATTTAAAACCCTAGGATTTGACTTTAATCAGCACGCAACAGCTTTATGTAAAATCAAATGGCCTGGTCGTATGCAAAAAGTTAAATGGCCTACCTTGGAAGTCCCAATATATCTTTCTGGCGATCATAACTCACAGGGTATAGATAGTTTAATCGAAATTTTAAAGCATTATAAATATCAGGACTTACATTTAATTGTAGGGATTGGCATCGAAAAGGATGCGGAATTAATGTTGGATAAGATTGCCTATATTCCCAATGTGAAAATCTACTTAACTGAGACACCGTTTAAGGGTCGTTCGCTCAGTGAGTATCCGGAAAAATATAAAGCACTTGCCGTTTCGGCAGAGTCTGAAATTGCAGTACTATTAAGTCAAATTAAGGCTGGTAAAGATGACTTGGTCGTTGTCACTGGTTCGCTGTATCTAGTTGGGAAAGTCTTAAACCTGTTAAAATAATTGACACTTTTTTAAAAATTAAAGAGCCCTAAAAATAACTCCGATCAACGTCCAGATTGAATAAGGAATTATTATGAGTTTTTTTTACGTCACACACAAAGGACAGCAGCAAGGACCCTACAGTCCAGAGCAAATTACTAGCATGCTTAAAGAAAATAAGCTCAGTTGGAATGATTATTTATTTGATGAGCAGGCCTACGATTGGATGCATATCATGGAGCATCGATTATTTACCTCAGATTTTAACCAAAGCTTTAGTCAGCCCCTTGAGTTAAGTCAGGCAACGACAGCCAATAACACAGAAGTGGCAGTAGACAATGTCAAAAAAAGACAATGGTTTGTCCTAAAAGATAACGCTAATTATGGCCCATTTTCAAAAGCTGAACTTATTCAAATGCTACAAGGTAAAACTTTATTTGAATATGATTTTATATGGAAAGAGGGAATGGAAAGTTGGAAGCGTGTTTCTGAAGAAGCAGAATTTAGCTCAGACAATATTAAAAATACTTATCAACTTATGATGACTTCCGTCACTCGAGACGTGGATCAAGCATTTTTTAGACGACGTCATGTTCGCGCGCAATTAAACACTCGAATAATAATTCACGATCAGAAAAAAGTTTATAACTCAAACAGTGAAGAAATCAGCGAAGGTGGGGCTTCTTTTCATGTGCCAGAGGGAACCTTTAGTATGGGGCAACAACTCTATTTACATTTCAGTCCAGGTAAAAATCTACCACAGTTTAATGTAATCAGTAAGGTGGTCAGCCAAAGAGGTAGTTTATACGGAGTACAGTTTATAAAAATTTCGGGAGTAGCCAAAAGTTTTATTTCTAAATACGCTGAAAGCTTTAAGAAGGCAGCATGAAAAAAAATGTAGTTTTAAGCTTAGTATTGGTATCATCATTAATAGCCTTAATGATGATAACGGGCTGTTCTGGCACGGCGACGAGCTTTGAATTACCGACTAAGCAAGATGGCTTCTCGGGAAAAGTTTTTTATAATAACAAAGTGGATATTCTTTTCGTAATAGATAACTCAAGGTCAATGCTTCAGTATCAACAAAGATTATCAACGCAAATTCCTAATATGATATCAACTTTGAACTCATTAAAAATGGATTACAGAGTTGCGGTGACAACAACGACAATGTCGAATAATGCAGGTACCTATCCAATGACTCGTCGATTGATTGGATCTCCGGTGTATTTAACTTCTCAAAATATTAATTTATTAACTGACCGAATTGTTGTGGGTGAGTCCGGCTCTGACCTAGAGCGAGGATTAGATTCGATGACCCACGTAACATCGGCTAATTATTTGAACTCAATCGGTTCGGATTTCATTCGCGCAGATGCCTTGCTATCAATTATTTTTATAAGTGATGAATACGACCAGAGCAGTGAGTTTGGGAATCCTAATTCTAACGATTTTATTAACCGCTTAGATACACGTAAGCCAGATGGCGAAGCGGGTGGTAAGCTGTGGTTAGCTAACTATATTGGAATTTTAACTAATGAAAGCTGTGACATTTTAGGTGGAAGTGTAAGTATCGGATCACAATTTATTCGTCTAGTAAATGCTTCAGGCGGGGTAAGCTCGTCTATTTGTAATCCTGATTTGGCTTTAGCAGTTTCGAATATCAAAGCTCGAATTATCGATCAAATTACAGCTTACCGATTTCCCACTGCTCCTAATAAATCAAGTATAGTGGTTAGTGTGGGCGGTCGTGCTATCCATGAAGATCCTGAAAATGGTTGGACGCTGGAGACTGAAAATTTAACTGGAGCAACGAAGTATTTTCTAAGATTTCACGGAACCAGTATCCCAGCTGCTGATCAACATGTAAATGTGCAGTATCGACCAGCAGGGGCATCTTAAGGAAACTATCTTTTCATAAGCTCTTCAACATTTAATTTACCGTGAGAAGTTACTTTTCCAGTTAATGCTGGAATTGGGATTGCGCTGGATAAAATTGCAGCCTTAACTTCTTGCCACGTTTTATGTGGATTTGCTGACCAGTATAGGGCTGCTGCGCCAGCAACGTGCGGAGTCGCCATTGAAGTTCCATCCCAACCGGCGATAGTAAAGTTGATAATTGGAATTTTAAGTGAGTCTTCATATTTTCCACCCACAGTTGTAGAAAGAACTTTTACTCCAGGCGCGCCGATATCAACAGATTGAGGGCCCCAGTTAGAGAATGTTCCTAATTTTCCGTTCACGTCGATCGCCGCAACAGAGATAATATTTTCATGAGTGTATGAAGCTGGGTATGAAGGTTTGCTATCTGTGTCGTTGTCATAACCCATGCCCATTTCATTTCCATTACCAGCGGCAGCGATAAACAAAGCGCCTTTATCCATAGCGTATTGAACGGCTTCACGTAAGGCTAAATTTCCTACAGTATCGCTTGGATCTTCACCGCGTGAACCCCAAGAATTTGAAAGTACTTTTGCTCCGTTATCAACGGCGTAACGAATAGCTAAGATAGCATCAGAAGTAGAGCCGCCTTGGTTGCCGATAAAACGTAAAGCCATAATTTTAGCTTTAGGAGCAACGCCAGAGATGCCCTTAGAGTTGTTTCCAGTAGCGGCTACGTTACCTGCGCAGTGAGTACCATGGCCAGGATTTGCACCACTTAATAGAATTTCAAAAATACTACCTTTTAAATCGTAAGGTTTGTTATCTTTGTCTAAAAAGTCCCAACCAATCACATCATCAACGTAGCCATTTCTATCATCGTCAATTCCATTGTTGGGAATTTCGCGAGGATTGCGCCACATATTTTGAACTAAGTCTTCATGTGTGTAGTCGACCCCAGTATCAATAACCGCAACGACGACTTCACTTAACATGGGAGCTATCTTCCAAGCATTAGCTGCTCCGACATCAGTCATGCTCCATTGCTGACTTAAAAGTGGATCCATTCCTGCTGCTAACGATGGCGCTGTGGGAATTGCTGGGTTATCAGAAGCGGCCATAGTGTAAATTGGATTTCCCGCCATTTTGACTGCTAACTCGGCCATTAAAGCTTTGTTGCCACGCAATTTAGCTAAAGCAGGATTTTCCATTGTATAAACCTTATAATTAGGTTGAACGTGGACTACTGCTGAGCTTTCTAAAAAGCCTTTGAATTTCGAAATTGGCAATTTTCCAGAAACTTCAATCCATGTGCTGGAAACCACAGTTGCTTTTAATCCAGCCAATTTCATAGCGTTTACAGTATGTTGTGCTGACGACGGAGCTGCTAGCTTAATTAGCAGGCTATCGGCATACACCCCTTGTCCAATAATTAAAGCGCAAAGCACTGTTAATAATTTTATCATTTTCTCTCCTTGTCCATGCAGAGGACCATATTTATGTGATTCCATTTTGGAACTATCTACTAGATCAAAGTCTAGTCAGGTTTGGGAGTGGGTTGCAATGGCTAAATCGAGAATTTTTGGGTTTCACAGCGTTGCGTCGTCGATTTTGAAAATCAACTGAATATACAGGTAACAAATTGTCACAACACTTGAACTTTGTCATGATGGTGAGGAAAAGTTTAAAGAGGTTTTTATGACGAATGATGTAAGTCCATCAGTCAGCTCAACTGCTGCGCCAAGTGGCGTTGAGGAAATGGAAAATGAATTATCAAAATCAATAGTCTTTGCGACAAAGTTAGATGCTATCGCAGCATGGGGGCAGCGCAATTCTTTATGGCCGTTACCTTATGGAACAGCTTGTTGTGGTATTGAGTTAATGTCAGTGATGGGGCCTAAATATGATCTTGCTCGTTACGGAGCAGAGGTCGTTCGGTTTTCTCCTCGACAAGCAGATATGCTTATCGTTGCGGGAACTATCACAGAAAAAATGGCGCCTATTTTAGTTCGTATCTATCAGCAAATGTTGGAACCAAAATATGTTATCTCGATGGGTGCGTGCGCAAGCTCCGGCGGATTTTATCGCGCCTATCATGTATTGCAAGGTTGCGATAAAGTTATTCCTGTCGATGTCTATGTTCCAGGATGTCCTCCAACGCCAGAAGCTGTATTAGATGGAGTTATGACACTGCAGAAAATGATCAAAGATCGCGCGCCACGTCCGTGGAGAGATCATTGGAAGTCTCCTTATGAAATTAATGAAACGACTGTCCCTTCATCTTTAACCATGCAGAGAATACAGCGTTAAGAAAGTATTTATGAGTCAAATTGAAACTTTAAAAAAAGATATCTTACAAAAGTTCGGCGATACTAAAATGAGTTTAACCACATCTCGAGTTGGTGATCACGTCTTAGAAATTTCTAAAGAAACGGCTCCTGCAGTTTTACGTTATTTAAAAGAATACGCTGGATTTAATTTTTTGATGGATGTCTGCGCTGTCGATTATCCTAATAGGGAAAAACGTTTTGATGTGGTTTATCACTTGTACAATATGTCCGAGGGCACGCGACTGCGCGTTAAAGCCCAGGTTGGTGATGGAGAAACCATCGAGACCGCAACTAAAATTTGGAAAGGCGCAGATTGGTTTGAGCGCGAAGCCTACGACATGTTCGGAGTCGTTTTCAAAGGTCATGCAAATTTACGACGAATCTTAACGCATCATCAATTTGTAGGTCATCCGTTAAGAAAAGATTACGAAGCAGATCGTCAACAACACTGCACAAATGTGATTCCTATCCATTTCAACAATACGCCAGAACAAGCGGGCGATCAGCTTGATAGTCGTTTTGTACCAATTAACATAGGGCCTTCGCATCCTGCAATGCATGGAACTTTACGGGTAATGGCAGAGCTTGATGGCGAAACTGTTGTGCGAGCGAACTGCGAAATTGGTTATCTTCACCGTTGTTTTGAGAAAATGGCGGAGACTCACCCTTATAATCAAGTTATTCCCTACACCGATCGTTTAAATTACTGTTCTGCTCCGATGAATAATGTCGGATACTGTAAAGCGGTTGAAAGATTATTGGATGTGAATATACCGCCACGAGCGCAGGCTATGCGTGTTGTTCTATGTGAGCTTTCGCGAATCATTGATCATATTATAGCAGTAGGAACTGGTGGAGTTGACTTGGGTGCTTTATCCGCGTTCTTCCATTTATTTACTTATCGCGAGAAAGTTTACAATTTATTTGAAAAACTTTGTGGGGCTCGTTTAACGGTATCAATGACTCGTGTTGGAGGCATGGCGCAAGATGCACCAGACGGTTGGTTTGATGACGTTTTAGATTTCTGTAAAGAAATGAGTGATGGCATCGACGAGATATCGAAATTAATGATCGATAACAAAATTTTCATGAAACGTACTCAAGGCGTTTGCCCGATATCGCCGGAAAACGCGATAGCCTGGGGATACACGGGCCCGCTATTGCGCGCAACGGGTGTGGGGTTGGACTTAAGAAAATCTAATCCATATTATGGCTATGACGGTTTTAATTTCAATATTCCTGTGGGAACGAATGGCGATGTTTATGATCGTTATTTAGTGCGTGTTGAAGAGATGAGACAAAGCATAAGTATCATTCGTCAACAGTGTAAAAATATTCCAGATGGGGACTTTACGATTCGCGATAAAAATATAGTTTTACCAGAGAAAAAAGATGTTTATGGAAACATCGAGGGTTTGATGAATCACTTCATGTTAGTGATCAAGGGATTACGTCCGGCCCCAGGTGAAGTTTATGATGCTACTGAAGCGGCCAATGGCGAATTGGGATTCTATCTTATTAGCGATGGTTCAGGAAATCCTTACCGCTTGAAAGTTCGACCTCCATGTTTTGCAATCTATCAATCTTTTCCAGAAGTCGTAAAAGGTGCTTTTTTAGCGGATGCCATTGCTACGGTAGCAAGTATGAACGTTATCGCTGGAGAACTGGATAGATAATTAAAATAGAATGTTAAAGGAATAAATATGTTTCAGTTATCAAATGAAGGAAAACAAAAAGTACTTAGTGAGCTTAAGCGCTACGAATCGCGCCAGTCTGCGGTCTTGCCGGCATTGTATATCGCCCAAGGTGAAAACAGAGGATACATCAATGCGGAAGTCATTAAAGAGCTTTCCAATGTGATGGATATTCCCGAATCGCAAATCCATGAAGTTTTCACGTTTTACACTATGTACAACAAGGAAGCGGTAGGTCGTCATCACATTCAGGTTTGCAGAACATTGTCTTGTATGTTGAATGGCGCGCAAGAGCTAACTGAACATATATGTAAAGAGCTGAATGTTAAATTAGGAGAGGCCTCTAAAGATGGCCGCTACACGGTGACGGAGGCCGAATGCTTAGGCTCGTGCGGGACTGCACCTATGATGCAAATCACAAGTGCTGATTCGGATGCGTACTACGAAAATTTAACACATGAATCGGCGATGAATATTATCCGAGCGATGAAATAGGAAAAACGACTATGCAAAACGGCGAAACTAAATATTTAAGTGAGTTTTATCACCTACCAGAATTTAAAACCTTAGAAGGTTACAAAAAAAATGGTGGATATATTCAATTGGAAAAAGCATTAAAAATGCAGCCACAAGCTATTATTGATGAAGTTAAAAACTCAGGCCTTCGTGGTCGTGGAGGAGCAGGATTCTCGACAGGAATGAAGTGGGGTTTTCTTCCAAAAAATAATGAACCGCGATTTCTTTTGTGCAATGCTGATGAAGGAGAGCCTGGAACTTTTAAAGATCGTATGATGATGGAGAAAGCGCCTCATCAGTTGATTGAGGGGATGTTGATTTCTGCTTTTGCAATTAATTCTAAAAAATCATATATCTACATACGCGGCGAGTACCGTTATTCAACCGACACGTTGATGACTGCTATTCAAGAAGCTTATAAGGCGGGATATTTAGGTAAAAATATTATGGGATCTGGTTTTGATCACGATATGGATATTTATCGCGGAGCAGGGGCCTACATCTGTGGTGAAGAGACCGGAATGATTTCTTCGCTTGAAGGTTTAAAGGGTCAGCCGAAGTTAAAGCCGCCATTTCCGGCCGTGCAAGGTTATCTAAAAAAGCCGACTATTGTAAACAACGTAGAAACATTAGCTGCCGTAAAATATGTTATTCGTGACGGCGCTAGTGGTTACCGAAAATATGGAACTGAAAAATCCGCAGGCACCAAACTGTTTTCCTTAAGTGGAAATGTGAATAAACCTGGAAATTATGAAGTACCATTGGGTTATCCTTTAAAGGATATGATCTATGAGCTTGGTGGCGGAATAAAAAACGGACGAAAACTTAAAGCCGTTATTCCGGGCGGTTCTTCGGCTCCGGTTATGACAGTGGATGAAGTCGAAAAAGCCACTTTAGATTATGAATGTTTAGCACAGCTGGAACGATGCTAGGTTCCGGTGCTATTATTGTGATTGATGATTCAAAATGTATGGTTGAGTGTTTAGCTAATTTAATGCATTTTTATCATCATGAATCTTGCGGCCAGTGCACTCCTTGTCGAGAAGGTACAGGATGGCTGGATAAAGTGACTCACTCTATTTTATCCGGTCGCGGACGTATGGAAGATATCGATTTATTACTTAAGATTTCAGACAATATGAAAGGCCGAACGATCTGCGCCTTATCAGATGCAGCAGCTTTGCCAGTTATTAGTTTTGTGACTAAATTTAGAGATGAATTTGAATACTTTGTTAAAGAGGGGAAATCAAAAGTCAAAGGGACTGTTTATAAAGCTCCGACGTATGTAGCTCAGCATAAAGGACATGCCCATGCCTAAATGTACAATTAACGGTGTAGAATTAGAAGTTAAAGACGGAACAACAATTATCCAAGCGATGTATGACAATCATCAAAAAATTGCTCACTACTGTTGGCATCCAGGCTTAAGCATTGCCGGAGTATGTCGTTTGTGTATGGTGGAAATTGAAGGCAATCCACGTTTACAAATCGCCTGCAATACCGTGGTTACGGAAGGAATGAAAATTAACAATACGTCACTTAAAGTTCAAGAGGCTGTTAAGTGGGGTTTGGATTTTCACCTCATTAATCATCCTTTAGATTGTCCTATTTGCGACCAGGCCGGCGAGTGTGGCTTGCAAGATCAATACATGGATTTTGGTCAGTACACTTCGGAGATGGCGGAACCTAAGCAAAAAAAACGTAAAGTAGTGGATTTGGGGCCAACCATAGTTCTAGATTCTGAGCGCTGTATTCTTTGTTCGCGTTGCGTCCGATTTACTGATGAGGTTTCTAAAACAAATGAGTTAGGAATCTTTAATCGCGGCGATCACGCTGAAATTGGTACTCATGATGGTAAAAAATTAGATAACAATTATTCTTTAAATACGGTGGATATTTGTCCGGTCGGCGCTTTAACATCTAAAGATTTTCGTTTCAAACAGCGTGCGTGGTATTTAAAAGATTCAGAAACGATTTGTAACGGTTGTTCTACGGGCTGCAATGTTAAAGTTTATTTTAATAAAGAAGGATTGTTCCGAGTGAAGCCGACGTATAATCCTGAGGTGAATGGTTATTGGATGTGTGACGAGGGTCGTAACGTATATAAATTTGCGAATAAGGAGTATCGTCAGTCGCAAACTCTTCAACTTTCCCAAGGAGTATGGAAGCAGCTTGAAAACCCTGGAAAAGCAGCCAAGGATTTAGCTGATGTTTTATCTAAGGTCAATTCGTCAGAGTTAGCACTGGTTATGACCGGGCAACAAACCAACGAAGAATACCAATCTATTTTAAACGTCTTTGTAAACAATTTTAAAAACAAGAATGTTTATCACTGGAATAGCCATGCGGCTACGGCTGATCAGTTCGATGGCCTGCTTATTCGAGGGGACAAAAATCCAAATACGAAGGGTTTGCAAAATGCACTTTCAAGTTTCGGGATTGCAACCAAGTGGTCTGATCTAGAAAATGGTATTAAGCAAAATACGATTAAAACACTGATTGTAGTAGGACCAGAAAACGTAGGCGTCTACAATGATCTACAAGAAAAGTTTGAGCAGTTTTCAAATGTAAAAAACCTCATTGTTTTAACGACATCAAATGTTGTTAAATTTGAAGGTTTTAAAAATTTAAGTTTAGCGACTATTATCCCTATGAAAACTTTTGTGGAAAAAACGGGAAGTTTTACTAACTATGCGGGTAAAGTTCAAAAATTTAAACGGGCTACGACCATTATGAGTACAGCATTAACGTTAGATGAATTTGCATCTTTGATTTCCGGTCAGGATTTGCAAATTAACCCGGTCCCTATTCAAGATTTATTCGTCGCAGACAATACTCCGGTCGATCAAGTACGTCTTGATCATCGCAAAAAGAATGAATTTTTATTTACTAAAGGTTAGGTCATTATGTCAGATACACCAACAGTCTTAGAACAAAAGCCCGCAAGCAGCCAGTGGTACCTTATAGGTATCACCAAAGGTTTAGTGATCACATTTAGCCATTTGATAAAAAATATTTTCAATAAAAAGCAAATGATGACGATAAACTATCCTGAAGAAAAGTATGATTACTCAAGCCGCTTCAAAGGTAATCACATTTTAACGGTAAAAAAGGACGGGGCTATTCGTTGTACAGCCTGTATGTTATGTGCCACCAATTGTCCTGCTGAATGTATTAAAATCACTGCCAGCGAACATCCGAACCCAGAAGTTGAAAAATATCCCATCAGTTATGAAATCGATATGCTTCGTTGTGTATTTTGCGGTTACTGTGAAGAGGCTTGTCCTGTAGATGCCATTCGCCTCGGGCCTGAATGGCAAACCCCTGGCCTTAACGGCGCCGATTTTACCTACGACATAAAACACTTAGCTTACCGTGCAAACCTTAAAGGTGGAGTACAATCTGTCGTTGATGATAAAGAGCGTTTGAAGGCGGGGATTTAAAGAGGTACCAGTTCCCTTTTGGTATCGCGACGCGATACCAAAAGGGAACTGGTACCTAAAGATCAGGGCGTACCATTACGCCAATCAAGGTGTAGCCTCTTTTGTCTATAGAGGGTGTTTTTGTAACAAAGTCAGAGCCAAAACTTCCACCGGTTGGATTGTCATCTAATTTAATTTCGACATGTCCGTGCTTCGTTCGGCCGCCTCTGTAAACCAAAACAGCGCCTTTGGGCCAATTTCGTTTGTTTTTCATTGTATCTTTGTAATCTGGGTCTTTAAGGAGGTTGATAAAGTTATGAGGAGGTTTTACCAAATCAGTCGCTGCCATATACGCACTGCGAGAGCTATACCAGCCCGAGGTTAATGCAGGCTTATTTTCCTTAGAGAGAAGTCTTCTACTTTTAAGATTACGATTTTCTAAAGATAATGCATTTTTAACACCCAGGTAACATTTACGCACAGATTTTTTTCCACTGTAATGTTTAATGCTAAAATCAGTAACGTTTTGAACGTTAGCACTTTCAGAGTAGCGTTTAAGCGCTTCAGTTTTTTCTGCTTTAGTCATCTGAGAAAACTTTTTACTATTTGGTTCACTAGTATCTGATGTGGTTGTCGAGGTTTCAGTCTCTTCTTCAGCTTCAACAGGAGCAGGCGCTACTGTTGTTATTTCTTTAGTTGTATCAACGAAAGCATTAACCTCTTCGGCTGATTGTAAAAGATTTCTTACGTTACCAAAGGTATCGTTAGTTATACTTTTGCAAGCATCACCGGAGCACGTTGTGCTGGCTTCGGTGTCCGATCTTTTTGGAAGAGTCGTATTATCTGTGTGCCATAAGTAGAGGGGGTTTTCTGCATTAAGCTTGGTCTTACTGGCCGGGCTGAGAATTTCAATTTGTAAGGCTTCTGCGCCAGAGGGCAACTTTTTTCGAGAAAGAACATTAAACGCAGTTCCCGCAGGAACCTGACTTACAATATTTCCTTGTCCGTGAAACTGAGGTGATGATCGCAAATTCATTGGTCGTGATAAGATGTTGGTATTGCTGGTAAACGCAGAAACATTAAGGGAACTATGGGTGGTCGCCGTTCCGTAACATTTACCGGATTGAAAAGTAAAATTGTTTCTATTGCAATCAGCCTGGCTATATTTGACTTCGTAAACGCATATACCGTTAATAACTTTAGAGTTTTGTAAAGTATTACAAAGCTGCTTCACATCACCACTTACACGGGGACCATAGAAGCTAGCTAAAAAAAGAAGAAGGGATATGTTTTTTAACATAACTTACCCATCGCCTTCTTTTTCTTTATCTTCGACCATCTGGAGAAGTTCTTTCAATACTTTTTGCTCAGTGGGTTTAAATTCTGTTAAAGTAGAGTCATATAATTTTTTGTTATTTATATAAGAATCTGTTAAGCCGGCCACGCCGTCGCGGCTTGGATCTATATTTTCTAGTTCTAAAACATTTTTTAAAGCTTTAATCAGCTGAGGCTTGTCTTTTGTGGTTAGAACTTTCTTTTGAGCTATGACATCGATTTCCTCTATCAAAGTGGCTATTTTTTCTTTGTTAGCCTGTTCGATTTCGAGCATTTTGTTAAGCTGAGCACTATTAGACGCTTGTAAGCTGATGGAAACCATCGATAGTAATAAAGTAAAAAATAAAAAACCACGCCTTATAAGCATGGTTTTACATCGGTATAAACGAAGTATATATTAAGTGCTTTTTACCTCGATTTGACCAAAATAGACTAGACTAAAAGCTAATACCGGCAAAAACTTTGAAGTAGATTCCATTAAAATCTAAATCTTTAGATTCACTATTAACACTGTCAGTAGCATCTTTTATTTTTAGCATATTGTAACCAGCTTCTGCACCAATTACTAAAGGTACAACAATTAGTGGCTTAACTCCCAATTCGAGTCCGGCTGAAATACTATCGGCAGCACTGGAAGAATAATCCACTCGAGTTGTTCCACCTTCAGTGATTTTCATATGGGATTTCGTCGATAATCCATAGGTAAAAATAGGTCCTAAATGAAGGATGGTGTCGATAAGGCGATAATTTACAATTAATGAAATACGCTTGATACCGGCATCCACTTCGATGCTGGAACTAGAAGCCTTAAGCGCCATGTCTTCGTAGCGAACTCCAAAACCCCAAGACATCAACGGTGGAGAGACAATAAGATCGAAGCCAATTCCTCCAAAAGGAACCACAGAAGGAGTCGGGGTCGTACAGTAAACTCCACAAGCCTCTGCGGATTGATCTTGTGCTGTGATTAATCCATAGGTTGCTCGTAAGTCGACAAGGGCATGAGCTTTTAGTGAAGCCGTACAGAGAGTCAGAATAACCAATTTAATGAGTGTTTTCATATTTTTCCTTATGTTGTTTTATATAACTATTAAACATGGCCTTTGTTCAGTTTACCATAATTGACTCAATACTGAAAAGTTGCGACGAAAGTCTGGGTTAGATTGAGAATAGTTATAAATTCATATGAAATAGAAATATGAATCAATTTGATACGCAAGATATTTATTTTAAAACTTGTGATTCTTTAAGTGAAAATGGCTACGATGTCCGACTTTATCAATCGGCTGAATTGGCAACCTATGATGTGGTTCAATCGTTAATTCACTTTATGCCACATAAAAATAAGATTGCAGTGGCCAATATAGGATCACATTTGGTTGAGACAGTGACTTCTTTGGCTTTAAAAAATCAGAATCAAATTATTTATAAAAAGCCCAATGAAAACACGCTGGCTTTTTTAGAAACTTTAGACAGCAGTGTACACTTTTTTTATTGGGCTAGCGAAAATGAAATTACTGGTGAGATTTTGTATAATGAAAAACAATGCGAAGAAATTTTGAGCGTGCTAAACAGAAAAAAAATTTTTTCAATACAGATTGCTAGTCGTCTTCCGTCTAAAATGCCCTTTGCCACTGATGCCTCTTCAACGTCCGTTATTGTACTCGTGCCAAGTGTATTTAGAAGACACCAGGAAGCGACAGCAGTGTACTTTTCCGATAAGCAAAAAATTCCCTTCGGTATTGCAACTTTGCAGAATCCTTTATTTTTGAAGCTTCCAATTCCCTCTGTGCAGCAGCCACCAGCGGTGGTAATTCCAATAGAAGACGTAAGTGCCTTAGCTATAAAAGAGTATATGAAGCTATCCGATAATCAGGCTTTTGTGTCATCAGATTTTCCCAGTTGGGTTACAGATAAGTGGGTGAATTGGTGGCCAGAAGCAGCAGATGCATCGACTTTGAACAGCCTTTTGATATTGTCTGGTGACTATGTTACGGCAAATAAAGATTACCTAAAATCAATAAGTCATGCCACTGAGCAAATTAAGGCGCTTTCTCACTGGAAACTTTGACTTAACCATGTGATCGCAGTTACATAGGAACATGTCCGATGTAACTGAAAAATTTCTTATACTTAAAAAAACTAAATATGCAGAATCTGATCTTATTATTCATGCGTTGTCTTCCATTGGGAATAAGAAATCTTTTTTGGCTAAAGGGGCTTTAAACAGTAAAAAGCGATTTGGTGGAGGAGTTCTAGAGCCTACTCACTATGTACAATTTACTTATAAAGAAACCCGTACGGAGTCGGGCTTGAATTATTTGAATGAAGCCAGTTTGATTGATGATTTCAGAAATATTCGAACTGATTTTGATAAGATTGAATTTGCTTTGCGTATTGTAAGCTGTGCTTATCATGTCTCTCAGGAGGGCGATGCCCATTCGCAATTTTTATATAACTTGGTCGGCCACTCGTTAAGATTTTTAAATACGTGCCCTGAAAATCATTTAAGAATTTTCAAATTGCATTTCTATTTAAAGTTTTTACATCAACAGGGGGTGGTATCTATTGACCCTTGGATGGCGCCTTTTTTTAAATTAAATGTCGCGGATTCGGCGGAGCTAAACGGACTACCTGATGTAATGACCGCAGTTGATACATTTTTAGATTCGATTGAATCTCAAGTTTTATATTATATAAAGTCCGCAGATAGTGGCCACTAAATTTTTAACTCGCTTTTAATTTTACTAATCAGACGGGCTTCATTTTGACGAACAGCTTCGCGAGAAATTTTGTACTTATCGCCAATTTCTTGCAAGGTTAGGGGGTCATCATTAAGCAGTCGTTCTTCTAGGATAATGAGCTCTTTTTCATTTAAAGCCGGACGTATATTTTCGATAGCTTCTTTAAGTAAGTTAATTTGTTCGTCTAAAGCCAACTTGTCATCTAAGGCCAAGGACCCATCTTCTTTGCGTAGCAAAGAACCTAAGGTGGCTGAGTCAGAGTCATCACCTACCGGTTTATCTATACTGACGTCGCGGCCTGAAATACGCTTGACCATTTCTTGAACTTCATCACCAGGGATTCCTAGTTGTTGAGAAATTTCTTCAATTTTTTCAGGAGATGACATTTTCTCTAATTCTTCTTTTTGCTTTTGCAGTTGATAAAAAAGCTTTCTTTGATTGGCGGTGGTGCCTATGCGTACCATAGAAAACTGTCGCATTAAAAACTCTTGAATGTAGCCGCGAATCCACCAAACAGCATAGGTTATAAGACGATTTCCTTTGTAGGGATTAAATTCCTTTACAGCGTGCATAAGACCCACATTGCCTTCTTGAATTAAATCAATCATACGATTAGAAAATTTAGAGTATTCAGCTGCAATTTTTATTACAAAACGCAGATTAGATTTGACCAGAAGTTCTCCTGCAGCGGGATCCTTGGTATCATAGAATTTTTTAGCTAGTTTTTGCTCATCCTCTTTAGATAAAACAGGGTATTTGCGAACTTCGTTAAGGTATATGGCCAGTATGTTTTTATTCGTCGCAGGTAGTTTTGATCCAACTTCGGCTGGCAGCATAGAGGCTTCGGAGATGTCTACACTTGGCGTAATTTCAACGGGCTGATCTATAACTACGTGATCATCATCGACAACCTCTGCGACCACGCTTTTGGCTTTATTGGTAGGCTTAGCTTTTTGGCCTTTTTTGGGGGGCTTACTAGAGGCTTTCATAAACTAGACTTTAAAAACTTTTTTAATGTTTTTCTCAACCATGTCTTGGATTTTTCCCTTGAATAACAACAGGGTGAAGGCGATTTCAATCTGGACTTTGATATTTGATTTATCCTTTGCTTTGCCGGCAGACGCGGCCTCTATAGTCGCACTAAATTGACTGCCTTTAACTGAGCAGATATTTTCAGATTCATCAAAGGTGCACTTAACTTTGGGGTCAAACTTCTTAAAATCGTTATCAGAACTTAAAAACTTTTTGATTTTTCCAAAAGCGGTTTCAGAGTCTACAGGAACAGGCAGTTCAAAGTTTATTTTAGGCATAATTTATATATCGCACTATTGATAGATTTACGCAAGATCGATTTTGACAGGCAATTGTAGGGCATGAGATTCTAAGCGGATGAAATTTGTAAAAGAGCAAAAAAGAACGAATTATTGTGGCGAGTTAACAAACAAAAACGCCGGTCAAACCGTAACCTTAATGGGGTGGGTCGACTCAAGACGTGACCACGGTAGCCTGGTATTTATAGATCTTCGCGATCGTGAGGGCATTGTTCAAGTCGTACTAGATCCTAATAAGTCAGAAACTGCGACGGCTAAAGATTTTCGAGGCGAGTATGTCGTCGCGGTAGAAGGTGTAGTTAAACCTCGTCCTGAGGGGATGATTAATAGCAAAATTAAGACGGGTGGAATCGAAATTGAAGCTCTACGCTGTGAAATTTTAAATATAGCGACAACACTGCCATTTCGTCCGGAAGATGAAAATGTAAATGAAGTCTTGCGTCTTAAATACCGCTATCTAGACCTTCGGTCAGCTCGGCTACAACATCATATGATTACTCGTCATAAAGTGGCTCAGTTAGTCCGACAGTTTCTCAGTGAAAATGGATTTCTAGAGGTCGAAACTCCGATATTATTTAAATCTACCCCAGAGGGAGCGCGTGATTACTTAGTTCCCTCCCGAGTAAATCCTGGCCATTTTTATGCTTTACCGCAATCGCCACAAATTCTAAAGCAATTGTTGATGGTCTCTGGTTATGATCGCTACTTTCAAATTGCACGCTGTTTTCGAGATGAGGATTTACGAGCAGATCGTCAGCCTGAGTTTTCACAAATCGATATGGAGATGTCATTTATTGACGTGGAAGATATTATTGATCTGAATGAAAGAATGCTGCGTCGTATTTGGAAAGAGATTAAAGGCATAGATGTTCCGCCTTTGCAACGTATGAAATACTTTGAGGCCATGGACCGTTATGGTTCGGATAAGCCTGATACTCGTTTTGGAATGGAAATTCAGGATTTATCACAGAGTTTAGTTAACTCTGGCTTTAAAGTCTTTGATGACGTTTTATCTCGTGGTGGTATAGTGCGTGGCTTAGCTGTTCCAGGCGGAGCTTCGTTTACACGTGGACAATTTGATAAACTAACAGATTTGGCGAAAAAGAATCGCGCCAAAGGCTTAGTTTGGTTGAAACCAGATGCTGATGGTACAATTCAGTCACCAATATCCAAATTTTTTACGCAAGAAAAATTGAAAGAGATTTTCATAGCCTTGGGCTGCAGTGACAAAGACTGCGGGTTGATCGTTTCTGATGATTATGATTCAACATGCGCGGCATTGTCAGCTTTGCGGTTGCAACTTGGACGCGATCTAAAATTAATTGATACTTCAAAATATAACTTCTTGTGGGTGGTGGACTTCCCGCTGTTAGAATATTCGCCAGATGATAAACGCTGGGTCTCACGACATCATCCGTTCACATCGCCAAGCGATGAATTTTTTGATGATATGATTGCTAACAACGAGAAAGCCTATCCAAAAATATTAGCTAAGGCTTACGATTTGGTTTGCAACGGCTATGAAATGGCTGGCGGATCGATTCGTATATACCGAAATGAAATTCAACAGGCGATTTTTAGATTACTTGGGATGGGTGAAGAAGAGACTAAAGCTAAGTTTGGATTTTTTCTTGAAGCTTTAAAATACGGAACTCCTCCGCATGGAGGAATTGCTTGGGGCATGGATCGTTTAGTCATGTTACTAACTCATACTGAAGCTATTCGCGAAGTGATTGCATTTCCTAAGACAGCTCAGGCTTCGTGTTTAATGTCCGACTGTCCTAGCGAAGTCAGCCGTGACCAGCTCAATGAGGTCGGAGTTAAGCTAAGTGCCAGTGCAGAAAAATTTTTAACAGATCGAGCTGAAAAAAGATAAAGTCAAAGGTCTTCAAGGCTTTCAACTTTTAATGTGGTGATGCCGTTTTTTTCCACGGATACAAGTTTATAAATGCCATCTAAACAGCGATGTGTATTTTCTTTTTTAAGCACAACGATATATTTAATCGTTAAGCCGATAAGATTTCGGATTGATTCATGCGTCCACTGCGGAGCTCCCATTTGAACCAACATTTCAAGGCGGAGTAAGGCTTCAAAATGATTCTTAGCATGTAGCGATCCAAAGCTACCTGCATGTCCGGTAGACAGGGCCATCAGTAGATCTGTGGCTTCTCCGCCTCGAATTTCTCCTACAATTAGGCGATCAGGACGAAGGCGCAAGGCGCGCTTTAGTAGGTCAGTCATGGTTACTGAGTATTGTCGGTGAATATAATCAGTTCTTGTTAATAGTGAGGCGCTAAGTTCATTGGCTACTCTAAGCTCTTGAGTGTCTTCAATAATTACATTTCTACAAAGGGGGTCGATTTCACCCATGAGTGCTTGTAAAACAGTGGTTTTACCCGAAGAGGTTCCGCCCACGACTAAGAAATTATCTTTTTGCAACACAATTTTCCTGAGGATCTCTGCATCCAAAGATGAACACCAGTTTTTCTCAAGAAGTTGATTCAGTGTTATTATGTTTTTTGACTGCTTACGAATCGATAACAAGTGCTGACCACGAGCTAGATCTCCATAAATAATAGTGATGCGCAGTTGTCCGATTTGAGTCTCTATAAAAGGTTTTTCACGATTGATGTAGGATCCACAGAGTTGGCAAAGTCTTTCAATACAGTCATTATAAGTCTGCTGACTAAAAAAGAAATCTTTAGCCACAATCAGCTGTCCATGTTTTTCGTAAATAACTTGATTGAATTGATTAACTAGTATTTCTGTGATTTGATCATCATGAATTAAATTTTCTATAGGGCCAAGCTTTTCAAGCTCATTAAGTATACGCAGTTTATCTTGGTCCGCTAAAGAATCCGTGTGTTTAAAGTAAATTTTTTTAAGTAATTTGTCTTTTTCGACCTTATCATAATCATGATCCCAGTTTAGGGATAGAATCTGTTTGCTTTCAGCTAAAATTAAGCGAATTTTTTCTTGTAAGTGTGGTAGCATAGCGTCCTATTTTAATAGTTTTGGAGTAACAAAAATAACTAGCTCCGTTTTGTTCGCTAAATAATTTTTGCTGGAAAAAAGTCGACCTAAAACAGGAATTTGGCTTAAGAAAGGCAGTCCCTCAGAAGATGTTCCTGTTTCATTTTTAATCAATCCTGATAGAACTATAGTTTGTGATTTTAATAAATCAAAATGACTAGAGACTTTATGACTGTGTAAGGCAGGAATACCATCAATAGATCGACTCATGTCTATGGAAGATATTTCTGATTCAATTTCTAAACTGATTTGCCCAAGAGAGTCTACTTGTGGCTTAATTTTTAAATGTATACCGTATTTTTTCCACGTGACTGAACTGTAGCGTTCAGCCACGCTTTTAATCGGGAACTCTCCGCCTGCAAAAAAATCCGCAGATTTTCCACTTTTACACATTAAGTTGGGTGAAGCTAAAATATTCATGTCACCTGTGTTTTCCGACGCGTTAATAAGAAGATCAAAATCATCAATTTTGGACTGTGAAAGATCAAGGAAGCTGGCAGAATACGAGCTAGGCCATTTTAGGCCAAGAGTGCGCATCAGCTCCTTCTTTATCTCTACCACTTTAATCTCTACGCGTAGATTATCTGAGATATCGAGTTTTTTCTTGTCTTCTGTATGATACAGTCCCACTTTTTCTAGATGAGGTTTAATTTTTCGCGAAGCCTCAGGGCCTGAAGAATAAGTTTTCCATGGAGAACTGAAAACAATCTTATGTGGTGGCAAACCATTTTCACTAAAATAATTCGCATACCAACCTTCAATTTCTGACCTCATTTTTTCAGAAACCTGTAGGCCTAAGTAGACGTAGTTGTTATTCTCATGCATTAGTCGGATAACTTTTTCAAATTCTTTAAGGGTTGATATTTTTCCATTTAAACATAAAGCTTCGTTACATTGACCCACATTGATATCTGCGAACTGGAAAGACAGTTTCTTCCAGTTTAAATAGGATTGTATTTGACCAGCGGGTAAAACAATAACGACTTGGTTTTTTTTATCGATTCGGATTTTAGAACTGCCTACTTGAAGCCCTTTAAGTCGCAAGTCTTCGCTGCGTCCTAGTGCTTTTACAATTTTAGGATTTTCTATCCAAATTTTTTCTTTGACTTGCTTTAAGCGTAACGTATCGCCGATTTCGATCACTAGCGGTTCAGTGGATGCGGCAAATAAGTTAAAGCCAAATAAAATAATAAGTAAAAACCAAGTCATGCATTTTCGGAGTGCAGAAGGCACGCCAACTGTTTTAGGATTTACTTAATCTTGAGTAAGCCTAAATCCGGGCTACGAATTGAGGACTTGAAGAATCGGTTTTTTGTTTGAAGGAATAGCTTCTGGCGCCATGAACAATCCAGTTTTTAGGCCGCCTGAGTAGGCATAGCTGTCCTTAGCTAAATCAGTTATTTTAAGCAAAGATTTTAATACTGAAAAGCCTTTTTGGTTGTTTCCTTTCATGACTCGAATAACTTCTTCTACTGTGACATGGGGTATGCTGGAGTCCCAGCAATCATAATCTGTTACAAAGCAGCACGGTAAGTAGGGAATATTGGCCTCGCGAGCTAAAGCGAATTCTGGAAAATTAGTCATTCCTATGATATCGGCATTCATTTGACGATAGGTATGAGACTCAGCCTGAGTTGAAAAATACGGACCTTCAATGCAAATATAGGTTTTGTTAAAATGAATATTAAAGTTAAAATCTTGGTGAATAGATTTTAACTTTTCCGCCATGACTTCACATATAGGACGAGCTAACGAAACATGTCCAACCAATCCGTCTCCTAAAAAAGTAGAGGAACGAAGACCTTTCGTGCGGTCAATATACTGATACGGAATGACTAAATCCCCAGGAGCCAGGTCTTTTCTTAATGATCCGACGGCGCTGAAAGATATAATGCTGGTGACGCCCATTTTTTTCAAAGCGTATATATTGGCGCGATAGTTAATTTCACTGGGTAATAGTTCATGATGTTCACCATGGCGAGAGATAAACAATAACTCCGTACCATCCACTGAAACTTTTTTGAAGCCCGAAGAGGCTTTTCCAAAAGGAGTTTCAGTCGATAGCAGTTCTAGGGTTTTAAAGTCGTCAAATTTTTCAAATCCAGACCCGCCAATAACACCTACCATGCAAAACATCCTTTACTAATATCTTCTTGAGTGAAAACGCCCGTATCCATAATCCATCCTGATATTAATTTTGCCGGAGTCACGTCAAAAGAAGGATTGTATACGTCAACTCCAAGGCTCCCCGCGGCACCCATCACTTCCTCTGGAGTGCGTTGCTCAATTGGTATTTTTTCACCGTTAGGGCAGTCAGGATCGACTGTGGTAAAAGGAGCAGCCACATAAAAGGGAATATCATGATAATGGCAATTCACAGCAACACTATAAGTCCCAATTTTATTTGCAAAGTCTCCATTGGCGGCGATGCGATCGCTCCCGACAAAAGCTTTGTTAATTTTTTTAAGACTCATAAGCTGAGCGGCCATGCTGTCAGTGATTAAAGTAAATGGAATGCCCAGCTTTTTTAGCTCCCATGTTGTTAATCGGCCACCTTGTAATAACGGTCTGGTTTCATCAACATAAACATGAATTTTCTTACCGTTTTCAAAAGCTTTGCGAATTATTCCCAGAGCAGTGCCTACTCCGGCTGTAGCTAATCCGCCGGTGTTGCAGTGGGTGAGAATAGAATCTCCATCATGAATCAAATTAGCACCAAAAGTAGAAATTTTATCACATAAAGCTACATCTTCATAAAAAAGATCTATCGCAGTTTGTATGAACGCCGCGGAATCTTGTGAAGTGAGTAAAACTTTTTTCATGTGATCAATACAGTTCATTAAATTTACGGCAGTAGGGCGTGCTTCATATAACGCTTGGGCCTGATTCATAAGGTCATCAGCATTGAATTCTTTAGCAGCCATTTGAGCCAGTTGCAGTGCTGCAGCGACACCTATAAGTGGCGCACCTCGCACCCGTAAATTTTTAATAGCTTCAATCATTTCAGGAGTTGAAGTAATGGTTAGCCATTTTTCCTGATGGGGAAGTAGTGTTTGGTCTAATAATTGTAAATTAACTTTTTTAGATGTGCTGTCATAAGTATATTTTAAAGCTAATGAATTTAAATTAATCACATTAAAATATTCCCAATTTTTTTACGAAGTTGATAAAGATATTGAATTTCTTCTTCTGGCAAAGGATGAATTCCGCCCAGTTGCTGAGCGGTGGATAGTATTTGCGCTGAGTTTTCTATGCGCTCCATCCCTCGATACGCTTCTTCTAAAGATTCAGCCCAGGTGATGGCTCCGTGGCGCCGCAAGATTAATGCCTTGTAGTCCGGAAGGTAGGGTTTAAGCACATCCCCCATAGCGCCTGAGCCAGGGCGCGCATAATCCGCAAAAGGAATATCACCGGTGGCGAGTATCACTTCAGATAAACAATCACTTGGCAGCTTTTTAAGATCAGGACGAGCTATCGACCAGGCAATAGCCGTCGGTGGATGTGCATGTATTACGGCTCGAGCTTTGGGGCAACTTCTGTAAACCTCTAAATGCATAAGACGTTCTGACGATGGGTTTCCAAAAATAATTTTATTGTCTAGAGTAATTAAAGCCATCTGATCTGCTGACATAAAAGCTTTAGAAACGCCTGACGGGGTAATTAAAATATGCTGGTCGTCAAGACGAAGACTGATATTGCCATCAGCTGCGGATAGCATATTACGGGCATGTAATCTTTTACAGATTTCCAAAATATGAGTGTTGTAAGATGAAAAATCTTCTATTTTTGAAGTCATGGTAAGGTCATACATTGACTTGAAATACTTGGCAACCTCGAGTAGCTTTTGTCCTATGACAGTGATTTTAATGGCTATGAAAAATGAATCTAATGGGCTTATAGAGAAAATAGCGCAAGATGACAGTGGATTGAGCTTACATTATACAGGATTTGGACTATTGGCCGCGGCTCAGAAGACCACCGAAATTATTTGTCAATTTAAACCTCAGCGCATTTTGAATTTGGGAACCGCTGGAAGCCGGCACTTTCCGATGGGTCATATTGTAGAATGCACCCAGTTTTCTAATCGGACCCGCGAGCTTTTATCGACGTTAAACTATACTCTAAAGACTTTTCCAATAACTGATTTACCAGAAGCTCATTGTGGATCAGCAGATTGTATTGATCTTTCAGAAGCAGCAGATGCGCATGAAGTGTTAGATATGGAAGCCTTTGCCATGGCTTATGTCTGCCAAAAGATGAACGTGCCTTTTCATTCCGTAAAATATATTACGGATAGTTCTGAGGGCGATGTGCCGGCGCTGTGGAGAAAGCAATTACTGCCGGCCTCAGAAGCCTTGCAAAAAGTCTTACAGAAGTTGATCCAGACTAAAGTCATAAGTTAATTTTATTGATCAACTCGGCCTGTAAAGCATTGTATTCTGATCGTGATGTTTACGCGTTATTTAAAAAGAGTTTTAGTATTTTTAAGCATTCCGCTAGGAATTGTAGCCGCGGTTTATTCTTTAGATAAAAATGATATATTTTTGATTCAAAATGTTCATCTAGAGATTCAAACTACTGAGGGACAAAAAAATTATCCTAAGTTTTACATTGATGAGCTTAATTATAAGTTTGAAACCCTTAAAGGCGAGTCCTTAGTGCGAACTTCACTAAGTCAAATATCGAATATTTTGCAAAAAGAGAAGTGGATTAAAGAGTTCCGTGTATCGCGCGATTGGCCTTCGGAACTTAAAATTACCATTCAACCCCACCAGCTTTCGTATTTACTGACGACGTCTAAAAAGCTAAGCCAAGGCATATTTACTCCGGTGACTATTGATGCCGAGCTGTTGCCCGATATTGATACTCGACAGGCGCCAGCTTTAGCTTTATTGATTGGCGAAGAGTTCAGGAATGACGTTAACAAAAGAAAAAAAGCGGTCGAGTTATTAAAGTCTTTGCCAGAAAAAGGAAAAATTACTCCGGCGCAGCTTTCAGAAGTTTCTTATGATCGCCGTGATGGATACTGGGTTCACCTCGTAGACTCGAGTGTAAAAATTAAATTTGGCGAGTCAGATTTTTCCATGAAGTCAGCCCGAGTCTCTCAAGTTTTGGATTATTTGGAAAAGAAGGATCTTAAAGCCCGCGTCATAGATGCGAATCTTTCTAAAAAAGTTCTTGTCAGGTTGCAGCAGACTCCCTAAGCTTATATTAGCGACATTAGTCAGGACGACTGAAGTCGGGATAAAATAAAGTACGACGTAACATAATTTGCAACATGTTTTTTTAAAGAAAAAGCATCAACGACATTCACGGACAGGAAGTGTCACAGATGAAACAAGCGAATAATAATCATAGTCAGTCAAAATCTACTGGTCCGGTCATCACGTCTTTAGACATCGGTTCTACTTCAGTTAAGATCGTAATGGCAAATATAAATCACGAACAAAAAATCGAAGTTATTGGAGTAGGTGTTTCGCCTAATTCAGGAATCAAACAAGGCGTAGTCGTCAATATAGAGTCAACTACTGAGTGCATCAGTCGAGCTAAAGAAGAGGCCGAGCTGATGTCTGGAACTAAAATCGGAGACGTTTGGGTTTCGGTCAGCGGGTCACATATACAGTCGTTTGATTCAACAGGAATGATCGCCGTTAAAAATAAAGAAGTTTCTCAAGCTGACATTGACCGTGTTATCGAAGCGGCCAAGGCGATTCAAGTTCCAGCAGACAGATCAGTTCTGCATGTTTTGCCAAGAGAATTTAAATTAGACCATCAAGATGGAATTATGGATCCTATTGGCATGTCCGGTGTTCGCTTGGAAGCGAATGTGCATATCGTAACGGCCAGTCAGGCAGCACTTTCTAACATCACTAAGTGTATCGAAAAAGCAGGAATGAAGGTTTCGGGTTTGGTTTTGGATCAGGTCGCTGTTTCTAAATCTGTTTTAAGCTTAGACGAAAGAAATTTAGGAGTATGCATTGCTGACATCGGCGGTGGATCTTCTAAATTAGTTTATATTGTTAATGGTAGTGTAGCTCAGACAGGAATTGTTCCTATCGGCGGAATGCATTTTACTCAAGATGTAGCTGTCGGTTTGCGTACTCCTCAGGCTAACGCAGAAGTTCTTAAGAAAAAGCACGGTTGTGCTTTAGCAAGTTTGATTACAGATGAAGAAGTCATTGACGTCGAAGGTGTTGGCGGACGTAAAGCGCGCGCAATCGCGAAAAAAGAATTGGCAGTTATCTTAGAGGCACGCGCCGAAGAATGTTTGAATATGATTTCAAATCATATTCGACTCAGTGGTTTGCAGCCTTTATTAGGTTCTGGGGTTGTTATAACAGGTGGAGCTAGTCAACTTGATGGGTTAGTTGAAATGGGCGAATTTGTTTTCGACATACCTGTTCGTCGTGGTTTCCCATTGCCAGTGCAGGGTTTAAAAGATGTTGTCAAGGGCAGTGAGTTTGCGACATCGATCGGTTTATTACAGTATGGTTATGAGCAAAGACGAGATTTGTACGGAGCGGAGTCAGGATCAATGGTGTCATCAGTTATTTCTGAATCTGTCGGTGATTTCTCGAATAAAGTGAAAAAGTTTTTTTCGGATTTGTTTTAAATATAGTTTTAAAATTCAGGAGGGGCCATGTTTGAGTTAGAAGAAAATGTAAGTATCGGAGCGAATATCAAAGTCGTCGGTGTTGGCGGCGGCGGCAGCAATGCTGTAGCAACAATGATTGAAAGTGGATTGTTGGGGGTTGATTTCGTCGTAGCTAATACAGATATTCAGGCCTTGAACTCAAGTAAAGCCGGGCAAAAAATTCAGTTGGGATATGATTTAACTAAAGGCTTGGGCGCAGGGGCAAACCCTGACGTCGGACGCCGAAGCGCGATAGAGTCGTATAATGAAATCGTTGAGCAGCTTAAGGGTGCGGACATGGTTTTCGTTACTGCGGGAATGGGCGGAGGAACAGGAACTGGAGGAGCTCCAGTTGTTGCGAAAGTAGCGCGCGAACTTGGCGCATTAACTATTGGTGTAGTAACTAAGCCATTTATGTTCGAAGGCAAAAAAAGATCTAAACATGCAGAAAGCGGACTGTCTGAGTTACGTGATAACGTAGATGCATTAATTGTTATACCTAACCAAAAATTATTAACTATTTCTGCAGAGAAAACACCACTTTTGGAAACTTTCAAAAAAGCAGATGAAGTTTTATTGCAAGCGGTTCAAGGAATTTCTAATTTAATTAATATTCGAGGCCTTATTAATCTAGATTTTGCAGATATTCGCACAGTCATGGCTAACAAAGGTATGGCATTAATGGGGACGGGCAGTGCTTCCGGTGAAAATCGAGCGATTGAGGCAGCAACTCAAGCTATTTCTTCTCCATTGCTAGAGAATGTAAGAATCGATGGAGCTACCGGCATTATTATTAATGTTACTGGTGGAGCTGATTTATCATTGTATGAAGTGAATGAAGCTTCAACTTTAATTACTGAAGCTGCTAGCGAAGACGCAGAGGTTATTTTTGGTGCGGTTATTGATCCGACCATGGCTGATGAAGTCCGAGTTACAGTTATCGCTACTGGATTCGCTCGTGAAGAGAAAAAAGATTCGATAAACACAGCTCAAAATATGCATTCATTTTTGGGTAGCCCTACTTTGACTTTTGACTTAGGTGCAGGTGTTACTCCTCCTGCGCCAGCTATGACTCAAGAGCAAATGATGAAGATGATGCAGCAGTTTCAACAAATGCAAGGGATGCAAGCTGGAATTCCGGCGGCAGCTGCGGCGGCGCCTTTTATCCAAAACCCAGGAGCAGCACCGACTTTACCTTCGATTGAAAACGTTCAAGAATCAGTAAAAAGCTTTGCAACTCCTGAAATGGAAAATAATAAAACTGCGCAAAGCGAGCCGCAGTTTTCACAAGATTTTTCATCGGCAGTTTCTCCGGTTACTATGAATACTCCTCCTGAGTCTGCGACATCAACAGCTCGCGATATGTTATTAGCTAAAGCAAAAGCTTTTAGAGAGAATCAATCTACTCCGGCGGCGACAGATGACAAAAATACTCATCCAGAGCAGTTGTCTATGATGGATGATCAGAAGCAAGTCGAAGAGGCCAAAAAGATGGCGCGAGATATTTTAGAAGTGCCCGCCTTCATTCGTAAAAAACAAGGATTTGATTTACAACAAGGATAGTTTTGAAGTTTTGGTTTATTTCTGATCTTCATTTAAAAAATGATAATGAACGCAACAGTCAAATACTGTTGCGTTTTTTATTGATGCTAAACTTAGAGCCTCAGCGCAATCAACTTTTTTTATTAGGTGATATTTTCGATTTTTGGTTATCTAGCGGAAAAGTTTTTGAAAAACAGTATCAAAAAATTGTCGAGGCGTTGTCTCAGTTTAAAAAGAACGGTGGCCAGATTTATTATTTTGAAGGAAATCATGATTTTCATATCGACGTTTACTGGACAAAAAAATTTGGTATTCAGGTCATTGAAGATGAGGCCTATTTTAAAATAGCCGATTACTTTGTTCGTTTAGAGCATGGAGACTTTATAAACCCCCATGATCATAAGTATCTGGCCTATCGCGCTTCAGTACGTCGCCCCTGGGTTGAGTTTATAGGGCATCTTGTTCCTGGTTTCATTATGAAGTGGTTTGGAGAGGCGATGAGTGCTAAAAGCCGCAAGAAAACCACACATTACTCTGCTAATAATGAAAATGAGATCAGACAAATGATCCGAACCCACGCGGAATCTATTTATGATGAAAAACCGTTTGATCTTATAATCACAGGTCACATGCACGTAGAAGATGATTATACTTTCGATAAAAAAGGAAAAAAAATACGTTCAATTAACTTGGGAACGTGGCTTCAACGACCTATAGCTTTAAAAATAGAAGGATCTAACATAGATTGGATTGAGCTTAATTAGGTAAGTGAAACTCTACGCGGACGCCATTTTCTATATTATGGATGTGCATATGACCTTTAAGTGCCTTAATTAAAGTTTGGCAGATCGTTAGTCCTAGTCCCATACCTACAGAGTGGTTCATAACATTTTCATCAAGTTGAAAGGGCTTCATCATTTTATTCAGAACGGCTTCAGAAATGTTTGATCCTTTATTCGTAATAGAGATTAAAACTTTCTCATTTTGCTTTTCCGCAACCACTTGAATATCGCTTTGCGCACTTCCAAACTTAATGGCGTTGTGAATAGCCCGATACATCGCAGTTGAAAGAATGTGGGCGTCGGTTTGCATTTGCGCAACTTCAAAATTAACAACAAGGTTTTGCTGTTTTTGATTCATGTGTGCCTTCATGTCTGCGGGCATATTTTTTATAATGCTTTTAAGGGAAACCGACTCTTTAGATACGGGGATCATGTCGATCTCACCTTTAACTATAAGAAGTACATCATCAATAATTTTTTTCAACTTATCAGCAGATTTAACTATACGCTCTGTAAAAAGATTTTGTTCTTCTGAAAGTAAAGTTTCTTTAAGTAAAGCAGAAAAGCTGATGATCGATGTTAAAGGGGTTTTTAGCTCGTGATTAATAAGAATCATAAACTGAGATTTTGCTTTATCCAGATTTTGCAATTCATCTAAAGCTTCCGAGAGCTTTTGATTTTTAATTTTCAGTTCATTTTTTAAAGTGAACTTTTCATACGCTTGATTGACAGTATTCAGCAGATCGGTCGTATCCCAGGGCTTAGTAAGGTAGCGATAAATTTGGCCTTTATTAACTGATTCGATCACGGATTCAATATCTGTGTATCCGGTTAGTAAAATGCGTATCGTATCGGGATGAGTTGTTATAGATTTTTCAAGAAATTCTACGCCAGTAATTTCAGGCATACGTTGATCTGAAATAATAATAGGAAGCGCTTTGTATTGGTCTAGAAAGTTAAAGGCTTCCAACGGGGTCGAGGCCTTTAAAACGGTGTACTTTTTTCGAAAGATTCGCTCTAAAGCGTCTAGATTGTTTGTTTCGTCATCTAAACACAATAGGGCCGGCTTTTCATTCATCATGATTTAAAAAGTTTATCGAAGGCTTATCTGTAGGTCTATATCACTTTGTAGGATTACACAGACGTAGGACGTAAGTCCTGATGACTAAGGGCCAAATTTATTTTGCTAAATATCTAATGATCTCAACAAAAGACCGATTAATGTTACATTAAAAGATAGTATGAGGAGATAGTCCCAATGATTAAAAAATACTTTCAGTTTGCTTTTGTCGTAATGGCTTTATTTGCTATGTCATTGACGTCGCAAAAAGCATCAGCACAAGTCGGTGGATATGCTAATGCAGGCATGTGGGGAACTGGTTATTACGGCGGAGTTCAAGGCTGTAACCAAAACTGGCAACAAGGCGCTGGCGCAGTCGATATATCAGATGAAGTTTTAGAAGAACAAAAGGCTATACAAGAGGCTAAGCTACAGCTTCAAAAAGCGAAGCTTGATAAGAAGCGTGCTGACTCTGAAATGGATTTTTCTCGTCGTAAACTGGAAAGAGTTTTTGATTCAGAAACCATAGATTTTTTATTGGATACACATATAGAGCTTCTTAATCAATGTTCGGATTATAAATTGGCGACTGCCGCGGCTGCAGGCGCAGGAACGACGTCATGTTCTGTAGTTGATGCCAATGGTAATCCAGTTGAACAAGATGCGGCGGTTTGTGGTGGTAAAACTGAAATTCCAGAAAAATTAAAAACAAAATGGTTAGGACCTAATGGATACTGTACCGCTACGTCTCATGCAAAGGGCGGCGATGTTTCAACTAAAATTTGCAGTGATAACACTTTACGTCCCGAGGACGCTCCTAAATCGCGCTCGTATTCTACCAGCGAATGCGGTCGCTCATTAGCTAGCTACAAAAGATTCAAAATTCAAAGCGACAAAGCCCAGGGTTTAATTGAGCAAATGGAAGATGAAATTCGTGAAAGACAATATGCAATTTCAGATGCGAAAGAACGAGCGAAGTTAGAAAGGCAGTACCGTCAGGCGAACACGACCGAAACAGATTGTGGTGAGGCCTGTATTGCTGGTGGTCGTGGTTATAACTATGTAAAACCAAAACGCGACTGGGTTTCTGTGCTTGGTCAAGTGGGTGTCGGACTTGGTTTGGGATTCTTAGGAAAAAAATATGATGATCGAAATGCAGAATATTCTGCACAGTTAGGTTACCCTCCACAGCAAGGCTATCCAACAGCTGTTTCTATGGGTCTTCCCTTTATTTTAGGTGGAGTCTACGGAGCGGTGAATGGAACGGCCGGAGTTGGTGGATTTGGTTGTGCTGCTGGAATGCATGGAACTGGTGGAGTGTATGGTGCTGGCGTAGGAATGAATGGTCCGTTCGGCGGAGCCGGTGGAATTTACGGTCCTTATGCAGGAGCCGGCGGAGCCTTCGGGTATCCTCAGGGAATGTATGGAACACCATGGGGTGGAGGAATGTACAATCCTGGTTACGGAGCTGGCGGCATGATCGCAGGTCCATGGGGTGGATTTCCAGGTGGCGGAATTAATTCAGGTTATGCAGTTAATGGTATGGTTAATGGTGGATTCCCTATGGGCGGCGGATTTCCAATGTCGGGTGGAATGCCAATGCCCGGCGGAATGCAAATGGGCGGTGGATTCCAGGTGCCCGGTTATATGATGAGCGGCGGATTTCAGATGCCCGGCGGAATGCCACCAATGCCCGGTGGATTCCAGATGCCCGGTTATATGATGAGCGGTGGACTCGCAATGTCTGGTGGATTCCCTATGGGCGGTGGATTCCAGATGCCAGGTGGAATGCAAATGGGCGGTGGATTCCAGATGCCAGGTGGAATGCAAATGGGCGGTGGATTCCAGATGCCCGGTTATATGATGAGCGGTGGGCTCGCAATGTCAGGTGGAATACCGATGAGCGGTGGATTCCAAATGCCCGGTGGAATGCCGATGACCGGTGGTTACATGGGAGCTGCAGCAGCTGGCGGAATGGTCAGCGCTCAGTATCAATTGCAAATGATGCAGATGCAGCAGCAAATGGTTCAGCAGCAAATGCAGCAACAAATGCAATACTATCAAGCCCAAATGCAACAACAAATGGAAGCCTATCAACGTCAAATGGCGGTTCAGCAGCAAGCGGCTCAAGTTCAGCAAGAGATAGCTTCGTTGCAAGTCAGATTACAAATGCTATATTCAGGTGCGTATACGGGTAATGCGACATACAACACGGGATCAATTCCAATGCCGACAGTCCCTGGTGGAACAACATATCCGACGTACCCAATGGGAACGGCTGTGCCTACAGGAACGCAAGTGACAGTTCCTTCAACCGGCCGTTAATATTTGTTTGGAAACTGTTGAGATTAAAAACTGCTACGATAGCCACGCCCATTTTGTTTCAACAGGGCGAAATCAACTGGGCTTAACACTAAAAACTTTGCAGTCAGCAGATGATGTAAAGAGTCTGGTGATTAAGCCCGAACATTTTCAGGGTGATTGGCTTGTTGGTTTTGGATGGGACAATCATCTTTGGAGAGACTCAAGTTTACCTCATAAAGACATCTTAGATAAATATTTTCCAGACTTTCCCGTGCTGTTTGGTCGCGTAGATGGTCATGCGGGATGGATAAACTCCAAAGGTCTTCAGAAGCTTCAGTTACCTCATGATGAATCTACCGGGGTATTACTGGAGCGAGATTATATACAAGCTCTCATGCAGTTACCTAAGCACTCAGAAACACAACTTAAGGCACAAATTAAAGAATCTATAAAAACATTTAATCAGGCGGGTTTTACCCATGTCAGAGATTTATCAATGAATTCTCTGACGGCCAACTTACTGCATGATTTGTATAATGCGCGAGAGCTGACCATTTGTATTGATGGTTTTATTACGGCAGAAAACGTTGTAGACCTTGAGCGTGCGTATTTAGATTTCCAAAAATGTCAGCAAATAAAAAATCCCTATTTACGTTTTCATGGTATTAAAATATTTATAGATGGATCCTTAGGTTCAGAAACGGCGCTTATTTCAAAAAACTATATTGGGAAATCTCATAATGGTTTGTTGGCATGGACACAAGATGAAATTAAAACAGCTTTGATTTACTGTTGGAGTCGAAAAATTGAGATAGCCATACATACCATAGGAGATTTAGCAGTAGATATTGCAGTAAAAGCGGCGCGGGAAGTGTCGGCTTCCGGATTGCTCGGCAAACTTCACTTAGAGCACGTACAGCTTATTTCTCCTCAAACCATTAATTTAATGAAACCATTACATATCCACTGCCATATACAACCATCTCATTGGCTAAGTGATAAAAAATGGATTAAGTCTAAAATTGGTGATTTATCGAGCTATCTATTTCAATGGGAACTACTGCGCAAAAATAAAATACCCTTTTCTTTTGGAAGCGATTCTCCAGTAGAGCCAACCTCCTTGGTACGCACCTATGAGGCGCTAAAGGATAGTTCTCAGTTTGAAATTCCTGCATTAACTGCAGACATATACTCTTATCACGCACATCCAGACCATACATGGACGACGTCTAAAACTGTCTTCGACACGGAAAAAATTCATTCAGTTTATTTTAATGGAGAAAAAATTAATTAGTACTGAATCTGTACTTGATACTGACTAAGAAAAAGAATAACTGCGGCTCCCAATGCGGTGTACAGAATAGGCTTTTTATATTCTGACCATAGACTTCTGGAATCAATGTTATCTTGAGTAAATAAAGCAGTCCTTTTACACTCTTCTTGAAACAGAGGTAAGAATTTTAGTGATTGTTTCTGACTGAGTGATGTAGAGAACTGAGGGTTTTCACAGTCGCCACTAATTAACAAATTTTCTTTTCCGGCATTAGTAAAAAATGGATCAGTATAAGGCGTTACGCGAGTTACTTTTACAAATGAAGTTTTGTATTTTAACTTTAAGAATTGTGTTTTAGTAAGTACTTTTTTGAGAACGACATAAGACTCTTCATCTGACACGGATTCGGATTGGTTTTGAAGTTCATAAACAAGGCTACTCAATTCATCCTTAAACTCCGTAAGTGCGTGGTTGGGGTCTATAGAAATTTGCTTGGAAATAATTTTTATTACAAGATCAGCTTGGCTAATGTCTAGATGTTCACTTTTAAGAATAGCCTTGATCTCTGATAGAGATTGTTTTCTAAAGTCCTCATTATACAAATTAATTTTTTCTAGAAAGCCTTCAAACTGAGGAGTAGAAGATTGAATAATGTTAGATTTGAAGTAGTCTTGTGTGCATATGTACCCCTCCTGTTGACATTGCTTTAAGTAAGTACTAAGGGACACATCTTTTTCTGGAACCAATAGAACTTGAGCTAACGCCTGATGATAATGAATAAATAATATTGTAAACACAGCAATTAGCTTCATTTATTTCTCCTCGTTTTGATATTCTATAGTGATATTTTTTCTCGACCTACTTCGCGCCAGGGAATTAGTATCTTCTTCAGCTGCTTTATTTTGTATAACAGCATAGAAGTTTCCTGATTGTTTCATAATCCGATCTGCAAGATTTTCTTGGACTAACACGGCAAACAAGTTCGGATTATAAGGGGCTCGTATAATTTTGATTCTAGTTGCTATTTTTTGAGCTTGACGCATGACAGGGTCTCCCGTGTACAGATCTATAATTCCATGACTCTGAATTATAGATTGGATGATGTCTTTGTTTTCTAGCTCAATGGGAACCAACACATAGCCTTTAGGTATAATTGTATCTATTTGAAGTGGAGTAGAAATAGATTTTTCTTTTGAAGAGGCCGCGCTAAAAATAGAGACCACGATTAGAACAACGAAGGCTATAATAAGGTGAATATTATTTTTTATTTGTTGTTGATACTTCATATCTGATCTCTTTACTTAGTTTGTTTGAGTTAGCATGTTTTTTATGACTTTCAATAAGCACTTGAAGTGCTAAAAATAAGCCTGCAAAAAAAACGAAGGTTATTAAAGTTTCAATCAAAATTTGTCCTGATTGATTGCTAGATGCCATTCATCGCCCTTTCTAGAAAAACTCACGGTGCAGGAAAAATGATGCTTTTGATGAGTATTCAATAGTGTTTGAAATTTTTTGTTATTTAGGTATTCATGTTGCAAATTAAGGTTCAATGATTGAATTCGTCTGTAATCGGACTTGAGTTCATAATTCGGAGCAAGTCCGCCTATTGAATCCGACTGAATGGCAAGCTGCACATTATTTTCTAAGTAATACTTATTTTTAGCTGATACAAAGTAACTCCATATTAGGTATTGAAAGTTATTGCTTGTACTTAAGTTTTTTACCAGAAGACTCATATTAGTTTTCAGAAACTGCGTAGCAGTACTGATAATTTTTTTCTGGACATGGTCAAGGCGTACCTGTGAATGAACAGTCTTTTGTATATCAAAAGTCAGCTTGGCCGCCAGGGGCCAGTTTTTTGAAGCTATGGCTGCTACTCTTTGAATTTTTAGGGTATGCAGTCGTTGTCTTAAAATTGATGATAATGGATTTAAGCTAAAAAGTTGCTTTTCAAATCTGACTAACTGGGTTTGAATTCGGGGTAAGTCATTGAAGCATGTTTTACGAAACAAATCTTTTTGTTGTTGAGCATAAAAGACAAGTGCATAACCATTCACTACTGCAGTCACCAGCAACAGAAATAAAACAAAGTGCAATGAAAAAAAACCCTTGTTGTGATTATATGCGAGTTTCATAATTTAAGGATCTGGCTTTTTTGATTTGGAAAAAGTGCAGGACCCGCCCATCAAATGTCACGGTGCCTTTTGATCCTATTTGGTTAAACTGTAAATTGATCTCTGTTATTGGCAAATATTGTAAGTGACGCGCCAACTGGTGTTGGCAGCTTGCTTTGCTTTGAATTTCGCAGATAAGTCGAGACTCGAGCGCGTCATCAATGGCAATTTCTACAGTAAAAAAAAGTAGCACGTATATGATATATATAAATCCCAACAAACAGACGGGAAGAATCAAGATAGACTCGATAAAGACTTGTCCTCTATTGTTACTCAACATACTATTTATTTGAAGACGATCTGCTGCTATCCATAAAATTGGATAAGTCTTTTTGTTTTAGAGAGTTGTCAGAAGCGTTGCTAATCGTAAGTTTTTGACTTTTTTGGGCACCCATGGCGCGATTAATATTTTCGTACTGGGTGGCTACATTGTTACCAACAATTTTAATTACCCCTATAGTCGTAACAGCTATTAGTGCGACTAAAATAAGGTATTCAATTAATCCTTGGCCATGGTTGTTTTTAATTAATGCCTGACGGCGGTGAAGATAAGCATTCATTTTATTCTCCTGTGAAAGTATTTCGTATCAGGAGTGCAAAAAATAAAGGGCAGTCTTAATGGCTTAAACTGCCCTTTGATCAAATGACTAGTTCGATTATCGGAGTATATTTATTTTTTAGCTTTTTTAGTCGGCTTCTTTGAACCCTTGGGCGTCGCTTTAGCTTTAGCTTTCATTTTTGGAGAGGACTTAGTCGTCGCCTTTTTAGCGACTGCAGCTTTTGCCTTTAGTGCAGGCTTAGCAGCTGATTTGGCCGCTTTCGCAGCAGCCTTAGCCTGTAGCTTGATTTCAGCTTTGGCCTGTTTAGCAGCGGCCTTAATTTGCTGGGCCTCTGCGTGTGCTTGAGCTTGTTCAAGTTTTTTAGTTTGGGCTGCTTCTTGCTTCAAAGCTTTTTTAGCTAGTTTTCTTTGAGTGACGAGCCTTTCTAAAATTTCATAGGCTTCTTTTTGCAAGTCGTTTTCATATATAAAGCGATAAAAACCTTCTATTTCAGGACTGTTTCTGAATTTTTTTAAGGAAGTAGGAACATTTTCTGTTTGCACGAAATCAATGGAATTGCCGTCTTTTGATAATTTTACTTTTTCTGCCATAAATATCCTTTTCTTCTAAAGATCAATGCAATCTAAATCAAAGGCGACTTCAGGTCAAGACAGACGTTATGAAGATGTAATAGATAAACCATTGAAATGTCTTATATTTATTGGTAGATCTTAAGTCATGATTATTTTAAAAGGTGCACCTGTCAGTCAAAAGATCCAAGCCGATATCCTTCAAGAGCTCGCTGGCTGGAATTTACGGAAAATTAAGTTCCCTCATCTTTCAGTTATCTTGGTGGGTGAAGATCCTGCTAGCTCCATTTATGTCACCCGAAAAGAAGATATGTGCAAGAAATTGGGATTCAGTTCTGAGATAATTAGAGTTTCTACTGGGATTTCTCAGCGCGAGCTGCAAAATATTATTATTGATTTAAATAAAAACTCTTCAGTAGATGGAATATTAGTTCAGTTGCCGCTGCCGGTCTCAATAAGTGCCCGAGAGGTATTAGAGACAATTGATCCATTAAAAGATGTTGATTGTCTGACAGAAAAAAACTTAGGAAAAATTTTAACGGGCCATCCCTTGGTGCAACCATGTACTCCTTCTGGAGTAATGGAAATGTTGAAACACTATAATATTTCCGTTCAAGGTAAAAATGTGGCTATTATTGGACGAAGTTTGATTGTTGGGGTGCCCTTAATTCATTTATTATTAAAAGAAAATGCTTCAGTTTCTGTTTTTCATTCAAAATCTGAAAAGATTGAATCGCAATTAAAAAACTTTGATATTGTTTGTGTTGCTGTTGGTAAGTCGCACGCCTTTAAATATTCGCAGTTTAAACACGATGCAGTCGTTATTGACGTGGGAATTAATCGCTCAAGTAAAGGTCTAACGGGTGACGTTTTAAATGATATGACTGAAGGTAAAAATCATATTAAAGCTGCAACGCCAGTTCCGGGTGGTGTAGGGGTCATGACGATTGCCATGCTGATGAAGAATACTTTGGCCTTAGCTAAGTTACGAAGAAATGCTTATGAAAATCTGGAGAGTTAAAAAGGGTTCTGATATTCGAGTACGATCGGGCCATCCATGGGTGTTTTCAAATGAGCTCATGGAAAGTCCCAAAGGTATTCAAGCAGGTGAGGAAATCGAACTGCACGATATGAAGGGACATTTTTTAGCTCGAGGTTATGGTAATCCGGCCTCTCTAATTGCTTTTCGAGCAATGGTCTTTGAATCTCATCAGGTTGCGCCTTGCTCTGTTGAGTCTGTGGTCAATAAATTGATTAAGTCGTGGAAAAACCGCCATTTGTTGGGATTTACGACATCGTTTAGATTGTGTTTTTCAGAAGCGGATTTTCTGCCAGGTTTAATTATTGATCGATATCTAACTCGTAAAAATGGCAAAAACTATCAGGTTTTTTCTTATCAGTTGCTGACAGCAGGTATGGACAGGGTTTTTAAAGATTGGGAAAATATATTTCTACAGATTGTGGAAAAAAGTGTTGAAGCCGGTTATTCAGATATCAATTGGTCGCAGACTATAATTCTGTCACGTAATGATGCGAACATTCGTAAACTTGAGGGTTTGGAAGTGGCTCAGCCCGCGCAACAAAAAGCAGTCGTCGATATTGATCTAGGCGATTTTGATCTTCACGTGCAAAGTGTATGGAATGCTGGTGAGGAATTAGTTTTTTATGTTAATTTAATCGAAGGCCAGAAGACTGGATTTTTTTTAGATCAAACCCATAATATTAAATTACTTATAGAGGCTTTGAGGCCAAGACTTAAATTTTTATCTGGCCGCAAAGTACGATTGATTGATTTGTGTTGTTATATGGGGCAATGGTCAGCGCATATCGTTCATTTTCTGAAATCACACAACGTAGAAGCGGAAGTTACTTTGGTCGATGTTTCTGAGCTTGCATTAAAAATGGCGCAAAAAAATTTAGAGCAGTTTAAAAATACTCAGGTAAAGGTCATTAAGACGGATGTTTTAGAGGGGCTTGGGATATTCGCAGATAGCTCTTTTGATATTGTCATTTCTGATCCGCCGGCTTTTGTAAAAAATAAAAGAGATATTGAGACCGGCTTGCATGGCTATATGAAACTGAATCAACAAGCATTTCGCATTGCAGATCATAGCGGTTTAGTGGTTTCTTGTACCTGCTCTGGCCTGGTTCAAATGACAGATTTTAAAAATTCACTTAGAAAATCAGCTACTCGATCAGGTAAAAAGGTAAAAATTGTCTGCGAAGGGGGATTGGGCTGGGATCATCCTCAGCTCGTTCAGTTTCCCGAGGGGCAGTATCTAAAAATGATTATGAGTTCTGTCGAGTAACGTGGCCCGCCGCTTTTGTCATAGCTTGTGAGGCATTAAGCAATTGTTGCTGATAGACAGCCATTTTATTAATATAATCTTTTAGAGCAAAATTTTCTTGTTTAAAAACTTCTACTTGCGCCAGCGTCTTTTTATTGTGACCACTTAGGTTATCGCGTTCGGCAATAGCTTTATCTAGTGAAAGTTTTAGTTCAACGATTTTATTTTCTGCCACAGTCATTAAATGTTGTATTGTTTCTTTTTGTTCCAAAGAAGTTTCTTCGATAGAATTCATATTAGTTTCAATATCATTAATTTTTTGGTTGAGCTCTTTAATTTGATCTTCTTTGGCTTTAAGGTCATTTTTTAAATTTGTATTGGCTTCAATAAGTGCTGACTTTTGCTTTTGAAAATCAAACTGAATATTTTCACAGTTTTCTAGATACTGTTTGCGATCTTCCATTTGCGCTTGCATGGCTTTAGATTTAATTTCTTGAACTTCTAACTGCAATCTTAAAGATAGGTCTAAGGATTTGGCTAAATCACTTGAAAGTTTTGAGTTGCATGAACGCTCTTGATTTAAAAGCTCTGTAAGTTCTTGTACCTTAGTAGAAAGATCAGAATTAGATACGGTCATTTTTTCTAACGTTTCAATTTTAAGCTTCATATCTTCGTGATTGGTCATTAAATCAAACTGAAAGTTTTTTAACTGATTTTGCATTTTTTCAAGCTGAATAACCTTATCTTTTGAAGACTTGGTGTCATCCGATTGTGACAGCTCGTTTAGCTTAATGCAGATTTCGTTGAATATTTGTTCATGGGCAGGCAGTTTTTGTATTTCCATGTTTTAAGTCTAGTCTGGTTTGGTCCAAAATGCATAGTACGCTTTGTAATCTTTTTTAAAACTCGCTTAAGGTCTAGATGGTTTTCATAACACCATACTCGATCGAATAATTTGATGGGATACTAATTTTATGAAGCCTTTTTTTAAAAAAATTATTAGTTTAAGTCTTGTACAAATTTTGTTTTTTCACTCCCTATCGATGGCACAAGTCACGGGTTCATTTTTTGAAATTAAAGAGCCTCCACGAGCTGCAGAGTACATATTTCGATCTTCTCCTAAGGAAACCCTGATAGGCGTGCAGTTGCTTGGTGCTGTAAGGAATCCTGGCATCTACTACATTCCGCCCACAACGGACTTGTTAAAATTGTTAGCTTTGGCTGGCGGGGAAAGCGATGCCGATTTAAGTGAAATTATTGTTCGCAAAACTGATCCTATGCAGGCTGGCGTTTATGAACTAGATATGAAACGTTTGATGAAGACGACAGACGCTAAACCTTTTAAGCTAACCCAAGATGATTTTATTTATGTTCCAAAGAAAGAGCCTTGGTTATCCAATGATGTTTCAAGAACTGTAACCATAATTTCGATGTTGGCAACGATAGTTCTGACAGGCGTATTAATTGACAATAACTATAACAGGTAACTTAGGATAATGAAGTAGATTGCAATTATGTATTTGTTGATTGCGCTCATTTTTATTTCTAAAATATCTTTAGAGTTTATTCCCGGCATTCCGTATCAGTCATCCAACATAATATTTCAACATGGAATGCATCCTTATTTGAATATATTATTATGTTTAATACTGGGTGGCTTATTTATTCTTAAAAGACTATTAAGAGTCAGCATGCAAACATCGCAACAACTTAAATTGTACTCCTTTTATATTTTTGTTTTTAGTGTTTATCTGCTGACTATAACGTGGTTGCAAATTTTATTTTTGCCGACTAACGATAGTGTGCTGGTGTCTGCAGTTGCTAGTTTTCTGTCAGTATTTATGATTTATTTGTATGGAAAATATATACCAACCCAGATGACACCTGAGCGTTTCGTCATTTTAATTCAAAAAATAACAGTCATTTTATGTTGGATTTCTTTAGTACTACTTGTTACTCACTCAGCAACTAGTTTTTTAGGTGGTCGATTTGTTGGGATTTTTAAACATATTCCTCATATGGTCAGCACATCAACTTTGGCCTATGTATTTAGTCTATATTTAATTTTTTGTATGAAACATACCCGAGCACAAAAAATATATCTTTACGCTAGCTTGGTGGCCGCATTAGTTGCTTTAGTCATGACGGGAACGCGCTCTGCATTGGCAGCAGTTATTATGGCGACCCTATTGTCATTTCTATTTTTTAAATCAAATACAGTTAGTGGGAAATTTTTCAAAGGAACTTTTTTGTTGCTGGTCCTAAGCATTTCACTAGTCTTTGGCGAACGCATTGGTGACTATGCAATACAGATTACGCGTGGGGAAAAGTCTGTGGGTTATCGTGCTGCCCAGGACGGTGTCAGTTCACGATGGGAAGAGGTCTTGCGCGGATATGATATATTTCAAGAAAATCCTTGGTTAGGCAAAGGGTTAACATCAAAATTTCAATCTTCTGATCAAGATGCAGTTGGTGCCTATGATGCCAGCAAGGATCCGCACAATTTAATTGTTTCAGCAGGTGTTTTAGGAGGCTGGGGATTTGTGGTGATTGTATCTATAGGATTTATTGGGATATTTATTTTATCACTGTTTCGCTTAAAGTCTTCAAATCCGGCAATCCAACTGTTAGCTATTTACCTGCTGACTCAGTTACCGATTATTTTTATATATCATGTTCATATATCGCTTGGCGGTATAGCCGATCGTGTTTATTGGCTGGTTATAGGCTACTTAGCCCTTGCATATTTGCCTAAAACAGCAAAACCCAATAACTCAGTGACAGAGCTGCAGGTAGATAATAAATATAAAGCAGATGTTTAAAACATTTGTTACTGTTCTTATTTTTGGCGTGCTTATAGGGTTATCTTCAGCGATCTACCTTTTGGGATTAGATTACATTCAAGAGTTTCATCAAACGAACACGATTTATCCTTATTTTATGATTTTGGTTTTTACGGCTATAATTTTAGTAAAACAAAATACTCTTTATTTTCCAAAGACTGTTCGTGCCGTCGTTGATGCTAGCGAGACCGAGCAGAAATACTGGAGTAAGTTCTCTTTTGCTTGGAATTTAATGGGGTCGTGGTTGAGTCATTTAGTAGGAGCATCATTAGGACGAGAGGGAACGGCAATAGTATTGTCATCAAGTATAGCGCAACTTTGTAAGTTGAACTGGATGTATTTTAAGCCCGTCATATTTTCGGCTACGCTTGCTGGCGTCTTTGGACAACCCTTGGTTGCGTTGATCGTTATTATAGAAATGTTTAAAACCAACTTAGAGCAAAAACTTTACACATTAATTATGGGTTGGATCGCGGTATTAATTCTGCAGTCATTAGACATTAATTTTTTATTCTTAGAAATAGCAGTGAATCTATCAAACAGTTTTTTAGATAAATTGTATGTAGCCGGATTTATCGGTGCATCCATAGGGATTATAGGTAGATTTTATAAACAAGGATATGTATTTTTAAGTAAATACTTTTTAATCCATAGATATTTCGCAGCAGCCATAGTGTTGATACTATCAGGACTTTTATTATGGCCCGAAACTCGGCCTGTTCACAGTTTAAGTTTAGATACCTGGGATTTGATTTTACAGGGCCATGTAGAAGTTCAGTTTGTTTTACTTAAGCTTGTGTTAACATTAGGTTTTGTATCATTGGGATTTATAGGCGGTGATTTGGTGCCAACCGTAATCATCGGCGCGGCAGTGGGAGTACTAATTTCTAAATTGTTCAATGTTGATTACACTTTTGGACTAACTATGGGGATTTTAGCATTTTTTACGGCTGTTAGTCGATTGAAGTGGACAAGTATGGGACTTATTTTTTTAGTTGCAGGATTTGCTCCAATGACGTGGGCGTATTTCAGTTTATCATTAGCTCGATATATAAGTGGACCTTTAAACCTGTATAGAAAGATTTAAAAGATGCTGGCGCAAATAATGAGAAAAAATGTAAAAAAGGTATCTCCTGGTATTTTTAGGTTTTTTTTAAATATTTATCCACCTTTTTTGGGGGCGGGTATATCAGTTAAAGAAATCAGTAACAACTACCAAAAAATTGTCGTGCAGATGAAATTGACCTGGTATAACCGAAATTATGTAGGAACGCAGTTTGGTGGATCATTATATGCCATGACAGATCCATTTTATATGCTGATGTTGATGAATAATTTAGGTCCGGACTACATCGTATGGGATAAAGCGGCTGCAGTTGATTTTAAGAAACCAGGGAAAGGAACAGTCACTGCTCAATTTAGTATAGATGAAAACTTGCTAAAAGATATTAAGTTGAAAACAGATAATGGAGATAAATTTATTTTTGATTTGCCTGTTGAGATAAAAAGTGATGGTGGCGAGATTATTGCTTCGGTAATTAAAACTTTATATGTTAGAAAAAAATGAAATAATATGAAGAATTACATTATAGGATATGGCAGTTTAATTAATTTTGAAAGTCAAAATATTACGGGTAAATCTTTTTCGTCGAGGCCGATTATTTTAAATCAGTTTTCCAGATCGTGGACGGTGGTTTATGATGAACTGCAGTTTTGTGCATTGGGGGTCTATCCTGATGAAAAAAAAAGTATGAATGCCGTACTGTTCGATGTCGAAAACATTGAGCTTTTTGATCAAAGAGAGCACGGCTACAGTCGCCACGAAGTCGATCCACGTCTGTTGCAGCCTTGGAAAAATAATTGCGACATTCCTAATGATGGAAAAATTTGGATTTATTTGCCGTTTAAAGAGAAGTTTGGAAAGGCTTCGGAAAGATACTTTATTTGGCAGTCCTATTTAGATGTTATTTTTATGGGATGTTTATCAATAGATGAGAATTTTGCAAAGGAATTTATAAAAACCACTGCAGGTTGGGATCTTAATTTTTTAAACAATGATCGCAGTGAATCAAAATACATTCGCTCATTGAAATATTATGACAGTGAGATGGTAGATAGACTTATTGAAGCTATAAAGGAGAAGTAAATGGATTTTCAGTACATCGTGCAGTGGGTAAGTTATTTTTTCTTTTTTTTGGCGGGTCTTATTCATGTAGGAATATTTGTTTTGGAATCCGTTTTATATCAAAGACCAGGCGGCCATAAGTATTTTGGAGTAAAACAGGAACACCATGCAGTCACCAAAAAATGGGCTTTTAATCAAGGATTTTATAATTTGTTTTTAGCCATAGCCATGTTTATCGGCCTATACTATGTCAATCAACTGCAAGTGCGGATGGCCGGTGTGATCGTCAGTTTTGCGGGGCTATCGATGATTACGGCGGGCCTAGCGTTGATTTACTCAGACCGAAGAATGCTACGCGGAGCGATGATTCAAATCATACCCCCGTTATTAGGGTTCTTTTTTCTGGCCTTTCATATAATAGGTCGAATTAAAAATCTATAAATTAACTGAAAAAAATAGTTTATAGTGGCTCGATCGCTTAAAAGTCGCTATCCTAACAGTATGACGAAAAAACTTCCGCCCATGGTCGATAAATTTCGTAAAGAAAACCCCAGTAAGTATCCTTGGTACTCGGCTAAGGCACATTACTTGACGACAACTTGCTTAAGTTTTCCTTTGATTATTTATGCATTTATGAAAATTGAAAATATAACTGCATTAGATTTGCTGGTTGTACCTATTTTAATTATATTCGCGATGTTGTTTGAATACATTGTCCATCGCTATCTTTTGCACCATCGTCAGTGGTTTTTAAAAGAAGCCTACGTAGAGCATACCTTGCGTCACCATGCTTATTTTAATCATGAAGCTATCGAAGTCACAAAATCTGCAGATTTTGAGCGTGTCCTATTTCCAGTTTGGGGAGTAGCCATAATACAGTACGGGATAATGCTTCCGTCTTCACTGGCTATTGGATATTTATTTTCACCCAATGCGGGCTATTTGTCTTTGATTGTTGGAGCCATGTTCTTTTTTATGTATGAAACAATACATATGATTACACATCTTCCTTTGCAACACTGGATTTATAATGTTCCAGGGCTGTTTTACTTAAGAGAGCATCATAGGGCTCATCATCATCCTGCTAAAATGGGTAAATATAATTTTAATATAGTTTTTCCATTGTGGGATATTCTACTTGGAACGCGAATAGTTTTGCCAGTAGAAGACAGACCTACTGATGACAAAGAGCTTAGTTTATAAAATAAATATAAGAGATTTGAAAATATAATAAAATCCAGCATGCGACCAGAAAAAAAGTAGCCACTAATTTTTTAATTGACGAAACATTTTGATTTAACAATTTCATATATAAAGTTGTGGCGGCGATATGAAACACGACAGGCAGAAGCACGCTTAATAACACGCAACTCATCATGCGCCGAAATGAATCTGAAGTGACTTCTTGAACTAAGCGGATGGGGCGGTCATCTTGAGAAAATGAGGCCGCTAACTGTACAGCTTCATCGTAATCGGCCTCATTGACTTCGACCGTGTATTCTCCACTGCCAATTCCCGTAACAACTGAGGCGTATTCACGCGGCGTAAAAATAGCAACAGCTTGAATATCAACTTCTTCAAGCCGTTGGATTAGGATTTCGGCCTGCCACTTTGAGGGATATTTTTGTATGACCTTTTTGTTCATTGTTTAAGGCACTAAGTATCTTAAGGCCGCGCCAGGACCTAGTGGCAATTCAAGTGTGATCCACACAAACAGCATCATCGACCAAAAGATCAAAAAGCCGATTGAGTACGGTAGCATCAGTGCGATAATTGTTCCGACATTTACCTTGGGATCATACTTAGCGGCAAAGGCGATGATCAGCGGAAAGTAGGGCATCAGTGGAGAAATAATATTAACCACTGAATCAGCGACACGATAAGTAGCTTGGCTAAGCTCAGGGGATACTCCTAAAAGCATAAACATAGGCACGAAAATTGGCGCCATCAATGTCCATTTTGCTGAGGCTGAACCAATAATAAGATCCAAAAATACAGTTAATAAAATAAATCCTAACATAAGTGGAATAGTGCCAAGCTCTAGGGCTTTTAGAAATTCAGAACCCTTAACGGCGAAGATGATTCCCATGTTTGAATAAGTAAATAACTGCAGAAACTGAGCGGCAAAGAAAACCATAACAATATAAGGTGCCATCGTGATCATTCCTTCTTGCATGGCTTTGACAATATCATGGTGGTTTTTAAAGTTTTTAGTGACGTAGCCGAAAGCTACTCCGGGAAGAGCACCGAATAAAAAGATAAAAGTGACGATGCCTTTAAGGGCCGTTGATTTAAGAATGTCATCTGAACCGGGTTCTAATAAATATCCGTCTTTAAATAGAACTCCCGCAAGAATAAACAAAGTAAGAATAAAAGTGACAATCCCTGCAGCTTTTAATCCTTTTTTTTCTTTTGAAGTAACTCTATCTAGAGTTTCAGAAAATTTGGGACCTTTGTATTCTCCTAGAAAAGGAATGGTGATCTTATTGGCTATTAAAGTTCCTAGTCCTACAATTAAAAGTGAAGACGTTGCCATAAAGTAATAGTTTGAAAGTGGCGTAACCACATAATCTTTATCTAAGATCTTAGCGGCTTCTTGAGAAATTCCCGATAGCAGTGGATCCGCCGTACTTAATAAAAAGTTTGCGGCAAATCCACCAGAGACTCCAGCAAAACAGATGGCAATGCCGGCAAGTGGATTCATGCCTGCACTGTGAAAGGCCAGTCCGGCTAAAGGTATGACCAGAACGTAGCCTATGTCGCCCCCAGTGTGAGACATAACTGCGGCGAGTAAGATTGCGGGAACTAAAAGTTTCTTAGGGGATTTTAGAACAAGCAATTTAAGTAGTGTGCCAAGCAATCCGCTTTTTTCTGCAATGCTAAATCCTAACATAGCCACTAAAACTGTTCCTAGTGGCGCAAATCCAGTAAAGTTTTTGACTAGATCTGTAACAATCATTCGCAAGCCATTTGCTGATAAAAGATTTACAGGAGATAACAATGCTCCGGTTGTTGGATGATGAGCTTGTATATTAAAAACACTGATTAAATAGGAAAGAAATATAACCATGATCCCAAGTCCTAAAAACATAAATGCAGGATTTGGTAAAGTGTTTCCGAGGCGCTCAACATGGTCTAGAAAGCGATAAAGTAGTGATTTTGACTTAGAAGCCATAGGGGTCTCTCCTGATATAAGTTAAACTATGTTTTCGTATAATTTTTTATCTCTAATAAGTCTTCATTTATCAATGTTTACTGTGACAAAATACGTCTTATTAGTGAAGATTTTGTCTTTTAAGTACGATTTCTTGACATATTTACTGTAGCCACTAAACTGCACCTTAAGTTTGGTTATTGGAGGGAATAGAATGAGTAAACTTATTTTATCAATAGCGCTTATAATAGGCACGTCTATCTTGTCGTCATGTCATAAAATGGAATCGAGTCAGCCAAAAGTAGAATCAATAGATACTAGGGGCGATCTAGGCGATAATGCTGAAGAGCAGCCTGCCGAGCAGCCTCCAGCTGAAGAACCGCCGGTTGAAGTGCCTCCTGCAGAAGAGCCTCCTATCGAAGAACCAAAAGTCATTAAAGAATTTGCCTATCCTGATTGTAATGAACTGAATAAATTATGGAGAACACGTTATCACTCCAAACTTAAAGTGAATTGGCCGTTAAAAAGTTTTGCCTGTGTTGGACCCTCTAAAGATCGTGTTTTTGCAGAAGCCGCGTACATCTTGGAGCATACAGTTTTTAGAAAGCATTCTTTACCTGCCGGCGTAAAGCTTCCTCCGGCTGATATGCTGAGTTTTGTCACCGATAAGTATCGTGAACTTCGCATTGGACCTAATCAATATCCATCTACGGATGTCGATAATAAAATAGTTTACTTTTATGCTAATATTGAAAATGAAAATGGTTTTGCAGCAGTCGGTAACCTTATCCATGAGGCCCGACATGCCGATGGGCTTATTTACTTACATATTCCTTGCTGGGATGGTCCCTATAAAGGACAGCATATGTGCGATATTGGTTTAAGTGATAGTTTTTATGAGGGCGGCACACATCGAGTCGCGACACTTTATTTAGCTTGGGGCGTAGCCGCTTCTAACTGGCCCAAAGAGTGGAAAGATGCATCTCGTGACCTTGTCAAGTACGTCATTACCAATCGTATAAATGCAACTGCAGCCACTCGCCAAGCTTGGATCAAAAAGTATTTATTAACTGAGTGGTGATTGTTTAGGAAAAAATTGCCGGGTCTAATTTTAAAGTTAAGGGACCATCTTTTTGTTACTGGACTTGATGCCTGAGAAGTTCTATTTGAAAATAGAAAGGCATGTATAAAAAAATTCTTCTCTACCTATTAGCATTATTTACTCAATTTGAATATACTTACGCTGCTGTCATCAAATTTACTCAAGATGCAGAAGTAGAAGATCTAGCTAACCGTCAGAAAAATTCAATAAAGGTCGGACAGACCATGGGTTTTTCAAAGGATAGCATTTATCTTATTCAAATGGATAAAAAAGCGCCGATGATTTTAGTCTCTGCTAACGCCAGTGTTCAAGATATTGAAGTGACCGGATATCCTCTGACAGATGTGGTGGCTTTGAATACGCAAAAAGAAGTTGATCAATTATTGTCAGGAATTATCGTAGAGATTAATACCATTCAAAATTTAGCAAGACGTCAACAGTTTAACTTAGCCACTCAAAGATTAGAAGATCTACAGAGACGGCATCCTAATGTGCACTCACTGAGTTTTCTTAAAGCCAGTATCTTGTACGTCAGTGGAAAAAGATCTGATGCTGAATTTCTACTTAAAGAAGTCTTAAAAAAATATCCGAATAATACAGAAGGTCAAAAGCTTTTAGAAGAGATACAAAGGAAATAATATGAAGACTTTAGTTTTGGGTTTTTTTATTTTAGTGGGCATTATGTTTTATACCGCAATGAATGTCAGTGCTTCGACCTTATTTCAGTTGCATTCGATTATATTGGTTATCGGGGGAACACTGGCTGTCTTTTTTATATCTACATCTCCGAAGGTGGTAACGTCCGTTTATCATAGCAGCCGTGAAATGATGAAAACTAAGGATGGTTTTGAGGGGTATGAAAAAGAATTAGTGGAGCTGAGTCAAAAACAAAAACTTTCAGTTCCTTCCAAGAATATTTTAATTCAGTATGCGGCAGATCTATGGGCCAGCGGGATAGATCCTGAACTTTTTATTATTTTAACGTCTCAAAAGAGAAAAGAAATTGATTCAAAATCACTAGATGCAGTGCAGGCCTTAAAAAATTTGGCTAAATACCCGCCGGCCCTAGGAATGATTGGTACAGTAATTGGTATGATTGCCTTATTTGCGCAGTTAGATTCCAGCAAAGAAAATATCGGGAGCAATTTATCTTTAGCTATGACGGCAACATTTTTCGGGTTGTTATTAACGAATGCAATTATTTCTCCGTTAGCAGATCGCTTGCATGTGCATCAGCTCAATCAACAAAGAAGTTTAGATATGGTCTATGAAATTTTGCTTTTAATAAACCGAGGCGAGCCCACTGCTCTGATTAAGGAAGAACTCAATGAGAGAACGGCCTAAGTTAAATTCAAGACCGCCTGCACGTATTGAGCGTCGAGCGGACAATGCTCAGGTCCATGATGATTCGGCCCATTTATGGGCTGTTTCCTATGCAGATTTCCTGATGGTGTTACTATGCTTTTTTATTATCTTTTTTTCAGTAGATGAAAATCAAAAAGAAAGCGTTATTAAAAAAATTTTTCTTACTCAGGAAGGGAGCTCCGGCGGACCGGGTAATGGTTATGGTACGGGCGCAGGACCAGTGGTAGAAAGTCGAGGGGTTGCGTCGAAAGAGTCTGGTGCAGTTTTTTCACGCCAAGCCCTTGAGGCAGCACTTGAAGACTATTCTTTTTCAAAGTTTGATAATTCAGAGGGCTTACTGGTCCATTTTAAGGATGATCTTTACGAAAAAGGGTCTTTTGAAATATCACTAGAGCATAAAGCACAATTTAATGTTTTTTTGGAAAAAGTAAGGCCTTATAGTGATCAGGTCTCGATGACCTTCATCGGACACGCCGATGCAGACTTAGTTAATCCTAAAACAAAAAAAATATATAAAGATAATTTTGACTTAAGTGCTATTCGTGCCACGCGAGCTTTGCAGTATGCTGTAAGATTTGGGTTTCCCGAGGAACAAGTTTCAGCCAAAGGGAATAGTAAAAACTCTCGAGTAACACGCAGTTTATCAGTTCTTATTAAGCCAAAAGGGGAGCTTCTATGAGAAGTTTAGTCGTCTTTTTTGTTTTATGTTTTACACTGCTTTCTGAAGCAGAAATCGTTAGTCAGACAGCTCTTGAGCTTCAGATACAACAAAAGGTATACAGCGTAATTAAACCAATAGATGATACGGCAATAGTAATTTCGAATTTATCTTATAAAAAGACAGACTTAGTTTTACCTGGTGCGGGCTCAAGTTTTTATGAGATGTTTTCTTCGAGCACGGATCAAGTACCCTATGAAAGCATTGACAGTGTCCAGATTCGCGTGATTTCAAAATTAAATCCATTTCCTGAAACTCTTAAAAATTTAATAAATAGCTCTGTCAAAATAGAAAAAACTAAAATTAAATTTTCTTTTGAACAGATGGATGCTTCCTTAGTAGACTTATCTAGAAAGAACCAAGGCGAGGGTATTCGGAACTGGCTAGAGCCAGTAGCGCAACAATTCTCAGTCATTTTTAAGTCAATGAGTCAAAAATTTAATATTGTGGGCGTACTCATAATGTTAAGTTTTTTATTAGCCACAGCAATTATATATTTACTTATTTCAAGTCGCGAGAAAAAAAGCCAATCTTTTTGGGGACAAACAGTCTCTCGATTAATTGATGGAATGAGTGGATTTTCTGGCGGTACTGTCCCTATGCCTGTACCGCGTGCAGCCGCTTCGGTACAAAGAAAAGTAGAATCAGAGCTATCTATTAATAGTCAAATTAAAGATTTGTCACCAATGGCTGTTAAAATGATTATCTCTGACTGCTATTGGTGTGAAGAAGATCATTATGCAGCGTGGATGTGGAGTATGTTGACTTCACAACAAAGAGAAACTTTATTAAAGCAATGGTCACCAGCAGTTCAGTATATTCCATATGTGGTTAAACTTAAGCCTGAGTATCGTCAAGATCACCTTAACTCATGTTATTTAGCGGCCTTCGATCTTTCGATGATTTCCCATGAGGATCTGATTGAATGGATTCGGCGCCATCCAGAATCGTGGGCAATGCTGTCTCCCATGCGCCAGGCTCACTTGAAATTAAGTCTAAAAGAAAAAATTAGTTTATCATCTAAAGCATCCCTCGTGCGTGAGTTATCGCCGCCACAACTTCAGTCTGTATTAAGAATTTTTGAAGTTTCCGTAGAGGTCGGTGATTTAAGCGAAGTTGATGAAATGAGTTTGTTCAGATCGCCTGATTTCGTTCCGGTAGCGTTACGCGCGCAGATCCCCTCATTAGTTTGGATGGCCTTATTGCCGATTGAGCAGAGAAAAAATTTATTGGAAGAATTTGCTGCCCATTTATTGGCTGAAGCTTGGATTGGACCTCAGCCTGTTTTAGATACAATAAAAAAAGCTATTTCTGAAAAGAAATTGGCCCTACTTAACGGGTACATTAAAACGATCGTACCATCTCGGAATTCGGAAGCTATGCAAATTTGTACCTTGCGGGCATTGGAAATATTTAATCAAACAACAGCGAAAGAAGAACCGGTTAATGCACAAGTGGTTTAGGTTTTTTTATTTAATATTACCAGCTACTACCGCTGTTTGGGCTTCCGAGACAAGCCTGGTGACTGATTTGCAAACTCAAAATCATGTTAGTCGAAGTCGTTTAATTTTAGGTTTAGCAGGCGTGCAGTTGATCACTGAAGATCAAAATTTTGATGGAGTAGGGATGATTTTTTCCTACCAATATGCTTTGACCTCGTCGTTTGCGGTGACGCCGGAAGTAGGTCAGGTCTATGGTATATCTACCGGCACTAAATCACTCTACACCTCATTAGGTGCTGCAATTGAGTACGCCGTAACTGGATCTTATATTTATGGGTCTACCGAATACAGTTCAAAAGGATTGTCAGTAATTAAATTACTTTCCCCTCAAATTTCAGTTTTGTCCTTGGGACTGGGTTTTGAGCAGCTTTTTTTAAGTGGCAGTCAATCAACTTATTCTGCTCCGGGTTTTGTAGCGGGTATAGGGTACAGCTCGGAAATATTCGAACGTTTTTATCGGTTACAATTTAAATATGGACAATATAAGAATAACGAAGAACCTGTAACGGGAATAGCATTAAATGTATCTACGTACTTTGATTTTTAAAATATTCTTATTGATCTTTTTTTTGAGTTCACTATGGAGCTGCACTCCTGGTGGCAGCAAAGAGCTAGATCCTGTTTTTGGTGGTGACACTATAGGGGATTCGGCTTTTACCTCGACGCCCTCAGCGCTGGATTTTGGAAATGTGGCAGTGGCCAGTACTTCAAATAGAACAATAACTATTAAAAATGCCTCCAAATCCAATATTTTTATCTCTACAATTTTATCTAATAGTGCATCTTATCAGGTTATTTCAGAAACCTGCCCAGAGTCTCCTTCTGTTATTGCGCCCGATGAAACTTGTGATATTACCGTACAATTTTCTCCGAATACTGGAGGAGTAGTTGGAGCTGCAGTAGGTGTTAGATATGGGATCAGTGCAGCGACCTCATCACAATACATAACTAATTTTGGAGTTAGCGGACGAGGAGTCAGTCCTTTAGTTTTTAACGGATTATCCTCTTTGGGGCCGCAAACCCATAAGTCTATGACGCTCAATTGGCTACCGAATAGTGACGCCACTTCATTTATTATTTTTCGAATGATAGGTGGTATGATGGTTTTTGAAAAAACGGTGGTGAATGGAACAGGAACAGTAGATTCTGAAGAAGTCACTGGACTGATGCCTTCAACAAGCTATACATGGCGTGTTCGCGCGGTTGATGTTTTTGGCACATCTGATAGTAATACAGTGGATTTGTCCGCTTTAACTGATGTGAATCAATTGCCATTATTGGTAGATCCTGGTCCTCAAACATTATATCAGGGCGTGACTTGGTCTTTAGATTTAGAAGATTCTAATACAAATGACGACATAGATGTAGACGGCGACCCTCTAACGTATTCTTGTTATTACGATCTTACAGTGGACGGGGTAGTAGCTTCGGTAACGGCATGTCCAACCTTAGTTAACGAAAACACAACGGCGGCAACTTTTAATACTGCTACCGGCGAATTCAACTGGACACCGCCCTATACTATTGTTCCGGGCACACAATACGAAGTAAGGGTAACAGGTACAGATCCATTTGGAGCATTATCTTCCAGAGTTATTGTACTAACAGTTAATACAGGGGTGCCGATTTTAGAGTGGACGCCAGCAGGTCATTTTACCTTTCCTACTCAATTTATAACAACAAGCTCTCCGTTATCCGCTGATTTTTCTAATGCCCGCACGGGGAATGACAGTGGCGTAGCGACGTATTCATGTAATTTTGATCGGGTGATAGATTCTGCGATGGTAGGATCTACCACTTGCACCAGCCTTCCAGGAGTGGCAAGTTTTAATACGACAACAGGGCAACTTAATTGGACACCCAACAGTTCTGCGTGGGGACCTTATGAGCTGCAAGTGACAGCTACCAATGCCGCTGGCAGTGACACTGAGTTTATCAAGGTAAATGTGAGATCTGAATTCGACTCCACAAATTTAGTAGCTTATTGGGATGCTAGCTTTGCAGACGGAGAAAAATTTGGATTGAACTCTCCGTTATTAACCCAGTGGAAAGATCTGACCACGGCAGCCACAACATACGATGGTGTTCTAACTAATTTTGATGCCCTGATATCTAGTGGCTGGAGTAATGCGACCACACCATCTCTTGCCTTGGACGGAGTGGATGATCGTGTTTCATTTTCTAATTTATTAACACCGTTGACAAACTTTTCTATTGATACTTGGATTAAACCGAACACTGATATTAGCGGAATCATCCTAAGTAATTATGATGGTGCAGGCTTGGGGCTAACATTAAAACAATCTGCAGTAGAATCTGGCAAATTTGTTTTAGTAGCAGGTGAACGTACATTTGAAGAAGAGATACTAGCGGACAACCCATTAGGCTATTGGAGATTTAATGAAGTTACTGGAAATATTGCCTATGACATATCTGGAAATAATCATCACGGAACATATACTGCTAGTGTAACGAAGTCACAAGGTGGTGGAATAGCTGATGGGGATACTGCTATAGGAGTAAATGGTGCTAATGGATCAATGAATGCCCCGGTAGCCATTGGCGCAACGGTAACTATTGAAGTCTGGGCGCAAACAACATCTGTTGCAACCACACCAATGCTATGGAGAACAGGCCCCAATGGAGTAGGTCCGGATTTATTCTTTATGAATAATCGAATTTCTTTAAATACTTGGGACTCGGATACCAATTTTTTTTGTACTATGCCGGTAGCAGCTACAGACGGCAACTTTCATCAGTATGTTGTCACGATTGATCAAATTGGAAATACCGCACAGCTTTATTTTGATGGAGTGCTGTGTGGTTCAGCGGCCTATCGTAATCCTTCGGCGGCTTCGATTACTTTCTCTTCAGGTCTTGGCAGTTACGAGTGGAACGGAAGAATTGATGAAGCCGCAGTGTATTCAACAATATTATCTCCTGCTCGCATTCAAGCTCATTATAATGCGCGTTTAAGAGCTACTTGTAGGTCATCTATGGCTGCTACTCCTAATCAATGGATGCATATTTTTGCGGGCTATACAAATGGTACTCGGACTTTAAATATGTGGGTTAATGGACGTAACCAGTGTACAAACGTGCACCACACGAATCTGCAGGGTAGTGCTCAAAATTTGCAGCTAGGTCAAAGTGTTAATGGGATGGCGTCTTGGGATGGATCTGTCGGAGAGTTAAGAGCCTACTCTTCCGCTGTCACTGGGCCGGCGACAACAAATTATTCTATTATGCAGCCGAAATATGATCAGCATATACCTGTGCAAGATATGCGGCTTTGGTTACGAGCCGACAGTTTAAAATACATGGGTGATGGTGCTTATATTTCGATTTGGAAAGATCAAAGTGGTCAGAATAACCATGCTGTTCAAGCAACTGCTGCGGATCAGCCAGTATTTACTGCTACGGGGTTAAATGGGCAACCCTCTGTCAGTTTTGCCGGAGATTGCCTACGCACCAGTGCGGCTAACATCCTTGGCAACTTTTCGGTCTTTATTGTTTTTCAAGATACTACAATTGGTGATCACGAACGTATTTTTGATAAGGATTATATAGGTGGGTTTTGGATAGGTCGAGACGGCAGCAATGCTAACTCTATGAAGTCAGGAATTCTGCAATCCGCATCACCTTATGGAATAGCTAATACATATACAGATAACACTCCACATATTTTGACTTCAATTCGATCAGGCACTAATCATACTCTTATGTCGAATGGGGCATCGCCGGTGTCTCAAGTTGTTTCATCTGCAGCAACAACATCAACGGTTTACGGCGTTGGATGTTTACATGATGGTAGTGGTGGTAATCGATTTAACGGTGGCCATATTTCAGAGATAATTGTTTATAACACGGTCTTATCGAGTGCTGATCAAACACGTGTTCACCGTTATCTAGGTGATAAATACTCTATAACAGTCCCGTAAAAGTTAAATTACTGAATCGGCTTCACTTTGCCGCAATCGGCTGAGGCCCATTTACCTTCATGAGTAATCTCTGCACTTTCGGCTTTTGATTGAGTCACAGTAACGTGGCCATCATAAGCTTTTCCTGCAGATTTAAAATTCCAATTAGCAGTGCCAGTCGTTCCGTTTTTACAGGTGAACTTGGCGCTGATTTTAGTAGGACTTTTTTCAGTGAAATTCATTTTACAATCTTTGTTATCTTTTTGCATTAAGGCATTATCTTTAGCTAACATTTCTTTAGTCAGACAAATTTTCATACCATCAGCGCTTATGCTATGGTTCCCTGCTTTAGATAGCATCGCTTCCATCTGTTTACGCTGTTCAGGCGTCATTTTATCCATGGCTTTTTTAATTTCTGCTTGGGGATCGAAGGTTTTACCATCCGTTTTGATCGTGTACTTAACGTCCCATAAGCCCGGAGTTAACTCAAAAGAGGCGTGGGCAGCAAGCGATAAACTTAAAGTAAATAGAGTAATTAGTAATTTCATAAAGCCTCCAACATTTGTATTATTGATTATTGTTCAAGAGAGGCTTAAATTTAGCAATCTTATTTATGTTTAAGCCTGTAAGCGCTCCAATAGTCCATAAAACTACATTTAAAAGAGTAATATCCGGAGCTACAACAACAAAAAGACTCCCAGTTAAAGAAACTAACAAAGTGTAAAATAGAGCTTTTTGATTCAATAACCACTCTTTTTCAGTCATTTTAAGTTGGGTATAGACAACTGTTGAGCTAAATACAAAAAGCACTAAGCCACAAGCTATCTGACAGAATGAGTGTGATACAAGCATGAAGTAATAGGTAACATCAAAAGGTTGCGGCAGACCCAACAAATGAAACAGGCCAAATCCAAATTGTGGACAAAATGATAAAACTATAAAAACAGATATTATATGTAAAACAAAAATTTTCATTACAGTTCGAAGTGGTTCAACGTCTGGAAAAAGTTCAAGCTTAATGTTTTTCCACACCTTATTTTTTTCAAACATTTGATGAACTCCTTCCCTTAATTTTTTTTATTCCTCGAGAGATGATCTTCCTTATATTTAGCGAAGACGTATTCATTTTTTCCGCAATGTAATCAAATTCCTCTTCATCGCTATAGCGCAGTTTCAAAGCCATAAGTTCATTTTGGCTAAGTACACTCAAGTTTTCATTCAACAAATTTTGAACATCCTTAGTGTCTTCAATGCTACTAGGATTTTGGCTTTGCGTTTGTGACAAAAAGTCTGAAAATTCAGCCACATAGTTTTTGTAAATTCGATTAGATTTTAAATAGTCTTTAGTTTCTGATCTAGTGATTATATATAGCCAGGCTAAAGGATCGTTATCAGGGTTATAGTTATGTCTTTTATTAAAAATTTTAATATATATAATTTGAACTATTTCTTCCGCGTCTTCGGTAGATAGACCCTTTTTTTTACAAAAGGCATAAACTAAATGAGATGTATCATGATAAAACTTCTGGAGTATATCTGAGCACTCAACTGATGTTTTAGCTTGCTTAAGCTCTGATAAAATGTTTTTTTGCCGTCTTAGTGTCACAATTTTGAAGTCCTGATCCTAGTAGTTAGTAGAAAGCAAAGGGGATTAAATGTCTATTAAAATGATTACAAGTAAAGCATGGGCATCTTTTGGCATCATTTTTTTCAGCACTCTCTTTTTTTATTTTTCACATTCAGCTTATGCTCATCCTGTGATTTATAAAGAAGGCACGGTATTAAGCTCTGAAAGTAATAAAGACAAAAGTGAGTTTCATGCAGCCTATTCATTTCATCAAGCTTGGGCTGTTGGATTTCACATGATCATGGAGCCCACTCGTGAATTAGATTTTCTGCAAGTAGCGCATTTAATTAAACGTTGGAATAAAGAGGACTCGCAGGCCAATGTGTATGCCATTTTAGGCGCCGGAGCGGCCAGGGAATTTGGAGTGCTAGATGTTAAATGGTCTTCCGCACAAATGATTGATATTATGGCCGATTGGGAAAATCGGGACTACTATGTGCAAGGGATGCAAAGATATATCCATTTGCCTGATGACCAAAAAGAATGGCATAGCAAGATGCGCTTAGGCTTAGCGCCTTTTCGCTCCGACGCTTTAGATTTAGGGATATGGGGCATTTTGCAATTCGATAAAATGAATGGCGATGATTGGGTGACGACTCATTTGCTACGATTTTATTATAAAACGGCACTATGGGAAATTGGAGCCAACCTTAAAGGTAGCTATCAAATTAATTTAATGTTTCATCTATAAATAGATGACGAAAGGATTTTTATGAAAAAGTTTTTATTACTAGTCACTTTTTTAACTGCGACTCTGTCTTTAGCTAAACCGCTAACAGGCGAAGTCCATGTTAACGTTAAAGGTATGGTGTGTGCTTTTTGTGTCCAGGGCCTAACTAAAACCTTTAAAAAACAAGCTGAAGTCGATGAAGTTAAAGTTTCCCTAGAGGAAAAATCTGTTCACCTTACGTTGAAAAAAGGTCAGTCCATGGATTCAGAAAAAATCATAAATCTTATAAAAGAAGCGGGATATGAAGGAACCATCGCCCATTAACTCTAATTATAAAAGTGGTTTTAGTCTAACCAGTTTTTTAGCCTTATTTTCCTCTGTAGGCACCTTAGTGTGCTGTGCTTTACCTGCTTTGCTGGTCAGTATTGGAATGGGATCAGTTTTTCTATCATTAACAACGGCAGTGCCCCAGTTAATATGGCTTGGCGAGCACAAGACCTTGTTGTTTACTGTTTCGTTTGTATTGTTAAGTGCATCTTCACTAATGGCCTATATAAATAGAAATGCCCCTTGTCCGATTGATATAAAGCTTAGAAATGCCTGCATAAAAGGGCGCAAGTACACAAAAATAATCTTAGTCATAAGTTGGATTATATTTGCTATCGGTTTCTTTTTTTCTTATTTAGCGGTTTATTTGTTTTATTAAGTATCAGCTCCGAGATCTATGATCTATTCGAAGCTCAACTCCTTCCATTTGGTTTAAGTACAAGCCTACACAATGCATAAATCTTCATTTATGCAAAAATTCAATGATAACTATATAAAGCACGGTATTTGTTTTAGTGAGGCCGTAACAATTTGGAGAGATAACAAGGCTCTTGAAATTCCAGACCCTGACCACTCAAAGTGCGAAGAGCGTTGGATTAGGGTTGGCTTTTCGACCCAAGCTAAAATGTTGGTCGTGGTTTATTGTGAAAGGTTCAACGGCGAAAAGATCCGAATTATTTCTGCACGTAAAGCTACTAACCAGGAGCGGACACAATACTTTGAAAAGGTGAGTGAATGAGAGATCAATACGATTTTTCCAAAGCAAAAAAAGCAAAAAAAATAAAGAGCTTAAAGTTCTCAAAACTTTTCGACTTGATCCTGAAGTTATTGAATGGCTTGAAGTTGAAGGTGAAAAGCAAGGGATGGGTTACCAGACGTATCTTAATTGGTTTTTAAGAAAAAAAGCTTAAAGAGAATTTGGTGCACCATCGTAGTCGAGTTTCGAACTGCGGCGCTTGAGATATGCTTAAATTTGATTTGAACCAATTTTATATGTTTTTAGAATGAATCCCCATTTCCTTTTTAGGTTTTTCAGGAAAGCTCATAAGTTGCTTAATCGCATCAAAAACAGCTTTGAATTGGGAGTCGTACTTCTTCTCGAGTTCCGCCAGCTTATGTGCGAGGCCTTGGTTTGACGAAAGTATTGCTCGAATTTTTACAAAAGTTCGCATGATTTCAATATTCACTAACGCAGCCTTTTCGCTTTTTAGTACGCTAGATAGCATGGCTACACCTTGTTCCGTAAAAACAAGAGGTAAGTATCTTCTGCCGCCGTGTTTTTCTCCTATGTAACTTGAGATTCCAAATTGGAATCTCAAGTTTTCCGCTTCAATTTCAGTGAGTTGGAACATAAAGTCTTCAGGAAATCTGAATTAATTACGGCGAACGGCTTTATTGAGATTGCCAGTTTTAACTCCGTAGAGGTTTGCAAGATCAACGTCTCGCATGACGCGATGGCCTCGTATTAGAAATATTTTTTTGCTGATTTCGTCAGGCAATTGTTCAGACATAGGCACTTCCCGTTATATCCGAGGCAAGAACTGTCCGTAACTTAAAACGAATTTTATTCACATGTAGTAAAATCAGATCCGATATTCGGAGATGAGCGTAAATTTAAATTGAGGTGACATTGACCATCAAGCCGATGAAAAAAATGAACAATTTTTGATTAAAAGCATTACTTTCTTGAGCGCCTCAAGCAGTTGGGCTAAGAATACGAGAATCGACTTTTGAAGAGAAAGGCGCTTTATGCATAAGGGATCATGTCTTTGCGGAAAAATAAAATTTGAAGTTGCTGGAGAAATTCCCCCAATGCACGCTTGTCACTGCTCCATATGTAGAAAGGCCTCTGGTCACTACGGCGTAGGAGCTGACGTATCGAGAGAGGCTCTAAAAATAAATGGCGAAGAAAATATAAAATGGTTCCAAACATCTGAATGGGCACGAAGAGGGTTCTGCGCAAATTGTGGTACGCCTCTGTTTTTTGATCCAATAGATAACAAAAAAATCGGATGGATCGGTGTATCTATGGGGGCTTTTGACAAACCAACTTGTACAAAAATGACTATGCATATTTTTACCCAAGATAAAGGTGATTATTATGAAATAGTTGATGGGTTACCACAACACGAGCAAGCACCCAAGTAATCATAATCCACTGGTTTCCTGAACTACGCATGTTCAGAAATTCATTGATTTTGAAGCTAACAGACTAAATTATCGAACCCCTAAGTATTTGGCACGATTTGAATAAATTAGTTTTTTGAAATAAAATAGAAAATTTGGTGCCCAGTGAGGGAGTCGAACCCCCATGCCTCGCGGCGCTAGGTTCTAAGCCTAGTGTGTCTGCCAATTCCACCAACTGGGCACGCGTAAATAAAATATCAAAGATGAAAACAGACGGCTAAGTTAACCGTCTTTTTTTTAAAACACAAGATTTTCTTTAATGTTAAACAATCAACTTCTTGTATTCAGGTGATCGCATAAGGTTAGCTAATTCTTTTTCAGTATCCATCTCGATCCGAACTAACCATCCGTTATTATTAGGATCATCATTGATAGATGATGGATCATCAATCAAACTACTGTTCACTTCGATAACCGTGCCTGAAACAGGTGCATACAAATCAGATACAGCTTTAACTGATTCAACCACGCCAAAAGCTTGGTTCTGAGTTACTTTTTGCCCTTCTTCAGGAAGATCAACATAAACTACTTCGCCTAATTGATCTTGAGCAAATTCAGTAATACCCACAGTTACGATATTTTCGTCTACTTGAGCCCATTCGTGATCTTTAGTGTAGTAAAAATCTTCTGGTATATGAAAAGCCATGTATCCTCCGTTAAATTATAAATTCAAAAAATAATAATTATTACTTACTTCGTAACAAATGGGGTTTTAACGACAACAGCCTTAGTTAATTTTCCGCGGATGTCGACGTAAATTTCAGAACCTTCACTTGAAAACTTGGCATCAACATAGGCTATTCCTATCGGTTCATCAAGAGTGATTGAGTGAGTTCCGCTGGTTGTAACCCCTAAAAGTTCACCTGCTGAATTTTTAATCTGATATCCCTGGCGGGGAATTCCTCGCTCCTTCATTTTAAAGCCGATCAGCTTGCGGTTTAGGCCCTTTTCCTTAACGGCCAATATGGCATTTTTAGACATAAAGTCCTTAGCTGTGGGTTTTATCGCCCAGCCCAGCCCAGCTTCGTAGGGATTAGTCGTATCATCAATTTCATGGCCATAAAGTGAATATTTCATTTCCGTTCGTAAAATATCGCGCGCGCCTAAACCCACGGGGACTGGCTTTAAAGGATGACTTAAAAGCGCCTGCCACAACTTTTCTGTACCTGGGGCAGCTACGAATACTTCACAACCCGCTTCGCCGGTGTAACCGGTGGTCGCCACCATAATTTTGTAGCCTTGAAATTCTGACTCTTTAATTTCATTGCGATTCATTTTAGAAACTGGAAAATCAAATATTGCATCACAAAGCTCTAAAGCTTTTGGTCCTTGAATAGCAATTTGCCCCCAAAGGCTGGATTCATCGTGAATGGAGGCATTAAATTTATTATTACTTTTCATCCACTCGAAATCTTTATCTTTATTCGAAGCATTTACACAAACTAAGTAATCTTCATCTTTTTTTAAACAGTAAATAAATAGATCGTCGACCAATCCGCCTGTATCATTTGGTAAAAGGCCATACTGCGCTTGTCCATCATTAAGTTTCGCCACATCATTAGTGGTTAACCATTGCAACGTGGGTAAAGCGCTGGGACCACGAAATCGAATTTCACCCATATGCGAAACATCAAATAATCCAACATGATTTCGCGTAGAATTATGCTCGTCTTTAAGATTGGTGTACTGGATCGGCATATTCCAACCAGCAAAATCCACCATGCGGGCGTTAAGTTTTAAATGTTCATTATAAAGCGGGGTTTTTAAAGATTCTGACATATGAAGAAACTTAGCATTGGGGAAAAAATTAGGCTAGGAAATTTAAAAATGTTTAATGGTGTCTAGCGAAGATTATATGCTGTATAAATAACAGACGCATAATAGTCACCATCGACGATTCAAATTGATACAGTTCGGTTCTAATGTGTTTAAATGATAGCTTAAGGATGATATAAAAGGAATAGCATTTGCACTTTATTATGCTTAGTTAATTGTTTTTTTTGATATAGGAATTTTTGGTCTTTAAGATTTGGAAAGATATAAGCTAATGAAGCGACAAATTATGAGTAAGATTTTATTTTTATTGTTTTTTTTAGTTTATGCCGAGACTGGTCGAGCAAACGTAGTTTCCTGTAAGAGTATTTTTTCTACCCGTCAAAAAGTTTCAAGCACCATTGAAAAAGCAAGTATTGGGTTAGTTTCTGAAACAGCAAAATCGAATAGTTTAGTCATAGCTTATGAGAACGGCACTTTTGAAAATACGTACTTAGATATACTAAATAATTTGAATCCTGATGTTAGCGTTATAATCGCTACAGTTGAATATTTACGTTCTACTGAATCTTTAGACAGGCTGGTTAATATAAATAAGAATACGAAAGTTGTTGATCTGACGGATTTCTCTAGGAGCCTATGGACTAGGGATTGGGTGCCTCAAAAAGTAGTTCGTGCTGACGGTAAAACTGAGCTTGTGAGCTTAACCTATTATGCTAATGATAATTCTGATATGGCGGCTGCAAAGTTCGCGGAGTTTTTGCGCTTACCTCACTATCAGTCTTGGATTGTGGGAGAAATGGGAAATATTATGACAGATGGAAAAGGCCGATTATTTACTACAGAAAAATTGATAAGAGACAACATTAATGTTGATCCAAAGAGTTCGGATGATGCGAAGTCTAAAATTATACAAGAGCTTAAAAATGCTTTTTCAGTAGAAGAGGTCATTGTTGTTCCGCAACACCCACGTGACGGAGGCATTGGTCATATTGACTTAGTTGCTAAATATGTTGGATATATAAATGGTCGTGAAACTATTATAGTATCTGATTCTATTAAACCAACTGTTAAAGTTGTACTTGATAGTGTCGCTGATATTTTTGCAAAGCTAGATTATAATGTGTTAAGAATCCAAGAGTTTGAAGATAACATTGGTAAAGGTGCTGCAGGTTTTGTAAACAGCCTAATAATTAACGATACAGTATTTATTCCTATTTATTCTCGAGATAAAAATATTTCAAAACCAATAAAATATCTGCTCAATCTTGAAAAAAATGCAAAAGAAATATACCAGTCTCTAGGTTTTAAAGTTATTGAAGTTGATTCATCCGAGCCGATTAGAGGAATGGGTGCTGTCCATTGTTTGACTTCTTGTTTATTTCTATAACTCACATAATGTTACACGGTCTATATTGCTCAGAACTTTGTTAGTTTTTAATTCCAGGCAGTTTGAAGTGCAGCTATAAAAATGAAAACTTCTAAGTAGTTGGTTTTTTTAAGCGAATTTCATTGGATTTAAGTATATAATCTTCAGATAAAGTCACCACATCCCCGCGGGGCAAGGTTTGTGGTTCAATTTCTTTGTGCATCCATGTCAGGAATTCGCGCTCTTCACCACGGCAAATCAGTTGGCGGGTTTTGCCTTTTTCTTTCATGGAATCACCAATTAAACGAATTTGATTAGCTGCTAAAGCAGCGGGTTTTTGCTTGCGCGCCAATAAGTAGCTGGTGGTAATCGTATTATTTTTAAAGGGTAGAAACTGCTCTAACTTTTTAAACCAATCAGGGGCTTGCACGTGAATGCGGTCATGGCACCAGTCAGTTTTAGAGTGTAACAATAGGGGACAGCGTTGTTGATGTAAACAGGGTGCCCACATAAAGTATCCTGCTTCAATAAGCTTTTGGCGCAGTTCTAAAAGTTTACGTCCGTCATCGCGGGTGGAAGGCTCTAGAATCATGAGGGCTTCGAATTCATCCCAGCCTTCAGGAAGCTCGGTCATTTCAGTCAGCGAATAGGAAAGCGTAAGTAGACTTTTATTTTTTTGAAGATTAATTTTTTTAAGATCGCTAGTTATCATCACCTTCGGTACTGATAACTGACTGTAAATATCTTTAAAAGCGTTAATAGCTTGTTGTGATTTTTCAATCAGAATTTGCGATTTCAACGACATATGATTTTTTAATGCTAAGCTAGCAGTGCCAGGACCTGCTCCCCAGTCGACAGAGTGGTCTAAACCATTAAAGAATCCTACGTTTTGCCCTTGCTGTATCACACGAACATTGCGCAGATAATTCAGCGGAAAAAAGTAGTGTCGATAAGCCAACTGGCAGTAGGGGGACTCCCAAGGTGTCTGAGCGTCTGGATGAGCAATAAAAAAATCAGAAAGCCGTATTACGGCTTCGCTGAGATTTTTTAGTGACTGTTGTGGTTCTAAGAACATTAATTACATTATTACAGGCGGCATTGACTAACGCAAGATTGATTAGTCATTTGAATTTTAGGAGCTATACACTGGCTTGTACCTTTGTGGCGGATAATCCCCCACGAGGAACTGCTCGGTTTTACATTTCGATTTTGGAATTTAGCTGTACATGCAGATTTTGCCATTGATACGAACAAAGTCTGCATTTTATAAGACTCTGATAAATAGTCTCGGGCTACATAGCGATTGATTCCAATTCCATTTTTACTAGGACTACTTTGCGCCACAGTAAAATCGAAATTTCTATAGTTAATTGTGCTGCACTGAGATTCAGAAGAGATGAGGTTTAATCCAAAGGGATCGTTCCCAACAGTGTCAACCATGACGACATGACCTACAACTGCGGCAATATCACCTGATTTAATGGTCTGTGTTGGGGTCAGAGTAATATTGTCGTAACATGTAAAACCAGAAGACGTAGCGCTTATAAATTTGGAGGAAGACTGCCGAATATAGATGGCTTTGTTATCAACGCCGGGTTTGTAGCGTAAACCACCCACTGCTGCAGCTGCAGAAACTAATGCAGAACAATCCACGCCAAGTACGGTCGTGCCCGATCCCGCGTTCTTAAAGAAGTTTATAATATTTCCGGACACACTTGGTTCACCACCGTAATCATAAATAAGTGGATTTGAATGCACATTAAAGCAAGAGCTTGAAGTTGTATTCCCAGCTACATTGACGTAAGGGTGTGTGCTCTGCACCTGAGATAAATTACCAACGACACGCCGACCGCCAATGCCATCGGGATGACTTCCTGGTAATCGTGTAATTCCCAAAACATCCTGAGTAGCGCCTGTTATTGGCGGGATTTCTATACTTTGACAGCTTTGATAGGCGGTCGCGATGACGTTGCTCATGCCAGCAGTCATGCGGGTGTAAGTTTGTGTTGTTGAAGCTGTGTCATCATCACCAGGAGGTGGAGGATTATTACGGGGATCTTCATTACACGCTAAATTAAGTGCGTTACTAAGGCTTTTAACTTTTGAAAACTGAGTCGCTAGCTTGTTATTAAGCTGGATGTTAGCGGTAGAGGATTGATCTTCCATTTCCATCTCGATCAAAGTCTGGATATGTTCTTTGATATCAGAAACATTTTTAGCTCGTCGAGAATCAGAAATAAGAATGTCAAAAATTTTATTATACTCTTGTTTAAAAATTTCTAGCTGCTCTCCGTCGTGGATATTTTGCTCTTTAGCAATCTCATCAATTTTCAAAGAGATTACTGATTTAAGTTCTTCTAAATCTGGTATTTCTTGTTGTTCATCTAAATATGAATACATAGAGTCAAACACTTTACTTTGCAGTTGTGCTTCGCAACCAATTCCTGATGTAGCTGTGTGACTTGAGTTTAAGATCGCATTTGAATGCTGCTTCATGCAACTTGAAGTTGCCGCCAATAAAAGTGGTAGGAGTATGATTTTTTTCATAACTCCCATTTCGGCGCTTCTCGCGCTGGGCTTGAATTTTATAGACATCGTAGAAATACTTTACATTACGTAAAGCATTTCTTAGGACATAAATGCTTAGACCTTGACCATTTCCATACAATAGTAATGGGGACAAACTCGACCTAAGCACTTGTTTTCTCCAGGACACTGGACGGAAGGCAAGTAAACTTGAACATGATTTCCGCGCGGAGCCCAGCGTGTTGGGTGATGTACTTTTACCGGAGAAAAAATAGCGTGCACATTTTTATCAAGACTTGCGGCCAGGTGAGCCACTCCCGTTGAAGGTGCCAGAATTTTTTCGGCGTAATACAAAACTTGCAGTAGCTCTTCAAAATTTAATTTTGACTGAAGCCAAGTGACTTTTGGATGATTTTCAAACTCTGCAGAAATTTTTAATAAATAAGGTTGATCAGTATCCGTTCCAGTGACGACGACGTGTTTACCTAAGTCGATTTGTGAATAGATGTATTCGATGTACTTACTTTGCGGCCAATTTAAGGCAGAACCCATCATTCCAGGATGTACGACGACAAATTCCCCTGACCCTAAATCGTATTTATGAATAACTTCAGAGGAAGTGGGCTTTTTAAACTTAAAATAATTTTTTGATGTTTCTTCAGGTAGTGGACCTGTTATTTTTTTGATAAGATCTAGATTATATTCATATTCGTGTTTAATGGACTGAGAGCGCCTTTGCCTTAGACCATCATTCAAGAAAAGAAAACTATGCCACTGGCTTAAAACACCGATGCGTTTTTTAATTCGGGCTTTAAAAAGTTCAAAATTAGTCCACCAAGGGCATTGAAAGCTGATCGCAATATCAAAGTGATGCTGATGTAAAAAATCAGACAACTGCTGTTTACTTCGCTCAACATCTTGTTTATCGAGTTCAATATATTTTCTTCTTTTTTGCCCTAAATCTAAGATCCGGCCTAAGCCTTTTTGTACAACCCAAGTTATATCGTACACGGACTCGTCCAAGACCTGATCTACGGGTAAAGTGCAAATCAAGTCTCCAATTTTATCTAGACGTATAAGTACAATTTTTTTCTTGGTCACTGATTTTAAGTATAATCACTTAGAGGCGGGCATGAACAGACAATATTTTTGTCACCATAGGCGTTATCTACACGTCCTACTGGAGGCCAGTATTTATTAGCACTTACCCAATTTAATGGATAGGCCGCACTTTCTCTGCTGTAGGGGTGGTTCCACTCAGTAGCCATAAGCACTTTTGAAGTGTGTGGAGCATTGCGAATAATATCTGGATATAGATCTGCTTCTTTTCGGATTTGAATCATGGCCTCGCAGAAGCGATCAATTTCTTTTTTGCTTTCAGATTCCGTCGGCTCAATCATCAATGTGCCGATCACCGGCCAAGACATTGTCGGGGCATGGAAACCAAAATCCATCAGTCGTTTTGCAATATCAGTCACATCGATTTCATGAGACTTTTTTAAAGGACGGATGTCGATAATGCATTCATGCGCGATTAAACCCTCTTTACCTTTATAAACCACAGGAAAGTGTGGAGATAATTTTTTAGCGATGTAATTTGCATTTAAAATACTGACTAGAGTGGCTTGTCGAAGCCCTTCATCTCCCATCATGGTGATGTAGCTCCAACTGATGGGAAGAATACTAGCGCTTCCCCACGGGGCTGAAGTGGTTGAAGAGATTCCATTTTTCGGACCACTTTCAGGAAGTAATGAGTGCCGAGGTAAAAATGGGGCAAGATGAGATTTAACTCCAATGGGTCCAACGCCCGGACCGCCTCCACCATGGGGAATAGAAAAAGTTTTATGAAGATTCATATGGGAAACGTCCGGACCAAATTTTCCAGGCTTTGCTAAACCAACTAATGCATTTAAATTGGCTCCATCCATATAAACCTGGCCGCCGTATTTATGAATGACTTCACAAATTTCAACGATGGACTCTTCAAACACACCGTGAGTTGAAGGATAAGTGACCATTAGTGCTGCTAAGTTGTCTTTATATTTCTCGGCCTTAGCATTTAAATCCGTTAAATCAATATTTCCCTGAGTATCGCAGCTGACCACCACAACATGCATTCCGGCCATTACAGCAGAAGCTGGATTTGTTCCATGGGCTGAGGATGGTATTAGGCAAATATTTCTGTGGGCTTGATTTTTGGATTTAAAATACTCCCGAATAACTAAAAGACCTGCATATTCTCCTTGTGCACCTGAGTTCGGTTGCAAGCTGACCGCATCGAAACCAGTTATGCCACAAAGTTTTTTCTCGAAGTCCTTTAGTAATTCCATATATCCTTGAGCCTGACTGATCGGTGCAAAAGGATGAATTTTATTAACTTCAGGCCATGACACTGGAAGTAATTCAGTGGCCGCGTTGAGCTTCATAGTGCATGAACCTAATGGAATCATTGAATGAGTTAAAGTTACATCCTTATTCTGAAGCAGATAAATGTATCGCATAAGTTCTGTTTCAGAGTGATAGCGATTAAATGTGGGATGAGTCATAAACTCAGACTGTCGTCTTAAGTCATTAGGCAATACTAAATCATCAGATAAAATTGAATCTACTGAGAAACTAAGATCTTTGCCCTGATTAAAAACTTTTAAAAGATTTTCTAAAGTTGAACGGTTAGTTGTTTCGTTAAGTGAAAAACCAACTCCGTCACTATAAAGACGCAAATTGATATTAAATTGTTCTGCAGTTTTCAGAAGCTCATTTTTTTTATCAGTTTTAATTTTTATAGTATCAAAGAAATTTTTATTCTCTATATTAAAACCCAATTGCTTAAGACCGGTTACTGCGGAACTCGTGTAAGCATGTACACGTCGTGCAATATTTTTTAATCCCGTTGGTCCATGATAAACGCCGTACATGGCTGCAATATTAGCCAATAGGACTTGAGCAGTACAAATGTTGGAAGTTGCTTTTTCACGACGAATATGTTGTTCGCGTGTTTGCAAAGTTAATCGTAAAGCTTTGTTCCCCTGACTATCAATTGATACACCGACAATTCGGCCGGGCATTGAACGTTTGAAAACATCTTTCGTAGCAAGGAAAGCGGCATGAGGTCCGCCATATCCCAACGGTACGCCAAAACGCTGTGAGTTTCCAACAACCATATCTGCGCCCCATTCTCCTGGGGGTTTAAGCAGAGTTAATGCCAGCAAATCTGCAGAGGCTATAACTAAAGCTTGGTGAGCATGAATTTTTTCAGTTAGGGCAGTGTAGTTTTCAATATATCCTTCAGTGGTAGGGTATTGAAAAAAAGCGCAAAAAACATCAGTTTGACCAAAGTCAAACTGATGAGGATCCTGAATTAACATGTTTAAACCCAAAGGTTCACTTCGAGTTTTTAAAACTTCGATCACATGGGGGTGCATCCCTGGGTGAACAAGAAAAGCATTGGCTTTTGCATTTTTACAAAGTGAATGAGCCATAATCATGGCTTCAGCGGCAGCCGTTCCCTCATCCAGCAAAGAGGCATTCGATATTTCCATTCCCGTAAGATCAGAAATCATGGTTTGAAAGTTAAGTAAACTTTCTAGTCGACCTTGAGAGATTTCCGGTTGGTACGGAGTGTAAGCTGTGTACCAAACTGGATTTTCAAAAACATTTCTTAAAATAACAGAAGGAGTGATGGTGTCATGGTAGCCCATACCTATAAGCGATTCGAAAACTTTATTCTTCGACATGATTTGCTTCAACTGGCTCAGGATATCATACTCTGATTGGCCTGGGCCGATGGCCATAGCTTCAGAATTATAAATATTTTTAGGCACTACTTTTGTGATCATCTCTTCAAAAGTATTGAAGCCTAACTCTTTTAACATCTGTTGTTGGTCTTCGTGATGAGGACCAATATGTCGACGAGTAAACTCTTGATGAGTTTCAAATAAACTTACAGAACGGTTTTTCATTAATTACTTCTTAGCGCGTTTCGTTGCTGCTGGACGCTTCTTTGCTTTTCGAGTTGTTTTTTTTGTAGCCGTTTTCGCAGCCGCCGATTTCGTCTTTAGCATTTTTTCAAACTGCGCGCGTTTAGCATCAGCCTGTTTTTTGTAGTTTTTTAAGTTTTTCTCAACATCAGCAGCTGATTTTTTAACTTTAGTCAAAAATGACTTCACTTCTTTTTGAAGTTCATTTTCTTTAGACGAAACTTTTTTAAGAAGCTGTTTGTATGTTTTAAGTGCTTCTTTTTTATTTAAGTGCTTCACTTTAGATTGAATGTCCTTAGTTGCAGTTTGAACCTCTGAGATAACTTTCTTTACGTTCGGATCTTTAGATAATTTTTCGATCATGTCTTGAATTTTGTTAAGTGCCATTTTTCCTCCTTAGGATTACATTCGTTCGGCATAACTCTAAACAATTTGCGACAAAATCACAATGTAAAATTAAAATCCTGGATCAGGGCTCCTGGAAGCTTAGCTACTCCTAGCCGACGTTTTTGATAGGTCGCAGCTTCAACAAAAAGCTCTTGATGTGATGTTAAAGCTAATAAATTTGATCCTAATAGATTATAAATGCTGTCATCAAAGCGCAGATCCGCAATTGGCCCCTTAATTTCACCTTTTTCGACCCAAAAGCAGGCATAGCGGGTCATTCCCGTGATTCGTGCGGACTGCTGATCGCTCCAGTTTAAGTAGTGAAGATTAGATAAATAAAGCCCAGTATCTAGTTTTTTAAGAATTTCTGCCTGTGCTAAAGTACCCGGCTTAATTTCCGGAGAGCTTAAGCGCTCATCAGGTTCTGCCTGATTTGAGGGAATATCATATTCTTGAGCGGTCGCAGAGCTGACCTGCAAATTGATAGTTTTTCCCTTTTCAATCAAAGAGGTTTGTTTGGCGCTAAGCTCCCCCAGCGAATTAAACGGGGGAACGTAGCCTAAACCAATGTTTTCAATCAAACTGAATTTTTCAGATAGGTGCAGTTCATTTTGATGGAGCTTGCGCAAACCCGATCGACCTTGTTTTAATGCTGCATAGCTAAAGCCCCCCCAAGACATCGTTTGTAAAACCTCTAGCAAAGCCATTGGTTCAAGATACACACGATGTTTCCCCTTGGGTACGTCTATTGAGGGTAGATTTAAAAGTCCTAACTTAGTTTTAGTTTGCTCTATGTTTTTTACTAGCGCATCTTTGCTCCAGTTTTCTGTTGAAAAAAAACCTTTAGCTGCCTTGGGACCGTTGTAGATCGAATAATCTAGAAAGAAAAAATCATTTTCAAAGTAATGAAACTGTCCTTTAGAGTTAATTGATATTTGTCTAAGTGGGCCAGAGCAATAAAGTCCAGCCATGTCTGCAGAGCCAAAACACTCAATAATCGTTTTAAGCATTTCTTCATCATTCGGGCGGACAACCTTTTTGATGGACTGGGACTGACCATGATTACAAATGGCTACAAATTGGGGATGGATGTCGATTCGCGGCAATTGATCCCGACAATCCTGCAAAATTGAAAGAATTTTTTGTAAGTCTTGATCAAAATCTAAAGTAAGGCTTAAGTTCACACGTAGGGTACGTTGATTTTTTTGATAACGTAACGCCAGTTCATGCTGGTGAACGTGAGTATTTTGACGAACGCGGGCTCCGTTGAATCGTATAAATTGACTTTCTTCAGAGTGAATAAAAAAATCAGATTCTTCGTCACCTTGAAGTTGTGTGAAAAATTCTTGAGAAAGTTTTTCAAGATAATTTTTTAGATTAACCACCGAACACCTCTATATTTTTAAAAAGAGCGTAGGGCGAAGAGTGGCCTACGCGAATCACCTGGCTAGGCTCACCTTTTCCACAATAAGGAGAGCCATAAGTTTCTACAGTGTCGGAGACAGTTAAGCCGGCTAAATTATTCCAGAATGGAACCGTTACTCCACGGTAGTTAGGGTTCTTAAGTGTTTTAGTTAGTTTCCCATTTTTAATTTGTTTAGCATATTCACAACCAAACTGAAATTTTCGCCGATAGTCGTCAATAGACCAGGATCGGTTTGAATACATAATTACTCCATTTTCAACTTGGGAAATCATTTGCTGCAAAGTTAATGACCCACCCTCTAAATTAATATTGGCCATGCGGTCAATCGGAGCGCGGTTCCAAGAACTTGATCGCGCATTAGCTACGCCGGGAATTTTAGATCTTGCTTGGCTTTCTAGGCTACCTAGTCCCGCAATGAGCAAGCCGTCTTTAATAAGATATTTTTTCTCTGCTGGATTCCCAATCTCATCAAACTTGTAACTGGCCATTTCATTAGATACAGTAGGATCGAAAACCACGTTCATCAATTTGCTGCCATATTTAAGCTTGCCGAAGTCTTGTGGCTGGACAAAGCTCCACCCTGCAAAATTTCTTTCATCGCCTAGAATTCGATCCAACTCTAAAGGATGTCCGATAGATTCGTGAATTTGCAACAGCATTTGATCAGGGGCTAAGATAAGGTCACAAGTTTCATGAACACAGTTTTCTGCTGTTAAAAGCTCCAGAGCCTCTTGAGATAACTGATCGCAATCCTGTTCTAATTTATCAAAATTGAAATACTCAGCGCCAATTTGCAGACAGTTGCCGCGTCCGCCATGATGAGAGCGAGTTTGAGTTTCAGCGCCATCTTGTGCTGTGGCTGAAAACGAGCTGACCACGATATTAAAATTTTGCTGAAATTGACTACCATTACTGGAGATATAATTTTGTTCAGTTTCAATAACCATGGCATCGGCAACCGCACTGATTATTTTATCACTGACTTTTAAGCGCTGAGACGCTTTTTTAAGGAAATCATATATTTCTGCCGTGGAGATTTGATCCAATGATTTTTGTCGATGTGAAATATATGTGCCTTCTGAACGCGGACGTACTGATAAATCAAAATGATGAACAGCATTTTTGGAGGCCACTTTTGTCATCGTTAAAGCACGATCGAAAGCTTGCTGTATTCCTTCTGATGTTAATTCACTGGTGGCCCCATAGCCAATATGTCCATCTTTCATAACTTCTATCGTTAAACCAGCATCCATATCAATACTGATGTTTTCGGGTTTGCCATTTCTGACCGATAAATCGCGAGTTTTTTCTGTTACAGTTTTAAAAGCAACAAAATCAGCTTCTGCACTTAAAGACTTAAAAATTTTTTCAATTTGTGTTTGCATAGACTTATTTTATACGCCATCTTTTGAAAATGAGCAAAAACAGAGAAATATTTTTAAAACAACACTGGGCGAAATACCCAGAATCTCCTCGTGGCGCATTAAGATTTGGACGCGTATATCAAATGAGAGTAGGTCATTATAATCTTTCGGATTGGACTGCAATTGAAGGAACTGATCACAAGGGTGCTGATATTTTAAGTGATGGTGATATTATCGCGATATTACCTGCCGCTCAGTTTATTTTGATAACTCCAAATTTAACGTCCAATCCATGTTTTTATCCCGCGGAAACAGATCCGTGGGCTCTTAAACGCTGTTGGTTTGAGTTTCAACAGCATCTTCGAGATTTTTTTAAGGAAAAAAGATTTTTAGAGGTTAAAACGCCGACTTTAGTGAAATGCCCTGGAACTGAGCCATCTTTAGATGTTTTTGAAACCCAGTTTATCTTAGGATCCAAGAAAGAAAAATTTTTTCTACCGACATCTCCAGAAATACAGCTTAAAAAAATGTTGTCCGAGGGTGCGGAAAGAATTTTTGAAATAGCCTCGGTATTTCGCAATGGCGAACAAACAGATCGTCATCGTTTCGAGTTTACTATGCTTGAGTGGTATCGCTCTTATGCTCATCTTACGATGATTAAGCACGATATGATTGAATTAGTGGAATATATTTCAGACCGATTAAAAGTGTCACGTCCAAAAGAGGTTCTTACGTTTTCAGTTTCTGAGCTTTTTAAACAGTATTGCGATTTTGACCTTAAACCTAATACTTCAATGGATGAGTTAAAAAATCTTGCGAATAAGCTAAATGTTGATATCAGCTCAGCAAAAACTATTGATGATTATTTTTATCTTATCTTCATTGATAAAATTGAAAACAAGTGGCCACTTGATCGTTTAGTTTTTGTTGAAAAGTACCCACCATATCAAGCCGCACTAGCTCGTATGAGTAAAGACGGGTGGGCCGAGCGCTTTGAGGCGTATTGGAATGGATTAGAACTTGCCAATGCTTTTCACGAGCTCAATGATCCTGAAGTTCAACGTCAGCGCTCGCAAGAGGATCTAGAGAAAAAAAGATTAATGAATAAAGCAGAAATAGAGTTAGACGAAGATTTTTTCCAAGCTTTAGATCGCGGTATGCCACCTAGCGCAGGAATTTCCGTAGGTGTTGAGCGCTTATACATGGCGGCCAAAAATATTAAGGACATAAATCAGATTTTAAAATAAATTTCCCTTCATAAAAACGAGTTCGGCTTTTTGCATTTAGAGCTTCAAAGGCTCAAACAGCGTGCTGGCGCCCGAACTCGCTTTGAAGCTCTAAATACAAAAAACGCATGTTTGAGATTTTTATGAAGGGAAATTTATTTTAAAATCTGATTATTTGTTCAAAGAGTCTTTAAGTTCTTTTCCTACTTTGAAAAAGGGAAGTTTCTTTTCGCCGACAGCGATAACTTCACCGGTGCGCGGATTTCTTCCTTTGTAAGCGTCGTACTCACGATTGACAAAAGATCCAAACCCTCGAATTTCAATTCGATCATCTTTCATTAATGCTTCCACCATAGAGTCAAAAATAGTGTTGACCACGGCTTCAGCTTTTACTCGCGTAATTCCCGCTTTTTCAGATACCAAATTGATTAAGTCTGCTTTTGTCATAAGATCCTCTAAATACCTTATATTATTAAGTTATCTATCCACGCTGACAACACTTTTAGCTGGCGCACTGTTTAATTTTCCCCATTTTTTTAGGATTTCGTAGTAGGACTGTATTAAGGACTCAATCATCTTCTGACGATCAAAAGATTCAACCACCTTTTGTCGAGCTTTCTCACCAATTTGCTTGAAAGACTCAACATCTTCTTGTTCGATTACAGCGCTTAATAATTGAATTAGAGTTTTTTCATCTGCAGGACGTACCAAAAAGCCATTCTCTTTTTCGGTTATATACTCTGAAATGGGGCTGAGCTCTGAGCCAATGACAATTTTTTTCTGCGCCATAGCTTCTATCATACTTGGCTCTAATCCAGTGGAGCGTGAACTCAAATTCACATATACACTGCACAAACTAATGTAATTGAGCAATTCAGTAGCACCGATTGGGCCAGGCATGATAACACGGCTACCAAGTACCAGCTTCAGCATTTGATACTCAACACTTTTCCATTGCGGACCATCACCAATAATAATCAAATAACAATTCGAATTTTTCAGGACGACTTTTTCGAATGCTTGTAACAATGGATTAAGTTCCAGTGCATTTGTGAAATCTGAAACCGCCAAGATGATACGAGCATCATCAGGAAGTTGTAGACGCATTTTAAAATTTCCAGATTGCTCGCGTTCTGTTAAGTCGCCGAGATTAATTCCATAGGGAACAGTATAAGTGTGATAATCAGGATACAGAAAGTATCTTTCTAATATAGTTCTTTGCTGGGGAGTTGTTGTAAACACGCCATCGGCAGTTTGCAAGAGGCTGCGTTCTTTAAGAAAGTAGCTCTGAAAAAAACGGAATCCAACGCGCAAAGAAGTTTTAATCTGAGATCTTAGAGTTCCGCTGTTCTCCGACATTATTGAAAACAGCTCTGCCATTCCTGTGGCCTCTATATCGTAAGCTACCGTGACATTAAACAGTTTCTTATGTCGACCAATTTTCCAAGCACTGTCATCTACACTGTGTACAATGTCAAAAGGCCTATCTTTATGTAGGACTGCAAATTTCTTAAAAACTAAATCAGGAAATCTTAGAATTTTGGATTTAGTCGCAGGCCCATCATAAAGATAATAGGCCCTAATTCCGTCACGAAAAACTTCAGGCTTCTTGAGGGGAGATGTCGTTGATATAATAGTTACATCATGTCCTTTTTGAGATAGTCCCTGGGCCAGTGGCCAAAGCATCCCGGAATCAGTGGCACGACTTTGCACTAAAATTTTTTGCCCGACTAAACAAATGCGTAATTTTTTTTCGTTCATGACGGTGAAACCTTCTGGCCAGAGTAACTTAAGCTTTTTTCATGAATGAGCTTAGAGTATAATCTAGAAATTTCATTTATTTTATCTTCTGTAGAGATATTCATAGAAAAACTATTGTCACTAAAAAATTTTTTAGATGAGTTGATTAAGTTTTTTTTGGTATCATTAAAATCGCTAATCCAGCAATTTTTAGCATGTTTCCAAAAATGAGGAAAGCCTGACGCTTGATTTTTTGTTAAAATCAAAAACTGTCTGTAGAAGCAAGTCCAGTCGACATATTTTTGAAAAATATCCGCCTGCCTTAAATAGCTTAAATCAACAATCATGTGATTGTTTTTAAAAAACTCAAGAGTACTTTCTGGCTTCAAAATAACAATGGCCGTTTGATAATCTGGGTTATCTTGAATGAAAGTGCGCCATTGCTTTCTTGCTTGCGCCGTTCCCCAGCGTTCTGCTACGGAAGTGGCATCGATGAGAAGTGACATACCATCAGGCACAGACCGATCTTTAAGCTCATTAAAATTTTCTATTGCTATTTTAAGGATGTAGATTTGACGATCTATTTTCGCCTCCGGACTACTTATCATTTTATTTAGAGGAAACAGGGGAAGAATAAATTTATATTTGAGCTTATTTTTATATGATTTTAAGCTATTAATTTCCGGAGTAGAAAACGCGTCAATAAGTTTAAACTGTAGACGTTCAATTAAGGTACGATCGGCATTTTTACAATTCAGGTAGGAAAGCACTGTCACCAAACTCTTAGTTTTTGCAGTTAATAGCAATGCCTGATCTTTTAAGTTTAGATGGGGATGGTCAGAAAGCAAATGGAAAACATCATAGTTTTTTTTGATTAAGCGCGCAGGATGAGTGTGTGTTGAAAACTCAACGTCATGTCCAATCAACTGCATTTCGTATTGCAATCTAAGAGCTTGCTCTTGAGTTTCTTTTTTTGAAGATGAGGTGTGAATTAATATATAAGCCATATTAAGTACTTTTTAGGTTTAGTGCTTGGAAAATACGGTCCAAATTTTTTCGATTAGCGTCTGGAATTTTACGCAATGGCAACTCCGCTGGAAGGATCCATTCTAGTTCCGTATGATGTTGAGCCTTAGGTTCGCCTTTCCAAAATAAAACTTCATAAAATAAAATTATTATTCCTACATCACCATAGGAGTGTGTGCAGGCAATTTTAAGATCACCAATTTCTGCTGTAATGCCGAGCTCTTCTTTAAGTTCACGAGCCAAAGCAATTTCGGGAGTCTCGCCCAGCTCGATTTTACCTCCGGGGAATTCCCATAACCCACCTAGAGTATGAGTTTTAGGGCGTTGCCCAACCAGTATATGATTCCCTTTTTTTAAACAACCGGCCACCACGGGAATCCAATTTTTTTTAACACGCGGGCGTCGTATTGCATCGCCACTAGGTTCCGGAGCTAGATCCGGTGTTGGAATGATGGGTTGATCGTAGTTTGGCAAAGTCGGCAACCTTTCTGAAAAAATAAGGCCCTTCGAAGATCAAGGTTGAATAAACTTGAACTAAGTCCGCGCCTTTACTTATTCTTTCAAAAACATTGTCCGCTGTCATCACTCCACCAGTCGAAATAATCATTTTTTTCGTTTTTTCTTTAGAGCAAATTTCAGTCGCTTGTGAAAGAAGTTTCAGTGACAACTCTTTAAGAGGGGCGCCAGACACACCGCCTTCAGGTGGATAGAACGGAGTTTGAGAGCGAGAAAGGGTAGTGTTCGTCAGCACAAAACCATCAATGCCAGATTTTAAGCAGATATGTAGTGTGTTATGAAAAGCTGAAAGGTCTAGGTCGGGACTGAGTTTAATTATCAATGGTCGCTTAATATCTAGATTATCGCGATGTTTAACTAATGATTCTACAAACGGAACTAAGTTTTGCGTACTGGCAATATCTCGTAAGCCCTGAGTATTGGGACTACTGATATTAATCACAAAAGCATCTGCTTTTTTTTGAAAGGTGGTCATCAGTGTCTGATAATCTAAATAAGCTTTCTCATTGGGTGTATCGCGATTTTTTCCTAAATTAATCAAAAGTGGAATTTTAATTTTGGAAGTAAGAGTCTCTAAGTTTTCATAAACTTGATATGCGCCTTCGGAAGGGAAGCCCATTTTATTCCATAACGAATGAGTTTTTAAGTCGCGACTCATTATTTTGCCTGAGTTGGCGCGCTGTGGATGTGGTGTTACGGTGCCTACCTCTAAAAAACCGCAGCCAAGGTTTTGCCAGTCAATAATGGAGGTTGCATTTTTATCCACGCCGCCAGCTAATCCTAAGGGATTTCTAAATTTTATTTCGGCATTGTAGTCTGTTTTCCAAGTTACCGAATTCCATGTATATAGATCTTCATTCTTGGAAGAAAACTGACTCAGAATTTTTAAACCATAAGGGCTAAGGTCGTGTGCAATTTGTGGAGGTAACCATAGCCATGGTTTCATGTTTGTCCGTTCTTGGTTAGCGTGGGTATAAACCACGCAGTAACATGGCTTTTTCTAAGCGCTGGATAGAGACCGCCATGGCGGCTGATCGCATATCAACTTTCTTTTCAGCTTGGAAATGGCAAACCGTATCAAAAGCTTTAAGGATTACAGTTTTAAGCTTGTTATCAATATCTGACTCATCCCAGAAAAAAGACATAATATCTTGAACCCATTCGAAATAAGAAACGATAACACCACCGCCATTGGCGATAACGTCAGGAGCAATAAAAACTCCGCGCTGATGTAAAATTTTAGTGGCTGCATTTGTGATTGGGCCGTTCGCACCTTCAACGATAACTTTGGCTTTGATGCGTTCAGCGTTATGCGTATCGATCTGTCCTTCAAGGGCACACGGAAGTAAAGCATCGCAATCAAGTTCAAGAAGTTGTTCGTTAGTTATCAACTCAGCCTTAGTGTAACCTTTTAATGACTTATTAATTTTTGCATACTCAACCATGTCATTAACATTTAAGCCGTCGCCATTAAAGTACCCACCAGTGACATCACTTACTGCAATGATGCGTGCACCTCGGTCGTACGCAAACTTGGCAGCAAATGAACCCACATTACCAAAACCTTGAACGGCGACTCGAGACCCTGACATTTTCATGCCTTTTTGTTCCATGGCTCTTTCGCAAATATATATAACTCCTAAGCCTGTAGCGTGATTTCGTCCCAGTGAGCCCCCAATTTCTACAGGCTTACCAGTCACGACACCTGGTTGAGCATACCCACCTTGCTCTTGAGAGTAAGTATCCATAAACCACGCCATCGTCTGAGCATCTGTTCCCACATCTGGAGCTGGAATATCTTTAGTAGGTCCAATAAAATGAGCGATCTCTGAAGTATAACGTCGAGTTAAGCTTTGCTTTTCTGCGCGTGATAGTTTTGTGGGGTCAACGCAGACGCCACCCTTGGCGCCTCCTAAGGGCAAACCGAGAACAGAATTCTTAAATGTCATTAGTGCGGCAAGCCCTACGACTTCAGGCAGATCAACGTTTTGATGAAAACGAATTCCACCTTTGTAAGGCCCCAAAGTTGCGTTGTACTGTACGCGGTATCCGGTAAAAACTTTTACAGATTGATCATCCATACGAACCGGTACAGAAACTGTAATACATCGACGTGGTCTTTCAAGTCGTTCTACAATATTAGGGTCACAGTTTACAATTTTCGCGGCCTCTTTAAAAGTCAGCAAAGCATTTTGAAAAAGTGGTCCGTTAAGATGTGCTTCTGAATGTGGATTAAGATTTTCTTGTGGCGCCATGAGTAACTATTCTCCTTAAGCTATTGAGAAATATGAGTGTACCGAAACTCATAGCCAAAGCCATTCATTTTTAGAAAAGTGACGCATTAAAGGGCATGCCGAACCGCGAAATTACACTGGAGTTGTGGTCGTGAAATAGTCCTTCCATGAATTTCTTTAAAAAGAGGGCGTTTTGCATTTTTATTCTAAGTTTTTTTTGTGGAGGTGCCGCTATTTCTGAACAGATTCCACAAAGTTTGTCGTCTTATCCTCGGCCAATTTTAGCCCTAATGAATGCCTTACCTAGGTGGTCACCCTCTTATGATATGACTTCTGCGTGTTGGTCCAGTTTGCAAAAAAATAAGCTGGACCCATCTGCATGCAAAAATCCGCACAAGTTAAATCCTATCTCTTCATTTCGAAGTAAACTTTTTTTCGATTTTAATATAGGACCTGAAAATGGATTTCAAAAAATTGATTTCCAATTAACTCAGGAAATAAAAATTCGTGGTTTATTAGGTTTGCATGAAGGCCAAATAAGACCGTTGGTAATTTTTAGAATGGGAATTCATGGCAACCGAGATGAGTTCATTGCCGAAAGGTATATTCTTAAACTTCTTTATGAAGATCTTGGTTATCATGTACTGACTTTAGAAAGTTTAACTAGTCATGGTTTTATTAAATCTAACGAACAGGTCTCATTCGGGGGATTTGAAGAAGGCCTGCACACTTTTTTTGTTTTGAATCAAATCAAAAAAAATGAGTTTACATGGGTAAAAAATATATCTGAGATACATTTGGTCGCGCTCAGCATGGGTGGTAACGGTGCTTTTTTGACCACCTACCTTGATGAACATACCAATAGACAAATTAAGTCAGTTCAGATGTTTTGTCCTTTGGTGAATTTTCAAGAGACTTTTGCGCACTTGGAACAGCCTGGCTTTTTTAATGCCTTTGCGGACTTCTGGAACAGTATGCGACTAAAAGCTCTTAATACTAAAAACCCTAATCTTGCTCAAGTTGAACGGTGGAAGATGCTTTTTGATCTAAAACCTCGTTATGGTCCTATGGCTTTAGATTGGCTAAATACTACACAACAGGGCCCAGTGCTTAAGCTGGAGGAATTTGAAAAAAAATTCCCCTCTATAAAATGGCCGAAAGCATTTAAAGAGCACGTAGAAAACAGCAAAGACTTTTTTTCCCTTAACAATTTCTGGCTCGTTTTCAAAAATGAAAAAACTCCTATTCATATAGTTACAACTCGTCATGATTTATTTGTTGATAACAACATTAACGTCGATCGTATTCGTAAGGGAATACAGCCAGGGTTTTTTAAAAAAACATCATTTCTGGATCTTGACGGCTTTCATTGCTCACTTGCCGAAGAGTATCAATGGCCCTTTCTCATAGAGGTCGTGCGCCAAGGTTTGCAGTCACGTTAAGTCTGTGTTCGCCGGTGGTTTAACGGTTTTCCATACGCATAATTTGTTTTTCTCGGCTTATACGCATAATTCCTCTCTCTGATCTTATACTCCACAAACCCCAGCGCTTCTAAAGTATTCTGCAATAGGTAGCTGCACGCTATCTGATAATCCTTTCCCCAATGTAGTAACCTTGAAAACGGTCTGTACTCCCAGAACGCTTGCCCTTTGTAAGGGATTGAGTACCCCTCGCCCCGCTGCTGATCTTTATTGGAAGCATTACCAGAAGCAGAATCCAAAGCCAGATGAAGTAGAAATTCATTAAAGCTTAAGTAGTTCATCATAAAAGATGCAATTTTTCCTGAGATCACAGAGATAAAACATTTATACGCATATTTTGAAGGCACTTTGATAATCAAGTGAATGTGATTAGACTGAATGGCTTTGCGATAAATCCTGATTCCGTA
>JALHMX010000009.1 GCA_022843825.1 Pseudobdellovibrionaceae bacterium
GTTTGTCCGTTTAATGTATTTAAAGTTCCTGCAGCATTGCCAGGAGTGTAACCTAACGCTGTAATAACATCACTTGATGTGATTCCTGAAATTTTACTGTTAAATAGTGACCAGTCACTTGATGTTAAATACCCATCATTACTTGCAGTCGCAGCTAGTAATGCATTTTGTTTGCTATTAAAAATAGACCAGTCAGCACTAGTTAAATAACCATCGTTCGCAGCACTGGCTGCAACCATGGCATCTTGTTTTGCGCTAAATGATGACCAATCCGCAGAGGATAATAGACCCCTCGCCCCAGCTGATGCTGTTGGGATACTAAAAGTATGAATGTCATTGGAAGAACTAATGGCAAAGTCAGATCCCGCAGCATCAAAAGCAAAATTTTGAGTTACGCCAGTTTGTCCATTTAATGTACTTAAAGTTCCTGCCGCATTGCCAGGAGTATAACCAAGAGCTGTTACTATTTCGCCTGAAGTTAGTGATGCCGCTGATAATACGCCTGAAGTACTTCTTACAAATCCATCTGATAAGGCAAGTGCCGCATTTACATCTGAAGAAGTAATTCCTGATATTTTACTATTAAATAATGACCAATCCGAACTTGTTAAATACCCATCATTACTTGCACTTGCAGCAAGCAATGTATCTTGTTTATTGTTGAAAATAGACCAATCTGAACTTGTTAAATACCCATCGTTCGCAGCACTGGCTGCAACCATGGCATCTTGTTTTGCGCTGAATATCGACCAGTCTGCAGAGGATAATAGACCCCTCGCCCCAGCACTTGCTGTTGGGATATCAAACGTATGAACATCACCAGATGAGTTAATAACGAAGTCTGTGCCTGCGGTACCGACTGCAAAACTTTGAGTTGTTCCAGTTTGTCCGTTTAATGTATTTAAAGTTCCTGCAGCATTGCCAGGAGTGTAACCTAACGCTGTAATAACATCACTTGATGTGATTCCTGAAATTTTACTGTTAAATAACGACCAATCACTTGATGTTAAATAACCATCATTACTTGCACTTGCAGCAACCATGGCATCTTGTTTACTGTTGAAAATAGACCAGTCCGCAGAGGATAATAGACCCCTCGCCCCAGCACTTGCTGTTGGGATACTAAATGTGTGAATGTCATTGGAAGAACTAATGGCAAAGTCAGATCCTGAAGCATCAAAAGCAAAATTTTGAGAAGTTCCTGCTTGGCCATTTAATGTATTTAAAGTTCCTGCTGCATTTCCAGGGGTGTAACCTAAAGCTGTAATAACTTCGCCTGAAGTTAATGATGCTGCTGATAATACACCTGAAGTACTTCTTACAAATCCATCTGGTAATGCAAGTGCTGTGTTTACGTCTGCAGAAGTAATTCCTGAAATTTTACTGTTAAATAACGACCAATCACTTGATGTTAAATATCCATCATTAGCAGCACTAGCAGGAACCATGGCATCTTGTTTTGCGCTGAATATCGACCAGTCTGCAGAGGATAATAGACCCCTCGCCCCAGCACTTGCTGTTGGGATATCAAACGTATGAACATCACCAGATGAGTTAATAACGAAGTCTGTGCCTGCGGTACCGACTGCAAAACTTTGAGTTGTTCCAGTTTGTCCGTTTAATGTATTTAAAGTTCCTGCAGCATTGCCAGGAGTGTAACCTAACGCTGTAATAACATCACTTGATGTGATTCCTGAAATTTTACTGTTAAATAACGACCAATCACTTGATGTTAAATAACCATCATTACTTGCACTTGCAGCAACCATGGCATCTTGTTTACTGTTGAAAATAGACCAGTCCGCAGAGGATAATAGACCCCTCGCCCCAGCACTTGCTGTTGGGATACTAAATGTGTGAATGTCATTGGAAGAACTAATGGCAAAGTCAGATCCTGAAGCATCAAAAGCAAAATTTTGAGAAGTTCCTGCTTGGCCATTTAATGTATTTAAAGTTCCTGCTGCATTTCCAGGGGTGTAACCTAAAGCTGTAATAACTTCGCCTGAAGTTAATGATGCTGCTGATAATACACCTGAAGTACTTCTTACAAATCCATCTGGTAATGCAAGTGCTGTGTTTACGTCTGCAGAAGTAATTCCAGATATTTTACTGTTAAATAACGACCAATCACTTGAAGTTAAGTAACCATCGTTCGCAGCACTAGCTGCAACCATGGCATCTTGTTTTGCGCTAAATGATGACCAATCCGCAGAGGATAATAGACCCCTCGCCCCGGCGCTGGCTGTTGGGATATCAAAAGTATGAACATCACCAGATGAGTTAATAACGAAGTCAGTGCCTACGGCACCGACTGCAAAACTTTGAGAAGTTCCCGTTTGTCCGTTTAATGTATTTAAAGTTCCTGCAGCATTTCCAGGTGTGTAACCTAAAGCTGTAATAACATCACCTGAAGTAATTCCTGATATTTTACTATTAAATAGCGACCAATCTGAACTTGTTAAATACCCATCATTACTTGCACTTGCAGCAACCATCGCATCTTGTTTGTTGTTAAAAATAGACCAATCACTCGAAGTTAAATAACCATCGTTCGCAGCACTTGCGGCACTTAATGCGGCTTGCTTCGCGCTAAAAACAGACCAGTCTGAACTTGTTAAATATCCTGAAGTTCCTGCGCCGGCTTGTGCAATCGTAATATTAGGTGTAGGCCCACCGCTTGATGCAAGCGGTGCACTGGCAGTCACATCAGTAACACTTCCCGTACTAGCAGGAATCCAACTGGTGTTTCCACTGCCATCGGTAGCTAATACATACCCATTACTTCCAGCAGATGCAGGAAGAGTAAAAGAATAATCCCCTGACGTTAAAGCATTCGGGGCTCTTAATAAAATGCGATCCGTATTAGTGATATCATAAAGATAAAAGTTTCTGCCAAGAACGTTGGTCGCACTTAACCCTGTTAGTGTCGCATTACCTGATCCATCTCGTTTTACAATCGTTGATGGATCATTTGAACTGGTTGCAGCTTGAGTATCATTAACTGAGGTCGCGATCTCTGCTGAAGTCTTTGTTCCCACTGTTGACACAACGGTTGCACCTAGTGTTCCGGTGACATCTCCTGACAAATTACTAGCGGCCTGCCAGGCACCAGTGATTCGGGCATCATCACCTGCAACTAAAGTTCCTGAAGTCACTCCAATATTAACACTTAAAGTTGGAGTCGTGTTGGGATTAGTAACACTTATGTATGTGTTATCACTACTTACCGCAGTCACAGTTCCAGAAGTTACCGGAGCTGATACCCACGCGGTACCATTATACATTAACACTTCACCCGATGATGGAGATGCAATAGATAACGTAGTGTTCTGAAGTCGCGATACCACTGTAGCACCCTGAGTACCGGTGACATCGCCCGATAGGGTTCCCGTAAAAGTCGTTGGCGCACCCGGAGCAGCACAACTAAAATTTGCTCCGTTATAAGTTAAAAACTGACCACCACCACAGGTAGAAAAATCAGCGAACCGCGCATAATCAACAGCATTAAATCCACCAAGTTGATCCGAGTTCGTACTTTGACTGGCGTACATTGCGTACGGTACGGAGTTAATTGTTGTTCCTGAAATCGTTTGAATACCATTCGATCCTGGGTAACTAAATTCAACAATAAACAAGCGACCTTCGTTAGTTGCTAGTGGAGCATACGTTCCACCCTCTAAACAGGCCATTATGTTAGTTGAAGCATTATTAAAAACATCATATAAAGTAACTCCGCCGACAGGAAATGACGGAGCTCCACTTCCCAGTTGAAGGTTTACTCCACCACCGGACGCGGTCATGTCGATATTGGCGTAGGTTTCAATAAACAACGTACAATCATCAGCCATGTTCTTATATTTAAAAGTAAACGTGACCGCGTTGGATTCTAAGGGATGACCGTTGGGTTTGGCGATATGGGCTTGAAAATTAGTGTTCTCAGGCGCAGCCAGAGCCAAAGTAGATATTAAGTAAATAACTAGACCGCAAACGTGCTTTAACATATGGTTACTATTCGGAATTTCGACAAAATATCTTAACTTGTTTTAAGCAGTTAGAATGATTAGAAAATAATTCGTTACTAAAATGAGAATGTGTATCATTGAGATACGTAAAATGAGAAACTAAAAATATATTATTACAGTTCGAAACTTCGTAACGCCTCAGAAAGAGTCGCACATGATTTTACATTTTGATTCATGCCTTTAAGCTCTAAAAGTTTAAAGAAGTCACTTCGAAGGCCAACGACCATCGCATTTTCAATCAAATTTATCGATTCAAAAAATATTGAAATATTGGCTGAGGCCGTGAATGATAAATCCTCTAAACAAAAAATAACTTTTCTATTTTTAAGATTTTTTTCACAAATGTCACGAAAAGGCTTGTTCTGATCCGGCGAGATTCTTCCTGTAACTTGAATAATCATTAAATCGCCGACTTCATAGTAATTAGCCTTCATCATGTAGAACTCCAAATAGTAAAAAGATAAAATAGACCCATCTTAGCGCCTATTCAGTTCTCGGAGTTTATAGAAATAAATGAATCCTACAAAAGTCTGGTTCAGAGGCCAGATTTTAAATGACATTCATTACATTAATGAAATAAACCTAATATGAATGAAGCCAAATCCACTATTTGATTTTATACGATCTTTTTTAATGCCCACTTTCGTGGGTAAGACGTTTGTGCTTTATTTTGGATTGATGTATTCAAATTACCCCGGCGAGGGGTACGGCTACGGCCTTGTAGCCACAATTATTTTTACAGTGACTTCATTGTTACTTTTTCTATGGAAATATAGAAATCACGAAGATATCTAGGTCTTTACTTCTTCCTCTTCATTAAGATGCAAGAGCACACGCTCCGCCATAATTCGACTAAATCCTTTAATAGCTAAAATATCATCAATATCTGCATTTTTAATATTCTCAATGGACTCAAACTTTTTAAGCAAGGCCAGCTTTCTGGGCTCGCCTAGTCCGGTGATTTCATCTAATATACTGCGAAGACTGGCATCTTCACGCCGCTTACGATGAAATGTAATGGCAAAACGATGGGCTTCATCCCGCAGGCCAACCAAAATTTGAAAAGCTTCAGTATTCTTTTTGAATACGACAGGATTCGCTCGACCTGGAATGTAAAAGCGCTCTTCCGTTTCCAAGACTTCGTTTTCTTGAAAGGCAGATTCTGTGCGCGCTTTGGCTAAACCGACCACAGGAATGTGTTGTAAATTAAGTTCTTGCAATATCTTTACTGCTTGAGACAGCTGCCCCTTGCCTCCGTCAACGACTAAAAGATCAGGCTCTTCATATTCTTTGTGTTGAAATCTGCGCTGCAAAACTTCATACATAGATTTAAAATCATCTATTCCTTCAACAGTTTTAATTATGTATCTCCGATAATGCTCTTTGGCTGGATGTCCATCTTCAAAAACCACTTGGCTAGCCACTGTTTCTGTACCTTGAAAATGTGAAATATCAAAACACTCGATACGATGTGGTTGTTTGGGTAAATGCAATCGGGTTTTAATCTCATCTAAGCCTGCTTTTTTCTCATGATCTTTAGATACTTGTTTTTTAAAATGGGCTTCCGCATTTTGTGTAGCCATATCCAAAAGGGCTGCACTTTTTCGATCTGCTGGAAAACGCACAATAACATCACGCCCGCTACGCTCTTTAAGCACGGCTTGCATAAGCTTATTCAAATCCCTACCCAAATCCACCACCGTTAAAACTTCATCGGGAATAATATTATCTGCATAATACTGATTAAGAAAACTCACATACCACTCTCGAACATCCTCTTCAGGACTATTTGGATTAACTGTTGAAATAAAATGCGACCGATTTCCGATAACACGGCCGCTACGGACGTGAATAGTATCAATCATAACGCCGTTTTCATCTCCGAAATAACTAATAATATCTTGATCTAATTCGTTTGCATCATTAACAACAGTTTGGCGCTCAACAATACTTTTAATAGAAAACAATGCATCCCGCATGCGCGTCGCCACTTCAAACTTTTCTTGATCTGCGGCCAGCTTCATTTTCACTTCTATATCTTTAATAAGTTTTTTACTTTTTCCTCTTAAAAAATCACGGGCCCCTTCAAGCTCATCGCGATAATCTTCTTCGGTAATCAACTGCACACAGGGTGCCGTACATCGCCCTATTTGATGAGTCATGCAGGGACGCGTTCGAGTTTTAAACATATGGTCTGTGCAATCTCGTATTTTAAAAATGCGATTCAAAAATCGAATAGTTCCAAATACGGCCCCTCCTGAAGTGTAAGGACCGTAATAATCAGATCCATCTTTTTGAACTTTACGCGCTAAATACAACCGTGGAAACTTATCACTCCAAGATAATTTAATATAGGGATAAGCCTTATCATCTTTTAAGCGAACGTTATACTTAGGCCGATGCTTTTTAATTAACGAAGCCTCTAACAAAAAGGCTTCGACTTCAGTTTTGGTCACGATATATTCAATTGTTTTAATATTAAAAACCAGTGCGCGCGTTTTGGCTGAGTGTCCTTTCGCTTCTACTAAATAACTTCGCACTCTATTTCTTAAATTTTTTGCTTTTCCGACATAGATAATTTTATCCACTTCGCTTTTCATAAGATAAATGCCGCTTTGAATGGGAAATCCACCAACCTCTTCTTTAAGCTTTGTTATCTTTTGTAAATGGTCAGATTCGCTCATCATTTACTTGCCATCCGTTGCTGCTTGAGATGCTCGCGTGACTTCACCGTCGTGCATCTGTAATTCTAAAATCTGCAATCGTTTAATGTCGTCCCGAATTTTAGCAGCCTCTTCAAATTCTAGATTTGTAGAAAGTTTTTTCATTTTCGCCTTAAGCTTGGTAATTTCTTTTTGGATCTTCTGAGTATCTTTTGAATCTCCCCTCATCATTTTTTCAAACTTTGCGGCTGCAGCATCAGTTTCTCCTTTTATTCTGTATGCGCCAACCGAGCCATCAAAAATATCCCCTAAGCCTTCTTTGATTTTCTTTATAATAGTAGCCGGAGTAATACCATGCCTTGTATTATACTGAGTTTGTATTTCACGACGACGATCTGTTTCTCCAATGGCCTTTCTCATCGACTCCGTTACTCGGTCTCCATAAAGAATAACTCGACCATTTACATTTCGCGCCGCTCTCCCTATGGTTTGAATCAGTGAACGCTCCGAGCGAAGAAAACCTTCCTTATCTGCATCGGTAATTCCCACCAGCGAAACTTCAGGTATATCCAACCCTTCTCGCAAAAGATTAATCCCCACCAGAACATCAAATACTCCAAGACGCAGATCTCGAATAATATTCATTCGCTCGATAGTATGAACTTCACTATGCAGATATTTAATCTTTATTCCAATCGATTCATAATATTCCGTTAAATCCTCTGCGGATCTTTTAGTTAAGGTCGTAATTAAAACTCGCTCTTTCTTACTTACTCGATCGCGAATTTCTTTCAACAAGTCATCGACCTGATTTTTTACAGGACGAACTTCAATAATAGGATCGACCAATCCCGTCGGACGAATGATTTGCTCCACCACCAGACCTTCAGACTTATTCAGTTCGTAATTTTGTGGCGTGGCTGAGACATAAACCACTTTATCAATTAACTTTTCAAATTCGCCAAAATTTAAAGGCCGATTATCTAAGGCTGATGGTAAACGGAATCCAAAATCCACTAAAGTTTTTTTACGCGACTGATCCCCTCTGTACATCCCTCCGATTTGAGGCACCGTAATATGAGACTCATCAATGATTGTTAAAAAATCCTTTGGGAAATATTCAATTAACGTCGGTGGGGGCTCGCCGGGACCGCGTCCTGTCATATGGCGCGAATAATTTTCTATACCGGAGCAAAATCCAATCTGCTCCATCATTTCTATATCATGATAAGTTCTTTGCTCAAGTCGTTGAGCTTCTAAAAATTTTAGCTCCGTCTTTAAGACTTGTAATCGCTCTAAAAGCTCAGCTTGAATAGACTTGATTGCACCGGCTAAAGACTCTTCTCCAGTCGTGTAATGAGATCCCGGATAAATTCCTATTTGGTCAAGATCTTCAAATACTTCACCAGTTAAGGGATCAAACCAAGATATTTTCTCAATAAAATCACCAAAAAACTCAAACCTTAAAGCTCGAATCTCTTCATAGGGAGGAAAAACCTCAACAATATCTCCTCTGACCCGAATGGTACCACGTGAAAAATCAATATTGTTTCTGGTGTATTGTATGCGAATAAGATCTCGTAAAAAATCATCGCGTTTCAGTTTTTGCGAAGTCACAACTTGCACCATCATACCCTGATAGGCCTCCGGGCTTCCCAAACCATAGATACAAGAAACAGAAGAAACTATAATAACATCTCGCCGATCAAACAGTGACCTGGTGGCTGAATGGCGCATGCGATCGATTTGTTCATTGATGGCAGAATCTTTTTCGATAAAAGTATCCGATGAAGGCACATAGGCTTCAGGCTGATAGTAATCATAGTAAGATACAAAGTACTCCACTGCATTTTGAGGAAATAACTCTTTCATTTCTGCATAAAGCTGGGCGGCCAAGGTTTTATTAGGCGCCAAAATTAAAGTGGGAACATTCAGTTGCTCAATCACATGCCCCATGGTGTAGGTCTTACCGCTTCCGGTAACACCTAACAAGGTTTGGTGTTTGACCCCTTTTTTGAAGCTAGCCACCAAGGACTCAATAGCTTTCGGCTGATCTCCTGCTGGCTTAAACGGAGAGACCAATTTAAAATTTTTATTAAATTTTTTTACTTCGTTACTTCCCAAAAAGAGCCTTCCGGTAAATCAGACACGCTGATCCCCATATCTGTTAAAGCTTTTCTTAATCGGTCTGATTCTGAAAAATCCTTTTGAGTGCGCGCTAAGGATCTTTTTTGAACCATATCATCAATGACTGCTCTTTTAAGATTCTTCTGCGCCAACAACAAATCATCTAACTGAATTAAAAAGTCTGAAGGTACTTCTTGAAATAAAGCCATTAAGTTACCGAATTTTTTGATAAAAGCTATAAAGTTGGCCGCATTCTCTTTTATGGTATCATTCGATTTCATTCCGCGACGATGAGTTGAGTTAAATTTTCTAATTTGCTCAAAGATAACAGCAAAAGCTGCAGGAGTTCCAAAGTCGTTATTCAAAGCGTCCTCGATGGAGGTCCAGGCTTTGGCGTCGGCTACACCAGATGTGTGTTCCGCTAAGGACTCTGCTAATGATAACGCTGAGTACACCCGGGCTAAGCCAGCCACGGATTGATCAATAGTGTTTTGAGTAAAGTCGCCCACGCTGCGGTAATGAACAGACAGCATCATCCATTTGTAGACTTCTGGATGATGATCTTTCAAAAAGTCCTTCATATTCACGATATTACCCAGCGACTTAGACATTTTACTGCCACCAAAGTTTAAAAGATTCCAGTGTAACCAATAGCGAGCATATTGCTGATGAGTACAACTTTCACTTTGTGCGATTTCATTTTCATGATGAGGAAATAAAAGATCTAGTCCACCACCGTGAATATCAATTTGATTTCCGAACAAGTTGTGCGCCATCACCGAACATTCAATATGCCATCCCGGACGACCTTGCCCCCATGGAGAAGGCCAAGCGGAACCCCGCAAATCTTCTCCGGGCTTAGCGCTTTTCCATAAAGCAAAATCTAAGGGATTTTGCTTCTTATCGCTGATATCAATACGCACGCCTTCCAACAGATCTTCGATCTTACGTCCAGATAAATGGCCATACACAGGAAACTTATTAATCGCAAAATTAACATCGCCGTCAGCTGTGTATGCGACGTCTTTTTCAATTAATTTTTGAATAAACTCAATAATTTGCGGCATACACTCAGTCACTTTGGGATTATGATTCGCCGGCCTTAATCCCAGGGCATTAAAGTCTTTTTGATACTCTACGATGTATTTTTCAGAAATTTCCTGAGCAGATACTTTTTCAACTTCAGCTCGTTTAATAATTTTGTCGTCCACATCAGTAAAATTAGTGGCATAATCTACTTTGTAACCTAAGTACTCGAGCCAATTTCGTACAAAATTAAAGAACACAGGGCCTCGGAAATTTCCAACGTGCAAGTGCGAATAGACCGTGGGGCCACAGACATAGATTTTAACTTTACCAGGCTCTAAAGTTTTAAACTCCTCTAATTTATGACCAAAAGAATTATAGACTTTCAACATGTGACAGAACCTTTTCCGCTCGCGCAATTAAAGCTTTCACTGGAATCAACGGCGTTAAAATTTTAAGCTCTGTTCCATGGGGCTTCCCAATGACCGCCACTCGCATCGGCATAAACAAATTTTTACCCTTCGTCTGGCTTTGGATTTTAACTTCATTTTCAAACCGAACGAAATCCTCTTCACTTAAATATTCGCTTATAAAATCGACGAGTAATTTTTTCCACGTCTGTAATACCACTTTTGTCGTAGGCCAAGTTAAAACTTCTGTAGACTCGCCTGCAATTGCAAATCTTGTTTCATCCAACGGCGTATAGAGGGCTACAGCATCGGAGGCTATTTCCATTTTAGAACGAAAGACATCGGCTGAGTGTAACTGCCACGCCTGATCTTGGGGTAAAACCAATCCTGCTTTTTGCAAATGAGGCTGAATCAGATTCCATAAATCCTCAGATGATAACGCTCGCAAATGTTGGCTGTTCACCCATTTTAATTTAACTCGATCAAAGACTGCACCCGAAGAGTTAAGTCGATCTATTGAAAATAACTGTTCCATTTCTTTAAGTTCAAAAATTTCTTTCCCTTCTGGATGTGACCACCCTAGAAGAGCCAAATAATTATTCATCGCTTCCGGCAAATAACCTTCATCTTTAAAAACATCACAGGCTACAGCGCCTTTACGTTTAGATAATTTTTGACGATCATCATCCAACACTAAAGAAATATGGCCAAACTGCGGCGTCGGCCATTTCATCGATTCATAGATCATCATTTGCCGAAGTGTGTTCGGCAAATGTTCCTCGGCCCTTAGCACATGAGAGATCTTCATCAGATGATCATCCACCACACAACAAAAATTATACACCGGCATCCCGTCAGATCTTAAAAGCACAAAATCCCCCACCATATCCGATGGAAAGCGAACTTCTCCCCGGATTAGATCTGGCAGGATGTAGTCCTTTTTTAAAGCCTTGGTTTTGAATCTGACCACCGCAGACTTTCCATTTTTTAGTTCGGTCAGTGCTTTCTCTAAAGGCCACTCCGCATACGGTGATTCAATATGCGCATAAGAATGCTCGGCTTGATTTATTGCTCGTTGCCGATCAATTTCTTCATCAGTCATAAAACAATAATAAGCTTTACCATTCTTTAAAATCTCATCAGCTACTTGCTTGTAGATGGATAACCGCTCAGATTGTCTATACGGCGCAAAAGGACCCATATCTTTAAGTGTAAGTGGGTCTACTCCTTCATCCCATTTTAAACCCAGCCAATTCAGATCATCGACCATCATCTTTAGTGACTCGTGAGTAGAACGTTCCTGATCGGTATCTTCAATTCTTAAAATGAATTTTCCGTTATTCTTTTTTGCAAACAAGTAATTAAACAAAGCTGAGCGAGCACCGCCAACATGCAGATAACCGGTAGGACTCGGTGCAAAACGAACGCGTATTTCAGACATAAAAAAACCTCTATGGTTACAGAGGTTTATTGTGACTTAATTGGATAACACAGTAAATGATTATTGATTAAAAATATCTTTAACTTCTTGCGATTGATTTACAATATCTTTAACTTCTGGCGCCAAATCCAACTCTTTGATGAGTAGCGTTTTAGCCGTCTCTAGCATTTTCTTTTCGCCAAAACTTAATTCTTTATCAACTTTAAGCATATACAGATCTCTTAAAACTGCCGCGATTTCTACCACAGAACCCGTTTTAATTTTTTCCATATATTCTCGGTAACGACGATTCCATGTTTGAGTGTCAATTTTAACGTTTTTGTCTTTTAAAATCTCTACGACTTGCAATCCCTCTTCTTTATTAATTAAATGGCGCAAGCCAACAGATTTAATGTTTGCCGCAGGAATCATAACCTTCATGCCAGACTCGATAATAAGTACAGAATAGAACTCATGCTTAGAGCCTAAAATTTCTTTAACTTCGATTTTATCAATACGCCCAACACCGTGTCCTGGGTATACCGCATGGTCTCCAACCTTAAACTGAGGCATGAAAGCTCCTTTAATTCCAAATATACATGCACTGAACGTACCGTTATGAAACAGCGTTATAAGCCATTTAGTGGTTAAGGCCAATACGACCTATGTTCGCGCGTAGTCAGTATTACCATTTTTGACACAATTCATCAAATTTTAAGGACTTTTTTCGGCAATTATATAAGGCCACCTGTATTAATTACATGAATAGGTACCAGTTCCCTTTTAGTATCGCAGAGCGATACTAAAAGGGAACTGGTACCTATTTTTAAGCCTGTTCGTGATATTCCTTCTCACTGAAGTCATCCACCAGAATCGCATCATAACGAACCTTATCGGCCTCAGAGAGAAGCTTGAATTCGTCTTGAGTGATAATCTGCTTGCTTAAAGCCTCTTCCCAGGAAGCTAAACCACGCTTAGCTTTAATGCTTCCGGCTTTAAATGCTTTACGGATTTTCTTTTCAGAGGCCTCCACTTTAATAACGATATTAAAAGCATTTTCTAACCGAGCTGTTTGATCATTTTTAGATAACCGATCAAGCACCGCAGACATGCCATGAGTTTTTTCTCCAATCCAATAAATACCTGAAGTTAATCGATCGCGCTGTTCACCAGGAGACATCATAGCCTTTGATATCGCATGCGACCATCCATCTGTGGCTTGAGAGCCTATTGAGTTAATACGAGACCATGCCCCAATAACATCTTTTAAAAACCAGCGCAGGCCAGGAATTTTTAAGTTATCAAAAATTCCATCAAAAGCTTTTTGAATTTCAGCCATAGATTGTTTTAAGAAAAACTGAACAAAGGGAAGGTCTTCTTCTTTTTGTCCATCATCTATAAAACGTCTTAGCACCGCTGTTGACATGTACATATTAGAAAAAATATCAGCAAATCGCCCGGTGATTTTTTCTTTCATCTTAAGCTGTCCGCCCAATGCGGCCATAGCGATATCAGCTAAAATAGCGAACGTTGCAGAAGCCCATTGTAATCGACGATAGTGAATTCTCGTTTTTGCATGAACTCCACGAGGAGAATTCGCCAAATATCCGCGAGTAATAGAGAATAAAATGGAACGACAAAGATTCCGAACAACGTGACCTATATGACCAAAGAAAGCTCGATCAAATCCTTTGACGTCTTTTCCTTCCAAAGCTCTTATTTCATCAAAAGCAAAAGGATGACACCGAAGAGCACCTTGACCAAAAATCATTAAAGTACGAGTCATGATATTTGCACCCTCAACTGTGATACTAATCGGAATGCCAACATATCCTTCCCCTAAAAGATTTCTTTGTCCTAAAGAAATACCTGCTCCGCCCATAATATCCATAGCATCATTGATCGCACGGCGGTTCATTTCTGTTGTTTGATATTTCATTATCGCGGTTACGACAGAAGGCTTAATTCCCTTATCTAAAGCTCCTAAAGTAAAACGTCTCATGGCTTCCATGGCGTAAGCGGTCGATCCTATGCGCGCCATTGGTTCTTCTACGCCTTCAAACATTCCTATACTTACGCCGAACTGTTTACGAATTAATGCATGCGATGAAACTACTCGCGCCGCCATTTTTGCTCCGCCGGTCGCTTGAGCTGGCAAAGAAATACCGCGACCCGCAGCTAAACACTCCATCAACATCATCCAACCCTGACCACAACCTTTTGCCCCTCCGACGACGGCATCTTCTAACTTAACAACCACATCTTTTCCATGAGTAGGACAGTTATGAAACGGTATCGTTAACGGATCATGTCGACGACCTAAAATAACTCCAGGCGCATTGGAGGGAATGAGTGCACAGGTAATTCCAATGTCCTCACCGCGACCCAGAAAATTTTCAGGATCATTTAATCGAAATGCTAAACCAATAACTGTGGATACCGAGGCTAATGTAATCCAACGTTTGTTCCAATTCAGTCGAATACACAACTCACCTTGATCGTTTTTAAAAATAACTCCTGACGAGGTAATTGATCCTGCATCTGATCCCGCCCGCGGCTCAGTTAATCCAAAACAAGGTAGCTCCGCCCCGCTGGCTAACCGAGGTAACCAATAATTTTTCTGCGCTTCTGTTCCATAGTGAATAAGTAATTCAGCCGGCCCCAAAGAGTTAGGAACCATTACCGTAATAGATGCGGGTAAAGAGCGTGTCGCTAATTTCATTACAACTTCTGAATGAGCCATAGCTGAGAAACCAAGACCCCCGTACTCTTTAGGAATAATCATTCCTAGGAAACCTCTCTTTTTAATCAGGTCCCATATTTCTGGTGGCATTTCTTTGTTTTTCCAAATTTTAAATGGCTCGCACTTTTGACAAAGTTCTTCGACCGGTCCATCAATGAAACTTTGCTCTTCCGCGGTCAAATGCGCGTAGGGCTCTTTAAGAATTTCCGTAAAATTTGGTTTTCCCGAAAAAAGATCTTTCTCGACCCAAACCACACCCGCTTCTAAAGCTGTTCTTTCTGTCTGAGAAATTTGCGGAAGAAATTTTGCTTTTTCCATAACATACATAATGCCCTTAGATATCGTATTTTGACGCAAAGGCTTAATAAGAAACACAAACATGACAGCTAAAAACGCAGCACACAGCCAAAGTGGTGCGCCAAATCCGTAAAGAAAAACTAATCCAGCTAAAGTCCATATGATCAGCGGCAAACCAAAAAAACCAATAAACAAGAATAGGACAATAAATCCTATTAAGTTTAATAGCCATGATCCATTTACACAGAAATACCCGTAAAATTGTTGTAACTGATCCAAAGTTGCTCCTTCTTGTTGTTCCTAATTAATCGCAAATTTAATTTTCATTATTCGACTCTGAGGGCTGTTCTTCCGTTTCTTCAGCCGCGGGCTTATTAACTGGTACTTGTTTAGAGCACGTGAAGCCGGCCAAGGTAAGCACAAACAAAACACATAAACTAAGGGCCAATCGAGCAGAATTTTTCATATAAAAATTCTGTCACAGCTATAACGCTTTGACAAGCCTCCTATTTCACTCAACAATTTTCAAATGAAATCAAATGAAAACAGTTTTTCCAACATCGCTATAAACATCATTATTCCCGTACTTATTCTGAATAAAGGCTCGCGCTTAGGGCTAAATCCAACGCAATCGTTGCTAATAGCCCTCGCCTTTCCGCTGACGAACGGTATCTACTCTTTAGTTAAAGACAAAAAAATGAATTATATTTCACTTTTGGGTCTAGTTAATATCTTGTTTTCTGGAATATTAACTCTATTAGCTTTGGGCGGAATATGGTTTGCCATTAAAGAGGCTTTTTTTCCTCTTCTCATTGGGACATTTGTCTTTGCTTCGAGTAAAACCAAAAAACCTTTTTTTGAAACATTATTTTTAAATGAGTCCGTCTTTAACCTGGTTAAACTCCATCAACACTTAGAAACTGATGAAAAGCAAAAGGCTTTTCGTCTTCTCCTTATTAAATCAACTCAGTATTTATCTTTATCTTTTGTTCTCAGCGCCGTCCTTAATTTCTTTTTGGCTTTATACATTTTCACCCCGATACCTGAAAGTCTAGCCACAGTGGAAAAGCAAAATTTACTCAATCAACAACTCAGCGAAATGACGCTCTACTCACTTGTAGTCATTCTGATCCCCACCGTCGTTTGCGTGGGTATTATTATGTATGCTGCTTTTAAAAAAATAACCGCTATAACTGGGCTCAAAATGGATGATCTTATTGTTAAATAGCTGATTTTTTATGCTTAATTGTTTAACGGGGTCAATTTGTCTCTGACTATGCATGGCATACTCGTTGCTTATACACGACATAAGCGTTAAAAAAAACATAACCAAACAAAACTAAGTGGAGAATTTATGAATACACTAAAGCTTCTTGCTGTCTGTATCGCAACTGCAACTTTTTTTTCATCGTGTGATGAACTTAAGGGTACTATTAATGTCAGTGCACCGATCAATGTTGTAAAAGATAAAAAAACTTACACGATTGGAGTTGGTTCGCACAAAGCTAACATTAAAGTAAAAAAAGAAAACCTTATTAACTTTGAAGTGAAAACTTTAAGCGGCGAGAAAGATATTAAAATTGTCACTAATTTTAATGCTAAACGCTTGTACGACGGCCAACAGTTTAATATTCCTTCGCACGTTAGTGGGCAACCTTTTGATATCACCGGATCTTATACCGATAAAACGACTTATTCAGAGACCATCAATACATGGGAATCATGCACCTATACTGAGCGCGAACGACACTGCAGCGATGTATATTATCCACCAGTTTGTCGTACCGAAAGAATTTGTGATCCTAAAGGCAACTGCCACACTCGAGAGTACTGCACCGGTGGCGGATATCGCTACGAGTGTCGCGACATCGATATAACTCGACATGGTCAACAAGATGTATCTTACTATAATTCATACAACAAAAAAGCTATCGAATTAAACATCATTGTCGCTAACCAACAAAATGGTCGCGTCTTTGCTGATGATTATTCAACGGACAGAATATACAATTACAAAGGCCTTTGCCGATAAATATTTTTTAAAAGTCCCAGCCGCCCTCTGGTGCAGGGGGCGGAAAGCCCGGCGGTGGCATATCAAATTCATTACCGCCTTCACTAAAAAATGGTATTTCAGGATCTCCCATGTTGGGATTGCTATAGTTATCGTAAGGCATCATAGGTGGTGGCGGAGGTAGCTCTTCAAAGTTGTCAGTAGGTACGTACTCACTTACTGGTGGCGGAGGATAATCATACATCGCACCTCCCCCTGTTGGAGGCAAAAATCCCGGCGAACTAGCAGCTCCACCAGTGTTTACACCCGACTTACTTCCCTTACCTACCCATTTGTTTTTTGCACGATCTCGCAGTGAATATCTTGGCCGACTGTTATAGATATCTAACTCTTCTTCTTCCGTAACTTGGACTTTACTTTTGAATAATTTTACAATTTGATCTCGAGTTTGGATGAGCTTTTTTCGAGATAACTCTTGTGACTTTTCATAGGTTTGTTTTTTCTTTAGATCTTGAAAATACTCAGGACTTGTTTCATCCATGTGCTTCTCTTTGGCACGTGAGGCTCTTTGCTCAGGAAGACCCTTTTCACGTGTAATATCCCATTTTTCTTGCTCTTCCAAAAAAATAGACATTCCTTTTTCTCGTTCGCTTTCAAAAACTCGATTATTTTTCCTATGATTTTTGAATTCATTTCGACGATCCACATCGAACTCCAAATCTCGTCGTAACTGCGATGCCTGCTGTTGATCTAATTCTTGATCTGATGCGCTGGACGCACATACAAAAAATAATAATGGAATGAAAACTAATTTTAATTTCAACACCACTCTATTTTCCCATAACTTTAAACCGTTGAGATCAATAATGTGTCGAACCTCGACTTTTGTCTTTATTTATAGGCTTTTTTCATATACCCTCCTGACTCGGACTACTTTCATTGGAGTACTATGGAGTTCTTGCAACAAATTGGATTATTTTTTTCTCAGGCCCTAATAATTGTTCTGGCCATTATTGCGATTATCTTAACAATTGCATCTGTAGCCATGAAAAATAAAAAATCTAAGACGTTTCATGTTGAAATTTTAAATGATATCTATCGCGATCAGATCTTCGAATTAAAGACATCACTCCTTAAAAGTGACGAGCTTAAGTCAGAAAAAAAAGCTCATAAAAAAGAACTCAAATTAAATCAAAAAAGTACACTGCCAAATGTCTACGTTCTTAACTTTTTGCATGGAGATATTAAAGCTACGGGCGTCGAACAATTGCGCGAAGAAATTACTCATTTATTACTTATTGCCAAAAAAAATGAAGAAGTAGTTATCAACGTTGAGAGTCCAGGCGGCATAGTGCATGGATACGGTCTTGCCGCAGCTCAGATTATAAGATTGCGTGATTTTGGTCTTAACGTCACAATTTGCGTGGATAAAATTGCGGCTAGTGGCGGTTACATGATGGCTTGCACGGGCCATCAAATCGTGTGCGCTCCTTTCGCAATTATAGGCTCAATTGGAGTCGTTGCCCAAGTCCCTAACTTCCACCGCCTTCTTAAAAAAAATGATGTTGATTACAAAGAGTACACAGCTGGTGACTTCAAACGCACAGTAAGTATATTTGGCGAAATTACAGAAAAAGGTGAGAAAAAGTTCACTGAGCAGCTGGAATCGACTCATCAACTTTTTAAAAGCTTTGTAGGTCGCTTTCGTCCTCAGGTTAATTTGGCCGAAGTGACAACCGGAGAGTACTGGTTTGGAGAAGATGCTCTGAAACTTAAACTGGTCGATCATCTGGGCACTAGTGACGACTATATTTTAAACAAAACTAAAACCCATACTGTGGTGAAAATTTCTCTGGAAAAGAAGGTCTCTTTGTCTGAAAAATTTTCAGGTGTTTTATCAAAGTCTGCACACTTGTTCTTAGATAAACTCGCTGAAAAAGCGGCTGATTTTAAGTACCAAAAAAATAACATTAACAAGCTTTAATTGCTGCGCGTTATCCTTCGTAGTATTCTTTATTTTTAGCTCCGACTCCTGTACTTAAACAGTACGCTTTCGGATGACCCTTTTATGAATAAGGAACATTAAGTTTGATGACGTCCTCACCAGTATTAAAAGTTGAGCAGCTTGAAACCACATTTTTTTTAAAATCTGGTCCTTTCAAAGCGGTTAACAATGTTTCCTATGAAATTTACAACGGTCAAACTTTAGGTATCGTTGGCGAATCTGGCTGTGGAAAATCTGTAACTTCTTTTTCGCTCATGCAACTGATCAGCTCACCTGGACGAGTGACAAATGGCTCGGCATTACTAAACGGTGAGGATCTTATTCGTATGAATGCTGCTCAAATCGAATCTGTCCGCGGTGGAAAAATGGCCATGATTTTTCAGGAACCTATGACGGCGCTTAATCCCGTTTTAACTATAGGTTACCAAATGAGTGAGCAAATTATAAAACATATGTCTTACTCACCTGCGGACGCACGTGATCGAGCCATCGAAATGCTTCAACTTGTTGGAATTCCCTCTGCTCAAGAACGTTATTCAACTTATCCACATCAACTTTCGGGTGGAATGAGACAAAGAGCCATGATCGCCATGGCCTTATCGTGCAATCCACAATTTCTGATTGCTGATGAGCCTACGACGGCTTTAGATGTAACTATTCAAGCTCAAATTCTAGAACTTTTCCAAGGCTTGCAGGAAAAATTAAACATGAGTGTACAGTTTATCACTCATGATTTAGGGGTTATTTCGGAAGTCTCAGATAATGTTCTTGTTATGTATGGTGGACAAATGTGTGAAAAGGGCCCAACTCAAGATGTTCTTAATACGCCCGCTCACCCCTACACTGCCGCTCTGATAGAGTCGCGACCAAAGGTAGGACAATATATCCAAAGACTTAAAACTATCGAAGGTTCTGTCCCCGCACCTCATGAAATTCCAGCAGGATGCCCTTTCGCTACACGCTGTTCTCGTGTGCTTGCAGAGTGCTGGATTCAAAAACCTCCTATGAAGCCACTCCAAACTAACCCTCAACGTGAAGCCGCTTGCTTCAACCCCCACAAGGTTTAGTATGCTTAACGACACAATTTTAAAAGCGACCAACATTAAAAAATACTTCCCGATTAAAAAGGGATTATTTATGAAACACGTTGGCGATGTTAAGGCCGTTGACGATATCTCATTATCTATCACTCGTGGTGAAACATTGGGGCTAGTGGGAGAATCAGGTTGTGGAAAGTCAACATTAGGAAGATCACTCATACGACTGTACGAACCGACAGCAGGAAAAATAGAATTTAATGGTAAAGATTTTTTAAAGCTATCAGGATCAGAACTTCGAAAAAGTCGCAAAAATATTCAAATGATCTTCCAAGATCCCTATGCTTCATTGGATCCTCGAATGACCGTGGGTCAGGTTATTGAAGAACCATTTGTGATCCATAATATATTAAAACCCAAAGAGCGTGAGGCTCGGGTTAAAGAATTACTCGAATTGGTTGGACTGAGACCTTCGCACATTAATCGCTATCCCCATGAATTCTCCGGTGGCCAAAGACAACGTATCTCTATAGCGCGAGCCATCGCTTTAAATCCTGAACTGGTCATTTGCGATGAACCTGTTTCAGCTTTAGACGTATCTATTCAAGCGCAAATCTTAAATCTGCTGAGTGATTTACAAAAAAAATTAAACTTAACATACATATTTATCTCACACGATCTTTCAGTCATTGAACATGTTTGTAATCGTATTGCTGTCATGTACTTGGGTAAAATCGTCGAGATTGCAACACGCGAAGAGCTTTACCGAAACCCGCAACATCCTTATACAAAAGCACTGCTTGGATCTATTCCTACTATCGGGCAAGGCAAAAAGCGTATGAGTAAAATTCTGACTGGCGAAATACCCTCACCCATCAATCCTCCATCAGGTTGCGCGTTTCACCCCCGCTGCCCCTATGTATTTGATCGATGCAAAATAGAAACCCCACAATTATTAGAAGTTAACGCAGATCCTATCGCGGCTAATATCCGCACTCGATCTGCATGTTTTTTAACGTACCCTCAAAAGGAGTCTTTATGAAAAAAATATCTCTGACCTTGCTCGCAACAATTGTAAGTGCTCTGCTGATAACTACATCCTGCACAAAAAAAGATTCTGCGGGTTCTGCCTCTACCGAAACTAACCGCTATTCAAACAATGAACTTAAGATCGGGATTTCTCAAGAGTTTGAAACTTTTAATCCTTTAATCTCAAACATGATGGCAACGACGTACATGTCACGTATGGTGCTTCGCGGTTTAACTACGATCAATGCTGATGGAAAATGGATTCCGCAATTAGTTAAAGAAGTTCCTTCTTTTGAAAATAAAAAAGCCTCTATAAAAAAAGTAAATGGCAAAGATCGCGTAGTTGCGGAGTGGGAAATTCTAGATAATGCAACCTGGGGTGACGGCACTCCGGTGACTTGCGCAGACTTTGATTTTGCAACCAAAGTTGCGGCTTCTAATAATGTTTCAATCCCAGACAAAGAGACCTACTCTCAAGTTGAAAAAATCTCTTGGGATGAAAAAAACCCTAAAAAATGCACCTTTACCTATGACAAAGTTCGTTGGGATTTTTATATGCTGGGAACCTTCTTTCCTGTTCCTAAACACTTAGAAGAGCCTGTCTTTAAAAAATATGGTTCTCAAAAAGAAGGTTATGAAAAGAATTCACTCTATACAAAGGACCCTACCAATGTGGGTTTATACAATGGACCTTATGTGGTTTCGAGAATTCAATTAGGAGATCATGTCACATTTATTCCAAATTCTAAGTTTTATGGCGAAGCCCCTAAAATTAAAAAAATTATTGTTAAACTCATTCCGAATACTGGAACTTTAGAGGCCAACTTAAGATCTGGTACTATCGATCTGATTTCAACTATGGGCTTTGCACTTGATCAAGCCTTAGCTTTTGAGAAAAAAGTTAAAGAAGAGAAATTGGGATATCAAGTTCTGTTTCAACCAAGTACAGTTTATGAACATATTGACTTAAACTTAGATAATCCTTTTTTAAAAGATATTAAAGTTCGTAAAGCTTTACTCTACTCTATTAACAAAGATGATTTAGTGAATGCTTTGTTTGAGGGAAAACAACAGCCTGCAATTCACCTTATTACGCCAAAAGACCCTTGGTACACAGATGATCCGTCTAAGGTTACACTTTATAAGTATAACAAGCGTGAGGCCGATCGATTGTTAGACGAGGCCGGATGGAAAATGGGTGAAGATGGTTTTCGCACTAAAGATGGGAAAAAGCTGTCTTTTACTATTATGACTACAGCTGGGAATAAAACTCGAGAGCTTGTTCAAGTTTATTTGCAGAATCAATGGAAGCAAGTGGGTATTGACGTCACAGCTAAAAATGAACCTGCTCGGGTATTTTTTGGAGAGACCACACGCAAGCGTAAGTTTGATTCTATGGCGTTGTTTGCGTGGGTTTCATCACCAGAGAGTTCCCCTAAAGTAACGTTACACTCTTCAAAAATTCCCTCTGCAAAAAATGGATACTCGGGCCAAAATCAAATGGGATGGGTCAACAAAAAAGTTGATGATTTAACAACTCAATTAGAAGCAGAACTGGATCACTCTAAACGTGTTTCCATGGTTCACGAGATTTTAAAATATTACACAGATGAAGTTCCAGTAATTCCATTGTACTACCGCTCTGACGTGGCCGTCATACCTACACAGATGAAAGGTTATCGTTTAACAGGCCACCAGTTCCCTGAAACGAACGACATAGAAAAATGGTCATTAGAATAATATGACGACATACATCTTCAGGCGAATTATACAAACCGTACTTTTACTGATTGTACTTTCGTACGTTTGCTTTAATTTAATGACACTTATGCCAGGTGATCCTATTGAGTTGATGATTTCATCCAACCCTAAAATCACGACTGAAGATGTAGCTCGTTTGCGAGAATTTTATGGTTTAGATCAACCCACCTATGTTCGTTACAAAAATTGGATATCAACACTTCTAGAAGGTGACCTGGGATATTCCCGAACATATCGTATTCCCGTTGCTGAAATGATTGGACCGGCTTTGAAGTACACGTTCATACTTTCAATGTGCTCCCTCATTCTTTCGTTGGCGATTGCGATTCCATTGGGAATTTATTGCGCCTTAAGGCCTAATTCAAAATTTGACTATATTGTTAATCTGTTAAGTTTTGCGGGCATTTCTGCGCCTTCATTTTGGCTAGGCATCGTTTTAATTATTGTTTTTTCGGTTAAACTGGGATGGCTGCCGGCAGGAGGTTATCAAACAACTGGTTTAGTTTATGATAATATTTTTTCAGAAATTTTAGATAAGGCTAAATATTTAATTTTACCCGTTGTTTCATTGTCTATTCAATCTATTGGTCGTTTTTCTCGTTTTGCTCGATCAGCGATGATGGAAGCAATGAGGAATGACTATATTCGAACGGCTCGCGCTAAAGGGCTGTCTGAAAATATTGTGATCTGGAATCATGGATTTAGAAATGCACTTATTCCGTTAATAACCATAGTCACTTTAAGTTTATCGTCAGTCTTCTCTGGGGCGCTTATCACTGAAACTCTATTTGCATATCCTGGAGCTGGACGATTAATATATACGTCAATTATTAGTAATGATTTCAATGTGGCGATGGTCTCTTTTATTATTTCTATTTCAATGGTGTTAGTAATGAGTTTAATTGCCGACCTTTTATATGGTGTCGCTGACCCCAGAATATCATACGAGTAAGCCATGTCTGAAAATACTCCACCGACATCACATTCTACCACGACCTCACCTGAAACTTCTCAGCTTAAAATTGCAGAGATGGAGAAAGCGCAATCCTTTTCTCAAATTGTATTCAGTCAATTCAAAGAAAACAAGGCCGCATTGTTTGGCGCCTTTACAATAATATTTTTTGTATTCGTGGCATTAGGTGCACCGATTATAGAGTGGGCCCTTGGGGTCGATGCAAACACTCAAAATGTTTTTAACCGCTACAAACCACCTTTCTCTCACATTCAAGCCAGTCAAGATGTGCGCGAAAAAGAGATTGAAAATTTTATTAGAAGACATCCCGATGCCGCAGAAAAAATCCAGACTCAACTGATTGCTCAAAATCATGTGCAACCCATTCGACCTGAGGATGCCCTCTATGAGTGGATCAATCTGGAGTCCGACAAGGCTATAGAAATTATAGAAGAAATTGATACGCCCTTCAAAAATGAACTTATCAATAAAGTTAAAAATTTTAACTCTTATCATATTTTTGGAACAGATGAATTAGGCCGCGATGTACTTATGCGGCTGGTGTATGGCACACAGGTTTCTATGGGAGTCGGTGTTTTAGTAGCCCTAGTTTCAGCCTTTATAGGTCTACTTGTTGGTTCAATGGCAGGTTACTACGGTGGATTTATCGATACTGTTTTAATGAGGACAACTGATGCATTACTTTCCCTGCCGCTGCTGCCAGTGCTCGTCGTTATCGCTGCGATTGATTTACAAAAAATTCCATTTCTAAATGTCATTACTCAGTATGGAAATGAGTCGATTATTAAATTGGTTTTTATTTTGTGTTTATTTTCATGGATGGTCGTTGCCCGTTTAGTTCGAGGCAGTATTTTATCATTAAGGGAACGCGAATTTATTTTAGCCGCTAAAACTTTAGGAGCTACTGATTTTACAATTATTGTAAGACATATGTTCCCCAATGTAATCGCTCCCCTGCTGGTTGCAGTTACCCTGGGCGTAGGAGAGTCTATTTTGTTTGAAGCTGCCCTCAGTTTTCTTGGACTTGGAATTCAGCCGCCAACCCCGAGTTGGGGAAATATGCTTTTCAACGCCTTAGAGCTGATCTACGAAGCTCCATTTTTAGCAATTATACCAGGCCTTTTAATTCTTCTAGTGGTCGTAAGTTTCAACTTTTTAGGCGACGGCCTACAAGACGCTATCGATCCTAAATCAGTAAAACGCTAATAGGTTCCAGGTCCTAACTGTAGAAGCGGCGCTTCTACAGTTAGGACCTGGAACCTATTTTGCTTTGTATATTATTATGGACTATTTCAATATAGCAAAGCCTATATCTCTGCGTTTTTTTATGCTTTTGACAGCATTGGCATTTATTGTTCCTACGTCTCATATTGAGGCAAACCAGTGTGTCGACGTGTTTAATGATCAAAGACAATTTCCAGCATGGTCAGCTGACCATTTATCACCGTTAGATCAATTAAAACCACGTCATTTTTTTCCTAGAAATTATTTAAATGAAGCTGCTTCTCAAGGAAGGTCGATCAGCCTGAAAATTGTTGAAGTTGATGACTATGGAAAATCCACTTTTGTACAAAGTGCATTTCATTCATATTTAAACAGTATTGTTGGACTGCGCTTTACGGACGACGACGGACTCAACTTTGTTCAATTTGATTTATGGAAAGGCACTCAACCTGATCGCATTGTTGTTGAGAACTTATTAATCGAAAACCGACTAGCCACCAAACGAGTAAATAAATTAAGGCAATCCCAGGACTCTAAAGGATTACCGCCTAAAGTATTTTTTCATATGCGTAATCAACTGTTCAGCTTCCTTAAAGCCGGTGGATATAAACAAATAGAAATTAACACATCTCAAGATATCTTAGTTTACTATTTATATAATAAATTAGTAGGTGCAAAGCCCGCAAACGAACTGGCTCTTCAAATGAATAGCTACTTGTCCTATATCATTGAAAACACAATTAAGGGTAATATTCCTGAAGTCAGCGCCACATCGACCACTGACTTTTCGAAATACATTGGAAATGGACATCAAGACCCCTTTCCTCAACTCATGCATGATTTATGGAAAAGATCTAAGAATAATCCAGCGCATTTAAAAACCTATGGTTTCAAACCTATCTACACTGTGAATGAAAACTTAGTCGCCATTCAATGGCAAGGCCACACCGCTTTTATTGTGCCTTTCCTACCTGGAAAGCCACTTCTGACATGGAGAAACCTTTATGAAAACTATCCCGACACCATTAAAATGATAAAAAATATTTCTGAGTAATGACCGACAACTTATGATCAAGAATTACTTTTTTACAGGGTTTGCTTAACTCTAATCTCATAGGATGCTCTTCATCCTGTTTTTAAATGGCACTTAATTTGGATTACTTCTTAACGGATAAATATCTTTAAGGGGGATATCATGAGAAACATTCAAGCTGTTCTCAGCTTATGTGTAGTTATATTAGCTTTATTTTTACAGCCAGCACAGGCTGATGCTCAAAACAAATCTACGCCTTCTGAATCTTTTGAGTTTATGTGTCGTTCCAAAGCCAAAGAAATAGCTGCGGAAACATATAGCACCTGCATGACAGACAACAGACAAGCCGAACTGGAGCGAATTCGCCAAGAGTACCAATCCGAATTAGCTGAGATAAAAGCTAAATATGAGAGTGAAATTAAAGGGTTATCCAATGACAATACTGCTGAGCCACCGAAAACGGAAAGCACTATTAATAATAAAAAAAGAGTCCCCGTAAAAAACTTAAAAACCAAAAGCCGTAAAACAAAGGTAGAAGCCAGCACAGCTGGCCTTAAAGACATGCCCGCCAAAAAAATGAAGACCTCTAAGGTTAAAGTTGAACGCATTGATTTTAGCAGCCCAGAGGAGTCGAACGAAACTATACCGCTTCAAAGCCGACTGAGCTCGGATTCAAATCTGACAGAGCCAGAAATAGTTGAAATCCCAGTACAACAAGAGTAGTATGCACTAACAATCCACAGGCAAGGAGATTAAAATGGGTGAGTTTAGTATTTCTCATATGTTGATATTGGCAGTTGTAGTTTTAGTGCTCTTTGGACCATCTAAGATTCCACAATTTGGACACTCTTTAGGTAAGGCGATTCGTGGCTTTAAACAAGGCCTTAATGAAATCGATGCTGATGCTAAAGATGTCACTCATAATAATCAAAATCAGATCAATCAAAAAACACAAACGAATGCCTCTACTTCACAAACAGAGCGCACTCGCGATGTTGATCACATCTAGTTACTTTATTATTTCAAATATAAATTGATTTAAGTCCGCGCGGAAATCAAATTTTTTAATCGATCCCTCGCGGTTTGACAAATCTAAAGTAAAACGAGCTTCCATTGGACGCACTTCAGTCTGTCCACCTGTTATACTTTTAATGTGCACAGTGTTCTTCCTATTTTTTGATGTAGAAATGTGATTTGCAGTTAACTGAGCATCAACTCCTTCCGGATGTAATCTCTGATAACGTGCTTTTACGTTTTCAAAGTAAAAAACGGCCGGTGAGTTTGGTGGTATTTCTTCAAATTGATCAAGTATTGTATACAAAGAAGCGTCTATTGTAGCAACTCTGTTCACCTTAAATGACTTAAGCAACATTTCAAATTCGTAAGAACGCGACTCCGACAAATCAGCTTCATAGTTAATGACTATATTTTTTATCTCGACAAAGTCAGATGAAAGTCGATCTATTTCCACTTTAGTTTTAGCGCGCTCGGGGCTGATTTCAGCTTTTAATAAAAGCTGAGTGGGAAGTTCTTTATTAAACGAGAAAATTCGATAAACGTCTTCATTCAACTTTATCTTAGAAAGCACTGCCGTTGCCTGTAAAGGACTTAAACGCGCCTTAACTATACCCATCGTTGGTTGACCTTCAAAAACAATATTTTCTAAAATAATATCTTTAAAATTTGTTTTAAAGGCAACATTGTCAATCTTTTGAAGAGCACGTTGACCCTGATTTGAAAAAATCACTGACATATTATTAACCAGTCCAGATGCGGAAATATCATCGGTATCTACGACTTTTAAGACAGCTGTTAACAAACCAAAGTTATCTACGCTTTTTTGGATGACTTTAAATGTAGGGATACCTTTAATTTTCTCAAGTTCAAATTCTTTTATTGTAACCTCAAATGGCTTAAAAATAAGAGGTTTAACAGAAGTAACATGCACCTGGTTAATATCAACTCTACTTAGACCAGAATGAATAGATAAATTTTCCAAGAGATAAAAATCTAGTTTCTTTTCTTTTAAGTCGTACTCGCCACGACCCTCATTAGAAAATGCAAATCCAGTAACGCTTTCAAAAAATTGAATCAGTGATTTCTGCGACTGTTCCTGACTGTATAAACCTAAAATGGATTTCACCGACCAGTCAGTTATTTTATGACTTAAAAGCAGCTTACGTCTTTGCTGGTCAAGATTAACATTGATTTCAAAAGGCTTGTCGATAAGCTTTCCGCGCATTTTTAATGACGCCTGCTGGCCTTCTACATAACTCACTGAAAAATCTGATCTCAAACGATATAAGCTTTGCTCTACGGCTTTAAATAAATAGACTTGCGATTTTATATCTGCTGCTAAAATACGACTCTCTGAATAATTTAATTTTGCAGCAACAGTTTGAAATAAAACTGGCACATTATAATTAATTTTATCAATGATCTTAAGCTTCTCAATGTACAAATCAAAATACTTAGTGGGTGCCGCAAATGCGTCAACATTCGATGGAGCTCTTGATGAATTTACACTGTCAATGTGATGTGTCTGAACGCTCTCAAGCAGCTCACCGCCCAAGCCCATGCATCGATTAATGTTATTTAAACGAAGCTCCATAGAGCCTACACGCGCCATATCTAAATCTTTCTTAAGGCGCAGAATATTTCTCCAACGCAGAGGTACACTTAAAGTTTCAATAAAGACTTGATTGCCTAAGCACTCAGTTTTACGAGATGAAATTTTAACATTTTTTATAAGTAAGTGGGGAAGAGGAAAGCCCCAGTCGGACAGCATCAAACGAGCAGTATCAAATTCAAGTGAAACCGAGTGCTTCTCGTTTTGTTTTTCTAGCTGTTGAAAAACACTCTTAACATAACTATTAACTTTAGACTCAGTAATTTGTGAGCGAATAATTAAACCAATAAAAACAGATAGTAGTAGCCCAATGAAAACAAATTTTAATCCCGGTTGATCTACTACTGCTCGCTTCACGATCTATACAAACTTGAATGAAATGATTTCGTAATCTTTATCGCCCTTAGGACTTTGCACTGTAACAACTTCTCCTGATTTTTTCCCAATCAAAGAGCGCGCTATTGGAGATAAAATAGAAATTTTACCCACTTTAACATCGGCTTCATCCACACCTACGATTTGATAAGAAACTTTTTGGTCTTCTTCTAAATCAAGTATTTCAACAGTTGCTCCAAAAACAATACGGTCTGATTTGATCGATGCAGGATCGATGACTTCTGCTCCTGAAATTTTATACTGAATTTCTCCGATACGCCCCTCAATCATACCTTGTCGTTCTTTAGCCGCATCGTATTCCGCATTTTCACTAATATCACCATGAGCACGCGCCTCTTCAATGGCCTTTATTACGGCGGGTCTTTCTTCAAAAATAAGCTTTTTAAGCTCAGACTCCAATGCCTGCTTGCCCTTAAGAGTAATAGGTAAAACATCCTGTGCCATTATAGCTCTCCTGTCGTTTAAAATCGATCTCATCCAAAGTCTTGTTTTATACTAAAACCCTGATGGTTTCACTATCTTAGAGGACAAGCTACATTGCGTCATTATATCCTATACCCTATGAAAATTACCGATGAGCCACGACTGACTACAGAGCGCGAACTGCTTGATGTGCTGAACCGACATAATTCCTATGTGATTTCCACTCATAAAAATGGCGATGGTGATGGCATCGGCAGTGCTATCGCCTTGTATTGGGGACTTAAGCAAATAAATAAACAGACACATTTTTTTCACGTCGATGCCATACCTCGGCGTTATAATTTTTTGATAGAAAATACCTCCTCTAAACTTGTTGACAACGAATTCTCTGAAACTATAGCCGATGTACTTATTGTTACAGATACCAACCAGGGTAGTCTGTGTGATCCTTTATATTCGTATTTCAAGGCGCAAAAAAAACCCGTCATTTTCATTGACCACCATTTGCCATCATCAATCCAAAGTAATAATGAAATATATTACATTCGTACGGAAGCCTCTTCCACCGGAGAAGTGGTCTATGATGTTTTAAAAAGTCTGAACGTTGAAATAACAACTTTAATTGCTACCGCATTATATACAGGAATTACTTTTGATACGCAGGCTTTCAAACTTTTAAGAAATTCTTCGCGTTCTCATGAAATAGCTGCATTACTTTCTCAGTGCAACATTCAAACAGATAAAATCCAACGCGAACTTTTTGCAACATGGACTGTTGAAAAAATGAATTTTTTAGCAAAACTCATTCAAAGCACGAAGTATTCAAAACAAAACACTGTGGCAGGTTTTTTAGTTACGCAAGATCAGCTTAAAAAACATGCCCTTGAACTTGATCATATTAATGATTTACTGGATATGTTTACTTTAGTTAAATCGATTGATTTCTGCTACAGCATTATTGAGATCTCACCTGCGAAATATAAGCTAAGCTTCCGCAGCATTTCATCTGATAAAGCTTTTGAATTAGCAGAGCTTTTTGGTGGAGGCGGACACGCCAAATCAGCTGGATCATGGGTACATGATTTAACAGTAGAACAAATTGAAAATAAAATTCTAAATTATCTTTAGAAGTCTATGGAATTTTCTGTAAGTTAAGAATTTCTTGCAAGAGTACTTTTAAATGAGGTACACATGTGCCGCATCCTGTGCCGGCTTTAGTATGTCGAGAAATTTCTTTCACTGTACGACAATCTTGCTTAATACTTTGTATAACCACTTCGGTGGGAACAGTACGACAATGACACATTTCTTCATGCTTATATGAAATCGAGAATTGGTTTTTACACTTCAGAATAAATTCATTAATAAGAATGTCATAACTATCCTTGGCTTCAACCAGCGGCCAATTGGCTGGGTCTGAACCGTATTGAACCTTATAGGATTGCACTCTTTCTATGACTTGATAACTTCCTGTACACGTGACTTTATCAACGGTCCTATTCAAGCAACTCTTATGAGTTATATTTGACTTTACGTCCATGCATTCAATATAACAAATTGTATTCGTTTCTGATATCAATGTTCTATCAATTAGCAATGGACTGGACCAAAATATGAGCTCAACGCATTTGCCAATAGCCCATCGTCTTAATTCGAAACAATTCGCCATTGTCGTGCTAACGTATAACCATCCCGAAATCAGCTTACATTGTCTTGAGTCTATCCTGAATGTTAATAGCACTACGACCATATATGTAGTTCACAATGGTTCTGACTCGAAAAACATTAAACTACTAACTGCAAAATTTCCCATGGCTGAACATATTATTTTAGAGAAAAACAAAGGATTTACTGGTGGTGCTAATACTGGTCTTCGAGCAGCCTTCAATCAGTTTGATCATGTTTTATTTTTAACCAACGACACTGAACTTCTTGGGCTGCCAAAAATTCCGCCGATGGGCTTTTGTTCGGTCACGATTCGAAAACGCAATACCGACTATATTGACTCCATCTTAGGAGCTATCGATCTACGGCAAGGAAAATTACGGCATATTAAAACTGACTCTGACATCTCTAGTCTAAACATCAACACCAAGTACATACCTGGCACCGCCTTTTGGATCGATCGCAAAACATTTGAGTTACTACAGGGTTTCGATGAAACATATCATACTTACTGGGAAGATGTGGACTTTTCTTACCGTGCTTATTTAAATAATATTCCGCTTTCCTATTCTAAAGATACTTTGATTAAGCACAGAATAGGAAAAACTTGTCATAAAGACAGCTATTATACTTATTATCTTTTTCAACGAAACAGAAAAAAGTTTATGCTAAAGCACGGACTTCATAATTTTTCGTTTTGGTTTGTCTTTTTATATGATATTACAAAATACTGTAAGTATCGATTTCGGCATTTATGGAGAATAGTCTATGATTGATCAAAAGCGTGCACGAGTATCATATCTTTTTTGGATTTACACTTTGTTAGTTATCGCTTGGGGCGCGTGGGTTCGCATTTCGCATTCAGGTAATGGTTGCGGTGATCATTGGCCATTATGTCATGGAGCTGTGATTCCCAACCTTGAAGATAAAAAAACCTTTGTGGAGTTTACACATCGGATTATGAGCGGAGCCTATGGCTTACTGGTTTTTTGGATATTCTATGATATTTTAAAAAATATATCTTCAAAACAGATAAGAAAAATTGGCTGGTTCCTACTTGTATTTATGATTATCGAGGCTTTATTAGGTGCACTGCTGGTTAAAAAAAGTCTTGTCACCGTCAACGATTCTGTTTTTAGATTGGTCACTATGAGCTTTCACCAGCTTAATAGTTTTCTATTAGCCGGCACGGCTTTTATTTTATATCTTTCTTACACAGCTAAAGTTTCGATCCGCATAACAAAACTAAATATAGTTTTGCTGGCTATCGCTGTAACCGGCGCAATCGCCTCACTAGCCGCAACTCTATTTCCTTCCAGCTCATTGTGGGAGGGCATAATTAATGACTTCACAAATGATTCTCATTTATTTGTAAAACTAAGAATAATTCATCCGCTATTAGCTTCTCTGTCCGTGACCGCTATTATATACTGGCTGATGACTCAATCTAGAAATCCGCATGCGCCCAAAATGGCGCTGAAGCTATTTCTTGCGGCCAGCATTGGAGTTATCACTTTGGTTACTCTGTCTCCGACCTGGCTTAAAATTGCACATCTGATGATCGCTCATTATATCTGGGCTGAAGTATTAAGATATCAATTGGTTGGACAACATCAATCGGTGTAAATACATGATCTGATCATTAATATTCGTCATCTCCATCAACTCATACTGCATTTCATAATCACGCACTAAGTAGGCCCCGCAGGCCGCAATGACTTCCTTGACGCCGACTAAACTTTGAATGAAAAAATCCTTTTGGGTAGCATCAATAACATGCCGATCAATCCAATTGGCAAAGTATTTACTAAGCGCTACATAGTGTAACCGCAGATTTTCATCGAGTTCATAGTTTTCATGAATCACTTCTACTTCATGGTAAGTAATAACACCGCTGGGTAATGATGTCGCTTGGGCTAGATCAATTTTTCCTTCACCTTGAATATAAATCAAAATGGATCCATCCAATCGTGTTTCCGAAATAGTGGGCATCCCGTAACCCGCAATAGGTCTATAACGAAACTCGTCCATTAATTGAAAGGCCACAGCCAAAGGAACCTTGTCCGCAATACATTGTTGAATAAGCTGTACGTGTATAGGAGATTGAATATTAATCGGCTTAATCGTAAAAGGAAAAAGATTAGAATTGGGTACTGCTAAAATAAAGGTCTTCATAAATAGGTACCTTTTTGTAACTTCTGTAAATGATGAATTAAGGGTACATCTGCATCAGCTATTTTATAGCCTAACATTTCACTAAGATCACACCACTTAAAGTCATCATGATCAACCAAGACCAGTTCGACCTCTGCTGGGATTTCATATAAATAAAAAGAAATTTCGATTTTTTTGTTGGTGTATTGATGTAAGCTCTTCAGTAAAAAACTAAGTCTCCTCGTATCGATTGTGACTTGAAGCTCTTCCTCTATTTCACGGCGCAAAGCTTCCTCGGGGGACTCATCGGGTTCAACTTTGCCGCCCGGAAACTCCCAATACCCAGCCCCTGATTGTGCTTGATTTCGACGAACGATCAAATACCTTGGGCTAGCCTTGATTTTAAAAACAACCGCAACTACGGCAACGACCACTGTAGACATACTCAATGTCTATGCTATACTGATTCTGATTGTTTAGATAGGACTTTAGATGATTGATTTGCAAAACTCGCCTCTTATTATTCTGCTGGCCGGAATCGCATTTTTCCTTTTCGGCAGTCAAATGACGTCACAATCCTTAGAAAAACTTCTCGCTTCCAAAATTACTCAACTTATGAACAGGCTTTCCCGCTCTAAATTTCTGTCTATTGGTGTAGGAATCGGCTTAACCTCTATACTTCAAAGCTCAGGCGCTGTGACTTCAATGCTCGTCGGTTTAGGCTCTGCACGGGTCATCACGCTGCCACAGGTGATGGGTGTTATTATTGGAACAGCCATAGGCTCAACGCTTACCGTACAAATCATTTCTTTAAACTTATCTGGCTATGCACTTCCCGTCTTTATCGCTGGGTTCATAGTCACTATGATCAGTGGTCGCGTCTGGATTAAAAACTTAGCTACCGCATTAATGGGTTTTGCTATGCTTTTTCTTGGTTTAAAAATGATCGCCGATGGTGCGACTTATTTTTCTCAACTAGAAATGCTTTCTGGTTTTTTTAGCGTACTTAAAAACAATTCGATGTACTCTTTTTTTGCTGCGATGATTTTTTGTGCCATCGCGCACAGCAGTGCGGTGACCATCGGTTTAGCAATGAGTCTCTGCTTAGCTGGAGTCATTTCCACTCATGATGCCGTGATCTGGGTCTACGGAGCCAACATAGGCACAACCTCGGTGGCTTTGTCTGCAGCCGCAGGAAGTAATTATATCGGACGACAAATTGCGTGGGCCCACTTCTTTTACAAAACTTTAAGTGTTCTTATTTTTTATCCTTTTACCCAGCACATTATTGATCTTATGTCACAAATACAAAGTACGCCTACTCGTTTAATTGCAAATACTCACTTATTTTTTAATCTCGCCTCAGCTATTGTATTTTTTCCGTTTATCAGCAAAGCCTCTCAGGTTATAGAAAAACTTATTCCTAAATCTGCATCGGATGAATTTGGCACTGAATATTTGGCTTTGAATAATTATCAAAATTCTTCACTGGCAGTTTCCTATGGACAACGAGAAATTATGCGTACTGCTGACATTGTACTGAGCATGATCAAAGATAGTGTACTGCTGTTTGAAGACGATGATCCTGCCTTGGTACAATCTATTAAGGACCGAGATAATCAAGTCGATTTTCTGTACCGAGAAACTAAAATGTTCCTGCTTGATCACGCTAACAAAGGTGCCAATGTGGTCCATCAAAATATTATGAATATGATTATGTACATCAGCGATCTTGAACGCGCAGCTGATTCTATTGATATTAATATTCGAGCTTTAGCTATTAAAAAACATGCTTTAAAATTAGTTTTCTCTGAAGAAGGTTGGTCTGAAATTAAGACCATGCATGCCCAAGTGGTTAAAGTGGCTTCGATGGGAATCAATGCCTACGATAATAAGGAAATGTGTGAATTGGCTATTAAACTTAAAAGAGATTTAACCAAACTTGAAATCTCATTCCGTGAAAATCATATCTCGAGATTAAACCGAGGACTTCGCGAATCAATTAATACCAGCTCAATTCACTTGGATCTTTTAAGCGAATATAAACGTATTGCCAGTCTTTTATGTAATCATGCTTATGGAACTGTTAAAAATAGTCCGCCCTCACTAGCTGATCGATGATTTTTTTCTAGCAGTTGAAAGCAATAGTATCACGCCGATGACTATGGCCACATCAGCTAAATTAAATACTCCCGTGCGAGCCCAAGATGCAAATTTTAAATCGATAAACAAAAAGTCAATAACGTGTCCATTGTCATGAGTCAATCGATCAATCACATTTCCAATGCCGCCTGCTAATATAAATGTATAGGATACTCTTTCAACATTCGTAATCTTATCTTTTAGAATCGACCAAAACATAAAGGCCAATCCAATGGCGACAAACAGGCCGAAAATAACAAAACGCGTACTGCGGGACATCCCCCCGCCCATACCTAAAAACGCTCCGGGATTTTCAGCATAAATTAGTTGAAACATCCCTTCGAAAAAATAAATTGGTTCTGCATATCTTAAATAGGCTACTGCCATGTACTTAGTCCACTGATCAAGAATCACAAGTACAATTAACATTACAATAACGCTGATCATTTTAAAGGTGAATAAATTTTCAAAAGTACTTTTCATTTTAATTCATCTTATAAAATGTTTTTTCTGATTGCGCACGTTCACTCAGTTTAGAACTCGGTGTTAAACGCTTTTTAGCATTTCTGTTCTCAGCATAAAAATTTAATCTTTCCGCAATATACTTCGCGCCGACTTGATCCGCATATTTTAAAAGCCCACCACGGAAGGGAGGAAATCCAGTTCCCATAATCATGGCCAAGTCTACTTCATGCGGAGTATCTACAATTTTGTCTTGATCGAGCGCTAGCGCACATTCATTGACCATGGCAAAAACACCGCGTTCGATACACTCTTTGGTGTCATGTGGATTTTTCGGCGCAGGAACACCAAGTTCAGTGTATACACTAGAGTCCACTTCAGTTTTGCGCCCACTCGAATCATATTTATAAAATCCTAAATTTGTTTTTTGCCCTAATCGGTCTTTGTTCGTACCCATTTTATCAAATATAGGCGAGGTCTCTACGCGATCAGGAAAAGCCTCCTTAAATATTTTTAGAACTTTAACACAGACATCAAGACCTACTGAGTCCATCAATTCAAAGGGACCCATCGGCATTCCAAACTCATAGACATAAGCTTTATCAACTTTTTCGATATCCATTCCCTCAGTTAACAAAAAAGAGGCCTCAGCCATATATGGCAACAACAAGCGATTAACCAAAAAACCTGGTCCATCTTTTACGACGACTGGCATTTTTCCCATTTTTTTGGCTAATTCAAAAACTGTAGCTATCGTTTCATCTGAGCTTTTTTCACCACGAATAACTTCGACCAAAGGCATTTTATGAACCGGACTAAAAAAGTGCATGCCTGCAAAAAATTCTGGATGAGGATGACCTTTAGACATTTCTGTTACAGACAAAGAAGATGTGTTCGTTACAATGATTGCGTTTGAGCGCATATTCTGCGCGGTCTGGCCAATCACTTTTTGCTTAATCGACATATCTTCAACGATAGCTTCTACCGTAAGATCGAGATTTTTAAATCCTGAAAAATCAAGAGTGGTAGAAACCATCGCCATTTTTTGGGTAAATTGATAATTATCTATGACTTTTTTCTTCACCAATTTTTTCCATAAATCATAAGCGTGTTTTAAAGCTTTAGCATTAGCTTCCAACGAAATATCCTTGATGCGAACGAAAATTCCTTTGTCGGCGGCGACATAGGCGATACCTCCACCCATAGTGCCTGCCCCCAGTACACCTAAGTGTTTTATAGGACGACCTTTAACGTCAGAACCTGTTACACCGCTCGACTTCTTCACCATTTCTGTTAAATAAAAAATGTGAATTAAATTCTTAGAAATATCGGTTAAAGCACATTTAACAAAATGATCTTCTTCAATTTTTAAAGCTTTTTCTCGGCTACTCATACCGTAAGTTTTTTTAATGACTTCCAAAGCTTCAATCGGTGCAGGATAGTGACCTTTTGTCGCTTTTAAAGTCGCCTGTTTCGCCTTGGAAAAAACGACGCCTTTAAGTGGCCCCTCTAAAAGCTTCATCACTATACCCTTAGGGCGATACTTTTTACGTCGCTTTCCAGGTGATGTAGACAACAATGTTTCAATTTGTTTTTCAGCAAAAGACTCTAATAAGTTGGAGTGAACGACATGGTCGACTAAACCAATTTTTTGAGCTTTTTTAGCATTTAATAATTTTCCTGCTAGGATAACATCTAACGCTGCTTGAATACCCACTACTCGAGGTAAGCGCACACAACCACCAAATCCTGGAAGTATCCCTAATTGAGTTTCAGGTAGCCCAATACGTGTTGATGTATCATCCGTAGCAATACGGTAATCGCAGGCCAAGATGAGCTCACATCCTCCGCCGGCACAGGCCCCATTAACTAAGGCCATCGTCGGCATCGGTAGATCTTCGATCATATTAAAAATAGTTTGTCCACCGTTCACCGCCGCGCGAACTTCAGACTCTGTTGTAAGTTTTTTTATTTCCTCAATATCAGCACCAGCTATAAATATTTTAGGCTTAGCTGATTTAAAAATGACAAACTTATAATTTGAAGTTTTTAGTTTATCCAGATGGCTTTTAAGTTCGGTCATCACGCTTGAAGAAAGTTTGTTTACTTTTTCATTCGGTAAATCGAAAGTTAACGTCGCGATTCCATTTTTTTCTGTTAAATTAATTGCGCTCATGCTGTTTACCCCTTAGCCTTCATTTTCCAAAATCATTGCGCCACCTTGACCGCCACCGATACATAATGTCGCTAATCCAAATTGTGTGTTAGAACGTTTTAATTCTTTCATCAACGTCACCACTAACCGCGTGCCCGTAGCCCCTACTGGATGCCCAAGAGCGATGGCGCCGCCGTTAACATTTAGAATATCATCACGAATTTCTCCGATTTTGTTTGAAAGCCCAAATTTCTCTTGTGCAAATTTATCCGAATTAAATGCCCGTTGGCAGGCCATGACCTGAGCTGCAAAAGCTTCATTCAACTCAATGCGATTTATATCTTTTAACGTAAGACCTGCGCGCTTTAATGCGATGGGCGTAGCATAAACCGGCCCCAATCCCATGCGCTCAGGCTCGAGTCCTGCAAAGGCATAACCACGAATACGAGCCAGCGGTTTATAACCTAAACTTTCGGCTTTTTCACGCGACATCATTAAAAGCATAGCGGCTCCGTCTGTTAACGGACAAGCATTCCCGGCTGTTATTGTACCTGTAATTTTATCAACCATCGGTTTTAGTTTTGCCAAGGCTTGCATAGTTTGATCTGCCCGAGGTCCAATATCTTGAGAAATTATTTCTTTAAATTCTGGAGCTAAAAAGACCGGAGTCATTTCTTCAGCTAATCGCGACACTGCGGCCGCCGCTTTCTGGTGAGATTTTAAAGCAAAGGCATCTTGTTCTTCCCGAGTTAACGACCACTCTTTAGCTAAAATCTCAGCGGTTCCCATCATGTTAATTCCCACAAATGGATCCGTTAAACCATCCATGATGGCAATAATAGGCTTATGTTTCGTTTTTAACATTGGTGGTGTAGTCACCATTTCTTTGATTTGTGATAAGTCGGCTTTAAACCAATTCCACAATGCCGACAAACGTTGACCTGTCGTTTTAGCAGTGCTTAGTTTTTCAATAATCGATGTCATTGATGGGGGCATGATTAAAGGCATCTGCGACATATTTTCTGTTCCGCCAGCAATAACCACATCCATGGTTCCTGATTTAATTTTCTCATAACCACTGGCGATGCTTTCTAAGGCTGAGGCACAATTACGATGAACTGTGACCGCAGAAGTTTTTTGTGGAATTCCAGCATTTAATGCGATGACGCGAGAAATATTTACAGCATCAGAAGGAGTTCCCGTGTTACCCACAATAACCTCATCCACATTATCAACATGAAGATTGGTCCGTGCGATAAGCTCTGTTAAGGCAATTTGTCCCAGCTGCGCAGGATGCACAGTTTTTAATTTTGTTCCTGCTTTTGCAAAGGGCGTACGCACGCCCTCTACGATGACGACATCACGAGGTGATTTTTGAGAATTTTGTGAACTCATGTTGAGATCTCCTATTTAATAGATTCTCAATATGCTAACGCTTAATTTTTGTGATGTCCAACAGCGCTTTAAAATGACGCTTGAAAGACACACATTTCCTAGCAACACTGTGTCTATTTCATTGAAAATTGATTTCTACTGGTTTTGATCTAAAATCACACATAGAATAAGAGCTCTAAAAACCCGGAGTAAAAATTGTCTTCGAATATTGAAAAACCGACCGTAAAATCATCAGCTGATTCCCTCAATGACTACATTCAATCTTTAAATGCGTTTGAAAAACAAGCTTTGGATTTTCATAGCCTGGGGCGACCAGGAAAAATTGAAGTGGTTTCTACTAAACCCTGCAACACCGAAAAAGCATTAGCTCTTGCTTACTCTCCTGGCGTCGCTATTCCCTGTTTAGCCATCGCAAAAAATACTGATGCTGTCTATGACTACACCTCTAAAGGCAATTTAGTGGCCGTCATTTCTGATGGTACAGCTGTGCTTGGTCTAGGTAACATTGGTCCCCATGCTTCAAAACCAGTTATGGAAGGCAAAGGAATTTTATTTAAAAATTTTGCAGGTATAGATGTCTTTGATATCGAAGTTAAATCCAGTTCTCCAGCTGAGTTTATCGCCGCCGTAAAAACCCTTGAACCAACTTTTGGTGGAATTAATCTAGAAGATATTAAGGCGCCTGAGTGTTTTGAAATTGAAGAAGCCTTAAAAAGGGAAATGAATATCCCTGTGTTTCATGACGATCAACACGGAACAGCCATCGTCAGCGGAGCCGCCTTGCTTAATGCCTGTAAAATTGTAAATAAAAAGTTAGACGATATTCGATTAGTGGTTAATGGAGCAGGAGCATCGGCAAGTGCCTGTGCCAAAATTTTTATGAGTCTTGGCGTAAAGCACGAAAATCTTCTTATGTGTGACTCCTCAGGAGTCATCTATAAAGGCCGCACCAAAGGAATGAATAAATATAAAGAAGAATTTGCGCAGGAAACTGAAAAACGCACCCTAACTGACGCGCTTAAAAACGCCGATGTTTTTGTGGGACTTTCAGTAGCGGGCGCAGTGACGGGAGAAATGCTTAAAACCATGGCCAAAGATCCAATTATTTTTGCCATGGCTAATCCCAATCCCGAAATTACTCCGGCTGATGCGCGTGCTGCTCGACCTGATGCCATCATTGCGACCGGTCGATCAGATTATCCTAATCAAGTCAATAATGTTTTAGGTTTTCCTTCTATTTTTCGAGGCGCATTAGATACGCGCGCAACACAAATCAATGAAGCTATGAAGCTGGCGGCCTGCCATGCATTAGCAGAACTCGCTCAAGAAGAGGTTCCCGACACTGTTTCAGCCAGCTATGGTGGCGAAAGATTTAAATTTGGACGCGATTACTTAATACCAAAACCTTTTGATACTCGTGTATTACTTTGGGTTGCACCAGCAGTTGCTAAAGCAGCCATTCACAGTGGAGTAGCGCAGAAACCGATTACGAATTGGATTGCCTATCGCGATCGCCTAGAGGCCATTCAAGGTCCAGAAAAAGTTTTTATTCGATCAGCCATTCATCAAGTGCATCAAATTGCTGAACGTCAAGGCCGCCTGCCTAGAATAGTTTTTCCAGAGGGAACTAGCGTAAAAATACTTAAATCAATTCGCGCCTTAATTGATGAAAAAATATGTCAACCTGTTGTATTAGGAGAAGAAAAAAACATTCTTGAATTAGCCCGTGAACATGCTATCGACATGGAGGGTATTGAAATTTTAGCGGTTCACAATAATCCACTGATCAAAAAATACGGGGCAGAACTTTTTAAACGTCGAGCTAAAAAAGGCATTGATGCCACCACCGCTGAACAGATGATGAATAATCCCAACTACTTTGCGGCGATGATGATTGATCAAGGGGAAGCCGATGGTATGGTTAATGGTGCTACGACGAACTATGCTGAAGCTGTACGGCCAATTATAAAGACCATTGGTTTAGCTAAAGACCATGTTCCCGCGGGCTTAAATATTTTAATTACAGATAATCGTTTATTATTTTTAGCTGATACCACTTTCAATATGAACCCTACTTCGGAACAGCTGGCCCAAATTGCCATTCAAACAGCTTTTGTCGCAGAACAATTTAAACAAAAGCCGCGCATTGCCATGCTTAGCTATTCCAACTTCTCCGGTGCCGATGGAACTCCATCTAAAATGAAGAAAGCTGTAGAGATTATTCGAAGACTAAGACCCGACTTAATTGTAGAAGGTGATATGCAAGCGGACACCGCCGTTAACTCTGATATTCAAAACTCTATTTTCCCTTTTTCTGCCTTGGGTGGCGAAGCTAATATTCTGATTTTTCCTAACCTCGAAAGCTCTAATATTTCTTACAAATTATTACAGCAACTAGGAAAAGTTGAAGTTGTTGGACCGTTTTTACTTGGCGTACGGCGAGCCGCCAATGTTTTACAGCGTACGACGACAGAAGAAACTATTTTTAATACGGTAGTCCTTACTGCCTTAGAAGCTCAAATTATTCATGATAAGCGCGCTGAAATTTCAAAAAACTCAACTCATGGGAAATCTTAAATTTGAACGACATACGAATTAAAGAAAAAGATAAAGCTATTGTCGTCGGTGTGGGTTTGAAAACCGAACCTCTGACCGAAATTAAAGAGAATCTTTTCGAATTAGAAGAGTTGGTTACGGCCGCCGGTGGCGAAGTGATTGCGTCTGCTGTACAAGTTTTACCAGCCTGGAACCCTGGAACATTAATCGGCAGCGGCAAGGTCCAAGAAATTAAAGAAATGGTTCAAGAGACTAAAGCTCAAGTCGTGGTATTAGATCATCAATTGACAGGCATTCAATCACGAAATTTACAAGAAGAATGGAAGGTTCGCGTTCTAGATCGTACGCAATTAATTTTAGATATTTTTGCCCAACGTGCGCGGACCTATGAAGGAAAACTTCAAGTAGAACTAGCTCAACTTTTAGATCAGATGCCTCGCATGATCGGCGCGTGGAATGACTCACTATCTCGTCTTGGCGGCGGTATCGGTACCCGTGGCCCTGGTGAGTCTGCTTTAGAAAATGATCGACGGCGCGCAAAAGATAAAATATCTTTAATTCGTAAAAAATTAGATGAGGTTTCTCAACAACGAGCACAACACAGACAATCTCGCCGAAGAAATGAAGTCCCCAGCTTTGCGCTGATTGGTTACACCAACTCCGGAAAAAGTTCTTTGCTCAATCGCCTGACTGGATCAAAAGTCATGGCTAAAAACATGGTGTTTGCCACCTTGGATCCGACAACGCGAAAAGTATTCCTCGACGATGGACCTCCCGCTGTAGTGACGGACACTGTGGGATTCATTCGAAAGCTTCCCACTCAATTGATTGAAGCCTTTAAAGCAACCTTAGAGGAATCTGCTGAGGCCGATATCTTGTTACATGTTGTGGATTTAGCTTCTTCAAACATGGAGCGCCAAATTGAAGTGGTTGAAGGACTGATTAAAGAATTTAAGTGGGAAGATAAAAAAATTATTCATATTTTTAATAAAGTCGATGTGGCCCCCATCGAGCGTCAGTTTCGAATCAAACAGTTTCCTCGAATTTTTGTTAGCGCGCTGACAGGACAAGGCTTTGAACAACTTAAAAAATTAATGGCCGATACCATTAACGAAATGCAAACTACAGTTGAAATGTACTTCTCTCGATCAGACGAATATAAAATCTACGACCTAAGTCGCGAAGCTAAAATTCTTACAAAAGAGCCCGCCACCGAAGGCACGATCTGCACAGCCATGATGACTCCACAGTTAATGAATAAATGGAAAGATTACTTAGTTAAGTAATTCACCTTGGTCTAGTTGAAAAGATTATTTTTTAATTTAAACTATCTACTGGATGAAAAAATTGTGTATTACTGCCTTATTGATTTCGTTTTTATATATTGAAAATACTTATGCTCTATTTTTTGCCTGCCCGAGACTAACAGCTCAGCAATTACAAACGGAAGATGATAATTTGGCGGCTCAATGTTTTCTGTGTAACTGCTGGCATGAAACTCGCGGAGAAAGTTATAATGGCAAGGTAGCTGTCGCACGATCAGTACTAGCTCGCATTGCTTCTAAAAATCCCAAGTGGCCTCAAACTGCTTGTGGAGTTATTTGGCAGCCGGCTCAATTCAGTTGGACTAATGATATTAAAAGTGTTGCTCAAAGAGGGCATAAAAATATATCTATTGCAAAGCCTACACGAAATCAAATGAGCAGTTGGTATGAGTGTCGAGATGCTATGGTGGAAGCGATAAACACTGGATCTAATGGGATGCCTTTTTTTGCGAATCCACGTACCTCTACTGTGGCATGGCCTAAAATTGTTAGCAAAGAAGGCGCCCACCGAGTAAAAAATAATAAAGGCAAAACCATCAGCGGAATGAAACGTTGTGATACTGTTGGTAGACATGAATTTTCTATGGCTATACCCCCGGAACAATGTCCTACTGGAGGAGCTGGAGGCTCTTCGACCAAAGCTTCAAGTCAATCCAAAAAACCTAAGACTGGGGGCGGCTATGCACGCTAAAAATTATATTCAAAAAGGGACTTCACTATTATGAAAAAGATTTATTTTTTAACTTTAATTTTTGCATCTCAATTTACATGGGCAACAATATTAAAACACAACAAACAAACATCCTTAGGCATTACTTTAAAGGAAAAAAAAGTTCAAATAGAATTACCCCAAGCGGCCTATGAAGCTTTGAATAAGTGGAATGCGGAATTCACAGTTTTCGACCGCTCCGACTTCCCACCATCTATACTTCGACTTTTAGATGAGGAAAAACTTCAACCTATGACTTTTATTGGAGATATCGAAGGCACTGGAAAAAAAGGAATTGTGCTTTTTGGACAAGACAGCAAAACTCAGTATGTCGTCGCTTTGGTTCCTCGCGCTAAGGGATGGAAGGCGATTGAAGTTTACTCAACGATTATACCAAATATTAAAAAATCAGATGTTCCAAATCTTGAAGATGGAAAAGAAACCGGCGTACCCTATTATATTTTACCTGCACAGGGAAAACATGCAGAGCTTCTTAAGAAAAAAATAGGTATTCAAGTAGAAACTTTTATGGGCCCTGGGGCAGTTTATGAAATTAAAAAAGATAAATCCGTACAATTTGTACTTGAATAAATAAGGGCCTACATGAAAAAAACAATTCTCACTCTGACCTTTCTTAGCGCAACACTTCTATTGGGAACTATCAAGTCATCTGCGCAAACTGTTCGATACACCTGTCACAGTAAACAATCAGCCATAGCTTGTATGATATGTAATTGTTATCATGAAGCGCGCGGAAAATCAGAAGGCTTTTCTGGAAAAGTAGCCGTCAACAGAACAGTATTAGCCCGAGTAAAGTCATCTTCATATCCTAATACGGCATGTGGTGTAATATATCAGGACAGTCAGTTCAGTTGGACTCAGGATGATGTTGCTAATAATATTTCTATCCCTGCGAACAAACCCGCGGACAAAGCGGCCTTTCTGGAATGTGGAAGAGCCGTTGATAAGGCTGTAGCGCTAGGATCAAATAACGTATTACATTTTTACAATCCCACCACAGCAGCCCCTCGATGGGCCAAAAACATGAAAATTTGCGGCACCATAGGTAACCATCGCTATGTAACACCTCAAAGTTCAAAGTGCCCTGCAAGTTTAGGTGACAGCAATACCTCATCTAAAAAACCAGTACGATGGAAAGCCGAAGGAGGCATTAAATGATAAAATTATTTTTTTCTGTACTAATTTTATTAACATCAAATAGCTTTGCAACTACACTCAAGCATACTGATGCTACTGCATTAAATATTATAGCTAAAGAAAAAGAAGTAGAAATTGAGATCCCCAAAGGGGCATATACTGCTTTAAATAAATGGAATTCTCAATTTACTGTTTTTGATCGCAGTGACTTTAGTCCGTCTATTTTAGAATTATTTGATGATTCAAAAACGCAGCCTATGGCTTTCATTGGTGATTTTGAAGGTAACGGCAAAAATGGAATTGTTCTTTTTGGTCAAGATACTAAAACCCAATATGTCGTAGCCTTAATCCCCAACGATAAAACTTGGAGAGTGGTAGAAATTTCTTCGACGAAAATAGCTAATATTAAGAAATCGGAAGTTCCAACGCTTCAAGAGACTAAAGAGATCGGCATTCCGTATTACGTACTTCCTGCTGAAGGTGAGCACGCTGTTAAGCTTAAAAAGAAGACTGGAATACAGGTAGAAACATTTTTAGGTCCGGCAGCGGTTTATGAAATTAAAAAAGACAAACCTGTACAATTTATTCTTGAATAATCTATGAATATAATATTTTCAATTCTTCTAGCCGCAGCTTTACCACTCATGGTGTCAGCACAGACAACCATAAAGCAGTCTTGCAACCGAAACCAAAGCAGCATGGACTGCATGGTGTGCAACTGCTATCACGAATCTCGCGGCGAAATTTACAATGGCAAAGTCGCCGTTAACAAAGTCGTTCTGTCTCGGGTAAAATCAAAGTCCTACCCTAATACCGTTTGTGGCGTAATTTATCAAAGGTCACAATTCAGTTGGACCGCAGATCGCATACCCAATAATATTTCCATACCTCCAAGGCGCAGTGGGGATCAGCGCGCTTTCAGAGATTGCCAAAAGGCTTCTGCCGTTGCTCTTAGCGAGGGAGCTAACGGGGTTCTTAATTTTTATAATCCTAAAAAAGCATCTCCGCGCTGGGCCCGCAGTATGAAAATTTGTGGAAACATTGGAAATCATCGGTTTCTTACTCCCCGTTGGAGCACATGTCCTAACTTAAAAAACCTAGGGTCCATTGGAAAACCGACCAAAACGACGCCCTCTAGATCGACTCCAACAACCCCTACGACTAAAGAGCGCACTCGATTATAATTTAAGACAAAACATTTTTTAAAATGTGATCACCCTGTTGACCGGTGATTTCTTTAAACTCTTTTTTAGATAAATTGAGTACATGATTATAACATTTTTTATAAAAGCTGGCATAGTCTACGTATCCATTCCAAAAAAATTTAAAGTCTGTAGCGGATAAAAATTCTTGTACGGATTGCTCTTTAGTCCACTCTTTGCGATTTAAATAATGCAACTGATCTGAAACATCGCGCGGTGAGAAATCCAACTGCACTAAACATTCCTCGGCCAAGGCCATCTCGACGTAACTTAAATAGTCACCCAAGTTTTTCCAAAACCTCAGCCCTTCTTTGCCGCGATCACTACGACAGAAAAAAGTAGTACATACCACTCCTCTGAAATCCCAAATACCACAATTTGATTCTACCTTATCAAAGTACGGACACAATAGATCTTCGCGATTACCGAAGTCGGTTTCTTTTTTGTGAAAAAACTGATGCTGATATTTCAAAGTGGGAAATGCCCCCAACGGCAAAGTAAATTCGCGGCGTTTGATTTTATCTTGAATGACTGCTGCCCCTTTTAGATTTTCGACTAATATTCCACCTACCGCAAAATTAGGAACAAACGGATAAAAGGTGCAGCATTTTAAATGAGGTTTGTAGGCATAAGGAAAGCGTCCATCACGACTACGCAAGCAGTTGTTGCATGTAGCCTTGGTTTCCGTCACATCTAATTGCAGTAAATCTTTGTTTAATATATTAGAATAAAAATCTGGTAGAATTTCTTTTAAACGTGTCAAAAATAACTATTATTTGTTTTGATGTGGTTGTTGAAAAACGATTTTCTTTTCGTTAACTTTAGCGTCGGCCTTGGTGCCTGCGTGATCTCGCCAATTGTAATCATCTGATTTGATGTAACGATCTTGCCAGTCATCCCACTTTTTCTTGGGTAGCTTGTGCGTAACCGTACCTTTAGGATCAAAAATATCTGGATCTTTACCTAATAGGAAGTCTGCTACTGATTTTAAAATTCCCATAAACTACCTCGCTGGTTAAAGTTCCTTTTTCCTTAGCAAGGTATAGTCTAACTAGGATTTTGGATTTGCGCAAATGTCTATGATATCTAGACCCTTTTCTTCACCAGGATACTTACCGCCGGTCAGCTTTTGAAAGCACTCGCGTGAAGCAGATTTGTAAGCTTCTTCATAACTACCTGCTTCCTTTTTGATCTGGAAAGGCTTTTTAGATAAATCTTTGTAATTAAAGGCCCAAACTTTTTTTGCGGTAGATGCCGGTTGACGCAGACTTACTGCGGCCTCATTAAGACGAGGGCTAGACATGTAGTTTAAAACTACTCCTAACATCAAAACTGACGCGATCATTATAAACTTTTTCATACAAACCTCCACGGGTATACCTAAAGTACATGAAATCCGTGTGCCATATTTTCCCCCAATGTCTATTAATGATACAATCTATCTATTTGATATTGTTGACTAATTTAAAGTCTTACTATGAGACATGGATAACATTGTTAATGATCTATACAGCTGTCGATTAATAGGTGCCAGGCTACTTTTCGGGACGCGCCGCTTACAGGAAGGGAGCCTGACCCCTTTTTATTTTTCAAAGCGAGCATCACCGCTGACTGTTTTAATACTTATGCGACTGATTTCAACATTGTTACTTCCTAAGTACTGAAGCTTGTTTCCAGTGATGTAGTTCTTAAAAAAAGCATCAGACCGAAGGTCCCCGCTGGTCGATTGAAAATCCACTTCGAAAGCCTTGAGTTCCATGCTACTGAACTCAACATCCCCACTAATGGTATTCACGTGAACTTTTTTCGCTTGAACATCATCAAAACTTAAATCACTACTTACGCCGTTCACTGCAATATTTTCTAAGTTTGAATTCTTAACTATAAGATCCCCACTGACTATCTTTACTTCCAGCTGTTGGAGCGCTATGTTCTGCAATTCAAGATCACCCGATACAGTCTTGACTGACAATTTTTTTAGTTTCGATGGAATAAATATTTTTAATACCATATCATCAACCATGCGGATTTTGGCTTGGTTGATTGCTATCCACGCTCCACCAGATTTTTTATCCTCAAAAATTTTATCAATTGTAATGGTAATTTTTTTACCATCTCTTTTTAAACTTGTATCTAAATCAACTTCGCTAGGACTGACATCCGATTTATAAACCAATCTTAAATGCAGCTGATTGTCAGGTGATTCTTCGATATAAATATTTGGAGATTTGCCAAGAATCTCAAGCTCACTTTCACCCTCTTCAATTTCATATTTTTTTTGAAGGACGGACTCTTTTGCGTCCCCATAAGTCGTGCTTATTTTTATAGAGTTCTTGTCAAAAACTTCAAGATTGAATGTTTTGTTAGTCTCTAAACTAATCTTTGCATTGTTAAGCTTATCTATGTCTACATATTGTGATAAAATGGCAGTAATCGCAAAACATACAACGGTAAACGCAGATACAAAAATTAAAAACTTTTTCATGTAATCCTCTTATAATATTTCTATTTGGCCTGATTTTTTATAAAATCAACGTTCCACTTAAGAAATGAAACTGTCATTTTTAAAGCCAAGCTGGTTAGGTAAAATGTGGCACATATTAATAGTACTGAAAATCCCAGCAGAGCTAATCCGCCAAATATCGCCGTAAAGCCAATTATTGAATCGATGGCCAGTAATACTGCAGGGCCTGCGATAACGACAGCTATTGCAGACAGAGCTAAGGCTATATCCACAGACCATAAGGTAAGTAACAACGTACATAGAATTAGAAATGGACCCATAATAAAGAGCAAATTAAATGGCGCTAAAATGCATAAAGCTAGAATCGCCTTAAAAATACTTTTAGCTTGTGGCCATACTCTATTTTCTTGAGTAGCCATTTTTACTCGAAACTCAGCTTTGACTTCTTTTGCTAATTGAGCAGGACTTCCCAGAGATTGAACGATTTGATGTTCGGCTCTTCCTGAGCTTAAAGCCTCTCGAAAATACTCTTCTTGATCTCTAATAATATCGTCAACCTCTGTTGACGGAAGATCTTTAAGTTCATTTTTTAATTGATTTAGATATTCCTGCTTATTCACTAGCTTTCCCCTTAATAATTTCATCAACGTCTGCGTTAAATTTTTTCCATGCTTTTATCAATTTATTGGTTTCAGTTCGACCTAAAGGAGTCATCTTGTAGTACTTCCGCGGTGGACCTTCGGAAGACTCTTCAAGATAGGTCTCAAAATAGTTATCCTGTGTAAGTCGGCGCAGAATGGGATATACAGTGCCTTCAGAGATTTCAATTTTTTTTGAAATCGCCTCAACCAACTCATACCCATAGTGATCACGTCGATTCACTAAGGAAAGTACACACATCTCTATAACACCTTTGTTAAACTGAGTATTCATACGCTAGTATTTACTGCACAGTACTGTTTAGTGCAAGGTATTTGCTAGTGTATACTTCAAAAAGTCGTCAACACTGTAAAAATTATAAAAATTTATTGGACGCGCCGCTTACAGGAAGGGAGCCTGACCCCTTTTTAGCCGACGCCGGCTAAGGCGCTGGGGCCATAGGATTTAAGGAGTTCTTCGCGGATCAGGGCGTGTTCTTTGCGCTTTAGGTCGGGATCATTTTTTAATATTTCAAAGGCGCTGTCGCGAGCAAGTTTTAATAAATCAAAGTCGCGCACTAGGTTGGCCATTTTAAAGCCGCCTAAGCCTGACTGCCTAGCGCCCATGAACTCGCCGGGACCACGAATTTCTAAATCATATTCGGCGACTTTGAATCCATCGCTGGTTTTTTCCATAAATTCGACGCGGGCTTTGGTTTCGGCACTGACCGCGTAGCTCATGATCATGACGCAAAAAGATTTGTGTTCTCCTCGCCCCACGCGACCTCGCAACTGATGCAACTGCGATAAACCGAATCTTTCAGCATGTTCGATAATCATAATATTAGCATTGGGCACATCCACCCCGACTTCAATGACCGTCGTTGAAACCAGGACATCTATTTTGTGATCTCGGAATAACTGCATGATTTCATCTTTTTCCTGTGATTTCATTCTTCCATGCAATAATCCAAAACGCACTTCAGGAAACTGAGTTTTTAATTTTTCATATTCCTCAGTTGCATTTTTCAAATCAATTTTTTCTGATTCCTCTACTAATGGATAAACAAAATAGGCCTGTCTTCCTTTTTGAATTTGTTCAATCATAAAATTCAAGGCTTGATTTCTTTTGGACTCTTGAATCACACGAGTTTGAATCGGAGTCCTTCCGATCGGCATCTCGTTAATAATTGAAATATCCAAATCCCCATAAACCGTCATCGCTAATGTTCTTGGGATCGGCGTTGCGGTCATAATCAAAAAATGAGGACTATATCCCTTGCTTTTTAAAATACTACGTTGAGCCACGCCGAAACGATGTTGCTCATCTATAATGACCAAAGCCAAATTTTTAAACTGCACCCAGTCTTCAATTAAAGCATGTGTCCCAATAAGAAACTGAATTTCACCGCTGATAAGTTTTCCCATTATTTCTTTACGTTCTTTAACTTTAGTTTTTCCTGTCAACAATCCAACCTGAACACCTAAAGGAGAAAGCTGCTTTAGTGCATTTCGGTAATGTTGTTCCGCTAAGATTTCGGTGGGCGCCATAAGGCATGACTGATAACCACTCTCGAAAGTGCTCAGAACGGACATAAATGAAACTAAAGTTTTTCCAGCGCCCACATCACCCTGCACTAAACGATTCATTGGTTTGCCTGAAGATAGATCTTGTTTGATCTCTTGATAGGCTTGAACCTGAGCATCCGTCAGCGCAAAGGGCAATGACTGAACTAACTTTTGCGCAAAGGCATCTTTATTTTCAATAACAATACCTTGTTCTTTTTTTAAGTTTGCTTTTTTTGATGCTAAAAATAGTTCTAACCAAAAAAACTCTTCAAATATAATTCGCCGATGAGCTGGTGATTTAAACTCGTTATACAGTGTTGCATCAACAATATTAGGGTTATGAACTTCTAATAATGCTTGCTCACGAGTAATCAAATTGTGTTTCTTTAAAACAGTATCAGGAAACTTATCTGCATCCCACCCTTTAATTTGAGCAAAACAATTTTGAATCAGTTTTTGAATTTTTGTAGAATTCATTCCTTCATGTTCAACATAAATAGGAACCAGAGCATCTTGTAAAACCTCATCGGGCTCGACATCTTTTATCTCAGGATGATGGAATTCAATACGACCCCGGTAGTTTGTGACCTTACCTACGACACGTACTTCTTTACCTGACTTAAACCTTTCAAAATAGCCTTTGTAAGGAACACGAAAAAATTTACAACGAATTTGCCCAGAGCTGTCCTTAACTAAAACATCGTAAATCTTGCGCGTCGATTTCCCCATGGTGTAACTAGACACATTGGCCACGTATGCCTTAAGGCTTACGATGTCTCCATCTTTTAAAGTTGCTATAAGCCTTGCCGCCCGTTGATCTTCATAAGTCCGTGGATAGTTAGTGATAAAGTCACCGACAGTTTTATACCCATTACGCGCAAACAGAGAAGCTAACGCCGGACCAACTCCACGTACATATTGAAGATCTGAATCTAAGGTAAGGTTTTGTTTTAAGGGAACTGACATATCAGTCTGGATTTTACATTACTTTAATCTAACATCTCAACTATATATTTCTTAGTTTTCGATCCACGCTCTTCATGAAGCTCAATGTCGATCAGCTTAAAGCGACTTCTCGCCTTTATTAGAAATTCTCTTTCATCAGGATAATGGCTGATATCTATAAGATCGTAGGCTTTAGCATTTTTTATGACCATAATATGACTATAATCTTCATGATAAGTTGAAAAAGCGTCCGCGATTTGTATAGAGTCTGAGGTTGATTTATATTCTTGAAACTCAATGACTTCACCGACTTTATATTTTTTTAAAATGTCAATTTCTTCCCGTTTAAGCCCTCGGTACAGCGCTGTTTTTTCAACCATAGGTAAGTGTTTTAAAGCCGAATCTATGTACACTTGGGCCTGCCTCATATAAGGATCATACTCTTTTTTTGCTAGAGTAGAATTTAACCTATAAGATAAGCTTTCTGTATAATAATAAAGAGCCACTGCATCGTTAGGATCCATGTCTGGATATTTTTTGGTAAAGTCAAAAAATCTATCGTCATTATAGGCCTGCTCTGCGGTATACTCAAATTTGTGAGACAATACAAAATCAGCTCCAGGCAATAATGCCTTAACTCCCGCAGGCAGCTGAGCATTAAATAAATCATGACATTGAGGAGCGGCCCAACTTAGGTTTGAGCCTAAGAACAAAGTAAAGACTATGGATACTAAAATTTTATAATTACGATTCATGCCGACAGACTCATCTTAGCCCATTATCACTATAAGTTCCAATCCAGATCGGACCAAAGTTGGGTTCGTCAAATCTTCACTTATGTTAACCCTATTTCAAGCCGATAAAAAAGCATGTCTACCAATGGATATTTTAGAATACGACTTACTACTTTGATCGCCAATAAACCGTTACCCTTTAACGTTTATATTTTGTTGGATCAAAAGGTCATTCTTTACATAAAAGAAGGCGATACCATTTCTAAAGAAAAAATTCAGAGTCTACATCTAAAGGATTCTGGCGAATCGTTTCTTTTGGCTTTGGCGGATAAGGAAAAATATCAACATTACATACGTGATTTGATGAATTCAGATTTACTACCGAACAGCGAAAAAGCCACTTTATTAAAAGAAAGCTCTATCGCCTTATTGGAAGATCTATTTGATAACCCAGATGTAAAAAAAGCCTTAGATGAATCACGTCCTATTATTAGTAATCTTATAGACTTCATTAACTCCGCCCCGAATGAAATGCAAAATCTTATTACTTTATCTGGACATGATTTTTATACCTACAACCATTCTTTTGATGTCAGTATCTACTCCTTAGGATTAGGTCAGGCGATTGGTTTGGGTAAAACTGAACTTGAAGAGTTAGGTTTAAGTTCTTTGTATCATGATTTGGGAAAGCGCTTAGTCCCACTGGAAATACTTTGCAAAAAAGGCGCTTTAGATGACAACGAATGGGTTCAGATGCGAATGCATCCACAGTTTGGATTAAAAATTTTAAACGAGCACGGTAATATTTCAGACGCAATTAAGGCCGCCTGCTACGAACACCATGAGTCCTGGACTGGTGGAGGATATCCTCAAGGTATATCTAAGCAAGAAATTCATCCCTTCGCGCGCATAGTTGCATTAACTGACACATATGATGCTATGACCACACAACGATCGTATAATACGCCAATGAAACCTGCCGACGCTTTAAATCTGATGAATGGCAATCTGGCCCAGCGCTATGATCCCGATATGCTTAAAGCTATGTACTCTGTCTTGTTTAAAATGAAAAAGAACGCGGCCTAAACCTAAACCGCGCATTATTAAGAAACTATTCTTCCGCTAAGGTTTTAACTTTGTATTTTGCCGTTGAGGCACAAGTTGTCTCAACACCGTCTTTATTGCACTTCATACGGCCACAGGAAACAGAGATAATCTTATTGTCTCTGTTATCTGCTCGGAATTCTTTTCTCCACTCGTTACATTCTTTTTTCCAATTCATTTCCGCAGATTTGCGAACGACATCAACGTCCCCTACAATTTCTTGTTCACCTTCCGCTAACAAATATCTTTTATGAACTGTGGCGCGTCCTTTTTGAATTGAAATTGTTGTGTCCTGATTGGAATCAATTTTATCGACTTTAACTCCAACTTCCGCAGAAACCATCATCGAAAATGTAACTATTAAGGTACTAATTATTTTTTTCATAAAACTCCTTATCTTATGTATAAAAGCAAGCTTACCCTAGCCTATATATAAAATCACGTTCTGCCTTATACTCAGTATTGGCCTCATCTCAAATTTATAAGTTTTAAAGTATAATTCACTGGAACGCCTGTATAAAATTCAGCAATTTTTACCTTAAAAATCCTTATTAAAAATACTAGCCAGTGCTTATAAAATAGATTATCTTAAGGATTCAAATAGTCTCTGTTGAGTGAAAAAGCATTGGGCTCGTTCTTCTCTTAGTGGCATTTCCCATCCTAAGGAGGAATTCATGGGCAAAAAAATATACGTAGGAAACTTATCTTATAACATGGACGATCAGACTTTAAGTCAGGTCTTCTCAGCTTTCGGTACAGTTGAAAGCGCACGCATCGTAACTGATCGTGATTCTGGACGCAGCAAAGGTTTCGGTTTTGTAGAGATGGCTACAGACACTGAAGCTAACACTGCTATTGAAAAATTAAACGGATCAGATCAATTAGGTCGCGCTATGAATGTAAGCGAAGCGAAACCTATGGCTCCACGTGAAGGTGGCGGCGGCGGTCGTGGTAACTTCAGAAGTAATCGCTACTAATGTCTAGAGATGATCTGGTCACAGTGACCGGAAAAATATCTGACATCGCGGGCGGCGGGACTTACCACATTCTGTTACAGAATGGTGTTAATATCAAAGCTCGACTTTGTGGTAAAATGAAGAAATTCAATATCAAAGTGGTTGTGGGAGATTCTGTAGACGTTGGAATATCCCCCTACGATCCAACTCATGGTTTGATTACTCATCGACACAAAGTAGTACATATTTAAAACTAAAAAAGGATCTTTTCAGATCCTTTTTTTTTAGTTGCAGAAGGCCTCAGGCCAACTTTGTTTTATGTAGGGAGTAACAAAGCATCTTTGAACTTTCCGAAGTAAAAACTCTTTTTGAACATTCTCACTGCTTTTCAGCATCCACCCATCTACTGGTTTGGCCGATGCAAATCGTCCCGAGGCATTTTTTCTAAACTCATCAAATGAGTGCATAGTGACATCAGTTATTTCTAGATTATTTAACAACCACTTCCACTTTTTATTCTCTACCGAATCTGCTCTATAACCAATTAACAGTACTTTTTTATTGGGATTTATTCCTCGATAAGCTAAGCGCTCTATCACGCTGTTCAAATCCGGATCAAAAACTCGTTTCTGGTTTTTGCGCATGATAAAATCGTCCACTAATAAGTTGGCGGAACCCTTAATATGAAAACTTGCATAATCTAAGGCTGATCGCGTATCCATCAATACCGTTCTATTTGCGAAAACATCAGCCGACTCTTCTATAACTGTAGTTGGCTTTAACTGACAACTCGTCACCAAAAAACCTACAACAACAAAAAAAAGATATCTTAGCTTCACTTTCATTTCGGGTGCACAATCTTCATCGTTGGAAAGAAAATAATATCCCGAATACTTGGTCGATCGGTTAAAATCATTACTACTCGCTCAATTCCTATACCTACCCCACCTGTTGGAGGCATACCGGTTTCAATGGCGTGTAAAAAGTCTTCATCCATTGGATGGGCCTCTTCGTCCACTCCGCGCTTAGATTCTTGCTCCTTTAGGCGCGCCCGTTGCTCTTCAGGATCATTTAACTCTGAATAGGAATTCCCAATCTCCATACAAGCAGCAAACGGCTCAAAACGCTCAACTAACTGATTATTGCTACGATGAATTTTAGTCAGTGGGGAAATCTCTACCGGATGATCCATGACAATTGTCGGTTGCCACAAATGAGGTTCAGCGGCTATTTCAAAAACCTTCATTTGTTTTTCGCCCGTCGATAAATGCTCTAGCTTTACGGGTTTATCTGCATTTTCTTTAATATATTTATCTAAGGCTGCAGCATCCTCAGGATTTATTTTGGCATACTCTTTAATGCCATCCATAACTGTTAAACGTCTCCATGGCGGAGTAAAGTCGACTTCTTTATCTTGATAAATAACTTTATATGATCCCGTAATTTCTTTACATACAGTTGAAACTAAATCTTCAAACTGTTTCATTTGATAATTGTAATCAGTATAAGCCTCGTAATATTCAAGCATGGTGAATTCAGGATTATGGGATCGATCAATTCCTTCATTACGGAAATTTTTTCCTACTTCGTAAACTTTTTCAAAACCTCCAACAATTAATCTTTTAAGATACAGCTCTGGAGATATTTTCATGTAAAGCTTCATATCTAAAGCGCGATGATGAGTCGTAAAAGGATGGGCGGCTGCGCCTCCGTAAAGCGGCTGCAAGACTGGGGTTTCAACTTCCATAAACCCACGATTGTCCAAGAATTTTTTAATCTCTTTAATAATTTTCCCACGAGTCACAAATACTTTTCGCGAATCCATATCTGAAATCAAATCCAAATGACGATGGCGATACTTAATTTCGATATCTTGAATGCCATGAAACTTTTCAGGTAACGGCTCTAAAGTTTTTGTTAAAATTTGAAACTTCTTTACATATAAAGACAACTCACCTTTTTGGGATTTAAATATGTATCCTTCAAGGCCAACGATATCGCCAAGGTCAATTAAATCAAAACTAATTTTATCTTGCTCCGCCAACTCTTCAGTTTTTACATAACACTGCAGTGATCCCGTCACGTCTTGAACATTAAAAAAGCTGGCTTTACCCATCATCCGCAAAGTCATCAATCGGCCGGCTACTCGGAAATTCGTATCTAGTTTTTTTTCACCTGCAGCTAAGCCTGAATACTCTGCAATCAATTTTTCAACATGAACATTTTGATCAAAACTGTAGGGAAAAGGATTGATACCTTTTTCCCTTAAAGCATGAAGTTTTTTTCTTTTTTCGGCCTTGATCGGATTATCATTAAATTGATCTGACATATTTTATCTTTCTTGAATATTATTTTCTACTATTTTAAAGATTTGCCGGCAAAAGTTTCCATCACATTGTGCAATAACTCTAGTGATTCTTTTTTAGGTCGTTGAAAGGCGTTGCGGCCCATAATTGATCCAAACGCTCCACCTTGCGCCAGCTGTTTAACTTCTTCTAGCAACTCTGCAGTTCCCTTAGCTTCACCACCACTAAAAATAACTACGCGCTTTCCATTAAAGCAGCTTTGCACCACATGTTTGATTCGATCGGCCATTGTGCCCACTTTAATACCCTGAGCTTCATAGACTTTTCGAGCAGCGTCTTGCTCGATATGGCTGCTTGGAGGTTTTACTTTTATAATGTTTGCGCCAAGCTGTGCTGCGACGTGCGCCGAGTAGGCTATAACATCAATACCCGTTTCACCCGCTTTTGAAATTTGTTCACCACGAGCATAAGACCAAATAACTACGGCTAATCCCGCTTTTTTAGCCTGACGGCTGGCTTCCGCAATTTCTTCGTACATAACTTTACGCTCTCCGGATCCTGGATAAATGGTAAAACCGATGGCTGAGCAACCTAATCGTAAAGCATCATCAACTGACGACGTCAGCGCGGAAATTGGATTTTTTGATCCGAATAAAACATCTGAATTATTAATTTTTAAAATCAACGGAATTTCACCTGCATAATCACGGGCACAGGCTTCCATAGCTCCTAATGGTGCGGCGTAGGCATTACATCCAGACTCAATGGCTAATTCAAAGTGATAAGAGGGGTCGTAGCCATCGGGATTTTTTGCGAAAGTACGAGCCGGCCCGTGCTCAAAGCCCTGATCAACCGGAAGAATGACCATTTTGCCTGTTCCTGCTAATTTTCCGTGATTCATTATGCGAGCCATATTTGTTAAAACACCAATATTCTCTGCTCCATACCAACTTAAAATTTCACGCACTCGAGGGGTCATTTGTTTTTCTCCCGTGTATATTGTTTCTAGATGATAAAGCTACATAATAAATTGAAAACTGGCAATACAACTGGTATGTCTACACTCATGAATGTAACTTTTGAAACCACGCCAAATCCAGCCACCATGAAGTTTAATTTTTCTGAAAAAATAGCTGAGGCCTCTTTAGATTTTCCCAACGTAGAATCGACTGAAAAATCCCCTCTAGCTGCTAAAATATTCGGCTTTCCTTGGGTTTCTGCGGTATTTATTGGCGAAAACTTTGTGACCATCACCAAACAAGATTGGGTGGAGTGGAAAGTATTAGCTCAACCATTATCTGGCTTGTTGGCCGAACATGTCACTTCGGGTCAACCCATCGTCATCGATTTACAGACTGCGCAAGACGAATCTGAGAATGACAGCGAAATCGTAAAAAAAATGAAGCGAGTTATTCAAAGTGAAATCAAGCCTGTTATTGCTTTAGATGGCGGTGATATTGCTTTTGTGAAATATGAAAATTCAAATCTGTATGTAAAACTGATGGGATCCTGCGTGGGATGCCCTAGTTCTGAAGCCACCTTAAAACAAGGTATCGAAGTTCGCATTAAAGAAATATTTCCTGAAGTGAACGAAGTCCTTTCCGTTTAAAAATACAACGTCAGCGCCGTGCTTAAAGATAAACTATTAATTTTAGCTCCGGTGATCTTAGCATCTTGATAAGCCAGATAACCTGATAATCCAACGACGTCATTTAATGGAAACCAACTTAACCCACTTGATAAACCTATTAAGGTCACATCATTTGTTACGCCGCCTCGATCTTCGTTAATCATCAATAAATGCACACGCACATAAGGAATATATTTAGAGCCTGGTCTGTTTTCAAGAAAGTTGTATCGGAAATATCCACCAAAAGCGGTTTTTCTTAATGGCGCCACCGTACTGCTGGCATTAGCATATCCCAATGTAGGTCCATACTCCATGACCCCAAGATTTCGACCAAACTCCACTTCCAGCTCTTGGCCTGTTTCATTTTCACTGGTGCCGTTGTCATAGCTTATTGAATTTGTCAGAAGAATATTAACTAAGGATCTGCCGTCAACCGACCAATCGCGGCCAGCAGCTTGAGATATTGAAGATACAAATATTGAAATGATGATCAAGAGTGATTTCACTGAAGACTCCTTGAGGGGTTTCTTTAATTACACCCTAAAGAATCTTCAGTGAATACTTGGACTAGCCTAAGGTACTATATTAAAAATAGAGGTTGAATGTACCTTGAAGAGAAAAACCAGAAATAGTTGCTTCACTCGCTCCGGCTTCATACTTAGAGGTTCTATAAACTGCTTCGGCATTTAAAGCAATAACATCACCAAATGGAAAAAAACTTGCTCCGCCAGTAAGAAAGTAAGCCAACTCATTTGAGGTCGCTCCAGTGTCATCATCTTCGAACTTAGTAACTCTCAATTTTGCGAAGGGAACTACCGATTCGCCAGCAATATTTTCGATAAAATTAATTCTACCGTAGGCCCCAAAAGCCGTGCTTTTATCTTTGTTGGTTTCATCATCAGTATTTGAATATGCTAAATAAGGACCTACTTCAAATTTTCCAAAGTTATAGCCAGCATCAAAAACAAATGTCTGCGAATTCACATTGTACTTCGCCCCTGATTCAAATTTAACTTCCTGACTAAAAACTAACGCCATTAATGTACGGCCCGATACAACATAAGTTCTATCTGCTGACGCAGAAGTCGCTGCTAACATGGCTACCGCTATAATAATCTTTTTCATCTTTTTCTCCTTTTGTAATTAAGCGCTATGCTTAAATATTTAAATTTAAAATCCTCACACTTTCGCCGCGCCGCTTACAGGAAAGTAGCCTGACCCCTTTTTACTTTCCCATGACGTAATAAAAAATAAGAGGGGCGACGATGGACGCATCACTTTCCACGATGTACTTAGGAGTATCGATGGCAAGCTTTCCCCAAGTAATTTTTTCGTTAGGAACTGCGCCAGAGTATGATCCGTAAGAGGTCGTCGAATCAGAGATCTGAGCGAAGTAACTCCACAGTGGAACGTCTTCGTGACCTAAATCTTGTGAAAGCATCGGGACAACGCAAATTGGAAAATCGCCAGCGATACCGCCACCGATTTGGAAAAAACCAACTTTTTTCTTGGTCGCTGTTTTCATGTACCAGTCCGCCCAATAGGTCATATACTGAATGCCTGATTTCACTGTGTGCGGGCTTTTGATGTCGCCCTTGATCAGATGTCCTGCAAAAATATTTCCGGTAGTGGAGTCTTCCCAACCTGGAACCACCATCGGAAGATTTTTTTCCGCCGCTGCTAATAGCCATGAATCTTTGGGGTCGATTTGATAATGTTTTTTTAATTTACCACTGAGTAAAATTTTATACATGTATTCATGGGGAAAATAGCTTTCACCTTTTTTTTCAGCGGCTTGCCACTCTTCTAAGATCGCATCTTCAATCCTGCGAATGGCTTCTTCTTCCGGAATACACGTGTCAGTTACACGATTTAAATGACGCTCTAAAAGTTTTTGCTCATCTTCAGGCGTTAGGTCACGGTAATTAGGAATCCGCACATAATGATCATGGGCCACCAAATTATAAACATCTTCTTCCAAGTTTGCACCAGTACAAGAAATGGCATGAACCTTACCTTGACGAATCATCTCCGCCAACGACAAGCCCAATTCAGCTGAACTCATGGCACCGGCCAAAGTCACTAGCATCTGCCCGCCCTCATCAATATGTTTTTTATATCCTGCTGCTGCATCCTTTAATGCGGCCGCATTAAAGTGACGATAGTGATGATCAATAAATTGGGTAATTGTCATGTTGAAGTCTCCTGTGAGGTCAATTTTTTCTTTGAATTTTTATTTAATTTATATTCTTTGTACCAATGCCAAAATGTAACACTGATAACAATAAAGCCCACTATCAAAACGATAAGGGCAGTTCCAAAAAAGATGATCATGCTCATTGCTGTAAACCTTTATTCGTATTGTGACGAGCCACTTCGGGTTGAGTGTGAGTTTCAATATTGGTGATTTGACGAACCACCCACGAAGCCATAGCTAAACCAAATGCTCCGGTCACAAAACTTGCTGTTCCGTATATGACATTTCGATGAAGGCAGCCATGAGGATTATTTTCACCCTGAGGACATACACATTTAAAACCTTGTCCTTGATCATAATGAAGCTCTACAGGCTCCATGGGAACTTCATCTGAGAAGACACAAGGAATATCAAAAAACTTGCCTTTAGGAAAATTGTACTCTTGTCGAAGTATTTTTCGAACTGTATGCGATAGTGGATCTAAATGCGTTTTAGCTAAATCAGTAATTCGTATTCGCGTCGGATCCATCTTCGCCGATGCACCACCGCTGGTGATAACTTTTAAACTCTGTTGACGACATTGATTTAATAAAAAAGTTTTCGCCGTTAAATTATCAATGCAATCCACAATATAATCCGGCTTTAAATCCAAAATAGCCGCAGAAGTCTCTGAATTGTAAAATTGGGGTAAGGACACCACTTCCGCCTGCGGATTTACTTTACGAAGACGCTCAGCCATAATATCGGCTTTTTTTCGTCCCACTAAGCCTTGCAGCGCATGCAACTGACGATTTGCATTGGTGATGCAAATCTCGTCGTGATCAATCAAAGTTAATTTCCCTACACCTGATCGAGCTAAACTTTCGGCAGCCCAGGATCCAACACCACCTAATCCAATGACCATAACATGCGAGCCAAATAATTTTTGCATATTTTGATCACCCACAAGTCGGCCCATACGATCAAATCGACGATGCAACATATACCGATTTTCAGGGTGTACTGAGTGATTTACAGCGGTTAAATTTTCCATGCGGGAAACATAACAAAAGACTTATAAGCTGAAAAGCTTTTTAAAATTTCGGGTAGAGATTTCCATAACTGATTCGGGTTCCAAATTACGAAGCTCACCTATCACTTTTGCAATTTGCCATAGACTTGAGCTGTCATTAGGGCCCTGCCAGCCTTGAGGCGCCTGATCTGGCATATCTGATTCCAAAAGCAGAGCATCCAATGGAATCTGAGCCATGGTCTTTCGTAGTTTTTGGTTTTTCTCGTAGGTCACTGCACCGCCTATGCTAATGAACATTCCCAAATCGATGTATTTTGTAGCAATTTCGAAACTTCCGTTAAAGGCATGCACTAATCCACCTTTTGCTGGAGCTCCCCATAAATCAAAAACCTGTAAGGCTTTCTCGTGGGCTTGTACGATATGCAGAACTAATGGCTTTTTGTAGGCCTTTGCTAATTGAATTTGATTCTCAAAAAAATCAATCTGATGTGAGATGGCCTCATCTTTTGATAACTCTCCTGATTCTAATATCTTATCGCGAAAATCTAAACCCGTTTCTCCCAGTGCCAGTGGGCTGTGTTCACTAGACCCTAGGTACTGAGCCAGCTCATCTAATGCGGCTTCGCAATCGTAAGCTAAAGTTTTGGAAACAAAATAGGGATGCAATCCGAAACATAAATAGAATTTTTCAGGATACATTTTTTGTAACTCAATTTGCAGCTTCCAATCAGCGGGATCGACTCCGCCGAGTAAAAATTGAGTGATCTTCATATCTTCAGCTTTTTTAAGTAAAGCCGTTTTGTCTGGATGCGAAACTTTGATATCCGACCAATGTGCATGTGAATCAATATACATAAAGACAAGGTAGCCCTAAGTCTTGTTTTTCTCAAGTCTTCCTTCGCAATACCGATAATAAATTGTAATCATAAGTACACGCACCAGCAGAGGGAAATATGAAACAAATGTCTTTCAATATGGGCTTTGAAATAAAAATGGCTTCCGGGCCTATCAGCACTCCTACTCAGTTTATTCCTTGGAATAAAAAAACCGACTCATCGGATTACACGCCCACGACGACTTTGAAATACATGAATGATGCTTTAATTGGTATGAATTATCATGTTTTAAATCAGTTTAAACATCTATCAAACACTGACACTCAATTTATCAAAAACTATTTAAAAAATATCGACCCCTACTTTGAAATTTACGCAAAATCCTCGCTACGTTTAAAGGATGTTTACAAGAAAACGGAACAGCCAAAGCCCCCTCAAAAATTAATCTCTGATTTTGAAAATGAGTTCAGCCAAGCCGTTGATAAATGCTTTTCCAATGACAATGTTCAGCTTAAGTTTATAGGCGAGGCCTTAAATATTTTAAGTGATTTTGAAAAGAAATTAGGGAATGCTTTCTTATACAACTTTACCTTCGAGTTTTCTGAAAATTTCACAGGTCAACTTATTAGTTTTTATTCATTTTTATTTCATATCCGTACAGTAACAGCGATGAATCATAATGATCAGGTCAGCGATTCAGCTTTCGAAAGTATTCGCTGTGACTCTATTTCAGACTATCTTGCTCGGACAGACTACACAGCCAATGACGCCCTTCTTTATTGGCAGTTTAAAAAATTGACCACCCCATTTGTTGGAGTCAGTGATGTTCGCGTTGAAAAACTGCTGGTTAATCCTTTAGAGCAAGCTTTCTTCAAGTTTAACCATAACGCATGTTCTTTAGTTAATAATCTGCCTGAAAGCTTTTTAACTACGCACAATGCCGTCCAATTAGAGGACGCCTTACATCAGATTCAAGTGGATTGGCTACTGGGTTCTAGTTGTGGCTTACTTTTCCGCTTACGCGAAGAATTTTATGGACTTCAACATGGCTACGATAAAATTTTCTGGCCGGAAGCCAGTTACAGCAAACCTCAAAAAGTCGCCACCCTTAATTTTTGTTTTGAATTGTCAGAAAGTGATTTTTTAAACTCTAAAAAAACGGGCTAACTGTTAAACGCCGTTAGCCAATTTACGCGTAGACCATTTTTTGTAAATGTAAACTATCAGCGCCAAAATAAGTATCCCAAAAATGATATATTTAAATTGTTTAAATACACCATAAATGCGGTCTCCGTAGTGCGCAAACAAAAGCACCTGTGTTGGCACAGAAAGTAACGCCGCAATACCGTCAACAACCATAAATTTCCAAACTGGAAATTTGACCATGCCACAAGCTAGGTGACCTGGAAATCGAATACCCGGTGTAAAACGAAAAATCCCACAGGCTAACGCTCCATATTTGTTAGTCCAGGCCTCTATCCTTTGGCGGCTATCTGGCGGTATCATCTTTTTTACAGGGCCCCATTCAAATACTCTCGGTCCAAAAAACCGGCCGATGGCATATATCAATAAGTCCGCTCCAAAAACGGCAAAAAAAGCAACAATCGCTAAAGTCGTTGGATCCACATGCGGCGCGCCTGGATATGGCGGCGGATAAAGATGCGGATTTGCACCAATATATGCCAAAGTCCCAACGCTAACTAAAGTGACCTCTTCAGGAAATGGCAAACCAACTGCGGATAACAACATCATAACAATCAGAAAAAAATAAATCCAGAAAGGCTGAAACGCGAATGGTTTCAAACATTCTAAAACTTCTGTACTGCTAAAAAGACACTGAATTGTTTCTTGGATCATCAATGTATTGTTCATTTTTTTTAGAAAAATGTTAAGTCCTTGAATGAGTACGGAACAGTGTGCTAACAAAATAGAATGCACACAGTAGTTACATCCCAGGGTTTTGAGTACGGCGTTAAACACTTTTATAGTCCTGTCGATGGAATGGCCATTGACATTATCCAAAACGCATTAAACCTAGACACTCAAAACATAGCTGACCTGTTTACGATCGGCGCCGTCTACATTAATAATCTACGCTCATTGAATTCGCAACAAACCGTACATTATGGACAACTCATTCGAGTCCACACTAGACCGCGCAAATATTTCGTTAATTATGAATGGAAAAAGCATATCGTTTTTGAACACGATGATTTTTTAGTTTTAAATAAACCTTCTGGATTACCTAGCCATCCTTCCGTCGACAATATTATAGAAAACAGTCTTACCCAAGCAGAACTCAGTTTACAGACTAAGCTTTTTATTTCGCATCGATTAGATACCACGACAGAGGGTCTTATTGTTTACGGGAAAAACACAAAATTTGTTAAAGCATTTAATATACAGCTTCAGCAAAAAACCATAGAAAAAAAGTATGCGGCTCTTATACAAACTGCTATCACACTTCCCTCCCGACTTATCCACTACATGGAACCCTCTCCCCGCGCTCCTAAAAAAGTCTCGCCTGTTTTTCAAGAAGACTGGGATGAATGCGAGCTTCTGATAGAGAAACAAGAACCTTATGAAGTTCCCGGTGAAAATGATATTGTAAAATTAAAAATTAACTTAATTACCGGTAGAACTCATCAAATTCGTGCGCAGCTTGCTGAAACCGGATATCCCCTACTTGGCGATCAACTTTATGGATCCGAACTTAAATGGAATAAAAATCCACATACAAAAAATCAAATAGCACTTAAAGCCTGTCTTATTGATTTCTTATACGAAGATCAGCGACATATTTTTGAACTGCCAGAAAATTTTGATTAAAATAGTATTGAATTAAATAGTAATGAATAGCTGGTCTCATCGCTACGATCCGTGAGTATCAAGTTCTTTTCCGTACGTGCACCCACAATAAACATGATAGAACGACTTGGACGAACCTCAAGTCCACCACCATAATAAAAATTACTTTGTCGAAATTGGTTGCGCTCGCGATCGGTATTAACGTCCGAAGTGTTTGACCAAAACTCCTCAAATTCTAAGGTGCCTTGTAACGAAAAAGTTCTATTCAGGTTTGCACTTAAAGTAACACCGTGATCCGAGTCCGCCATAGCCGTCGTTTGCAACTGATTGGGTCTATTTGGGTTAGCATTACTTAACGCTACCGTTGTTCTTTGAAAGTAATAACTGGGTTTAACAAAGAATCGCAGATAGCTATGTCGACCTAAATAGCGCCGCACATCCCATTCTAATCGTAATCGCGCAATCATTCCTGAATCTTTTGAAGCCTCACTGGTGGGTAGATACAATCGCGGCTTAAAACGCACACTCCACGCCGGATCGATATAGTCTTCAAGTATATTTCGAATCGATGCCGCAAAAGAGAAGTCGCGAATGCGAATTTTATTCGTAACCTCATCACCATATGAGTTAACGCCTTCAATTGAATAACCGAATGCAGGTCGAGCTGAAATCAAAATGTCGTGATTTACAAAATAACTTAAGGATATATAGGAATCAAAAATATCAAAAGATGGATTGGCATTTCTGAATTGCTGGTCTTTATATCCACCAATAAAAAATAAAGAAGCACCAAATCTTTGATTGCCAAAATTAATTTCATCAACATCATCAGTTAAAGTGGAGCCGCTTTCCCTGGTCGCCGTTGCTGTCACAGAGGTTGCACTACTTTGTTCCGACGTTTCGTTTTGGGCAAAGGATACGGAGAAAAGAAACTGAACAATTAACAAACAAAGGGTGGGCCATCTCATGGAAATATCTCCTGAAAATGAGTTTAGAACTGTTCGAAAATATATATCACGACGCAATATAGAAACTAAAGCTAGATCTTAACAAAATAACAAATTAGGCTTTTTTTATGAAAAATATTCAATTAAAAACTCACAGTAAAAATACTCTAAAACATTTATTTTTAACCGCTGTTTTAACCCTTTCGATAGGCTTCATTAGTGGTTGTAAATCTTCTCCCGATAGGGGCTCCGGCAAGGGAGTAACCGATGAAACCCGAGTCACCAAAGAAGCGGGTGAAATTTCTGTTATGTCTTTTAATGTTGAAAACATGTTCGATAACATAAAAAACGACGGTGTAAATGATTACACCTATCTTCCCAAAAAACTTAAAAATACTGCTGAAGTTAAAGCTTATTGTAAAACCGTAACCTCTTCGTTTTATCGGTCAGAGTGTTTTAATAAAGACTGGAGCGATGCTGCGGTTAAATTGAAAATTAACCAGGTGGCCAAAGTTATTACCTACGCAGATGGCGGCAAAGGCCCAGATAATCTATTACTGTCTGAGGTCGAAAATGAAAATATCCTTAAAATGCTGGTGAATGGACCATTAAAGGGTTTAGGCTATCAAACGGTAGCTATCTTAAAAGGGCCCGATACCCGAGGAATTAATACTGCATTTATTTCTAAATTCCCAATGGTCGGAAAACCTATACTTCATATTATTCCATTTAGTGATCCCGGCGGTAAAAGATCCCGTGGGATTTTAGAAACCACTGTGAAAATTAACAAAAAAAATGTCACCTTTCTTTCAGTTCACTTTCCATCCCAGGGTAATCCGACAGGCCAACGACGTGATGCTGTTGAATACATGAAAAAAATCATGTTAGAAATACAAAGCCAAGGACGCGCGGTCATAGCCGGTGGTGATTTTAACATTATTGACGAAGAAGAAGTGGATTACGGCTATTTTGGCAAAACTCTCAGTGAAGCTGGTGCGGTTTCTCATATCGTGGGATGCAAGAACTGCCAAGGGACTTACAACCATAAAGGTCAGTGGTCTTTCTTAGATGCGTTAGTTTACAGTCACAATTTGCCACAAGCTGCTGGCTTAGAACTTATTCCAGAATCAATCGAAGTCATCAAATCTCCGGTACAAACTAAGCCTAATGGAACCCCTATTCGTTTTGATGAAAACGAAAGGAAAGGGGCATCTGATCACTTCCCGATTTATTCTCGCTTGCGGATACTTAACTAAATTAAAGTAACTTTGTAAAATCGATGATAGGGCGATGCGCACACTCTTTAGCTGAATAGCTAAAAGTAGAACGAGTTCCGTCGGTCATAACTAATGACGAATCCGTATAATTAACAGAAGAAATTTTATCAAACGCACCCGTTTTAGCATTAATTCTTTGAGTTAAGGTAATATTGCCATTAACAATAATGCAGTTATTTAATTCAACAATTAAATCTTTTGAAACAACTGAACTAAATCTCATAAATCCCGTTTTATTCCCCTTACGATCTACATAAAATTTATTAAGACTTATCCGCAAAGGCTGGTCTAAAGATTCCACCATTCCATCCCACGTCAACGTCGCCACACCGGTAACGATTAAATTTGACTGTCTGTCCGCCTTAGAACTGGTGTCATCTAAACGGTCGAAGTTAATAATATATTCGTTAGAAGTAGTACCTACGCGAATAGAAATAAATTCATTAAGCGCTTTCGAAGAAAAGTCAGCACCTGCAGCATTAAAGCTTATGGAGTTCGGAGTTTTAGTCGGCGCATTTTTTAGGACTAAAGAAATCAATTTCCCGTTTTCATCGAGATGAAGAGCTTGCACTTCAAAATCAACAAAGTAAAAACTTTCATCCCTAACCGTTTTTTTATCATACTTCGGAACATTAAGCAGTTTTATAGTAATAGTCTCAGATTTATCTTTTGAAACTTTTAAATTTTTTGACTCAGCATATGTGGGATTTAAAACCGCTTTCAACAAGTGAATCGCTTCAAACTGACGATCTAATGATAATGATAAAAGTTTATCAAATTCTAACGAGCTTAAATTCGCTGAATTGGTATTTACATTCCCACTATTACCCGGACGGGTTACAGTTACATCTTTGGGCTGGCACGAAAAGATCACGATCATTAATAACATTGGAATTAAGGCATTCTTGATATTCATAGGACCCCCACAGATTTGAAAGTCTTATAACTGGCTCTTGGGATAAATACTATGTTTTATTAGTTTCGGTTAATTTCCCCAGAGGGCTTTTAGGTAGAAATTACATGATTTATTGCGGTGTGTGAAGAAAGGGAGCCTGACCCCTTTTTAAGAATGCAGATGAAGTTGAGTACGGAGATCTTTCCAGAACCAATTTAAATGAGGATCTGCGGAAATAAAGTCTTTAAGGGGGCTGGTGCATACTTTTAGTTTTAAGCGAAGAAGTGATTCAATATCATCATAACCAGGTCCGATCGTTACGATATTTAAGGCGTCTATTGTTGAAAGACGCTGAAAGACACTGATAAGATCATCCATGCGATGATAGTCAGTTCGCTTAATAATTAGATCCGGTTCTATTTTATTTTTAAGCCATCTTTGGTAAAGAGCACTTTGAATAACTTTTTTAAGATGCTTTTGTTGATGAAAATTAAGAAGTGAGTACACCGACTGTTCGTTCATAGCCAAGAATAAATCTATGTTTACAAATTCGCTTCCGGTCTTTTTTAATTCAGTAATGACTTCCGGTATTCGAAGAAGTGATCTTCGAATACAAACATCGTCTATTAAAGCTCCATCCGTGAAGTATATGACCGTCATAGTCGTCCTCGACTAAAGAATAAGACAGTTTTTTGTTATTTTCCATACTTAAATCTAATTAAAATTTGAAAGCACGGCGATAGTCCAGTTCTTTAACCGCAACCTGGAAATAATTGCCTGGTCATTGCCGTAGTAGAGTCGCTTTTGATATCTTAAAGCTTAATGAGTAAATCGAATGAATCTCAAAGAAAACGTAATGCGCAGCGAGTAGCCAAGTGGGCTCTTTATGCTCTATTGGTTTTTATCGCGTTTTCTGTAGCAGACTTGGGAATTATTTATTTTCGAGAACACTTCTTACCGAATCAAGCTCCGCCCAAAAAAACCTCTCAAAGCGTTCCTAATTATCGCGTTGATCGTAACCAATATAATGCCATCATCAATAGAAACTTATTCTCTTCACGAGGCGAGATCCCGGATCCCTTGCGTCCCCTTGGCGATCAATCTGCCGGTGAAGATCGACAAAGTGATACCCCTGTACTGTCTAATTTACCTATCACTTTAATTGGAACGTTAGTGCATTCAAATCCTAACAAGTCCGTGGCCGCGGTAGAGGTTAAGTCTAAAAATATTTCAGCCTCATACATGGTCGGAGCAGAAATTGAAGGCTTGGCTCGAGTCGAAGCCATCCAAAGAGGCCTATTGTACTTTCGTAATTTAAACAACGGTGTATTGGAATACGTAGAACTTAATAGTGGGAATAACAAAGTTTCATTTGATCAAAATAAACCCGTGGCTACAACTGCAACTGCGCGCTCTAAAGATATTCAAAGTTTAGGAAACAATACTTTTAAAATTAATCGCTCAGATTTGGACAAGCACCTCAACGATTTATCAAGTCTTCTCATGCAAGCACGTGCGGTGCCGAATAGAGATCCCAACACCGGTGAAATCAATGGATACCGACTGGTGGATTATCAAGAAGGCAGTATATTCAGTGAGCTCGGAATCCCTCGGGGTGCTGTTATCGAAGGGGCGAATGGAGAAAATGTTCGAAGCGTTCAAGATGCCATGGGGATGTTTAATAAAATGAAAACAAGCAATACAGTTAAACTGGACGTTATTGTGAACGGTGTTAAGCAAACTTACACCTACGAAATCGCAAAGTAATTAGAAAGAGGTAAAGGATGACCTTACACACACAAAATTATCGGCGTAAAAAAAGCGTAAGAAGTTTTTTAACCGTCTTCCTTGTGTCTCAACTTGTTGTTTCGACTAGCTATGCGCAGTTTGAGGACTTCCCTCCTCCTCCTCCAAATATTCCAGGCTATGATGAGGGCTCGCCTGCAGATTTCCAAGATGAGATGCCTCCCAGTTTTTCTGCAGACAGCGCTACCCCGCCGCCGCCTCCACCAAGCGTGCCCGTGGCTACGCCGACCAACAACACTGGTGGCGGTACAATTATCCGCCCTTCGGGATCATCAAAAAATTCTATTCTAAGTGATAAACAAAAAAGCAAGTTCGCAAAAGCGAACCCAGAGGATATCACTTCTGAAAACTTTCCAGAAACGATTGAGTCTTTCGATTTTCCTAATGTAGAAATAACTGATATCATCAAAGCCATTTCAGAGCTCACCGGCAAAAATTTTATTATTGATTCAACAGTTCGTGGAAAAATTACGATTATAGCTCCTAGCAAAATTACTGTGGCTGAGGCCTATAAGGCTTTCTTGTCGTCATTAGCTATCAACGGCTTTACTGTTGTGCCAAGCGGTGGCTTTTTAAAAATTCGTAACGCCCGTTCAGCGCAGCGTGATGGTATAGACATCTACTCTGGCAGCTATTATCCCAACACCGATCAAATGATCACTAAAGTCGTCCATTTAAAACATATCACTGCGGAGACTTTAAAAACTCAATTAGGACGGCTTTTAAATTCCAGTTACGGCGAAATAGAGGCTTATCCGCAGACGAACTCGATGATTATTTCTGATTTTGGCTCTAGTATCGATCGCATTATGAAAATTATTAATCAATTAGATGTTCCTGGTTTTGAAGAGCAGTTGGAAGTTGTGGGTATCAAATACGCCAAGGCCAAAGATATCTCTGATCTGATTGATAAAATTGTCAACAAGGGCCAACCCCCTGCGCGCGGTGGCGGTGGCTTTGGTAACTCTCGTTTTTCTGCGGCCCCTGCCGGTGCGGTGGCTTCTCGTAGCGGAAGTGGCGCGGCCTCTTCATCGTTTATGGTTTTCCCTGACGATCGCACTAATTCGTTAATCATCGTGGGAAATCGTTCTGGTATTAATCGTGTAAAAAAATTAGTTTCTCAATTAGACTTTAGAGTTTCCGCTGAAAGTTCTGGCGGAGTTTATGTTTACTACGTTAAGCATGGTGAAGCGGAAAAAATCGCACAAACATTAACTGAAGTCGCTAAAGATTCTGCACCAAAAGCTCCCACGACGAACACCACTGGGTTCGGGTTTGCGCCCCAAGGACAAGCGGCCGTTCGCGAAGGTGTTTTCGGTGGCGATGTTTCTATCAAGGCTGATAAAGGAACCAATTCATTAGTTATTTCAGCCAGCAAGCAAGATTACGAAAAAGTAATAAATATTTTAAGTAAACTAGATATCCCGCGCGACCAAGTCTTCGTTGAGTCCATCGTCATGGAAATGAATATGACCGATGGATTTGCGAGTAGTTCTGGCTTAGTTAAGTTTGATAAATCAGGGGGAAAAGCTGGATTCGTTGGAAATCAAAACGATTTAACAGACATTCTAAGCCCATTATCTGGTGGAGGAAATGCTATCTTGGGATTTTCTCAAGGGTCAGTCAGCATTACAGATCCCATTTCTAAAACAGTCGTACAAGTTCCTAATGTACTCGGGTTTATTAAATTTATTAAACGCTTTGGTAAAACCAATATTTTATCCACTCCACAAATTTCAGCCATGGATGCGCAAGAAGCTGAGATTGAAGTAGGTGATCGCGTGGTGGTGCGTGCCGTGACGACCACAGTAGCCGGATCAAATGCAACGAGCATATCGCCAGAGTTTGATGATGCGACTATTAAGTTAACAATTAAGCCATTTATCAGCCCGGCCTCAGAAACGATCCGCATGGAGTTCAAACAAGAAATTAAGCAGCTGTCAAACGTTCAAGCTCCGGCAAAACTGCAGGAAGAAGTTCAATCCTTAGCCAAAAGAAACATGAAAACCATGTTGGTTTTAAATAACGGTGATACAGCCGTTATCGGTGGACTTATGAAAGATCAAGAAAGTGAAACCGTAGCTAAGGTTCCCGTCTTAGGGGATCTTCCCATTCTTGGATGGTTATTTAAAAGTAAAAGCGTAAGTAAAAGTAAAGTTAATATGTTGGTCTTTTTATCTCCTCGAATCATCCGCAATCCTTCGGATCAAAATCGACTGGTTCGTGATAAGACAACAGAACGTGTAAACTTCCTTAAACGCACCACGGGACAAGATCCTTATGGAGCGACAATTGATAAAATTTTAAAACGTGATGCGCGCTCTCCACAATCGGTACCCCGCAATCAACGTTCTCAGGAGATAAAAAGAAGATAACTATGGCTGAAATGGATATCCCCTTAGTTTTATCAAAGGCGACTACGCTTAATTCAGAACAGATTAAATCTGTTCTGAAAAATACAGCGATCTCACGTCCCGTTAGCGTAGGCGAGGTTTTGTCGCAGAAAAGCTTTACCACCGCTGAAGATGTCGTTTCAGAATTGTGTCGAGAGCTCGGTTTAGAGTTTATCCGCGATATTCCAGTTGCAGATATTTCTGCTGACATTGTTCGAAACCTTCCTATTAATTATGCCAAAACTCAAGGTGTACTTCCCTACCGTGAAGATAGTGACTCTGTCACAATGCTGACTTCAAACCCAGTTAACACTGTGGCTATGGATGATATCCAAGTGCTTTTTGGCAAACGCGTGCGATCCATTGTCACCACGACTCAACGCTTGCAAGATGCTATTAATCGCATTTATGAAAAAAGCACAGCTAACTTAAGTGGTATGGACGAAATTGACGGCGACGAAATGGATTTAGAAGATCCTATTATCGACTTACTTGAGGCCGGAGAAGATGATGCCCCGGTCATTAAAATGGTTAACGCTGTTTTATTCCGCGCCGTTAAAGAAAAAGCTTCCGATATTCATATAGAGCCCTACGAAAAAGATATGGTGGTGCGCTACCGCACCGATGGTATCTTGTACGATGTTTTCAAGCCGCCTAAAAAATTGCAAAACGCCATTACTTCGCGGATTAAAGTTATGGCCAATTTGAATATCGCTGAAAAGCGCTTACCTCAAGATGGTCGCATTCCACTTAAAGTCGGTGGAAAAGATATTGATATTCGTCTTTCAACAGTACCTACGACTTTCGGCGAACGCATGGTTATGCGTTTGCAAGATAAGTCTTCCGAAGTACGTGAATTATATCAAATGGGTTTTTCCGAACAGACAATGAGTGTTCTTGAAGATATTATCACGCGCTCATACGGCATCCTTATTGTAACCGGTCCTACAGGTTCTGGTAAATCCACCACGTTATATGGCTGTGTTTCTAAATTAAATAAGCCTGATATCAATATTCTGACTGTTGAAGACCCGGTGGAGCAACGGATTCATGGCGTAGGACAAGTGCAAGTTAATTCAAAAATTGGACTTACTTTCGCGGCCGGTTTAAGATCCTTTCTACGTCAAGATCCTGATATTATTATGGTGGGAGAGATTCGTGACTTAGAAACTGCAGAGCTGGCGATTAACTCCTCGCTGACCGGTCACTTAGTTTTATCCACCATCCATGCTAATGATGCCTCCGGCGCATTTCCGCGTTTGATGGATATCGGCGCAGAACCTTTTCTTATTGCGACTTCAGTTTTAGGGATTTTAGCTCAACGGCTTGTGCGAATTCTTTGTCCTCATTGCAAAGTTAATTATCAGCCATCTGATTTTGAGCTAAACACTTTAGGATTAACTCGTAACCAAATCCAGAATGCTAATATTTGTAAAGCTATCGGATGTGAACACTGTAATCAAAAAGGATATTTAGGTCGAACATTGATTGCAGAAATTCTTCCTGTAACCGACGACATTCGATCTATGATCATGCAGAGAAAAGACGGTAATGCAATCAAGAAGCAAGCTATTGCTAATGGCATGCAGACATTTCGTGACCACGGCATTCAAAAAGTTTTAGCCGGCACGACGACAATCGAAGAATTAATGACTAACACGCAGATGGATATATAATTAGCTATGCCTATCTATGAGTATCGCGGCTTAACCAGAGACGGAAAAAACACCAGAGGCACTTTGGACTCTGACAATCTGCGAACCGCTCGATTAAAACTTAAAAAAGATGGAATTTTCGTTGTAGATATAAAAGATAAAAAGAAGGCCAGTGGGGTTAAAAAATCTGGATTAAGAAAAACTGGGCGCGTCCCGATTAAAGATTTATCTTTAATGACTCGCCAATTGGCAACATTAATTAAAGCAAATATCCCACTCGTAGACGCTTTAACGGCTATTTCGGAGCAAGTTGAAAATCCTATTTTATCCGAAGCTATTTCCGATTGTAAAAATATGGTCAATGAGGGGCAACCCCTTCATAAATCTTTAGCGAAATATCCTAATATTTTTAATGTCATTTATGTCTCTATGGCCGAGGCCGGCGAAATGTCCGGTACGCTTGATGTAATCCTAGTGCGACTGGCTGAATTCACTGAAGCACAAGCTGAACTATCTGCTAAAGTACGTGGAGCGATGGTCATGCCTGCTATCCAATTAGTTATTATGATTGGAGCTATCTTTTTTCTATTCGTAAAAGTGGTTCCAGAAATTATGAGTATTTTTGAGTCTATGCCTGATGTTGAACTACCCTATATGACGCAGTTGGTTTCAAGCATCAGTAAAGAATTTGTGACAAACTGGTATATTTATTTAGGCGGCTTAGTGATCAGTGTTATATTTTTTATCAACTGGAAAAACTCTTCTGAGGGTCGAAAAACGTGGGATCGAGTATCGCTTAAAATACCTATCGTGGGCGAAGTCACCCGCATGATTGCGATTTCACGATTTACCCGCACGTTGGCAACACTTTTAAATGGCGGCGTTCCTATGTTGTCAGCGATGGATATAGTGCGAAATGTCGTCGATAATCATGTTTTAGCTCAGGCCATTGATGAAGCTCGCAGTAATATTTCTGAGGGGGAGACCATTGCGGGCCCACTTAAAAAATCTCAGCAGTTTCCACCGATTGTGGTGCACATGGTTAACATTGGTGAGAAAACTGGTGATCTGGAGAATATGTTAACGCTGGTTGCCGATGCCTATGACTTTCAAGTTAAAACTAAAGTCGAGACATTGACGTCCGTCATCAACCCAGCCATGATGATTTTAATGGGTATCGTTGTTTCCATCATTTTTGTCGCGCTGATGATTCCTATGTTCGAACTTTCAAATACCTTAGGCTAAAAAATCTTTCGATAATAGTGTTGATCACTACTTCTGTTATTGTTAACCTATGTACTACATTGCACTCTAATAAGGACGGAAGAAATGAAAATACAAAATCTCTATCGCTCACAATCCTCTCGTGGATTCTCGTTGGTTGAAATAATGATTGTACTTGTCATCATCGGCGGCTTAATGGCTCTGGTCTTACCCCGTATCCAAAGCAGTCAGCGTAACTCAGAAGTCCGCACCACGCGTATGAAACTGAATGACATCTCTACAAAAATCTCTGAGTACTATGCAGAATGCGGCAAATACCCTTCTTCATTAAATTTTATAACCGATGACGACAGCAGCTGTCGTAACTGGACCGGCGATCCTAAACTTAAACAAATGTTAAAAGATACTTGGGGTACTGATTTTCAATACGAAGTTTCCGGTAACGGTTATCTGTTAATGTCGTTAGGCCGTGATAAAAAGCAAGGTGGATCGAGCTTTGATAAAGATATCTACGCGGACGAATCTGTCGGTGGAGACGAATAATCGAGGCTTTTCTTTACTAGAGGTCACGATTGTCATCTTGATTATTGGTGGCCTATTAGCTTTTGCAGTTCCACGCTTACAATTCAATAAAGTAGACACACGTAAAGTCATTCGCGAACTTACTGTAACAGTAAAAGAAGTCCGCAATCGGGCCAGACTTTATGGAACAACCTATCGGATTGCTTTTCGTTTAGACCCCGATCAACAAGCTTACTGGGTAGAAAAATCGAACTCTATTACGTATATTGACAAAGAGGCTCTGGAAAAAGCTCGCAACGAAGCTAAGAGCGCTTTTAGAAAAAATGATGAAGCCGTTGCTGCAGCATTTAAGCCTGACACCAGTTTTTTTAAAAAAGAAAGAAAGCTTCCGCGTGATTATTTTTTTAAGCTGGTCGAAACTGGAGCAAGTAATATGGCCTACGTAGACGGCATGGCCTACATTCATTTTTTTCCTCAGGGATTTATCGAAGCAGCCGCCGTGCAAATTGAGGATCCTAAGAAAAATATTTGGACCGTAACCTTTAACTCACTGACCGGGCAATCAGCCATAATAACAGAAGCCAAGCTTTTAAAGGACATCGCTCAATGAAATCAACGCGAGGATTTACCTTAGTTGAAGTCATTTTAGCGATTACAATTATTGCAACAGGTTTGATGGTTTTGACAAACTCGTGGAGTGGAACTTTCAATCGTTTAAGAAAAACTCAAGTGCAAGTGCAAATGGCCGCACTGCTTGAACGTAAGATTGTGGAAATAGAAAGAGAGTATAAAGGCAAACCTTTAGATTCTATTCCTGAAACCAAAGAAGATACTTTTGGCAGCGATCTTCCAGAATACTCTTGGAAAATGACCTCCCAAAAGCTAGAGCTTCCAGATATCTCTCCCATTCTTGCTGCGCAATCTGAAGGCGGAACTGCGCTTGATTTGGTTTCAATGATGAAAATGTTTACTGAACATTTAAATAAATCCATTCGCGAAGTTAAAATAGAGGTCATTTACAAAGATATCCGAAAACCTATAAGTATCGATATCGTCATCTACATGATCGACTACGACCGTCCTCTGCCCATGCCGGGGGCTTCGTGAAAAAAGGGGTCAGAGGTTTTACGTTACTTGAGGTTGTTATTGCGATGACGATTCTTTCTTCGATGATGGTGCTGGTTGCTTTTTCCATAAGTAATGCAACCAAGTCAAAAAGAAAAGTTCAGACTGAAGTTGAAGTCGTATCTGCCCTTCGGGATGCTATGAGAATTGTTCGTACTGATATTAATTTGGCCTACAATCACTATGATTTTGAGCAAGACATCCGAGAGCAAGCGAAAAAAAAACCGGCGACGCCACCACAACCTCCAGGGGTTGGCTTGCCGCCTCCTCCACCTCCGCCTCCCCCACCACCAAGCATAAGAACTTCTCCTGCTACTAAATTTTCAGGAAATGAGAATAGCATTAATTTTGTTACTCTTAACAATGGTCGAATGACCGCTAATGACGTACAGGCCGATTTTGTTGAGGTGGGGTATTTTCTAAAAAATTGCAAAAGTATTTATAATGACGGCGGGCGGGCTGACGTTGCACAAAACTCTCAAGGAACCAATTGTCTTTTTCGGAGATTGCAAAAAGTTATCGACAAAGATGTCACCAAGGGCGGCACTGAAACAGTGTTGCTGGAAAATGTCAGCGAATTTACTTTAAAGTATTTAGTTGAAGGCAAATTAGATTGGGTCTCAGAATGGAAAGCCGAAAAAGATAAAAATAATATTTTTCCTGATGCGGTGGAAGTCACTTTAGCTATAGAGAAAGATTTTGACGGAAAAGAAAGAAAATATTCCATTCAGTACGTCGTGCCTATACATTTACCGAATAATGTAAAGCCCACTGGACCGACTCCCACCAATCCTCAAATCAATCCCTACGGAGTAACCCAGTGAAAAAATACTTAATGTTGTTTTTTCACCGATTGAAATACAATCCCCTATCAGATAAAAGACCCTTCTCTAAAAAAGGGGTCGCTGTTCTTATGGCTATGACCTCGCTTATTTTGATGGTCTATCTTGCCAGCGAAGTGACTAAAGACACGGCCTTAGAATATGTTGTGAATTCACAAGAAGTTAATCGTATTAAAGCGTACTATTCTGCCCGGAACAGTCTTGATGTCGCTTTACTACGAATCAAAATTTATCAGCAAGTCGCTGGCTTACAATTGCCACCAGGACTTACGCAACAACTTGATCAACTTTGGCAGTTTCCTTTTATGTGGCCATTGCCTATAACAGGCATGAGCACATCCGACTCTGAAAGCTCTGAGGAAAAATCTAAAGCTGCATTATTTGATGGAGAGTATGATCATACGATTTCTGACGAAGGATCCAAAATTGATATCAATGATTTAGCCTCACCGTCAAAAGTACTTCAAGAAATCACCTCTAAACAGCTCCTTAATATTTTTGAACAACAAAAGGAAGCCAATGAGGACTTTAGAGATCAATATCAAAATTACAACTTTACTGAACTGATCAATCGCATTGCTGATTGGATGACCGATGCTCCGGATAATCTGTCAAAAAATGGCGGCGATAAACGTAACTCCTTCCGCGAATTAGGTGAGGACTACCCTCCTAATCGTGGCTTTAGAACTATCGATGAATTACGTTTGATCCCAGGAATGAATGATGAATTGTTCAGGTTATTAAGTCCACAAATTACCATTTATGGAATGAAAGCCATTAATCCCAACATAGCCAATGAGAAAGTCATAAAAAGTTTAGACGTTGGTATGACAGACGAAGCCGTAAAAGCAGTAATAGAGCGACGAGAGGACCCTGACAAGGGCGGACCGTTTAGAGGCGAAGGAGATGCTTGTCGAAATGAGTTTAAAAGTTTTGTAGAAAGTTATGGCTCACGTATGTCAGAAGAATTTGATAAAATTCCTTTCAACTGTACTAAGGTAATTAATTTCAGAATTGAAGCCCATGGAAAATCGAGCGGCGGAAAAGGGGCCGTTCGAAAAAAAATTACCGCTGTAGTTATGGATATAAAACAAACTGCAGCCGCTATTAAATCAGCTGTAGATAAAGAAAATACCCAAGGCGCAGGCGTAGCCCCTGGATCTAAGCCCAGTACGCCAACTAAAGAACCTCTTCCCAAAGGCAGACCTCGCATTGTATACTGGTCAGAGATATAACGTAAGCGACAAGTGAAGGGGCAACATGAAGGCTATTGGTATTGATCTTGGCGAAGATTCAGTAAAAGTAGTTGAACTGCATCAAAGCAAGCGAATCGTCCAAATCCTATCCGTTTTCGAAAAAAAACTGACCCCTCTAGGCACTGCTCATGATAAAGAGTTGGAAAGTATTGAGTTTATACGTCAGCTTTTTAGTCGTACCGACGCCTCCACCACCACATTTGTAATGGCTGTTCGACAAGATAAAGCTACGGTGAGAAAGAAAATGTTCCCTTTCTCTGATCGGATCAAAATTCAAAAAAGCTTGCCTTTTGAAATGGAAGAAGACATTCCATTCGATACCGAAAATTGCATTTTCGACTTTAAAACAATTCAATATGTGGGTAATTCATGCGAAACATTGTCGGTGGCCGTACCTAAAGTCCACATTGAAAAAATAATTTCTTTAGCTAAAGATTTTGGAATTAATCTTAAAGTTGTCAGCCTTGAAGGTTTTGCTTTTGCTAATCTTATTGAAGATTGGTGGAGTACCCCGCCAGTCGCCCCCTATAGCTTACTAAGTCTGGATGAAGCCAACGAAAATAAATCTCAAGCAAAAAAACCTGCTGATGTTTTTCTAAACATAGGACACAAGAAAACTTTACTTTGTGCTCGAGTGAATGGCCGGGTGGTTTTTATACGAAGTCTAATGTGGGGTGCAGATCTTATTATTCAACAGATTGCAGCGCGAAATCAAATGCCCTACATCGAGGCCCAGCGTTATTTGCAGACAGAAGCCACGTTACATCTTACTAAAAATAATCAGAAATTTGATGCCTCAAACATAACGCTACTGATAGAAAAATCTTTGCGTGATCTGGTGCGCGACTTACAGATGTCATTCCTAGAAATTGAAAGCGAACTCAACGCGACTATTTCAGAAGTGTATTTTACTGGTGGATTCAGCCAACTTCCCCACTTAGGAGCATATCTGACTCAACAGCTAGAAGTAGCTTGTAATCCAGTCAATCTACTGGCCAATAATTCCTTAATTGCTGAAGGTGTTGATTTGCAAAACCATCAAGCTGCTGCACGGTTCTCCATAGCTGTAGGTGTGGCTATTGAGGCTTTTAAGAAGCCCAAAAATCCTGCGCTGCAACTTCTAAAAGGTGAATTCCTTAGTCAAAGTGGCTTTATAAAAAATCTTTGGCAAGATTGGGGTAAGGTTGTCCAAACAGCAGGAGCAGCTCTGATTATCCTTTTCGTATGGACACACCTTAGAGAGTCCTTTTCAACTCAATTAAATGAAAAAACCACTGAAGCCTTAGAAACCCAGGCGCGTTCTGTGGCTAAATTGCCGCGACGTCAAGCTAACGAACGTGGAGTAAAAAAATATATTAGTGACCGTAAAAAGCAAAGTCTTGAAATGAACGCATTAAGCCAGTTTGCAGAAATGAATTCCGCCTTAGATATACTTAGAAAAATAAGTGAAGCGGCTCCAGGAAAAGAACAGTCCAAAATTGATGTAACTCAGCTTAGCGTAGTGGACAATCAGGTTAAAATTTCCGGCTATGCAAACTCTCCGCGTGAAGTCACATTGTTGAGTACAAAATTATCTAGCTTATCTATAAATAATAAAGTGACCGAGGATCCTACCACTCTTGGTGTTATGCCAAATCGAGTGGCTTTTAGCTTAAGCTTCAATACGGAACGTGGTGTTACAGGCGGAGTTACAAAATGAGTCGCTTACAAGAAATCCAAGAGCAGTTTAAACAAAAAGGTATAGAGTACTGGGATAAATTTAAAGAAACAGAACTTTATCAAAAACTCGATGATAAATACGAATCACTTTCTCCACGCGGTCAAAAAATTACACGTTACGCCTCAGCAATAGTGGTTATATTAATCTTAGTTTCTTATCCTTTAAGCCAATTGGAGACTTCAAAAACTTTGATTGCTGAGTTTGAAACAAAACGACAACTTATCAGAGATCTTTTTAAAATTAATCGTGACTCAAGCACAAAGATAACCCTACCGTTGCCTCCGAGTGATTTAACCTCGCAAGTTAGATCGACACTGATGTCGGCCCAATTACTTCCGGAGCAAATCATTGCTGTCTCACCAATTGAGCCCGATGGAAATCTTATCCCTCGCCACTTGGTTGGCTCAGCGGTCGCAGTTCAGTTATCTAAGCTTAACATTCGACAAACAGTAGATATCGGAACACAACTAGCGAATATTTCGGGATCAGTTAAAGTTAAAGATTTGTTGATGAGTGCCAGCTCAGACAAAGCAGGATATTTTGACGTTACTTATAAATTATATTCACTTAATGTGCCTCAGCCTATTGTAGAGAGCGTTGAACCCGAGCCTACAGTTAGAGGTCGGAATAACCGCGACGATAACGAGACGACCGAATGAATCATATAATTTTATTTTTCAGATTTTTAAAAAATCATTTTGGTAAAATTATATTAACCGCTCTGTTCTGCGCACTATTTGTAGTACTCTTATTTCCATTTGGCGATTTGAGTGATTATATCTCTTCAGAAGTATCAGCAAGAACGAATAATCAAGTTTATTTGCAGTTTGACGAGCTCCATCTTAATCCTTTTTCGCCGTCCCTCACTATGGAGAATGTGCTTATTGAAACTCCTCAAATAGATGGGCTTAAGGTTAAGCAATTGACTGCCGCTCCTTCAATTATGGCCCTCATCTCTCAGACGATAGGTGGAAAAATTACAGCAGAAGGCATATGGTCAGGTGACGCCTATGTTAAAGTTTCTTCGCTTTCAGGTAAATCGCAAATTGAGGCGGCTTTAAGTAAGATTTCTCTGAACGATCTGCGTACGGCCTTAAAATTACCTCTGCCGATCTCAGGTCAGTTAAATTTAAATACTTCTGCAGCAGTTGATTTATCTTTTGCCGAACAACCTGATGGGGAACTTACCGCCCAGATTCAAAAGTTCGAGTTAGCAGCGGCTAATATTATGCTTGCTGATTTGGGCAATTTGAGTGTGCCAGAGATCAAGTTTTCAAATGTGGATTTAAAATCAAAATTTCAAGCTGGAAAACTCATCATCGAAAATCTAAAGCTGGGCTCAGCTTCCGATGACTTATCAGGCTCTATAAAAGGCGATGTCAGCTTCGTTATTCGCAATCTCAACGGACAAATATTACCTTTTATGAGCGGTTACAACCTTTCTATAGATCTAACGGCTAAGCCTGCATTTAAAGATCGAGCATCATTTTTCCTCAGTTTCATAGATCAATATCAATCTGCTGATGCCAATGGCACAAGGTACCGTTTTAAACTGGTTTCCTTAAATCCAAATCTTCCTCCACAGTTTTCGCCCATTCAGTAATTCGGAGTTTTTTCCGGCCATCGAAAAATAAATCCTTTCTGAGCGCAATGAGCCATAATAAATCTTGCCCTAAGTTTGCTTAATGATATCGCAAATCAGAAGTCCTGATTGACTCGTTCAACAGGTAAAAGGAAAACATAGGAGGAGGGAATATGGCCGGAATTAATAAAGTTATTATCGTAGGTCGCCTGGGACAAGATCCCGAAATGAAGGCTGTTGGTCAGGGTTCAACAGTAACACGTTTAAACGTTGCTACCAGTGAGAACTGGACAGATAAAAACGGACAAAAACAAGAGCGCACCGAATGGCACAGAATTACTGTATGGGGTAAACTGGCTGAGCTTTGTGGTAAGTATTTAGCTAAAGGTCGCCAAGTTTATATTGAAGGTAAGCTGCAAACACGATCGTGGGAAGATAACGGTCAAAAGAAATACGCTACTGATATCGTGGCTTCTACCGTTCAATTTTTAGGAGCAGGAACTGGCGCTGGAGCTTCTGCAACTGATACCTCTGCAGGGATGAATCAGTCATCAGGAACTGATTTTAATTTTTCTGATTTTGGACCAGAGCCAAGCTTCAATCAAAGCGAAGATATCCCCTTTTAGGATTTAAATTTGCAATTTGTTTCGTAAACCAAGGCCTAAGTTCCTACTTAGGCCTTTTCTTTTATTCAAATTCACGTCAGACTATTTACATGCACCAACTCATACTCACCACTATTTTAATAACTTTCGGGTTAGGGCTTTCGTCGTGTACAGTATATCGCTCCCCGGAGCGTCATGACTTTGAAAATGAATATCCTCAGTACAAGTCTGAAAACATAACCACACAACTTCGACTTATCAGTTGCTCTAAGGAATCTGTAGCTTCCTACGCCTCATCGTCCCGGATAGTTTACGCGGAACCTGCACAGTTTGTTTTATCTGAACATATTATAAATCACAGCTTAGTTTTAGAATCTTATAACTTAAAAGGAGATTTTTGCATCTATGAAGACTCAACTTATAACTAAATTTTTATTCTGTTCTATTTTTATATTTTCTTGTTTGGCTTTTTTACCATCAACTGAAGCAGCTACGGTTAAACAAGTTAAAGGTAAAAGTGTATTATTACAATTAGATGGGGAACAGTTAAAAGTTGGAGATCAGCTTTTCGGAGTAAATAGCGAAAGTAAAAAAACGTCTATAATACAAATAACTAAAATTCAAAAAGATAAGGCCCTTGGCCGAATTCTAAAAGGAAAGCCTACAGTTAATGATACAACTGAATTGCGCACCGCTGGCGCCGCAGCGAGCACAGGCAGCAAAAGCGCCGCTCAACCACCTGCACGGTTTATTCGTCAAGATATGATTAAAGTCGGCCTGAATTTTAAAATGACCAGTGACACCATCGTTTCAGAGCAAGAGGATAGCTTTTTTATTAAAGAAGAAGTTTCTATGTCAGGAACAAATATGGGTGTGGTTGCGACCTTAGATTATCCTTTATATCCTTGGTTAACCTTGCGTGGCTACGGCGGCTATGAAATGTATAAGGTCACGGGCACCGCCCTTAGGCTTTCCTGCGCCACCAAATCTTCGACGGATTGTAACGTCGATATCAATTATTTATCACTGGGTGGAGTTTTACGGTTCAACTATATGTTATCGAGCTTTCAATTGTGGGCGGGACTTGGAGCATCTATCCGGCATCCAATCAGTAAGAAATCCACTGCCCTTAAAGAAGAAAATATTGCTTTAGCGAATAGTGCATTAGTCGCTTTTGGCGCTGATTACCACTTAAGTAATAAGTATTTTATACCAGCCAGTGTGGAATACCATTACTCATTTAATACTTCAGAGAGTGTTCCAAAAATTGATCAGTTAGCTTTGCTGATTGGTTTTGGAATGATGTTCTAATGAAAATATGACTTCTTATTTTCAGCCGATACTTTTATTATTTATTTCTAATATTTTTATGACTTTTGCATGGTATGGACATCTAAAGTCTATGCCCTCCAAACCAATAATCATGGTTATTTTTATCAGCTGGGGTATAGCTTTTTTTGAATACTGCTTTATGGTTCCGGCCAATCGCATGGGTGCAGAAGTCTATTCATTGCCGCAACTTAAAATTATTCAAGAAGTGATCACTATGGTCGTATTTAGCTTGTTTATGGTCTTCTACATGAGACAAGAGCTTAAATGGGATTATCTCTGGGCCGCCTTATGTTTAGTGGGCGCTGTATATTTTATTTTTAGAAAATAACTATTTACCCATCGCTTTTCGCAATTCGCGTAACTTTTCAGGAATGATACGGCGATTCTTATCAGCAATACTGGTATTCACTAATACATAATCAACTAAAGGCAAAAACGGCTTTATATTGGTCGCACTGACTCCACTTGCAAGGCCTACCGGATAATCATGAACCACGGCTTTTACTCGTTTTACTTTATCTATATCAGCTGCCGTTCCTGTTTGGTGGCTGGTGATCGTAATTCCATCAACCCAACCCATAGCTTGCAAAGCTGATTTTTCAATGCTTTTTTGCGGGTCAAGTAAAGTGGAGTACTTCATATGAACGCCGCTGACATAAAACACATCCGGCGAAGTGTTTTTTTCGATATCGTGTAAACTGACCTCGGTGGCTTCCTTAATTAAATCCACGCCGGAGAAATCCGTCCAAGCAATTTGAAGCTTATGTTTTTTGGCCAAAGAAAAGGTCTCTTTGTAAGTGTATAAACCATTTTTAGATCCTAAAAAATTTACTCCGATGATATGTTTCGGATAAAGTTTACGAATTTCAGTAAAGATAGCGTCCATTTTTTTATAGTCATGACCTTCAAAGATAATGGCATCAGCACCATTGTTAAAGGAAACTTCTAAGTCAGAAATGCATTCTTGCAAACCTTCGTTAGTGTATCCAACCACCCATATTTTTTTTGTATGCTTTCCAAGACTTCGAATTTTATCTTTAGGATGATGATATTTAGACACTGTTTGAGCCTGGGCCATATTAACTCCTTTTATGCTTTGGCATGAGTTAATCGACAGACATAAGATAATATATAAAAAATACTTCATACAAACTTCCTCGGTTTAAGCATCAATCATGCGGTAACGTATGCGCTTTGGTGTGCTGTCTGTTCCCATTCTTTTTTTACGATCTTCTTCATACTCACTATAGTTTCCAGGGTAAAAGTAAATTTTTGAATCCCCTTCAAAGGCAATGATATGGGTACAAATACGATCCAAAAACCATCGATCATGGGAGATAACCACCACTGACCCGCCAAATTCTAACAGCGCTTCTTCCAGCGCACGCATGGTATTAACATCCAAATCATTCGTTGGTTCATCCAAAAGTAATAAGTTAGAACCTTCCTTTAAAATTTTTGCTAAATTGACTCGGTTGCGTTCACCACCCGATAGAGTTCCTACTTTTTTCTGCTGATCACTGCCAGAAAAATTAAACCAGCTGACATATTGTCTGGCATTTACTTCACGAGAACCCAATTGAATAAGGTCTTGTCCACCAGATAACTCATCGTAAACAGTTTTGTTGGGATCTAAGGTTTCACGTGTTTGATCGACGTAAGCAATCTTGACCGTTTGTCCTACTTTAAAGTTTCCACTATCAGCACTTTCTTTACCAGTGATCATACGAAATAAGGTCGACTTACCCGCGCCGTTCGGCCCAATAACGCCGACAATAGCCCCTTTGGGAATGGTGAAATTCACTTTATCTAATAACAATTTCTTGCCGTAAGCTTTAGATACATCTTGTGCTTCAATAACTACATCACCTAAACGTGGTCCTGGTGGAATATAAATAGATAGCTCTTGCATTTTTTCAGCGCTCGGCTCTTTAAGTAAATTTTCATAAGCCGAAATACGAGCTTTAGATTTTGACTGACGAGCTTTCGCCCCTTGACGAATCCATTCTAATTCGCGCTCAAGTGTTTTGGCTTTTTTAGATTGTTCTTTTTCCTCTTGCCCTAAACGCTTTTCTTTTTGCTCAAGCCATGATGAGTAATTTCCCTTCCAAGGAATTCCTTCACCACGATCAAGCTCTAGAATCCAGCCGGCTACATTATCCAAAAAGTAGCGATCATGCGTAACTGCAATGACTGTTCCTGGAAATTTTGCTAAATACTGTTCAAGCCATCCCACTGATTCTGCATCAAGATGATTGGTGGGCTCATCTAATAATAATATATCTGGAGAGCTCATAATTAATCGAGCTAATGCCACGCGACGCTTCTCGCCCCCAGATAAATTTTTAACTGGCATATCTGCATCTGGGCATCTTAGGGCATCAATAACCATTTCTATTTTCTGGTCTACCTCCCAGCCACCTAGAGCCTCAATTTTCTCTTGCAGCTCTCCTTGTTTTTCGATCAGCTTATTCATTTCATCTGGATCTAAATCAGGATCAGAAAATTTATCATTGATGGCATTATAGTCTTTCATCAACTGAGGCAAATCTCCCATTTGTGAAAAAATATTTTCTTTAACTGTTAAGTCATCCTGTAACTGCGGTTCTTGCTCTAGATAGCCCACTTTCATCTTTTTGGCAGGAAAGGCCTCGCCTAAAAACTCAGTGTCAACTCCGGCCATTATTTTAAGCAATGATGATTTGCCAGATCCATTCAATCCCAATACGCCAATCTTTGCTCCGTAGAAGTAAGAAAGATAAATATCTTTTAAAACATAACGATTAGGTGGATAGACTTTTGAAACACCTTTCATGGTATAAATAATATCTTGAGACATGTTTTTTCCTTTGAAATAATTGCTTTAACTAATTAGCATTATTGACAATGATGAGCAATATGCGAATGATACTAAATAGATGAGCAACGCTGATTCGACACAAAAAGGCCGTAAAAATCCTAAAAAAAAGCAAGGACAAGCAGCAGCAGTGACTGAATCGAACACTTATGCGCGGGCTAGATGGTCTTTTATTCAGTCTGATTTAGATCAAGCAGCCAACGAATGGATCGCCGCAGAAAAAGCTGCCCCGGTGAAGACACCTGAAGAGCAGCAGCTCGAAAAAGTTAAAAACATTATAGAAAACTTGAAAGAAAAACTTAATGAATTTTAAAATTTAAGTCCTAAGGTAGCGGCATAAATTCGATTTTCTTTGCGCGCCTTATCCGTTCCAAACTCCTCACCATAAGTCGCAAACTCAATGTCCAGTGGACCCATCACAAGCCCAAATCCTCCAGTGAAATACAATTGGTTCATGCCTGCTCGAAGTTGTGTAGTCAACCAACCGAAAGGTGCCCACGTGTACTCAAGGCCGATGTGGGAGCTTTTATATAGTGAGGCCGAAGGATGCATAAGATTCTTAGCTTCAACGGCTACGACTAAATCATTCGCTCCGTAGTCATATAACGAATAAGCGGCGCCAACGTCTAATACGCGGTTATTATTCTCAGGTACCTGAGTGGCATCTTTATTTATCATTGTGGATTTACTATAACTCATACTCAGCACATTTCTTAAAACAGCCGATACCGTTAAGGGTTGATAGGTTTCAAACGTTTCCTTAACTTCAGCTTTTCGAGTCTCTATTTGTACGCCATCAGTTTTTGTGTCGATTTGATCGATATCTACTTTCTTTTCGTCAGGCTTAGTTTCTGCAGCAGTCGTGGTGGTCTCTGCAGTAGTTTCAACTTTCGTTTCGGTTTTTATCAACTCAGTTCCGGGCTCTGTCTTTTCAGGCTTTTCCTGCGCAACCTTTCGTTGTTTTTTTCTTTTGGTTTCAATAGCTGGTTTAAAATCATCAGACTTGATCGTAGCGATTGGGGTTTGAACGACTTTAACCAAGGTCGGCTTCCAACTGTAGGCTATATCTATATCTAGGTTCATGCCTTCTCGCGACTGTTTAAAATCAACGACATTCGAATCTAGAGCTAAATCCATTGATGTGTACTGGCCATACATTTCACTACGATGAATAAACTTACCTAGAACACCCCATGAGCTAACACTATCGATAGCTCTGGCATAGGCATAAGATAAACTTGTATCCTTAATCGCGTGCACATCAAGCGCAGGCCCTACCTGACGCTGAATTAACAAGTCCACCGTTATATCCGACACGACTAAAGACAAACCCCAGTTCGGAGAGGCCCATATGAACTCCATCGGACTGATACGAAGTCCCAAGGGTGTCCCATAATACTGCTCGAGGACATCTGAAATGGCCTCAGCTTGAGCACTATCACTCAGGTTAGAATCAGATGCATCTTGAACCTCTGACATTAATGTCGAGGTCTTAGTGGCAAAGCCAGCAGTGACTATGTTAATTTGAAACTCTGAATTTTTTCGATAAACCAATAAGGATGGATTATAAAGCACCGCTGCATAATCATCGGCTACTGCGCTATAGGCATTTCCCATACCCATAGCACGGGTTGACTTATAAAAGTTGTGAATACGAATGGTCGGCGATTCCTGCGCCCATGTTAAAGAACAGATCAATAATGCTGCTATAACTATAAAACTTTTCTTCATAATTCTCCCAGCATATCTAATGCTGTTGCTATGACCGTGTTAGGATCAATTTTTTTCATACAGTCATGATGTCCTAACGGACATCTTCGATGCCCATGTGGACCACAAGGACGACATCCTAAATCTTCTAACTCTACGACCTGACTTAAATTATTCCAGGGCCTGAATCCAAAATCGAGTACTGTAGGGCCAAAAATACATAAAACTGGACGTCCCAGACTAGCCGCCATATGAGCTGGCGCACTGTCATTACAAATGATGAGGTCGAAATAACGAATATACAACGCCGAATCGGATAAGGACATTTGGCCAGTTAGTACTTGAACTTCAGGAACCAAATTCTTAATGGCTTCTGAATCCGCAAGATCGCCGGGGGCTCCCATAATATATATCTTATATCCTTTAGAAATAAGATTCTTAGAAACTTCAGCAAACCCTTGATGCGTCCATTTCTTTGTCGCCCAGACGCTACCAGGAAAAATAGCTACTGATTTTTGCACAGGCACAGCCCTTGTCTCGTCAGGAACTGGAAACTGAAAAACTTCAGGAATCGATTCAAACTTTTGCTGTTGATTTTTTGTGTTTAAATATGTCCAATCCCCTTGATCAAACATCTTTTTAAGCTGGGGATCCACAGGTATTAATATAAACATCTGTCGAATAACATCAGGCCATTTGCTCGGATATTGCAATATGGTATGAAAAACTATTTTTTTATATAAATACTCTAGTCTTGAAGAGTAAAGCCCAATCTTATATTGAGCTTTGATTCTAAATACCAATAGTGCGCTTCTAAAAGATCGATGAAGGCAGAAAACATTATCTATATGGTTTTTGTTAATTTGACTAATAACCTGTGAGTAGACCTTGGAATTACCCTTTTCTACTTCAAAGACTTGATCCGCCCATCTTAACTTTAAAAAGAATTCACCGAGTCCTTTTTTACAAACAAGTATAGTTTGATGCTCTGGATAAATTTTTTTCAGACGACTTAAGGTGGGGATTGATAAGAATAAATCCCCAATAAACGCTGTTTGAATAACGACATTATATTTTTGCAATTACAATCCACTTTTGTATTCAATAATTTCAGAAACAATTTTGCCTATTTTAATCTCGGCCTCTAATCTTAAAAGCATTTTTCGATCGTCGTCTGAAATCCAAATAAAAAGATTTCCCGACTGACTTAAACTTCCCCGTGAAACAATAGAAGCCTTAATTTTTATGGCATCAAATTCGCCGGCATCGGTACTTAGTTTTTCTTTTTGCAAAACGGTACCGTCAAAAATGATGTTTTTCTCGTCATCGGCTACGCGAAATGAATATTTTTTTCCTACTTCCCACTTAAACACTCGCATATAAAAAATACTACTGAAAGCATTTTGAGAGTATGGCAATATGTCCCACTTTTGCGTTTTCTCTTCTTCGCCATTTTTTTTTGTGTACTTTTTTTCCCAGAACTGAGCCTTTAAATTTTTATGATCAAAATATGAATTTGCCTGAGCCAACTTTCCAGATTCGCGCACAGTCAGCTTAAAGACATGGGGCACGAGATCCTCGTAATCCACATAAGTTTCAATAAAATCATCAACTGAGTAAAATTTAGAAAATAAAGAACTTGTCTTTAAGCCTAAATAAAAATTATAAGATTTTCGATTATTCACTTCAACAAAGGGCCTGGTCTCCATAGTTAAAGTTCCTGCCTGAGCCCCAAAGTAACTGACCGAATGCTTTATAACCTCACCCACCACGAAAGGATCTACAAGAGGACGACGTTGACCATCAAATCCTTCCTTATCCTCGATGTCCGGTTTGCGAACTAAGGGCTTTTTTGGCTTTTCTACGACTTTAGCTTTGGGAACTGCTTTTGGTTTTACTTTTACAGCAGCCTTTTTTTCAACGACTGGAGCGACTACGGCTTCTTCTGCAGAAGGCACTATCTCTGGTGGTTCTAGTTCTTTAACAACGACCTGCTTTTCAAAGTCTTGATTTCTTCTGAGTTGCTCTTCTTTTTCATATTTTAAATACTTTAAAGATGAACATCCTGTAAACAAGAAAAAAATAAGTAAGAATTTTTTCATTCAAAAACCTTCCATCGCTTATGAACCCACATCCAATGCTCAGGATGCTCTGTGATGATCTTCTCTATTTCTTGGTTAAAGCGATTGGTTATCATCACATTATTCTTATCTATATCGTCTGCTACAAGCTCTGACAAATCAACCGCTGGTTTTACACACACATTAAGTCGTCCGTTTCTGTCCCAATAAGAGTAAAGAGGGAACACTGGTTTTTTAGTTTTCTGAGCAAACAGGGCTAGACCATAGGCCGTTCCCGTTTTTTTATTAAAAAACTCCGTTTCTATACCGTAAGGCTTACCCATAAACTGATCCAATACAAATGCGACGCCACGTCCTGTCTTTAAAGCCTTTAGAATTTCAAAAGCATTTGTTTTTTCATGGGCGTCGATAAACTGCATTTTACATCGTCGCCGCAGAGCAAACCAAAACTCATCCAGCAAAGGGCTTTTAAATCGCTTCGTAATTAAACTGATTGGTTTTTTTTCATGACTTATCACTGCACCTGTTAAGTCCCCACTGGCTGTATGCATACAGAGAAACAAAACTCCACCTGGGTGTTTATCAAGCTCATCGAATCCATGAAAAACAACATTTTTTTTGATCCATTTATCATTAACAAAAGGCACTTGCAGCAAATCAAACAAACTTTTTGCTAACACGTAAATACTAAATCTCATCCACTTTTGCTTAGTCTTAACATCCACATGAGGAAAAGCGATATCCATATTATTAAATACTACTTGTCGTCTAATTTTAAAGACGTCAGCCCAAAGAAAAGCTAAAATCTTGGCTGACCATACGCCCACCTGGGACGGCAACAGCCAATAGACATAGGCCACGGTTAAGCTAAAATAGTTGACTAATTTTTTCATCAAGTGCCTTTTCACCTTGTGCTGACATCGATACACGCACATCCACAACTTTGATTATTTTTCGTAACTCATTTTTTTTAATTTTAATAAAATCCTTGGGCGTAGTGACAACTTCGAAGTCATGTTTTTTTCGTAGCTCCTGAACCTCTCGCCATATGATCTCTTCCTCATTTGCAGGGTAACCATAATGGTCCGCATAGCACCTGTTTTTTAAAATGCTATATCCTTGATTTTTAAACTCATTTTCAAAAACTTTGGGATTACCAATACCTGAGAACAGATACACATTTTTTGTTTTTTCCGATAAGGATGAAAAATCCATCACAAATAAAGAATCTAAAATATTCGGTTGATATTGACTGATCTGTTTTCTATATTTTTGCAGCTTACCTTCAGGCTGGTTCTCTTTTTTAGTCAAAATAACCAAGTTGGCTCTTTTAAGTGCAGACCAAGGCTCTCGCATAAATCCTAAAGGAATCATCCTATAGTGTGAATGTTCGCGGGAAGCATCAAAAAGAACAATTTCTAACTGACGCTTTATTCTTAAATGACTAAAACCATCGTCAATAATAGCTACGTCATAATTTTTGGCTGCCAACGCCTGCTTCAAAGTTTCTACCTTGTGGGGCCCCGCCCATACATCTACCCCTGTTGCTGATTTTAATAGACAGGGCTCATCTCCATAAAGTTCAGGTTTCCATTGATCCTTAAAAATAACTTCTGCAGGACTCTGTAATGAAGCCTTATAGCTTCGGCTTATAATAACCACTTTCTTCTGGGGGTATTTTGAAGTCATATGCTTTACTAAAAACTGAATAAACGGCGTTTTACCACTGCCACCCGTATTAATATTTCCTACTGAGATCACGGGCACACTTGCCTGAAATGTTTTTAAATACTGGTTATCATACAAAAAATTTTTAGCCTGAATGAACCAATGGTACGGATTCACTGGAAATACCTATTAAGGGAATGAACAACTTTTTGTGTCGCTGTTAAACCTGTTTCACCTGCGGCCAATATATCCCGCGTGGTTTCTAACTGCTGAACAACTTTATTCTTGTATTCACTGTCGATTATATATTTTTCTAAATGACCAGCTAGATTCCTTGGATTTGTTTCAGACTGTTTACATTCCGGAACAACCCGACGATCATGAACTAAATTAATAAGTCCAAAAAACTTAAGTCCTCGAGTTAGTAATGATCCAACTACTCCGGTCAGCCAATTCACCTTGTACATAATAACCATGGGCTTAGCCAACAGCCCCACCATTAAGGTCGCCGTACCAGATGCAACCAGTACTATATCTGAAAGAGCAATCATGCGATTAGGATCATCTTTAATAATTATATACGAATAACCAAAATTTTCCAAATAGGGTAATAAATGCTCTCGAGTCAAAGTCGGCGCTACACAGATAGAAAGTACAACTTGAGGATATTTTGCTAAAATTATTTTAGCCGCGTCTAACTGCAAGGGAAAGTTACGCTCGATTTCGCCATGACGAGATCCTGGCATTAATGCCAGAACTATTTCATGTTTTTTTATTCCGTATTTTTGACGTTCATAAAAATTATTTTCTGGATCAAGTAAAGACGGTGTTAAATCTTCCAATAAAGGATGTCCTACAAACTCATTAGAGACTTGATGTGCATCATAAAACGACTTTTCAAATGGAAACAGCAAAAATACTTTTTCACAGTAGGCTTTGATATCATGAATGCGGCTTTTTCGCCAAGCCCACACCTGCGGCGAAATGTAATAGAAAGCTTTAATATTTAAACCCTTCAATTTTTTAGCTAAACGCAAATTAAAATCGGGGTAATCCATAAGAATCACAAAGTCGGGCTTCTCATCCATGGCTGCTTGTACGAGTTTGTTAAAAACATTTTTTAAATGACTAAAATGCTTAGCGACTTCAAAAATACCTACCACAGCCATTTCTTCCGCTTTGCCTAAGCGACGGAAACCTAAGTTTTCCATAGCCAGTGTACCCACTCCAAAAAAATCTATATCCCGCCCTTGAGCTTTCCACTCCTTCATTAATTTTACAGCATAATGTGCACTGGATGCCTCGGCGGCGATAATCATAACTTTGTTCATTGGGAATTTTGCAATTTTATTTGAGCTACAATCTCTTCAATAATTTGCAACGCATAGGTGGCTTCTTGTCCGGTGATTGCAACGGGTTTTTCTTTTTTTACTGCAGAAATAAAATGTTCAATCTCTAATGCTAAGGCATCAACTTTAGGAACAGTAAACTTTTCAATTCGATGCATTTCTGGTTCAGACAAGGCCGGCACTAAAATGTCAGCCTCAAGTGTCGCCGTATTCATAGCTATCACTCGATCATTCATAACGGCCCGGTAATTGCGAATAATTTGCGGAGTAACTCGAGAATTTTGAATACGTACCTGAACCCCTGATACTAATGTTAAACTAATTGAAACATCATCAATGGTAGGTTTTATAAGTTCTAAGCCAAAAACAGTGTAGTTTTTGATTTTTTGTCCAAAAATATAGTTAACTAGGTCTAGATCATGAATCATAAGGTCGTGCAAAACACTTACATCGCTTCCGCGGGTGCGAAATGGCGCAAGTCGATTGAGTTCAAGATATTTAATTTTAGTTTGATGCTCTTTTAAGTATTCATAAGCCGGATTAAATCTTTCAATATGTCCTACGGAAAAAACCACGTCATTTTTTTTCGCCAATTCACAAAGTTGGTGGCCCAGCGCCGCTGTAGCTGCTATAGGTTTTTCAACTAAAACAGGAATTTTATGCTTTAAAAAGTATTCTGCAATGTCATAATGCGCCTGGGTTGACGCTGCTACTGTAACAAAATCTACAAAAGACGCTACTTCGTCTAGCGAAGTAAAACTTTTAACTTGTAGTTCTTCAGCTATTTTTTTTGACTGCTCCGGATTAAAATCAAAGACTCCTACCAACTCAGCTTGTAATGAAGCTTTCACTTTTTGGGCATGAAACCGGCCGAGATAACCTACTCCAATGACAGCGCCTCGAAGCTTTTGCTGACTAGTCTTCAAGATCTTTCCCCCCAGATGCGGTTTTACGTTGAAAAGCAATTCCTCTTTTAGACGACTTAATAAAATGCAAAAGATGATTTATTTGTGGCGAGGGTTTACATTCACTCTGAATACGCGCCAACGCTTCATCCAAAGTGCAGTCACCCATAACTATAATACGTATAGCCTTATGAATATTGGAGACATCATCTTTGGCAAAACCTTTTCGCAGCAAACCCACTTTATTCGTGGCCCTTACTGTGGCGTAGTTTCCCTGTGCTCTAGAAAATGGAATAATATCCTTATTTACAATGCTAGAACCTGCCACAAAGGCATGACATCCCACCTTAGAGAACTGATTAAAGGCAGACATTCCGCCGACGACCACGTTATCTTCGACTTCGCAGTGTCCTCCAAAATGAGTATTGTTCGCTATAATCACACTGTTACCAATTATACAATCATGCCCGACATGTGAATAAGCCATGAAATAACAATTGTTACCAATCTGAGTCGCTCCATCGCCTTTTGATGTCGCTAAATTTAAAGTAGCAAATTCTCGAATAACGTTATTGTCGCCTATAATTAATTTTGTAGGCTCTGATTTATAACTAATATCTTGAGGCGGTCCACCCAGAACCGCTCCTGGTGATATGTGATTATTTTTTCCAATTTCAACAATACCGTATTTAGAACCGATAGTCACATGTCCCTCGATGAATGTTCCTTGGCCAATTTTAACATGGCCTTGAATATTACAGTAAGGTCCAATTTCAACGTCTTCCTCAAGAATGACGTCTTTAGAAATAACGCTGGACGAGTGGATTTTCAATTACTTATCCATTTCCTTAATAACCGCCGAAGTTAGATCCACTTCTGCCGTTCCGTAAACGACATTTTGTTGAACAGGATTAGTTTGGATGACCATGCTCATCTTTCTTTCTTTAGCCAATTTCTCGATGATTTTTTTCATTTTATCCGCGATCGGTGCTAATAACTCGTTTTCCTTTTTCTGCAATTCGTTTTGAGATTTAGTCACAGATTGTTGGAACTTATACATTTCCTCCTGAAACTCTTGCCCGCGTTTTGCGAAAGCTTCTTCTGACAAGACTGATCGCTTTTTCTCGATGTCATCTCTCATTTTTTCAATGTCAGTTTTTTTCTTATCTAATTCTTTTTTCTTTTTTGCGCCTTCTTTTTCCATTTCAGTTTTAGCTTTTTTTCCTGCTTTGCTTTCTTGAATGGCTTTTTGGGTGTCTACAAATCCCATTTTAAATTCTGCATGAGCGATAGTCGATGCAAGCATTAAGCTGATCAGTACGTATATTGTTTTCATAATTTTCTCCTTTAATAATTAGTCTTGTTCTTTTTATAATTTTAAAATGGTGGCCCTATCGAAAACTCAAAATTCACTTCATTTGTGTTATAATCATCGGTTTTAAGTGGCCAACCCCATTCAAAACGCAAAAGGCCCAGTGGCGACATCCAACGGAACCCCATTCCTACGTCACTTAAAAGAGCCGAGGTATCAATAGTATCATTAGCTTGTCCCATGTCGTAAAATAAAACTCCACTTAATCCGGCCTCTTTGATTAATGGAAATTGCAATTCTGATTGCAATAGAATTTGCTTACTTCCTCCGACGATCAGATTAGAGTTTCTTCTTCGATCTTCCTCAGACATGCCTGGGCTGTAAAATATATTTCCAGGAGTGCCATAATCATCGTAACGCTTTTGTGAGTATACACGACGTCCAACTGTCCCTGATCCATATCCCCTTAAAGTATACGGCCCACCCATTTGAAATAATTCTGAAAACGGTATAGTACCGCCCGGCTCTAAAGGCTGAAGGTCGGCATAGGAAATATTGTTTCTCCATACGACGTCCCAAAAAGGATTAACAAAAAATCTGAATCGCGCAGAAAATTCTTGATAGCGTAAATCTCCACCCAAACCGGCGCGCTCATAGGAAACATCTGTGAATATACCTTTTGAAGGAAACATCCGATCATTACGTGTATCATACTCTAACGTCGCCGTGGCTGAACTTGTAATTCCTTGAGCTGTCTCCAGTGGGAAAATCAAAGGGTCCGTATACTGATTAGCAAACAAGTCTGTTTTATCTAATTTATATCTCAGATAAGCACGTGTGTAGTCACCAAAAACGGTGTGTCCAAAGCGAACGTTACCACCAAATTTTCGAACATCGTAAGTAATACGTTCCTTGTTTTCTATGTAAAAAGCATCGAAGCCTGCAGACCACGTTGAATCTCTGAAGTATGGATCTGTTATCCCTATCTTATAATCTTGACGATACTTAGAAGCATCTACCCGCGCCTCTAAAGATTGCCCCAATCCACGGAAATTATTTTGAATGATCGATCCACCCAAAGTAAATCCTTGCACACTACCATAAGCTGCGGTCAGTTGAATTTGTCCTGTGTTACGCTCTTTAACTACAATTTCAATATTTAAAACATTCGGACGATCTGGAGGCGTACTCGTTTTAAAATTCACTTCCTCAAAGAAACCTAAGCGCTGAACGTTCTCTAATGAAATTCTCTTGCGGGTCTCATTATAAAGTTCGCCCTCTTCAATTTTAAGCTCACGTCTAATCACTTTGTCTCGCGTTTTAGTATTTCCGGTCACAATGATATCGCCAAAGTAAACTTTCTCACCTTTTTCAAATTCAAAAACCAAATCTACTTTTTTATCTTTTTCATGAAAATTATATCGGGGGATCACATTGGTAAAAGCGTAACCTAAATCTCCATACTTTGCCTGAAGCTCTGTAATGTCTCGGCGCATAACCTCCACCGAAAAAATACCGTTATCCTTAATCCGTGTGGACTGATACAGCTCCGATTTCGAAAACAGAAGGTCGCCAGCAAAATCAACTTCACCCACAGAATACTGATCCCCTTCATCGATATGATAAGTCACATAAATCGACTTTTTATCTGGAGTTACCGTAATTAATGGCCGATCAATTTTAACCTGAAGATAGCCCTGATTCCAGTAAAGAAATCTTAATACTTGAATATCATTATCGAATGCCTCTTGCTTATAAGAACCTGAACTACTCATGAACGAAAAGAAACCTGCTTCTTTTGTGAAAAAACGTGGATCATTTTTTAAAGTTGAATCCTTCAGCTTGTTATTACCAATAAATGTAATCTTCTTAACTTTAACTTTGTCACTTTCAGTAATGAGGAACTTAACTCGTACTGTTTCGTTTTTCTGCACATCTTCGATGACGGGACTAATTTTTACTAAGTAGTATCCCTTGTCCTCGTAGGCCTTAAGTAACTTAGTTACTGCTTCTTGAATTTTAGTATGATTAACAACTTCAAACTGACGTAAACCTGATTGAGTCAATAGCTCATCGGCCTTCATTTCACTATTGCCTTCAAAAACAATTTCAGCCACAGTTGGTTTTTCAATAATTTTGTAAGTTAACGCTACTCCACCCGCTACGCTATCCCGTGAAACTTCGATCTGCACAAAAAAATTCATTAGAAACAACGCCTGGATATCTTTCTCAACGCTATCCTCCGAAAAAGGTCGCCCCACCTGAGAAACAAGTTTGTTAAGGACAGCATCTTTACCAATTTTTTTAAGTCCTTGAATATCTATGGATCTGACTGTCGGCGCATTGCTCCGATTTGGTGCGGCAGGAGCTTTGCGTGCCACCGTTGGCTTTTTAGGACTAGCACTTTGTGCATAAGTGTACGGTTTTAAACCAAATAAAACTAAAAGAGTAACCACGCTGAGATGCAAAAAATAATGAGCGATTTTTAACACTTAGAAAGGCTAACCAGAGATCCCACTTAAGTCAAACGTTGTGATTCTAATAACACATGTCCATCTTGTACTCGGTAAACCTTAGAAAACTGTCGTGCAAATTCAATATCATGAGTTACAACGATCAATGTCAAACCGAGTTGTTTCTGCAACTGAAAAAACAATTGCTGAACTTTCTTAGAATTTTCAGAATCAAGATTTCCTGTAGGCTCATCGGCCAGCAAAATACTTGGATTTTTGATTAAAGCTCGTGCAATAGAAACTCTTTGCAACTCTCCTCCGCTGAGCTGATCCGGATAATGAAGCATGCGATCTTGAATGCCCAAATATTCAAACCAATTTTGCGCCTTCTTTTCAGCCTCTGCTCGATCTTCACCCACGAGCAAACAAGGCAAAATAACATTTTCTAATGCGGTTAACTCGTGAATTAAATGATGAAACTGAAATACAAAACCCATTTTTTCGTTTCTAAATCGAGAGAGTGAGTCGTCATCCATATCGATTAAGTTGAGCGAATCAAACACAACCTCTCCCGATGTGGGACGGTCCAGCGTTCCCATGATTTGCAATAAGGTCGACTTACCTGACCCCGAAGCCCCTAACAAACATATTGCCTCTGATTCTTGAACATCAAAGCTGACATTTTTAAGTACTAGGACTTCGCTAGACCCTGTTTTAAAAGTTTTAGAAACGTTTTTCACTTCAAGCAAAATAGACATTTTTAAACCTAATCCTTCTTCATTCCATCTACAATAAGCAACTCGCTACCTTTTTTAGCCGGATAATACGAGGCTAACATGCACGCCGCCAATGTCATAACATAAATAACAATAAAATCGACGATACTCAGATCAATATCGATGCGATCAATATGGTAAACAGCACCCGGAATGATATCAACTGTTGCTTGTAACCACATAAAACCATAACTTAAAAATATCCCCACAATAAACCCACCCATTGTACCCACTGTTCCAATCACGAAACCTTGAAGAACAAAAATACTTTTAATGGCCTTTGAATTAAAGCCTAAGGTTTTTAAAATGGCGATGTCTTTATAACGTGAACGAATAAATATGTACAAAGTGCTCGAGATATTGAACGCGGCCATCACCACGATAAGAAAAACAACGAAAAATATAACGATTTTTTCTAACCCTGCAGCTTCTAATACGTTGCGGTTCAAATTATACCAGTTATTGATATAATACCGAGGCTCCAAAGTTTCGGCCATTTTTGCGGAAATATTTACAGCTTGATGAGAGTCTGCAATTCGAATAAATCCACCGGAAACACGATCTCCAATAAGCGCTAAATTTTGCAAGTCTTTAATATGCGATATAACTAATCTTTCGTTCCAGTCATTTTTTCCCATATCTAAAATACCAACGACGGTGAACTCTTCAGCGCGCCGTTTAAAGGACGTGGACTCAAATGGTGTGGATAAAGGAACGGCCACATATATTTTATGGCCTAAACTCAAACTCAATTTTTTAGCTAGCCCCGTGCCCACTGCAATTTCATTTTTGTCTTTAGGCAATCCACCTTCTAAAAAGCGCTGTTGAAAACTTAAAGTTTCAGCTGCTTCCTGCATATCCATGCCCTTAACCAAAACACCACTGACTTTACCTTGACTGGCTACTACAGCTTCCATATCTGCGAAACGCATCATTTTTTGAATTGACGGCTCTAGTTCTCTGACTTCTTTTTCAAAGTCATCCCATGAGTTGATAAGAGCACCCCGCCGCTGGATCTGAATGTCTCCGGTCATGTCAATGACCGCTTTTTGCAAAGTGTGCTCAAAACCTCGCATGACGGATTGACTCGGCACTAGCGCAGCTACTCCTAGGATCAATCCAAAAAGAGAAAGGGGGCCAGAACCTCCGAATAAAAATTTTTTATTGAATAATAATTTTGCCGATAACCATAAAAAAAATTTTAAGTCAGAAAACTGTTTAACTTTACTCATTAAATATCGTCTCCATCTGCGGAGACTTGCCCCAAGGACCCTGTTATTATGGCTTTAAGATAGGCCATAATAAAATCCGTTAAATAACCGTCCATGACATCATCAACCTGACTTGTCGTATGCCCCGTTCGGTGATCTTTGACCATTTGATAGGGATGCATAACGTACGATCTAATTTGCGAACCCCACTCATTAGCCTTTTTCACAGAATTCATTTCATCTTTTTCTTTATTTCTTTTCTCAACTTCTTTTTCATACAGCGCTGCCTTTAACATCTTCATCGCACGTTCACGATTTTGTATCTGCGACCGCTGTGTTTGCGATGCAACCACTATTCCTGATGGTCTATGTCGAATGCGAACTGCTGAATCTGTTTTATTCACATGCTGACCGCCGGCTCCACTAGATCGATATGTTTCAACCTCGATATCATCCGGCTTAACTTCAACATGAATATCGTCATCAACTTCAGCCCAAACAAAAACAGAAGCAAAAGATGTATGTCTACGCGCATTCGAATCAAAAGGTGAAATTCGGACCAAACGATGAACTCCTGATTCTGCTTTCAAGTGCCCATAAGCATATTCGCCAGAAATAAGCAAAGTGCAGGATTTAATTCCTGCCCCTTCACCTTCACTCATATCTAAAACCTCACATCGATACCCGTTTTTGTCCGCGTATCTTGTATACATGCGCAACAGCATTTCAGCCCAGTCACAACTTTCAGTCCCGCCAGCTCCGGCATTTATAGAAAGATAAGTATTATTATGATCTAACTCGCCACTTAAAACTCGCTTCAACTCTAAAGCCTCGGCCAACTGTTTAATATGTAAAAGCTCTTGCTTAACTTCTTGAAAGGTCGCTTCATCCTGAGCTTCAACCGCCATATCCAATAACACTTTTATATCAGATAGCTTGTTATCTAAACTTTTCCACTCAGATATAGATTTTTCTAAGAAGGTTTTTTCTTTATTCATTTTCTGCATCTCTTGAGGTTTAGTCCACAAGTCGGGGTTCTCAGATGCAATAGAGAGTTGATCCAGTCGCTTTGACTTTTTATCTAAGTCAAAGATACCCCCGAAGCTCCATCGAGAATTGATCTAATTCAGCGATGCTTTTTTTAATTTCACTTAGTTCTGCGACGATTGACATGTGTTAATTTTAAATTGATTTTCCCTGCTGTCAATTGGCGAAACAAGCGATCTTGAAGAAAAAACATCTTTTTGGCTTCAACTGCTGATATTTCGTGATCATAACCCAACAAATGCAGAAGGCCATGAACCAGCATGTACAAAATTTCATGATCTAAGGGGTGATTATTTTGCCGCGCCTGTTTTTTTAACACCGTCGGACAAAACACCAGCTCTCCTAAGCAATTTTTCTCAACCGGGGAAAAACTGAGAACATCGGTAGCATAATCTTTTTGACGAAACTGATCATTTAATTTTTTCATGACCTGAGAAGAAACTAAAACTACGGTAACTTCTGTTTTTTTAAGACGAGCTTTATTCTTTAAATTTGCTGCGTTAGTCAATTTTTTATGTAACTGTAGAAAAATCTTTTGAAGTGCGAGCTCGTTCAGTGGAAGTCTGGTCTGATTTACGATCGTTATCTGCATATCAAGTACACTGCTGGCACCAAGACTCCTGCATTATTTATTTCAGGTGTGTTTTGGATTTTAAGTAAGTGAAAATAATTAAATCCTGCGCCTAAAGCTATGTATTTAAAGTCATACTCAAAGCTTAAGCTTCCCTTGACGTGTAAACTGGTTGTTTTTTCCATTGAATCGGAAGTTATTTCAGAAGTTCCAATGCCTAATAGCGCTTTTGGATGAAAAGTATAATCAGAAAAAAAGTTATAAACACTAGATATCGAAATGGCTTGTATACGAGTACTCATGCCATCGAAATCGAGTTGATCATAGCCGATCTCAAGACCCCATTTTTTGTTAAACCCATAACCTAACCAATACAAATGCGCATCGCCTTGCTGCGCCAGTTCTCGGAAGCTGTCTGGAGAGTTCGCTCGCGTATGACCGAGCCCCATCCCCAATTCGAATCCCTCATGAGCTCTGACTTGTAAGGATAAAGTCATAACTGCTGACAAAACAGCAAGCCCGCCAAGAAATATCCTTATCATGTTGCACTCCCTAATAATTAGAACAAGTCATCGTTTTTTAACGGTTATTGCCATAACTGACAAGTGAAAGCAGCTTGACTGATCTTTTGACCTTGTGAATCATGTAGGTATGATTAAAAAAATATTTATCAGTGGTTTAATTACTATTTTGCCCGTTGCTGCCACTGTCTACATCGTAATTGTCAGTGTCACATTAATTGAAAATTTTTTAGGTCATTTTGTCCGCAACCTTTTACCTGATGGTTTTTATTTTACGGGGTCTGGTTTTATCGCAACGTTAGTTCTTATTTTTATCTGCGGACTTTTAGTTAATAATTTAATTACGGCTGCCATTATTAACAAAATCCAAGCAAAGTTATCTGAAGTTCCTATAGTGAATGCTGTTTATATGCCCCTAAGAGATCTTATTAACTTATTCTCAAAAGGACCTGGAGAGAATTCGCCGCAAAAGGTAGTGCTCGTTAAAATTTCAGAAAACCTTAATGTAGTAGGGCTGGTAACACGTGAAGATTTTAAAGATCTCGGCACACAGTTATCCCAGCTTAATGACTACATCGCTGTTTTATTCCCCATCAGTTACGGACTGGGCGGCCACACGTTCCTGGTTAACAAAAAATGTATAGAACCACTGGATATGACAGTCGAAAAGGCCATGCGTTTAGCGGTGACTGGCTGGATTAAAACCGATTCGCCTTTGATAAAATAAAGTAGGTAAAATGAAATCACGATCACAAACCACCTTAGAAAAAGCTCGCGACATCAATACCGATTTAAAATGGTACGGCACATTTGCGGAAATCGGTGCTGGACAGGAAGTAGCGCGGCAATTTTTTCAAGCTGGGCGGGCTTCACAAACAATTGCTTTGACGATTTCTGCCTACGACATGGTTTACAGTGATATTATCTATGGTAAAGAAAAGTCTGGCCGCTACGTTTGTGATTCACGATTAGAACGCATGTTAGATAAAGAGTACGACAAACTGCTTAAGCGCTTAAGCCAGGAGCGCGGAAGTAAGACCTGTTTTTTTTCCTTTGCAGATACAGTGGCTACCGGCTCTAAAAAAAGTCACGGCTGGATGGGCGTCAAGTTTCAGCATAAAGTAGGCTCAGAACCGAGTGAGGTTCGTTTGCATGTACGGCTTTTAGATAAACAGCGTCTTTTGCAACAAGAGGCCTTAAGTGCGCTCGGTGTAAATTTATTACATTGCTGTTTTTATAAAGCTGACGATTCGCAAGATTTTATCGAGTCTTTATTTGATCAAATGAAAGAGGGCTCGATCGCTATAGATGCCATTCACTTTAAAGGGCCTGTATTTCAAAAATTCGATGCCGTTCATTTAAATCTGAGTTTAATTGAAATGGGATGGAGTAACGCCATACTGATCAACACCAACGGTGAAGTTCAAGATCCGGGAGAGGCCTTATGGGATAAAAATATTTTTATCCAACGCGCCTATTATAAACCCGTAACAAAAACTCATTTGGATATAGCCGCTCGTGGTGTAAAACATTTTGAAAATGAATTTAAAATTAAATCAAATGATGTCATCACCTTATTTGAATTTAATCTCAACAATCGCTTTAAAAATGAAAACATTTCTTTATATGAGGCGCGCCAGAAGGTCCAAATGATATTGGCCTTAGGAATACCCGTCTTAGTGTCTAGGTTCTCATTGTTTTATGAACTCAAAGAATTTATGCGTCTTATGACCACCAAGCCAGTGGCTATTGTCATCGGTGCTACTCAGCTTGATAAAATTTTTGATGATAAATTCTACCAGAATTTATCTGGGGGCCTGTTGGAGGGCATGGGTAAACTGCTTGATGACTCAACCCGACTGTATATCTACCCCCATAAAACCAAAGACGTGTGTTTATTGACAAAAAGCTTCTTTCCAAAGCCGAACATAAAGCATATTTACAACCACTTTATAGAGAACAAGTATATTCAAGATATTGCGGGCTGTGATGAGATCGCAGAGTTTATCCATTCAGAAGACATTATTAAAATGATTCAGAAAAAAAATACGGATTGGAAAAAACACGTTCCTAGCCAAATACATGTGATAGCTCAAAAATATCTTCAAAAATTAACGTAAATTTTCTAGATAGTTAATTAAAGTTTGAACCGACTGTCCATTTGCTCCGGCAGCGCTTAAGGCCCCCTCGGCACGATCCGTCCATGCATAAATATCTAAGTGGGCCCATTTGGTGCCATTACAGAATTTTTCTAAGAACAAAGCGGCCGTAATAGCTCCTCCAAAGCCCTCTCCTGAGTTTTTAAAATCTGCAAAATTTGAATTAAGGCTTGAAAAATATTTTTGAACTAAAGGCATTCTCCAATTCGGCTCAGCCGCGCGCTCCCCTGCCTTGAAAAGTGCGTCTGCCAATCCGTCATCATTAGAAAACAAACCCGCAACTTCAGCTCCCAAGGCCACTTTAATCGCGCCTGTTAATGTCGCCACATCAATTACAATGTGCGGTTTTTCTTTTTGGGTCACAGCTACACTCATCGCATCGGCCAACACTAAGCGACCTTCAGCATCAGTATTATCAATTTCCACCAAATAACCTGCGTGAGATTTATAAACATCACTAGGTCGCATAGACTGCGCGTCTACGGCGTTTTCCGCTAAGGCCAAATAAAAGTCACAAGGCTTATCATATTGAGTTTTATCTACCCAATACGCCAAAGCTAAAACAGCAGCGGCTCCACCCATATCTTTTTTCATCAATCGCATTGCACTTGTGGGTTTAATATCTAAACCTCCGGTGTCAAAAGTAATCCCTTTTCCGATAAAGGCGACGGGACGAAGCTTCTTTTTATTTTGAGGACGATACTTTATATGAACTAAGCGAGCCGTGTGCGCTGCTCCCGATCCTACCGCGACCAGAAGGTTTAAGCCCTCTTTTTTGCAGCGCTGTTCATTCCAAACTTCAATTTTTGTGGACTTGGAAAATTTCAAATTTTGAGTCACTAACTTTTCAATTGATTCTGGATGAACAATATTCGGAGGAAGATTTACCAGATGTCTAGCTAACTGAACAGCAGCGCTTTTACTCTGCGCTTGTAAAACAATTTGATCGACATTCTTTAGCCGAGAGGCCGACTTAACTAATGAAATGGAAATATTTAACGAGACACCTGTTTCGCCTTTATGCACCTGTAAAAAATTATACATTGAAAGTTCAAGTCCAGTAACCAAGCCCACTAAATCATCTTTAACAATTTCATGGATCTCAAGATGGATAGTTTTTAATTTTAAATGGCGAAACTGAGTAACTAATTGACCTGCGCGATCTCTAAAGCCGCCGTAGCCTGATTCAAAAATGATCCAGGTCGGTCCTCTAACACCTACAAAGTGAACCACCTTTTGATCACTTTCCAGCAAAGAGGCTTCCTGGTAGGGAAGTGATTCAGTCTCAATGATATCCTTTAATAAAGCTTTTCGTTTTTTAGCGTCATCAGCAGCAAAGATATACACAAAGCCGTCAAATGCAGTAGATTGCTTTTTTTTACTCATAACGTTGAATTTGATAAACGGCGTTATAACTTTTGTAAAATTCATATTAAAGACTTCCTTCTTCTTATTTACAGGAATAATATATCAAATATATATTGAATTTAAATAGTTTGGATATCAATGTCGAAGTTAAAATTTTGCCAAATTAACGCTGAAAATCTTTTTCTTCTATTTGATAAACCCCTTCCTCCGAACTATCAAAAGCTAGAAAAACGACAATGGGAAAAGCTTTCCACATCCATTTATGAAAATAAAGCGCTACCTAAAGCCTTAGAGCTTGCTCGCTCTCTGCATGATATAGATGCTGACATTGTTATGCTTAATGAAGTTGGCGGCGTTGAATCCTTAAAGAATTTTAACCACTACTTTCTAGATCAAAAGTACTCACCAATCCTGATTGAAGGCAACTCAGATCGCAGTATAGATGTGGGCTTTTTGATCAAAAAAAATCTTCCTTTTTATTTCGATCTGTTCTCACATAAAAATAAAGAACTTGAGCTATCCTATAAACGTGACCTAAATGATCCTACAAAAAAAGTTGCTTATAAATTCTCTAGAGACTGTGCCGAGCTGCGCTTATTCAAAAAAGACGTCCAAAGCCCTTTCATGATCATTCTGCTCACGCACTTGAAATCCCCGTTAGATCCAGAACGGCTTGACCCCGGAGGATTTTATCGACGTACCGCCGAGTTAAAGGCCTGTGTAGATATCTATTTAGATTTAAAAAAGCAGTATCCTGATACAGATATAATCCTTGCGGGCGATTTCAATGGACACGCCGGCCGCCAAAGTACAGATATCGAATTCCAATATCTTTATGAAAAAACTGATCTAGAAGACGTCCTAGAAATAGCAAAAATGACACAGGACCTACGATATACTTATATCCAAATTAAGTCAGGTTTTCGCTCAGAAGGACGGCAAATTGACTATTGCTTTTTGTCGTCGTCACTGCACTCAAAACTAATTCCCACGTCAGTGGCTATATATCCCTATAAAGATGAGTTTGGATCTCCACTAAAACGTCCCGAGACTTTAGAGCAAAAAATCCTACTTCCTTCGGATCATTACCCCCTTGTTTTTGCACTTGAAAATTTAAAATTTTAAGTCACACTAAGGGTAATGAGTTTAAAAAAGCTAACATTGCCCCATTTTGAAATTGCGACCAGCAGTATCTACCTTGACGCTGAATCAGATCCACAAATGAAAAAATATATGTTCGCTTACAAAATACAAATTAAAAATTTAGGGACGGAAAGCGCGCAGTTGGTTTCAAGACATTGGATCATCACTGATGCTTTTGGATTTACTGAGGAAGTCAAAGGGCCCGGCGTAGTCGGCCTGCAACCTAAAATCACACCTGATCAAACTTTTCAGTACGAAAGCGCCTGTCCGTTATCGACCAGCACCGGAACGATGCGTGGATTTTATAGTTTTCTTTCTCACACCGGCGAACCCTTTAATGTAGAAATTCCTGAATTCTATTTAGTCGCTCCGCATTCAGTGCATTAAAGCATATTTAAAATTTCGCTAATGACCTCAGCCTGCCATTCTGCACGAATTATATTCTCTGATGGAACATGAATAAAAATCGGCATTTTATCTGGAAAACGGGTTAGAACTTTATAGTAAAGATTGTTACAAACAAATCCACCCGCAGAAAAAGAAAGTTCAATAGGATAACTTTTTACATGCAACTTCGTGATGACCTCGGTAATAGGAAAAGTTGTCATAACACTTAAGGGCTGATCGGGGTCAATTTTATCGATAGGCGCTTTGTATCCGGATTCATCAGCATGCAGTGACTCATTCCAATTCATTGCCACTTTTTCTAGTCGCAAACGTGCACTTCCAGCAGCATAACCTAACATAACAATATAATCCGGGTTAACCTTATCCGCGGCGGCTTTTAAATTCTGAAAAGCTTTCTGAAATTCTACGGGAAGAATAAGAGATGTCACCTGCTCCATCTTAATCTTAGAACAAATCAATTCGCTGGGATTTGTCTTGTCCCCAAGAAAAGGTTTAAAGCCTGTCAGCAGAATTCTTTTCAAGGATACCTCATGCGGCGTTGCCACTCATGGTTTACATCTTCGCGATGATATACATAGCGATAATGAAGTCGATTCACTTGCGCAAACCAAAACTCGATTTCTAAAGGTAAAATATGCCACCCTCCCCAATTATCAGGGCGAGGAATAGTTTGGTCTTTAAATTTATTTTCGAAGAATTTAATTTTTTCTTCAAAGTCCTCTCGGGACTTAAGTTCCCGTGACTGCTGTGAGGCCCAGGCTCCAATTTGACTTTGTCGAGCGCGACTTTCAAAATAGGCGTCCGACTCTGCTACGGTTAACTTAAAAGCCTGTCCTTTAACATTGATTTGATGATCTAAATAGGGCCAAAAAAATGTTGCGGCCACATTATTATTTTCACTAAGCTCACAGCCTTTTCGACCATTATAGTGAGTATAAAAAGAAAACCCTCCGCGAACCAAGCCTTTAAATAAGACCATTCTACTGGAGGGTTTGTTATCTTTAGCAGTGCTCAAAGCCATCGCATTAAAATCTGAAATGTTCTGAACTACTGATTCAATTTCGGCCTGATGAATTGATTTTAAAAAATTCTCTAAGGGATCTTTTTCAAAATCAAATTCCATCAAATAATCTATTTTTTAGTTTTACCGGCTTTAACCACGTCAAGTAATTCAACTTCAAATACTAAAGCTGAATTCGGCGGAATGCCTGGACGACCAGAAGCGCCGTAAGCTAAATCTGGTGGAATAAATAACTTGTATTTAGATCCCACTTTCATCATTTGCAAAGCTTCTGTCCAACCTGGAATTACACCCGCTACTGGGAATTCAGCCGGCTGACCGCGGTCAACTGAAGAATCAAATTTCTCACCAGTCACTAATGTACCTGTGTAGTGACACTTAACTGTATCTTCTTTTTTTGGAGTTGGCCCTGTTCCTTCAGTAATAACTTGATATTGCAAACCAGAAGCGGTTGTTTTTATACCTTCAGCAGCTTTATTTTTTTCCAAAAATTCTGCTGATTTCTTTTTGTTACCTTCTGCTTCTTCTTGCTGTTTTTTCATCGCGTTTTCTTGCAACTTCATCATAGCCGCTTGGATCTGATCATCTTTCATTTCAGATTTTCCAGCCATAGCATCTTTCATAGAAGCCACTAAAGTTGTAGGATCGATATCGATATTTTGCGCTTTTAAATTCTTACCGATTTGTTGTCCTATCGCATAACTGGCTTGTCCTTTATCTGACTTTAGATCAGGTTTATTACAACCTACGAGTGCAACTGCGATCACTGCAGCTAAAATAATTTTCTGGGTCATGTGTGCTCCATTCTTAGTGTTGGTTAATTTATATTGTCTTCAGTTCTAAATCATGATCGAATTCACAAAGATTTCAAACAGATAACATGGTGCAGATAATGCTTTATTTTTTGGCCCTCCTTTGTCTTTCCACATCTCCCAACTGGGCCAAACTGAATCAAATGCCCGCCGAGGTCCTTGGTTTCTGGCGATTGGCACTGGCCGCCTTGATCCTTATCCTCTTTCAAACCCTAAGAAGTGAATTTCCTCGCCTGAAGATGAATCGCCAAAATATCTGGGTTATTGTATCGGGTTTTTTCTTTTTTCTGCATTTATGGACTTACAAATATGCTGCTAAACATACCACAATTTCCACGATGATGGTTATGTTCTCCACCAATCCGATCTGGGCTTCAGTAGGAAGTCGAATCTTTTTTAATGAAAAGATCGCACGCCGGGTTTATACCGCTTACTTTTTGGCTCTAGCTGGAGTTATTGTTTTGGTTTACGACTCTTTAAGCTTTAGTCGCGAACACACCAACGGAAATCTTATCGCCTTAATCTCAGCGGCGCTTTACTCGTTTTATATGTTAACAGGAAAGAAGGCGCGAGAAACTCATTCAAACCAAGTTTATGCCACTTACCAATACCTTCTATGTGCGGTATTATTTCTGTTTGTATCCCTTTTTAATGAACAACCCTTAATATCGATAGATTACGGAACTATTTCCTGGGTCGCTGTTGCTGGCTTAATTATATTTCCGACATTTTTAGGACATTTTCTATTAACGAACCTAGTTAAAACGATGAATATGGCCATCCTCAGCTGTGGTAAGCTGATAGAGCCCATAATCGGTAGCATCATTGCCTACTTCGTTTTCAAAGAGGCCATCACCTCTACTTTTGCTGTGGCCTTCGTACTAACTGCATTGTCTATTATTATTTTATTCTGGCCACAGATTAAAAAATACTTCTATACTAAGCCGCATGAGAATTCTAGTAGTAGAAGACCAAATTAAGACTGCGACCTTTTTAAAAAAAGGGCTTTCGGAAGTCGGTTATGCAGTTGATATCGCAGAATGCGGTGCGGCCGCAGAATCATATACTGCAAGTAGCGAGTATGACTTAATCATTTTAGATGTTATGTTGCCGGACCAAAGTGGTTTAGACACTGCTCGACACCTGCGTCGCGATGGATTCCGAGAACCTATCCTTATGTTAACAGCCCTAGGAAATACTAAAGATAAAGTTTATGGACTTGATGCCGGGGCCGATGACTATTTAACCAAACCATTTTCTTTTGAAGAGCTTTTAGCGCGTGTACGCGCTTTATTAAGACGTCACTCTAAAGCCCAAGATATTACTTCTATAATTAAATATGCCGATTTAGAACTGGACCTTATTCATCGAACAGTTAAACGAAACAGCATCGAAATCACTTTAACATCAAAAGAGTTCGCACTGTTAGAATACCTTATGAGAAATCCAGAAAGACCACTAGGGCGGGTATCAATTTCTGAGCATGTATGGGATGTGAACTTTGATACAGAAAGTAATGTCATTGACGTCTATATCAACTTACTTCGAAAAAAAATAGACTCCAATTTTGATAAAAAATTAATCCATACAGTCGTTGGCGTTGGCTATGTTCTTAAAACTAACTCTAAATAAATTCCCACTTTTATTTGGCATTCGTGCCCGCATTACCGCTATGTTTGTTTTAATCTTTGGAAGCACGGCCATTATATTTTCATTGTTCTTATATTATTTTTTAAATCAATCATTACAAAAAGATTTCGATGATGCTCTATATAACTATGCGGTCGATGTCTCCCAAACAATCGAAGTTAGAAGAAATAGCGTATCTTTCCCACCGTTGCAGGTCGACGAAGGGAAAATTTTTCCTTTTCAGTCTGGCCACACTCTATTTATCGTCCGACATGTTTCTGGCGAGATTATAATCTATGGAGTAAATTCTAAAAACTTTAATCCTACTTATTCAGACCATTATAAGAAAATACTCAAAGGTGCAGACTCTGCGTATACTTCAATTACCCATATAGAAGAAGCTAAGGATGATAGTACCGAAGTACCTTATCGACTTATCACTTTTCCTTTGGATAGCGAAAAAAGGCCTACTCTTTTTTTGCAGATAGCTGCCCCCATGGGAACATTAGAGGCTCAACTTGACCGCATGAAATTGATACTTCTTTTTGGCTTACCTGCAATGTTATTAATTGCTATTATTTCAGGTGTCTATTTGTCTGGTACCGCATTAAAACCCGTACAAGACATGATTAATAAAACAAAAAATATTAATGCTGCAAAACTTGATGAGCGCGTAGCCTTGCCTCGATCAAATGATGAAATTAAAAAATTAGCTGAAACTATTAATCTGATGTTAGAGAGAATTCAAAAATCTTTTGAATCACAGGAAAAATTCTTAGCAAACGCTTCACATCAATTACTAACACCTATAACTATTCTTAAAGGCGAAGTTGAACTGGAGCAAAAACAAGAAACTGATGTGCAAAGATCTAGATTCTACTCCAGCCTATTGCAAGAAATTGACTCTTTAACTGGTATTATTCATAGCATGCTTTTGCTGACCAAAATTGATTCAGGAAAAAATATACTTAATCCAGTAACCACTCATCCCGCAGAGGTTATTATGGACATTTTACCTCAAATGGAAAAAATAGCTGCTTTAAAAAATATAAAGATCAAATTAGATATTATAGAAAATAGTGATCGCGTACCGTGCATGTTAGATATTGAATTAATGAGCCAATTGTTTTTTAACCTTATTGAAAATGCCATTAAATATTCACCTGTTAACAGTCAGGTCATTATTCGTGTATTTTGGAACCTGGACTCGACCCGAGTTGAAATTGAAGATTTTGGTTTAGGAATTCCCGAAAGTGCGCGAAAAGATATTTTTGAACATTTTAGTCGAGCTGATACGAGCAGTAAAATACGAGGTTACGGGTTAGGTCTATCTATTGCTCAGAAAATTGCACGGCTTCATGGAACTCTGATTTATCTTGAAAACAAAGAAACTTCTGGAGCTTTGTTTTCTTTAGTTATGTCTCACGCCAAGCCGCGCCAAATGCTAGAGATTAAAAATAATTAATACGGTTTTAATACGCTTGTCATGCACTTAGATTAACCTCTTAAACAAGGTGCATATCGTACCTAATATAAAAAAAGGAGTTCTTATGAAATTTTTAACATTGGTCACTGCCGTAGCATTCTCGCTAACTGTTCAAGCAAATGAACCTGCTATGGAAAGCACTGAAACCACAACGACAACGACGACGACTGAAACTGCGGCGCCAACTAAATCGGCAAAAAAACGCATGAGTAAAAAAGTAAAAAAAGAAACCAAAACTGAAGAAACTAAAACTGAAACTGATCCTGTTACAAACTAGTTTTTAGATATAAGTACTTAAATTAAAAAAGGGCCAGCCTTTAAAGGCGGCCCTTTTTATTCTTCTTAGTTAATTACGGCACGACACATGTATTGATTCTGAAACATATAATCAAGTTGGCGTTGATATTCCCACTGAGTGATTTCAAAAGTTCTGCTCGAGCACCCACTTGATCGCGCTATGTTCTTAATGGCTGACACTTCTGTCGGTGTAAATCTTAAACTCCAAATGTATTTTGTTTGTAACCATATCTTTAAGTACTGACAGGTATATTTTTTATTTGGTGGAATATATTCACGTGGGCTTTTATCACTTTTCTTCATATTCTCTGTGCCGGACACCGCGATCAGGTGAAAATTATTTCCCATATAGTTTGAGTATAAACAACGCTTATAACCATCCCACTCATAAGCTCCGGTCATGTAGGCATTCTTTAAGGGCACTAAGTGATCAATTTGGATGGCGCTGGCCTGATTAAAAATTCTTCCTGTATAATTGTCATACCAAGCGCCGGTTTGTACAGTACAACTGTTGTTCACACTGACTGAAGTTTTTGAATCGCGCTTTAAAATATATCCCCGTGTATTTAAACAAGACTGTGAGCTGTCTACTCCGCGAATCCATCCACCAAAATGTCGGTCGCGATTGTAGGGTATCGCAGGTAATGGAAACCGCGCAGTCACTTTGTCCATCGTCAGTAAATTAATTTTACCGGCAACTGTAGCTTTCGACTGAACGTAGTACTCTGAGTAGGCAAAGTTTTCTTGAGCGGCAAAAACAAGCTGGGGAAAAAAGACAAAAATAAAAGCAAGACGACGCAAAGACGACGGTAACGTGATCAACGAAATCATGACAAAACCCCTTCCTTGAAGTTTTAATCGGACTTATATAAAGTACATTAGATGATGGAAAAAGTTGCAAGAAGAAAAGATATTTATAGACCTCACTTTTGCGAGGGCACATTTTATCAAAATCACCTCTCTGACTTTTCTAAAATTAACCACGCCATTCAACACCTTAATCTTAAACAGCAAATGACGATTTGGATTATATGTTGTTCGTGCTTGCGGCGTCCAACGACTTGGTTTTCAGGACGACAAGCACTTCAGTCCCTTCCCGATGACGCAGGACCGACCTATCTTTATAATTTATTTCAAGAACTCAAAATAGCCTGGCCAAAAAGTTTGCCTGCAGATATCTCTGTGTATGAATTTTGCCGAACAGTTCGCATTTCACCGTTACCAAAAGCGGCACAA
>JALHMX010000010.1 GCA_022843825.1 Pseudobdellovibrionaceae bacterium
CGAAGTCACAGTGTAATTAGGCCCACGAGTTCCATGCTTCATGGAAATCCATCCCGGCGCCAGATTCGTAATTACAGAGGGAATAAAAAACGGGGAGATACGAGAAGGTCCTTTTTCAAGAAGTTTTTGATGCTGTTCTTCGATAAAGGGAAGTCCGCCCATACCAGTTCCGACAAAAACTCCGATTCTTGCAGCGTTTTCGTCGGTGACTTTAAAACCGGACTGATCCATGGCCATTTGCGTACAGGTTAAAGCGTACTGAATAAATAGATCCATTTTCTTTTGATCTTTTTTATCTACTATGTGATCACAGTTAAAATTTTTAACTTCTCCAGCAAAACGCACATCAAAAGCAGCAGCATCAAACTTAGTGATGTTTGCTATGCCGGAAACGCCATTGACGGCGTTCTTCCAGCTTTCGTCCATAGAAAGACCTAATGGCGAAATGGTTCCCACGCCAGTGATAACGACTCTTCTTAGGCCAGAAGGTTTAGTCGTTGAGGTCGCGTTCATAATTGCCTTAGGCTTTTCCTTTAGTCACTAGGTAAGCTTGAACATCATTTACTGTTTTTAATTTTTCTGCGTCTTCATCTGGAATTTCAAGATCAAACTCTTCTTCCATAGCCATAACTAATTCAACGATGTCTAAGCTATCAGCGCCTAAATCTTCGATAAACTTAGCTTCAAGTTTTACTTTTTCAGGAGTAACACCTAATTGATCCACGATAATATTTTTTACTTTTTCTTGCACTGCCATTTTAATCTCCTTGTAGTTCATTTTTTATTATAAAACTAAGTTATAAACATTTAATTTAAGTACATTCCACCGTTAATGTGAAGCGTTTGTCCAGTGATATAGGAAGCCGCATCACTCAGCAAAAAAGTAACTGCGGTAGCTATTTCCGAAGCCTCGCCTGGACGCCCTAGGGGAATTCGATCTGAAAAGTGTTTCAGTTGCTCTTCAGACAGTTTTTTAGTCATATCGCTAGCTATGTAACCCGGCGAGATACAATTAGCTCGGATGCTTCGTGAAGCAAACTCTAATGCTATCGATCTAGTAAAACCTTCCAGGCCGGCTTTACTAGCTGAATAATTCGATTGCCCGGCATTGCCGGTGGCGCCGACCACAGAGGATATATTGACAAAGGCACCTATACGGTTTTTAAGCATAGATTTAGAAAAAAATTTTGTAACATAAAACACACCTTCCAGGTTGGTTTTAATAACATCTGAAAAGTCTTCATTTTTCATCCGCAGAATCAATTGATCTTTTGTTATGCCAGCATTGTTAACTACGCCGTGCACTTGGCCTAGTTTTTCAAGAACTTGCGCACCGACGTCTTCAACGTTTTCAGGTTTTGACACATCCAACTTAAAACAGCAGTGGCCGGAGCCTTTAAGTGAATTTAAAACTTCTTCAGCAGCAGCTTGTTGACTTGAATAAGTAAAAGCTACGCGGGCGCCATCATCAGCCAATTGCTTTACGATAGCAGCGCCGATGCCACGACTTCCGCCGGTAACGAATACGTTTTTATTTTCTAAAGACAAAATATTCATAGGCACCATCATCAGCTACTTAGAGTGTTTACTCAAGACCTTTTTAGAGGCATTTTATAGACTTTCCAATGCTTTTAAATCGTCCAAACTAGAGGTGGAATAAACTTTAAAAAAGTCACCATCAATTTTTTTCAATAAACCCTTAAGCACACTGCCATGTCCGCACTCGATAACTGTAGAGTGATTTAAAGATTTTAGCTTTTGCATGCTCTGCATCCATAAAACCGGAGCCGAAACTTGACGAACTAAATTTTCCTTTAGCACAGAAGATTCAGTTTCTGGTTGTGCGTGGAAATTTTGGACAATGGAAAATGAAGAGTCCCTAAAAGCAATATCATTTAAAAAAGTGCGCATCTTATCTTCAGCCGGTTTCATCATAGAACAATGGAAAGGGGCTGAAACTTGTAATGGAATAAGTTTACATCGCTTAGCTTCGCCGAGATTGTTTTCTAAAAAAATTTCAGGTTTAAAATTATCTTTAAGCCAGTCCAAAGCCTTTAAATTTCCACTAATAACTATCTGTCCATCACAATTATAGTTAGCAGGATTAACGGGTTTTTGTCTGGAGTTTTCTTCAGCCCACTGACACAAAAATTCAGTTTGTTTTTCATTTAAACCTAAAGTCGCGGTCATTCCACCAAGACCTACCGGAACTGCATTCTGCATAGCTTGACCGCGAAATCGAACCGCTTTAACGGCATCTTTGAATCTTAATGAACCACTGATTACAAAAGAGGAGTACTCCCCAATGGAGTGCCCTGCGGTAATAGAAACCTGAACTCCAAACTGTTTTTGAATGACTGCAGCCGTAGCACAGCTTACAGTTAATAACGCAGGTTGAGTATTCTCTGTTAATGCGAGAGTTTTATCATCAGATTCGAAGCACAATTTTTTAATATCAAAAGAAATAGCATCGCTAGCTTCCTCAAAAATATGTTTTGCCTCAGAAAAATTATCAAACAAGAATTTCCCCATTCCAACAGCTTGACTGCCTTGACCGGGAAATAAAAATGCAGCGGTTTTCATAGATTAGAATCCTTTAGTAACGAAGCAGTACAGAGCCTGCCGTTAAGCCTGCACCAAATGCAGTTAATAAAATAAGTTGGCCGCGTTGAATGCGTCCATCAGCCACGGCCATATCAAAAGCTATCGGAATAGAAGCGGCAGAAGTGTTACCTGTTTCATGTACAGTTGATATAACTTTACTTAAAGGGAATTTAAACTGATCTGCTACGGCCTCAGTAATACGAAGATTAGCTTGATGAGGAACGATCCAGTCTATTTGTTCAGGAGAGGTATTGGTCGACTCTAAAGCTTCCTTGCAGCAAGCGGCCATAGTGCGAGTGGCGTTTTTAAAAATTTCTTTACCCTTCATTTTCATGAAATGAGATTTATTATCTAGAACAGCCTGAGAGAAAGGAACTTTAGTGCCTCCGGCTTCAGCCCAGAGGAGTTCAGCATGTTGACCTTCGGCGCGAGCATGACCTGTTAAAATCACGTTAGTTTCTTTTTCCTCAGCGCGTGTCAAAATAAATGCCCCAGCTCCGTCACCGAATAAGATACAGGTATCGCGATCTTTGTAGTCGAGCATACGAGTTAAGCTTTCAGCTCCAACGACTAGAATATTTTTATAAAAACCAGTTCGAATAAATTGATCTGCTACAATAACGCTATATAGAAATCCTGAGCAGGCGGCGTTCAGATCAAAAGCCATCACGTTTCTGGCTCCAAGTTTTGATTGAACAATGCAAGAGGTTGCAGGCATTTTGTAATCGCCCGATAGGGTAGCGACCAAAATCAAATCAAGATCTTCTGCTTTCATATTGGCGTCTTTTAACGCTTTCTGAGCCGCTCGTACGATCATGTCTGAGGTACCTTCACCTTCGGCAATAACGTGTCGGCGTTCAATACCAGTTCTTTGAACAATCCAATCATGTGAAGTATCAACCATTTTTTCCAGATCGTGGTTGGTTAATACTTTTTCCGGTAAAAAAGATCCGATGCCAGCGATTTTGGTTTTAAACATAGGATTAAGCTTTAGACTTAGATGCGCTTATCTGTTTACCTTTGTAGTAAAGAGCTCCGTCAGCGGCTTTGAAAGCAACATGTGGACGCACAAGTTCACCAGATTTTTTATCAATTGCTGTTGCAGGCGCACTAATCGCGTCATGCGAGCGTCTCATATCGCGGCGAGATTTCGATGTTTTCTTCTTCGGTGTAGGCATTTTTCCTCCTGATTCAAGGTCTAATATTTAATTTTTCAAAGGATATAGTTATGGTTTAAGTTCGACTTTTAGGCAAGGTTTGTTTTAAGTTCTTAAGGACATTAAATGGGTTTTCCTTTTCCTTGGCTTTTTCAAAATTGCCCATATCTTCATCATACTTGATTTCTTGGTTTAGATTCATTTTTAGGCAAACCTTGCAATTACCATCTGCATCAGCTTCAGGTTTAGGATTAAAGGGGACTGATAGCGCAATGGCTTGATGGCTGAATTCGCCAACTTCAAAAGTATGACCATGGTACTCAGTCACAGAGGGGCCTGATTCATTCAATTCTGAGAAGTGATTAGATCGAGACTGCTTTTCAAGCTCCTTATCAGGACCCGCAGATTGAATTAAGATTTCATGCAACCGCGTATTAATTTTAAAATTAAAAGTTTCGCCACACAACGAACAAATCTCAGAAGTGGTTGTTTGGATTTGTCCTTTAAGCTCATAGTCATGGGTATTTAATGGAGTAATCGAAAACTTCACTTCATAAGGGTGACTGCCCACTAAGTCTTTAATCTCTGAAGTCAATTCAGCGCTCTTATGGCTAAGTTCAAACTCTCGACCATTTTCTGGAATTTCATTTAAATTAATTTTCATGTCGCCCACCCATAATTAAAACTTATGCTTATACGTTCCTGAGTGCAGGTCTGTCGAGGAACTTCATGCTTAAGCCAGCTTTCAAAAAGTACTAAATAACCGCTTAATGGTTTAAGTTCAATATATCTTTGGTTTTCTGGTTTCGCTGTAGACTTTACAGAGGGTGTATTCATAAATAGTCCCATCCGAGGGTCTTCAAACTTTAAAGAGCTAGATCCCTTAGGAACATCGACATAAAAAGTTCCACTGATCACCGAAAGCGGGTGCGTGTGGGCTGAGTGCGAAGCATTCTTTCCCATGATATTAACCCAGCAGTAAGTCATTTTTAAGTCGTCAGCAGCGATATCGTAATCCAAATCCTGAATGAATTTTTTAATATGTTTATTAATCTGTTTTTCGAGGTCTTTAAAACTTGATGAGACCTGGTGTAATCGATCAAAACCAGCTTGTGTTGAACCGTAACTGGTATACCCAAAGGCGTAGCTCTGTGCAGACCAGGCTCTTCCCAAAGAGTCAGCTTTTTTAATTTGATAGGCCTCTTTTTTAAGGTCATTAATCAGCCTTTTTGAGCTCTTACTTGGAAGTTGAGCTGAGTAGATATGAGTGGCAAAGTATTGCTGATTTCGCTTGCGTAACATAATGGTTATTTAACCAAATTTACTTATAAAGTCGATCCCTGTTTAGTCCTGTATAAAATAAATACAGGTAATAAAGGGTCATCGCCTTCAAAATGCATATAGCACATTAAAATGAGTCATAATGAGACACTCTTTTGGCATCAAGTTAGCAATAACTATGAGTATAGAAATAAGGAGTTTTATATGAAAACAATAATCTTAACCCTGGTTGCTTTAACTTTTGCAACTGTTGGAGCTACGGCTAAAACCAATTTTGGTGAGCTTATCGTCGAAAATTCTAAAGCTCAAAATGAGTTACATAGTCAGATCAAATCAACAGTAAAAGCTGTTAATGTGGCTAAAAGAGAAGCTATCGATGGTGACAAGACAGTCTCTATCGCTAGTGAAACCTACCACGTTAAAACGAATAAAAACTTTCTTACTTTTGAAAAAGAAAAGAAGTTTTATAAAGAATCTGAATCTCAGGCTCATAAAAGACTTGCAGAAGAGTTTCAAAACTTAGAATAATCATGATGTAATGATTACATCAGCACTTATATCAGTAGCCATTTTATGGAGCGGAGATTTCTCCGCTCGTTTGCAATTTGATGGTACGTTGCAGTCTGAAATTAAGGGTGAATTTATTCAACCTGTGGACACACAGAACTCTCAAAACTGTGAAGTTTTCGGTCATTTTAGCGAAGTTAAGCACAAAGAAAAATCCTCAATTGAAAAATTTTTGCGCATAGAGTTTAAGTTTTTATGCACCGATAAGGGGCAGATAAAAACTATTCGGCTTGCTCCTGAGTTAATACGACTATCTGACTTAAAAACACACTCAAAGACAGTTTTTATCTCTGAAAAATTCAAAAAAAATTCTTTCAAAATTGAAAATTACTCTCTGCAAGTGATTAAATCTCCCTCTGAAAAGAAATAATTATTAAGTCAACGCGAAGTGTAACAACTAGCTAATTTTGCCAATTCAAACAAGAATTTCAACTTACATTAAGTTGGAGTTATATATGGGAACATTTGAAGTTATTGCACAGCATGGAAACCACGAAGAAATTTTATTCTGCCAAGATGAAAAAGTAGGATTAAAAGCGATTATAGCAATTCATAACACAGCGTTAGGTCCGGCCCTAGGTGGAACGCGCATGTGGAACTATAAAACAGAAGAAGATGCTTTAATCGACGTATTAAGATTATCTAAAGGAATGACTTACAAAGCCGCTGCTGCCGGATTAAATCTAGGTGGAGGTAAAGCTGTGATTATAGGAGACCCCAAAACTCAAAAATCAGAGGGTCTCTTCCGCGCTTTTGGACATTTTGTAAATTCACTAAATGGTAAATATATTACTGCTGAAGATGTAGGAACAAGCGTTGATGATATGGAATATATTTATATGGAAACACCGTGGGTGACTGGAATCCCAAAAGACTTTGGAGGCTCCGGTGATCCATCACCTTACACTGCTCATGGAGTGCTGATGGGAGTTAAAGCCGCCGCTCATGAAAAATTTGGTACAGATTCACTAAAAGGTATGCGCATAGCTGTTCAAGGTTTAGGTAACGTCGGTTCGCATTTAGTTAAGTATCTACACGAAGAAGGTGCAAAAGTTATTGTGTCCGACATTGATCAAGCGCGAGTTAAATATTGCCACGATCAATTTGGAGTAGAAGTTGTTTCTCCGGATGCTATTCTTTCTGTTGAGTGTGATATCCAGTCACCTTGCGCTTTAGGTGCAATAGTTAACGACCAAACTATTGGTAAATTTAAATGTAAAGCTATTGCTGGCGGAGCTAACAATCAATTAGCTGAAGCTAAACACGGGGACCAGCTTCGAGAGCTTGGAATTTTGTACGCTCCAGACTATGTTGTTAATGCCGGTGGTTTGATGAATGTCTTTGTAGAGCTTGAAGGTTACTCTCCTGAGCGCGCCTTTGAAAAAACTCGTAAAGTTTATGACAACGTAAAACGTGTCTTTCAAATAGCTAAAAGAGATAACATTGCAACGAACATTGCTGCCGACAAATCTGCTGAAGAGCGACTAGAAACTATTGGCCGACTTAAACAACGTCATCCGGGAAATTCAAATCGTGCATTTACGACTTTACGTGAAGTTAATAACCGCTAGTATAAGGAATTAAGATGGAATTTTTTGAAAAAAATGGTCGCTCAATAGGAATAGCTTTTTTAGTTTTTATTTTGGTCGGATCAGCGATGGCACTTTATAGTTATTCCAATCAAAAAAAAGAGCAAGAAGCCCAAGAAAAATTGGCCACTATCGAATTTGGATATTCTCGTTACAAACAAGACGTCGATTCTGACAAAACTAAACCCGATGCTAAAGTAGCTGAAAGCGTAGCCAGTCAACGAAGTCAATTAATCTCTCAATTACGTCAATTTCTAGATTCTCATCAAAAAACAATTGCCTCTAGGATTGCTAGTCTTTATTTATCTGAGTTATTGATCGCAGATAATCAGCGGACTGAGGCCGTTGAAGTTCTTAAAAAGTCTAATGTGGGTGCTAAAGATTTAACTTCGATCCTGGTTCAGAAGAAGTTGGCGGCTTTATTATCCGATAATGATCAATGTGAAGAAGCCCTTAAAATTTGGAATAATATTTCAGATCTTAAAGCGGCGAAGTTCGCTTCAGCTGAAATAAAAATTATGAAATCGTTATGTTATCAAAAAATGAATGATCTTGCAAAAGCCGAGCAGCTTTTAAAAGAAGTTAAAAATGATGGCTCAGAAGCCTCAGCGGCTTATGTTCAACATGCAGAACGTATTTTAAAACTTATTCAATTTAAAAAAGCCGCAGGCTCATGAAATTCATACTTACTCTATTAGGAATTGGACTTGTTGGCTGCCAAACAGTGAAAAGCAATTTAAATGATGCTCAAAATACTGTGGCGGTATCGCTTAAACCGGTTTGGGTTCAGGATACTTTATCTAAGGCGAACTTAGCTTATCGTAAGGTTAACTTGTTTACTCCAATTTTTTATAAAGATGCGATTATTACAGCTAATGCCCTGGAGGGTATTATTAGTTATAATCGCAATACTCAAAAGCACAATTGGAAAACATACATGCGCTATGGCGTGGAGTCTTCAGGGGTACTCGTTGATAATCAACTCCTCGTAGGTGCGCTTGATGGGCACATGTACTCTATTAATGCGGATACAGGACAAATCAATTGGAAATATGACACTAAAGCTGAAATAACTTCTCAGCCCATGGCACATAATAATATTCTCTATTTTCTTAACGGTGCTAACTCTCTTTTTAGTATAGATATTAGAACGGGGAGACAGCTCTGGGTTTATAACCGACAGGAAACAACTACTAAAATGACCATACGGGGAGGCAGTCGCCCTACTTTTTCCAATGGCATTATATACAGTGGTTTTAGTGATGGCGCCTTAGTCGCTATAAATGCCTCTACCGGTACACCCTTATGGGAAGTGAATTTAAATAACAATTCCCGCTTCAAGGACATAGACGCTTCTCCAGTTATTGATGGGGAAAACATCTATATAAATAGCTATGATGACAAACTTTACTGTTTATCTCGACAAAATGGATCTATTTTGTGGAGATACAACACGGGCGGCGCCACTGCGCCAGTAATCACAGGTAATAGACTCTATTTCAGCACATCAAGTGGATCGGTTATAAGTTTAAATAAAAACACCGGCGCACTTGAATGGAAAAAGGACGACATTAAGGGGATCGCTACCGAGCCGATTATCGTTAAAGGATTTTTAGTTTATGGCGAGTCCCAAGGCCCACTTAAATTGGTCGAGCTTTTAACCGGTAAAACTCAAGCCGTATTTGATCCAGGAAAAGGAATTATGTCTAAGATAAGTTCAGATGGCAGCAATGAACTTTATTTTATTTCAGGAGAAGCTAATTTTTATCAAGTCAATATTGTTCCGGTAACTAGGGGCATGATCCAATACCTAGTTAACTAAAAGGAGAAATAAAATGAAGTATCTTTTATTATTAGCACTCAGCTTTATCGCTTTGTCATGCTCGACGAAAACTTGCGCTAATGAGAGAAAGTATAATCCAGCAGGTTCGGCGGCATCAAAATTAGATGATAAAATGACGATTAATCGTGGAGATATTAAAATGAATAAAGTTAAAGTTGCAAAAGCAGATGGAACATTGCAGTGCTCGCAGGGTAAAAAAATTCCTCTAGCAGATATGCAAAAGCAGCTTAAAAATATTCATGTTTTTTCATCTGAAACATTAAACGATGGAATGATGCGTATTCAAGTTTGCGGATCTCCGACTGGAAGCTTTAATGTCTACGAAATATCTGAAGCTGATTTAGAAAAAGCATTAGGATTTGGATTCCAGAAGTGGACTAAATGATAATTAAATCACTATTACTTCTAACATTAGTTTTTCCTTTTTTTACAAATGCTAAAACATACAAAGCAGCTACAGCCTCAAATCAGTTTGGCTTTGAACTGTTTGAAGTACTTTCAAAGAAAGACTTAAAAAATAACATCTTCTATTCCTCTTTAAGTATCGAAGCGGCCTTAGCTATGACCAGCGCTGGCGCCCAAAAAGAAACATTAGAGCAAATGTTAAAAACTCTGCATATTGAAAAAAACGATCATGCAGAATTTAAAAAACTTTTTAATGAACTCAAATACAATAGAGACTATCAGTTAAACATTGCCAACCAATTATGGGGTCAAGCGGGCACGACCTACAATCCTGATTTTCTTAAAGTGCTAAAAGAAAACTATAACTCAGACTTAACTCCTTTAAATTTTAAAAGAGATCCTGAAAAATCCAGGCTGCAAATAAATGAATGGGTGGAAAAAGAAACCGCATATAAAATTAATAACTTGTTAGAAAAAGGAGTTATAACATCAACAACTGATCTTGTTATAACCAACGCGGTCTATTTTAAAAGTCAATGGAGTAAACCTTTTAATATAGGACTTACTACATATGAAAAGTTTAATAAAAAAACCTCTGTTCCCTTTATGAACAAAACTGATTATTACCTTTATGGAGAAACAGTAGATTTTCAATTACTAGAAATGCCATATAAGGGCGACCAATTGGTTATGAATATTTTATTACCAAAAGTAGGTAAAAAGCTAAATTTAAATTTAGACTTATTTTCAGATTGGTTAAAGAAAATAAAGACTGATTTAGTTAAAGTTTCTATACCTAAATTCAAAATAGAATCTAAATTTGATGTTAACGATATACTTAAAGGCATGGGTATGGTTTTGCCTTTTGATGAATACAAAGCTAATTTTCATGGGATAAGAGAAATCAAACCAAACCAATCTATCTATATCTCTAATGTCATCCATCAAGCCTTCATCGCAGTTGATGAAGAAGGCACTGAAGCTGCTGCGGCCACCGCGGTAGCTATGCGAGCTGGCATGGGAGCTGCGCCAAAGCCGGTGGTGTTTAAAGCAAATCGTCCATTTGTCGTATTTATAAGACACGTTAAAACAGGGGCTATCTTGTTTATGGGACGAATTACGAAGCTTTAATGACTGATTGTATCAGGTCGATACATATTTCATGTGCAACATAATATAACTTATCAGAGAATCGACTAAGCTGACTTTTGATGATCTTTAAGCTCTTGATGAGAGCTATACCGAACCAGTTCCCTCTTCAATCGCATTTTATACATATAAGCACACATAATTAAAGCCACTATCAATACAAATCCAACCCACATTAAAATTTGTGAAGGGCGTACTTCTTTAACAATCTGAGCATAGCTCGGAAGGCTTAATACCGAAATAATTTGGAATATAGTGATTTGAGCGATGCGTTTTTCAACGTGCTTCTTATTCTCGTGGATCAGATAACTCATATATTACAGGGTAATTTACTTTTGGGGATTCGGCCAGAGTCTTTGGATTTCCTCGACCTTTTTACTTAAAAAACGGATTAAACTGAGGCGCTTGATCATCCTTCTTTACTAAAAAATATCATCAATTCAAACCTTCTTCAAATAATCCCCGACCGATTCTTTCGGACGAATTTCAAGATATCTTCCAGTGGTGGAAATGGATTCATGCCCTAGTGATCGTTGGACCACATGGACCGGAGCGCCGGCTTCGATCGCGTGAGTGGCGCTGGTGTGGCGCAACCAATGCGGAGAGGGTTTTACGTCCAGTCCTGCATTAGCGGCGGCCGATTTTACAATGCGAAAAATTTGGCTGTGGTTTAATCGAGATCTCTGAAAATCGCCGATGCCAAAATCGACTCGTCGGTCATTAGTAAATAAATAATCTTCTGGGTTTAGATTGATAATGTAATCTAAAATATTTTCTTTGAAATGATCTGGAATGTGGACTGAGCGCAATTTTCGCCCTTTACCTACGACCAGCATAATTAATCCTTGAGTTGATTGCTGAAATGAATTGGTTTTCAGTTGGGTTAATTCATCCACTCGAATTCCGGTGAAATAAAGTATCTTTAAAATTAATTGATTACGTTGGTTTTTTTCACATTGAATTAATCTTTCGATTTGTTCTCGGGATAAAACTTTTGAATGGAAGCGATCGGGAACTTTAAGGCTTTCAAGCGCCAAAGCAGGATTTCGTTCTAAATACCCGGTTTTTAATGCGAAAGAGAATAAAGATCGGAGGGCGTTTTTATAGGTATTTCGGGTCGAATCTGAAAACTGCTTGTAGGTTTTAAGAAACAAAACTAAATGAGTGATCTGCGTCGTCTTTAAAGTTAACTGAGGGTAGAATTCATAAAACTCTTTCACCACCCGCTTGTAATAGATCTGAGTTTTCGGCCCCTTTTGATAAACCCACGCGGCAATAAGCGCCATATCTTCAGAATGACGAAATAAACTGACGTTTTTTTGCAAAATCAGATTAAACATTTTTATATTCTAAGTCATACGCAAGAATAGTCATCTAATATTGCATTTGACTAGACCTGTAATTTTTGGAAAATCCGTGGCAGATTTGGAAGATTTTGAGATGCTAATTTTATGAAAAAAATCACTAAAGAAACTTTGCGTTTTCCGATTGTGTTAAAAATGGTGGTTGATGATTTAATTGTCTCAGTTCCTGACCTGGGATTTTTTAAAAATCTTCCCTTAAAACTAGAGAAAACTTCTGGAGATTCTTCCAAATCTGCCACGATGATTGTTTCAAATGAGTTTAAGATAGCCTTAGCCGAAGAGATTTTGGATCTTTGGAGTAAAACTGAAACTCATCGACAAGAAAAAAAGTGGCAGCCTTCCCCGTCTTCCTTTAAGCAAAGTTTAAACCCGGCGGAAGAGGATTATTCTCTTCCCGATTTTGTAAGAAAATTGAATCAGTATATTTCTATTTCAGAAAACACTGTCCGACGGGAAATCAAACGCGGAGTCATCCGCTGTTATCAAACCGAAGGTGGCCATCGCCGTATTCCATCCAGCGAAATCGCTGTCTATCTTAAGAAAATAGAAAGTAAGCTTGAAGGTCCACGTGATGTGCCCACACTTTCTTAAGGGGTGCGGTGGCTGCACTTATTGGAATATTTCTTACGAAGAAGAGTTAGCCCGCAAAAAAGCGGATCTTACTTCTCAGCTTGCTTTTGAAGTCTTGCCTGTTATTAAAATTCTGCCAGCACCGGCTTTTGATCTACGAATGCGATTCGATGTGACTTTAGAAAATGGAAAATTAGGCTTATACTCTAAAAATCATAGCTTAATAGACCTTAATAGTTGTCCAATTTTACATCCAGAATTAGAAAAAGCTTTTATTGTGTTACGAGAATTTTTGGCAAAAAATCCTTTACCTATAAGTAAGGGCTCTTTACGTCTTCGGTTGTCTAGTGATCTCAAGCATTGGGGATTATGGCTAGATTTTTCAAATAAGGATATTAAAAATTTACTAGAGCAAAAAAGTATACTTATAGAATTATCTGAAAAATTTATTATAGAAATTGGTCAGAAGAAAAAACGGTTGGATCCTAAATCTTTTTCGCTACCGCAGCTTAAATTAATGGATCCTATTCCTTTTTTGTGGTTTAAAACTTTAGAACAAGAATTATTATGTTCCATATCCAGTTTTACCCAACCCTCTTGGATCACTGCAGATCTGATGACTAAGCAAATGTTGAATTGGTTATCCGATATCCCGTCTAAAAAGATCATGGAGTACGGTTGCGGTATCGGACAATACACAGTACCCCTTTTAAACCGAGGATATGAGGTTAGCGTTTTTGAATCTGATGAGTCGGCACTTCATTACTTACAACTTAATGTGCCACCTCATTTAAATTTCAAAGTTAATCCTGAAGTTACGTCTGATGCTGTGGCCTTAGTTAATCCACCACGATCAGGTTTAAAAGAGTTTGCGGAAGCCGTTATAAAATCTAACGCTAAATATATTATCTATATTTCCTGTTTTCCTAAAACTTTGGCTATTGATATAGAAAAACTTTCAGAATTTTATAAAATTATTGATATCACTTTAATTGACCAGTTCGCTAGAACTTCGCACTACGAAACCGCTGTGCTACTTCAGCGTATATAATGAAGCCTTCGTCAGATAACCCGCGATATCTTTTTTAAAGATCAAAGATAAAATTGGAAGTAAAAATATTCCGGTGCAAGTGATCAATAGTACCCGCGCTACGACTTTTAAAACGTAATTTGACTGCATCCGATCACTAGGTTGTCCTATACGAATGCCGCAACTCCATTCACCGATGGTAGATCCTAAAAAAACTCTTAAAAAAATGAAATACATAATTGAGATGTACCCAAATAAATAAACGATGGTTTGCTTTAAAGCTGTCGTGTTGAGAAAAGAATTTACAAATTGTTGCATTTGAGTGTTATCAATAGCTTTAAACACTAAAGAGGCCCCGATGAGAAACACCAGGGTGCACATGAAAATAATCAGCAAATCTGTAATAACTGATGCTAACAACCAACCAGTTAATTTATACCCTTTGCGCCGAACCGGTCCGCGATGAAACGCTGAACTTAAATCAGTCTGCTCCACCCACTGTGCGTTCGGTCTAATTTCAAGATCAGATTGTTTATTGGGTATAATATCCATAATTTTATTATACCTAATTTGCCTGGTTTTTTAATTTTTTTATAAGCTCGCTAGACCTAAGATCTATACTGATTATCTGTCGTCAGTATAGCGCGTTTGAGTACAATTTAGCGTAAAATCTTGCACATTTATACGGTCTATATAGATCGCTCCTGCAATATTAAATGAATGCTTAACCCAGCTAACGCCGTAGCCGCCCTTTTCATCATGACGGTCGGTTTCTTTAATATTATAAACTGCTTTTGTTGCTAAAATGAGAGGCTGCTTTTTTTCATCTATATACACGACCTCACGAGTATCCATTAAATCGGTCGCTTCTTTTTTTAAGGCTTTGGCCGTTATATTACTAAAATCATGATAAGGGTCAGGTCTAATCGTTAACTCAGTATTATCCACCAACAGCGTTTGCTCTTCATCAACACAAGAATATCCATAAGTAACTTTTGCTGCCTGAGCTGAAAATGATCCGATCAAAACTAAAATAACGCCTAATGATTTCATAAAGTCTCCTGTAGTTTAAGTTACAGCAGGACTTTATCAAAAAAATTGATCAATATCCAATTTTAGATTGTTAGAATTTTACACTATGTAAATCGGTTATAAAAAATCAGAAGTGTCAAAAAGATGAACACCTCTGATCATTCTAGCGCGTGGTTTTAGAGCTTCCAGAAGTTCCTGCTGGAGGACGCTCTGGACAATTGATCGCATTGGCCACAACTGTGCCGTCCCAACAGGTGTACTGGGCTGCTGGACACTGTGAAATATTCGTTACAATTGTTACTCCATCAGCACATACAATATTGGTGTTATTCTGTGAAACTCCACACTGACAGGTATTTAAATTGGTAATGGTTTGACCCGGAGGGCAAGCTGCACAACTACAAGATCCATTATGAAATACCAACGGTGCGGCACACTGCACTCCACACGGAGGCACAGAGCCCGTTGGACAATAATCACCAGCAACCTTCAACTTAGGTTGCTTAGGTTTCCATAAGAAGTACATCGCTGCTATTACGCCAGCGCCAGCAAGCCATGGTAATGCTTTTTCAAAGAAGCTTGCCAATTTATTTTTCTTTTTTGGCGGCTTCCCGGGAGTGGTTACTTCAACGCTTACGCATTGCTTTATCTCACGACCCTCTTCTATTTTAATTTTACATGACTTACCCGGGCCACAGTCGACATCACAATCTTGTGTCGTGACCGGTGGTACAACAGGCTTATCTTTACAGACGAATTTATCGCCTTCTTTTTCACAAGTTTGCTTTGTCGCATCACATGCTGCATTACATGTCGTAGGAGCAACTGGCGGCGCTTTAACCTCACACTTAGAACCTGGCGATACTGGTTTTCCATCTGTGCTTGCAGGATCACAAGAACATAACAACGTGTCTTTATCCAGTTTGCTATCTTTACCTGCGTTTTCACAACTTGGTGTCTGCTCTAGGACTTGAGCAATAAACAAGAATCTTTTGTGCAACTGATCACAGGCTCCCCAAAAGTTTTTCTCATTCTTATTCATGACCTGAGACGAGCATGAAGCTCGCGCTTTTTTAATATCTTCATTAAAATTAATTTGTATCAACTTAATGGCTTCAAATACATCTGCACTTAAGGGATCATTTTTAGTAGTTAACGCTTTCATGCCTTTAAACTGTAAAAGACCATTTATTAAATCTCTTGAAAGTTTAAAGTTTTCTTTTTCTTGCTCTTGCAAAGCCAATGCCTCAGCCTGATTCGCCGCTGTTTTGTAATAATCTCGGGATTTAATGTTTCCTGCTATATTAATCTGATTATTAGTTAAACGACTTTTAGCATCACAAGACTCTCCAGAATCCGCTTGCCACCAGGTCGCCTTTTGAAACTCTGCGGACCGTGAATTAATACACGCAGCTTGCCCATTTGGTGTTCCGTAGATGAGCGGATTACAGGCGTAAAAATTAGCCCCTTGATTTTTACATTGGTCATTAGATTTTTTAATCACAGAGTCCGGATCTTGCTCTAGAATAATATTTTTTATACTACACACACCCTTGTTGGTGTAACGAGAAATATATCCAGCGACTAGACAAGTATTAGTAGTTGGAGTTGCTGACGTAATCGGCGTCGTCGTTGACGTATCTTCATCATATTCCACTTCTTCGGCCGTTATATTAGATGGCGGTGGGGGGACTTGCGCTTCCGAAGCTTGAAATATTAAAGAATTCAGCCAAGAGAATTTTTTTCTAGACTTACCTTTTTTTGAATTTACTTTTTCTTGCTCTACTAAAACTTTACGGGACTCCTCCCACAAGCTTCGCATGCCAACGATATAATTAGCACGGTCCATAGTTGTCATTTTCGACCAAGCTTGTTTGGTGATTACAGGTAATCCAGTAATTGGTTTTTTTGTTGCTGTTGCAGGAGTTCTCACTTGCTGATAAAGTTTGGCATCACCGGCTGATAGTTTAACTAACATGTCATCGTAGTTGATCAAATCCACTTCTGTAAGATTTGTATTATTAAACTTCGCATAGCGCTCAGTCTCTCCGAAAAATTGAACGTTATGTAGTTCGCCATTTTGAGAGATTCTTAAAACTGGATAAATTTTACCGTCAGATCCTTTAGCTGTATCTACTATAAACTGAGGCATTGCGACTTTTGAAAACTTATTAAAATAAGGCGCTAGCTGCTTTTGTAACCGAGGGGGATATTTATTTTTGTTTTTCTTAAAGAATTCTCCGTAGGTCATTGGCTTGTTTAAACCCATTTCAACTATGGCATTTTGCACCATAGCCTTAGAGATTTCTTGCTGTGCTTTTTCCGCTGCATGACCTTGTGCCACCGGCATCATCACCATTGTAACAACAGACAATTTAGCTAACGACCATCTAATTAAGTTTTTAAAATTCATAATACCACCTTTATTGACCTGTTCCGCCCCAGCCGCCGCCGTTTTCATTTGGATTTGTTCCACAGCCGCCCTCTTGAGGTACTGGAGTACAACTGCAACTGACTGGATTTTGAGTTTGTTCAATCGGTTGCCCACAATTATTTCTTACTATTGGACATGGTCCGCATTGACATTCAAATCCTGCCCATAACTTATCACCTTCACACTTACAAACTCCATCAATAATAGTTCTTGGCGGTTCACAAGTAACCACTGGAGTACAATTCGGCGGAGTTCCTGTTGTACCGGCCGGGCATACTGGGCCAGGAGGCACTGGTGGTTTTTTACAATTTGGATATTTTCCAATCGTTCCCTTAGGACATTTCTTCTTGTTAATTAGTAACAAGGCCAAAATCCCAGCTATTCCTGCGCCGATTCCACCGATAACCCACCAATTAGGTCCTTGATTACACGTGTAACGTTTTCCATCTTCTTGTTTATCAGAGTTATTCTTAGACGAAGTAAATATCGCTTTAAAACCTGTATTTACTTTCTTTGGCATTTTTTTAGTGCTATCACCTTTTTTGTTTTTACACATGCAATCGTCATCGAGTTGTGATCTGAAAGCTTCGTCGTACTGTTCACATTTTTTAACAACTGCTGGGGCCTCACATTTTGTCACCATTGTCTGAATGAAGTCTTCTCCACGCTGCGGACCGTAAACGATTCCTGGCTTAGCAATACACTCACATGAATTAAGATTTCCTGCTTCATCGCGATTCTCTTTGAATCCGTCTCTACACGTATCAGTTTCTACTTTAATTGGAGCTTCCTCAGCATTACATTTTTCCGGAATGCTTGGATCTAGTCCAAACGGAAACTTCAGCATTTCCTTAGTTTGAGGATTGGTACATCCACATGGCAAGTCACCAGCTACTGCATTCAATTTATCAACACCTGTTTTATTTTTTGTTTTTCCAGCAACATTGTTGTTTACTTCATTGCTTAAACTAAACAAGTACTGCGTCGGCGCAGGACAAGCGTTCTGTCTATATTTAGAAATGAATTGTTCAGCAAACAACCAGCGTCTATGCAGTTGATCACAGGCACCTTGCTGATTAGCTTTATCTTTTTGACGCGGATTAAGCGCTGTTTTTTCACAAATTTCTATGGCGCGATTGATTTCTTTCTCAAAACTTTCTTGAGTCTGGACCAATAAGTCATCGATCTCTTTATTCCAAGCTGTCTTACCGTCTAATAGTTCAGCCATAGTGCCCTTAGAGTTATGCTTCAGTACGCTATCTAAATACTGCTGAGTTTTAGCATAAGTGTCTTTAGCCTGATCTTCTTCAATCGCCGCTAACTGTGCATCTCTGTTGGATGCATATTTATTTGCATTACGTAACTTAAATTCATTAAGTGCGTTATTTGCGTCTTTGGTAAAAGCATCACTGGTTAATGGATTTACAACGTCACAAGGACCACCGAAGTGCGTAGCTTTCTGAGCATTGTTGGTCGCCGGTCCAGTTCTGCTTCCTGTAGGTGGAAAGCATTTTGTCTTACCACTCTCTAAGTATCCAAAAGTTAAGGGATTACACGCAACTTCATTCGACTTACAATCCTTAACAATACTTTGTACGAACTCTTTATCGTAACGATTCGATGTACCTTTACTAATATGAGCGTAGGAACATTTTTTTGCGTCATTTTGCGTAATCCAACCTGCATTGATACACTCAAGCGCACCCGGAGTATCTGTTACGATCGGAGATGGAGCAGGGGTAGATCCTCCGCCAGCCGCTCTGGACGGCGGTGTAGGTTTAGATCCTGCTATTTCACAACCAGCAAAAGGCTTAGCAGCGGTCGGCGGCTGAAACACGTAGTTTTCTCCTGTTTCTTTCGCTTTCTGTGCACAGCTTTCAGCAGTCCATACATCTGCCCACTTAGGAGAATTAGTGTTCGCCTCAACGTCTTGCCCGAAGAAAACTTTGTACATATTTTCTAAAGATGAAGTTTTCTTTCGTGGTTTTTTTGAAGGTTGGGAAGCTGGCGACCGTTGCTGATCTGATATAAAATTCACTTTTCGGGCTTCCGTCCAAACCATTCGCATTTGAACTAAATACTGAGCGCGATCAAACTTCGACATTGACGCCCACATTTGCGGTGTTACACGAGCAAATCCATTGAATGACGAAAATCGACCTTTATTTTTAGTTGTAGCCTTAGGCTTCATCTCGGTTCTGTAAGTACGGTTTTCAGCTACCGCTGTTTTTGTTACAGCATCGTTATATTGTTTTTTAAGTTTAGAATCGTTATCGATCAACTTTTGAAAAATTTTAGAAGGTTGGGTAGATTCTGCTTCAGATACAGTTATACCATTAAATTTAAGATAGTTTTTCTCATCACCAAAGATCTGCACACTGTGCGTTTTTCCACCGTCAGTAAACGTAATAACGGGAACCTCTTGGCCCTTACTGCCTTTTACTGTTCGCACTTCAAACTGCGGCATTAAGGCTTTTGGATTTTGCTTAATAAACTCTTCAATTTCGTAATAAGCATATCCTGGATATTCAGCTTTGGTTTTTTCCCAGAACTCTTTCACTGTCATCTTCTTGTTTAAATTAAGGGCTTGAATCGTAAATTTTAAATCTTGCGCCTTAATATTCTCTGCTTGCTGTCCTAGGGCCACCGGAGAAAACGCCATCGTCATCCACGAAATATGTGCCATCGTCCATGTTGCAAATCTTAAGCAGCGCTTAACAAAAAAGTTTTGTTTCATTTTGGCTCCATTCATTGAAGTATCAATTCGATATACTATCGGTGTCTCATTATAAAAACTTAATACTCATTATGTTACATCTCATTTTGAGACATCGAATCAGTATTAAGATCCAGTCTTGGTTCTTAACCAGGACTTTAATTTACCCACAAACACTTCTTGCCCTGAAGCGAACTCTAGACGAACGTGCTTATCGGTGCTGTCTATAACAGTACAGTTCACTGGCAATGTATGTATTTCGGTAAATTGTAATTGAACTGTTTCATTCGGTTTTAAGTTTATACTTTCCTGAGTGATAATTCTGCACCCCGTAACAGAAACTGAGTCCGTCAGTAATTTCATCTGGTTAATTTGTACTTCTGTTTTTAAATTAAACCGTTCAATATTTTTAATCCAATTTGCACGACGATCCAAGTAGGGAAATCGAAAGTAAAAGGCAATAATGAGAACACCAAAAGTACAAAATAAGGCTAATATAGAAAAAACTTTCAAATACTGTGGAGTGATTGAGCTCATATCGGCATAAAACATACGATAGGCATTAAGACAAAGTATAAAAAGCAATGTCGCAATGGCAAAAGACCATGACAACTTATGGGGACGGAACAATGAAACCCCAGCTACAAACAACAGAGTTAACCACACCCAATCAAAAAGCGGAATAGACTGTAAAAACACAAAGAATATACTTGGTTCATACCAGTTGCTTACACCTGCACCAGCAAAACTTATTAAAATATTTCCTAGTGGCGCAATAATAAAAAGTATAGCTAAAATGTAAACGCCAATGGGCTTCTTAAGGCCAACTTCATTCGATGCCTTAACCGATGTGCGTGATGCCATGTTGTTACTCCTTATGTTGAATTCTCTGATTCTTTAAGCCTACTCTCTTTTACACTATTTGTTAAACGACCAATCAGGCTGTCTGGCCCATAGTCTAGGCATCATTTAATGACTTTATCGTTAGTTTTTTCATCTATTTAGGAAAATTTTCGATTGCTGACAGGGCATTAAAAAAGCTAGACTGCAGCTACTATCAAGGAGTGCTTTTGTGCTAGCAAAACCTGTGTTTCCTATGTCGTTATATAGCCTGTTAGATTTTGAAATTTATATTCTTATTGTGTGCTTTTGTATATTGAACTGGCTTTTCTACCGCTTTTTTTTAAAAGACGTATCTGAAGAGCGACACGAAAGTATCCGCCAACAGTTTGCAAGCCTCATCCGACACGTGACCATCCTAAGTTTGTTGTTTACGCTTTACACTCTATCGCTAGCAGCTATGGATACCTCATCGCTGCTTCAAAAGATGACTCCGTACTTAGCCTCTTTTACATTTTTTTCTGGAGCTTTTATTTTTGTTAAATGTTTTAGATTGGTCGTGCTTCAATATTTATTTTTGGGATCGATTCGCGCTGGAGTCCCGATGCTGTTAGTCAATATTTTTTCATTATTACTTTCGTTGATAATTATTTTCTGGTCACTTTCTCGATTTTTTGGAATTGATCTTACTCCGGTGCTTGCGACATCAGCCGCTTTTTCCATTATTCTTGGTTTAGCCTTACAGGACACTTTGGGAAATCTGTTTGCTGGTATTGCTTTACAAATGGATAAAACATTTGAAATTGATGACTGGCTGGAAATTCAAAATGGACTTATTAAGATTACTGGAAAAGTCAAAGAGTTATCTTGGAGATCAACAGTCTTGTTGGGTTTTAATGATGAACTCATTACTCTTCCCAATAAACTTGTAGCCGCCTGCCAAGTCTCCAATTTTTCACGTGATAAAGAACCCATTATTAGAGGACAAATTTTTAGACTTCCCTTCCGTGTGGATTATACCAAAGCTAAAGAACTTATTGAATTGGCCATCAGTCAAATCTCGGATGTCCGAGGGGTCCCCCCTCCGTTTGCCTATATTCAAGATGTAACTGAAAACTGGGTTGCGATAAAGGCCGTCTATTATATTGATGACTATGGAAAGCAATTTGTCGTCGGAGATAAAGTCTACGAGCGCATTATGCAAGCCCTCAAGCAAAATGGGTTTGATTTGGCTCATCAAACAATTATTTATTCAGATGTTAAAGCGGCCGAAGTTGTTCAACAAATATCAAGCGAAAGCAATCCGCCATGAGTCCTGTTAATCGCCAACATCCACTCGCAGTAAAAATTCGCAAACAAATCACTCAGGCCTTAGCCGATTTTAATATGCTCTCAAATAACGACCGGCTAATGATTTGTGTTTCAGGAGGAAAAGATTCTTCCATATTAACTATTTTACTCGACGAAATTAGAAAACGCGCAGAAATTAATTTTTCCCTGCATGCAGTTTTACTAGATCAAAAGCAACCTGGATTCGATCAAACTGCTTTTGCCACATGGTTGGAGTCTGAAAAAATTCCGTTCAGTTTAATCGAGCGCGACACATATTCTATAGTTAAAGAAAAAGTCACTGATGGTGTTTATTGCAGTTTATGTTCAAAACTCCGACGGGCCATTCTATATGATTATGCCGTCGATCACTCTTTTACCAAAATGGCATTAGGACATCACCGTGATGATCTTATCGAAACGACGCTGCTCAACATGTTTTACACCGGACAACTGTCCACAATGCCGGCCAAACTGAAATCTGATGATGACCGAAATACTGTCATAAGGCCTTTATGCTATGTCGCTGAAAAAGATCTCATGCTCTTGGCCAATGAGTGGAAGTTTCCTGTTATCCCGTGCAATTTATGTGGCTCACAAGAGGGCATGAAAAGACAAAAAATGAAACGCTTAATTGGCGATTTAGAAAAAGATATTCCAGGACTTGGTGGAAGCTTTATTAATTCACTTATGAACGTTAAACCCCGACACTTATTGGATGAAAAACTTTATGACTTCAAAAATATTTGATTCCTTAAAATTAAGAGCTCACAAAAATCGATTCGAAAACGCATCTGTGCGTATTAAAAAATTAAAGACGTTACAATCTTGGATTAAAAATCATGAAAGCGATATTGAGGCCGCGCTTTATGCAGATTTCAAAAAGCCTGCCTTTGAAGCTCAAGTCACTGAGATTTTATTTACTCTTTCAGAGGTAAAGTTTTTCATCCAAAACTTGAGTTGCTGGATGAAAGATAAGCGCGTTAATACACCACTCAGCTTGTTCGGACACAAAAGTTATGTTCATTATGAAAACAAAGGTGTCGTTCTATTGGTTTCGCCATGGAATTATCCCTTTATGCTGACTGTGGCGCCTCTGATTGCCGCAGTAGCTGCGGGTAACACCGTAGTTATTAAACCCAGCGAATTAACACCGCACGTATCTCAACTTTTAGAAAAAATGATTAAAGACTGTTTTGATGCTGATGATGTGACTTTAGAGCAAGGTGATAAAGAAAAAACCACCGAGCTTTTGGGTTATCACTTTGATCACGTCTTTTTCACTGGATCAACCAGCGTAGGAAAAATTGTTGCTAAAAGCTGTGCAGAAAGACTTATACCCTATACGCTAGAACTCGGTGGAAAATCACCAGCCATAATCGATGCAAATGCGAATATCGAAGAAGCTGTACGCAAAATTCAATGGGGAAAGTTCGCCAACCGAGGCCAGGCCTGCGTTGCTCCTGACACTTTATTTGTTCATAAAAAAATTAAAAGTGCATTCCTAGCCGCTTACAAAAAATACGACGAGTCTTTAAAATCCGAGACACCAAGCGATATTATTAGCGCACGCCACAGTGAGCGATTGAAAAATTTAACAAACAACCAAGTTGATCTAAAATCTTCGAATACAGCGCTAATTGATTTAGATGACGTGACTCAATTTCCTAAAATTCAGGAAGAAGAAATATTTGGCCCCATAGCCACTGTTTCTGAGTTTGAATCAATAGAAGATATTCGCCCTTTCTATGAGAAAAACAAAAATCCATTGGCCTTGTATGTATTTTCTAAAAATACAGATTTTATAGACCAAGTGATTAGAAATTTTCCCTCAGGCGGTGTGGGAATAAATACCTTAGTCGTTCATTTAGCCAATCACAATTTGCCCTTTGGCGGAGTAGGAAACAGTGGACAGGGGCGATACCATGGCCATTTCGGATTTCTCGAATTTAGCCACCAGCGTGCTGTTCTAAAGCAATGGGGCTTTAATTTTTTACTTGAAATACTTTTCCCGCCCTACACCACACGAAAAAAGCAAGCTATCGACTGGATGAAAAAGTTTCTTACTTAGGGTGCCAGGCAACCAAACTGGAAGCGCTGCTTCCAGTTTAGTTGCCTGGCACCTATTTAAGAAGCCAGACTTTCCAAACGGCTTCGATTAAAATTTTAAAAGACATTTTACTTTGACCTACTTTGCGATCTTCAAATGTAATTGGAAATTCCTTGATCCTGTATCCGCGTCTTAAAGCTTTGTATTTTAATTCTATTTGAAAACTGTAACCATTTGATTTAATGGAGTCTAAATCAATGTCTATCAAAACTTGTTTTTTCCATGTGTTAAAACCACCGGTCCAGTCATTGATGGGATAGCCTAATATCAACCGAGAATAAATACTGCCCCCTCGAGAAATTATTTTCCTAAGAATGCCCCAGTTAACGACCTTTCCACCCGGAACATACCTTGACCCCACAATCACATCTTCAGAAGGCATTATATCAAGTATATTTTTTAGATCCACCGGGCGATGCGAGAAATCAGCATCCATTTCAGTGATGGTCTCGTAGTTTTTTTCTAAGGCCCATTTGAAGCCCGCTATGTAAGCCTTACCTAAACCGTTTTTTTCTTTTCGCGATAAAATGTGAATTCGTGGGTTGGTCTGAGCTATTGTCTGAATATATTTTCCCGTCCCATCAGGTGACGAATCGTCCACAAAAAGCACGTCAAAGTGTGACTTTAGATTCATAAGTTCTGGAATCAACTTCTGAACATTTTCTAGCTCGTTAAATGTAGGAACTATAACTAGACTTTTCATAAATGAATAAGCTCATTCTTTAATTCTGGCGGCATTACAGAGAAATCAAAATCCTGTGGCCAGAGACTCAAAATATATCCTCCGCCGCCAGAGCCTGTCATTTTACAACCTAATGCACCGCTCGAACTGAGGAGCTCAATATGTTGATGAGCTTCCGGTGGTACCAATCCCCAATCGACAAAACAGCTTTGAGCTTGGCTCAACAGCGAACTCCATATTTTAGCATCAATGTCCTTATCCTCATTAATAAGTTTAATAAATCCCGTGACCACCTCTGACATTCTTAAATCGACTTGAGCGTATTTTTCAGAATCAGTATGTAACAATTGTTTTACTTTATCTACGCAGTCTTTGGTAGCGCCTCGAGTTCCAGAATAAGAAATACAAAGATTGGGCATCCGTCCTGGTTTCAAAAATAAATTATCTTTGCCACGCTGAAAAATCATAGGCTTTTGATAGAGGGCCACAGCAACATCAACTCCACTGCTCTCACCATGAAAAAGATCTTCTATTTTTTTCGAAAAACTAAATAAATTATCTTTTAAAAGCCCTAAGTTATAAAAAAACTGTGTCATTCCTACGGCTAAAGTCGCTGAGGCGCCCATGCCGGCACCGAATGGAATCTGGGCCTGAATTTCCAAAGTTCCTTTTAAGTTTTCCATTTTTAAACCAAGTTCAATCAAAAATCTTTCAACTACAGCCCAAATAAAAACCTCTAAGTCGTTTTTATAATTTCCTAAAACTTTAATATTAAAATCACAACTAACTTCCGTGTACTTAAAATATAAAAACTGACTTTTTAACGGAAATACTATAGCGGGCGCTCCTCTTAATACCGCATGCTCACCAGCCAATATCCACTTTCCCGGAACCTTGTATTCAAAGGTTTTATTTTCCACGTTGATACCCATTTTTAGCCCATAAATTAAAATCTTTTAAGAAGTGACTTATATAACGCTCAAACAACAACGTTTGGTCCTGTCTGAACAACAAATGAATATTACTTCCCGCATCCATTGTTACTACAGGCCCATCATTATCTTTCCTCCAGAAATCTAAAATCTGAGTTAATGCAAGCTGTGAACCTGCATTCATATACATAAATGCAGGTTTTGCCGTATGAAACAGGACATGCATATCCCAAAACTCATTCCAGCAAATTTCAAAAACACTCTTCCACTCAGCAGGTCCAGTTTTCTTTCTTAGAATATTCACAAGCTCTTGGAAACGTGCATTAGCGCGCTCAGGTCTTCCTTTAAATAAATCTGAAGTTAATACTGCACTGTGAGCTTCACTGGATGACACCGACTTTATAGTTTCATCACATAAAACGACCATGTGTTGCAATTGATTTAACTCAAGTCTAATTTCCTCAGCCCCACTTTCGTGCCACAGCCCCCAAGGAGAAAAAAAAGAGCGACAAGAAGACCCAGATCCTTTTTGGGAAAGTTTTGAGAGCTCTTTAGCTGTATAAGCAGCGACGTTTAACTTTCCCGGCTGATTTTGAAGATAAAACTCGTGTGCGCATTTAGTTAATGCCGCAAAACTACTGGCCGAACTAGCTAAGCCGCAATCTGACGGAAAGTTATTAGCTGATTCAATTTTATAGAAACCTGTTAAGCGAAACTCCTTTTTAAGAATTTGAAAAAACTGCAAAAACTTTTCTTTACCCTTTTCGCTTAACTGAATCGGCATTAAATCTTCACGAAGAAATGGGGCCCATTGATCCTCTTGAACTGAATCAGAACTGTCAAGGGCAGCCATTCTTACAAATGTTTTTAGTTCATTTAAAGTATATGAAAATGAAACGTTAGTAGGTGTATTTGAAGATTTATCCACCTTGCCCATGTATTTAATCAACGCAATATTTGAAGGTGCCGAAGTTTCAATCCACATAATGTGCCCCTTGGGAAACATGATCGCTATTTGTAAGTAACTCTAAATTTAGCTGCTTTAAATGCCGAGTCACTTCATTTTTATTTTCTCTATTATAAAAAATTGTAACCGTATCCGCTCCCAGCGCACCATTTGGTTTTGCACACAATATACTTGAAGATTTTTCTAGCGCTTTCACTAGCTCACTTGAAAAATTATGTTGCATTCCTTCAGATTTTAGAAAATCTCTCCAGGATTTAAGACCATCGATAAAAACGCTCACATCTTTTTTTAAAAAACTTTGAATAATTCCATCAGAAACTTGAGGAAAACTTTCTAGCTTCTTAAGATCAATCTGACTTAAATGCGAATGAGTCGGAATTTTCTGCCCTGTAGAAATAATTCCAAACTCGATCTCCGGAAATGGCCAGGCATGTGCTTCAGATATAAATGACTGAGTGTCAAAATACGTTATACCCCCAACAAGTTGGGTGATAAGATCAGCTCCACTAGGTTTCATCTTTTGCAGTGATTTATTTTGATCATATAGATTTCTGTAATCATTAAAAATATTTTTATATTTTTCTGAAGTTATTTTTTTAACATTATTTAGAGATAACCATGCTTGAATAAACTCAGCTGTAGACAATCCAAATCCACCACAACCATATGGATTTTCCATTTTATAGGATTGTTTACCATTTAGTAGAAGACCTGCTGCACTTTCAGCATGAGGAAAATATTCAATCGCCGTTGATTTAAAATAGGGTCCTGATGCTACAGCAAGACTTTTTCCACCTACTAAAACAGAATATTCTCCGATTAAAAAGGTTTTCCCTGGAACCAGCAACGTCATGGATTTAAGTTGGATGATTTGTTTCTGAAGTCATTAAGAACTTCTATTGCATGGCTCATTGAAATTCTTTTTCTTAACGTCAATATTTCTTCGAGTTTTTTAACAACAAAAGGCATTTCTTTTTCTGTCGCCCCCGCGCCCAAAGACAAATTTTTAACATGCAACTTCATGTGTCCTTCAATAATTCCTACTGTTGTTAATGCTTTTAGAGCACCTAAGTTTTGGACTAATCCAACTGATGCAACTACTCTTGACAGATGCTCCGCATTTTTAATATTCATCATCCGTAAAGACATCTTTGCCGTTGGGTGAAGTGCCGTAACACCACCGACTGTTCCTACCACAATCGGAGCAATTAATTCCCCGACAAGTTTAGTTCCAATAACTCTCCATTTAGTAATTGAACTGTATCGTCCTTCGCGCGCTGCATAGGCATGCACGCCGGCCTCAACAGCTCGCCAGTCATTACCCGTAGCAATCAATATAGGGTCAATACCATTTAGCACACCTTTGTTATTAGTCGCCGCACGATAAGCATCTAATTCTGCAAATCTGGAAGCCTCTTCAATTTTATACGCTAAATCCAAATCAATATTGTTTATAGTCACTGTAGCTTTAGTCAATTTTGAATCCACTAAATTTGACAATATACACATTGTCACTCTTTCAGCTGTAAACTCTTCTAATGGCGCCTTCAAAAACTCACAAACTTGATTAATAACATTAGCACCCATAGCATCACACGGATTCATATACACATGAACTACCGCCATAGAAAAACCATCATCGCGCTTAAGTTCTCGAACAGTTATTCGAGAGACTCCTCCTCCGCGCTCGACCATACCGTAGGCCACTTCCTTATTAACTAACCCTACCAGATATTCTTTTTGCCTTAAAACTTGTTCTTCGAAAGCCGCAAAATTCTTCACCTTGGCAAACTGAATTTGCCCTATGATATCGGTACCTATAACTTCCGTTTTAATTTCACCGTGCTCACGAACCCACTTAGCGGTCTTGCTCGCCGCTGCAATTATCGATGTTTCCTCAACAGCCATAGGAATAATATAATGTTGACCATCAATATAAAAATTAGTCGCCACGCCCATAGGAATTTGAAAATACCCAATCAAATTCTCGACAAATTTTTCTCCTAAATCAAATGTTTGCAGGCCGCCGCTCATTAAGTAATGTACGTCTGATTCACTTAGTATTTGTTCACTTTGAAGTTTGTTTAAGCGCTCAATATAATTTAATTTTGAGAATCCTGATAGGTCTATATTATTTTTCATACCAAACCTTTCTCGGTTTTGTCTGAGCATTTAATAAACTAACTCGATCCACGCCCATACAGAAAAGTGCCGTCCGTAATTCATAATCAAATTGTGCCATCGTTTGTAAAACGTGCTCAGTTGAATTTATTTTTCCATTTGTAATTACACTGTTTAACAATGGTTGAGCTAAACCCACGGCCCTAGCGCCCATAGCCAAACACTTAGCGCTATCTACGCCCGAACGAACACCACCGGAAGCCCATATATTTTTTTTATTAACTAAATCTTGGCAATCGATAAGACTTTCAACGGTAGAAAAACCCCAGTCAGAAAAGTGCTCAGCTGATTTTACAAAGTAAGAATTTTTTTCTTGTCTTAAAGCTTCAATCATACCCCAATGGGTCCCGCCGTGACCTGATACATCAACAACAGACACACCTACATTAAAAAGTCTTTTCGCAGTAACACGAGAAATGCCAAAACCCACTTCTTTTGCAATAACTGGAACCGGGCTTGCCTTAACCAATTTTTCAATCGCCTTAATACCGTTTTTCATTTTTACATCTGATTTGTTTTGAAAAACTTCTTGTAAGGCATTGAGGTGCACGATCAGTCCAATCGACTGAATGGAATCTACTATTCTCAAAATTTCCTTTGGCGTATATGTTATAACTTCTTCTAATCCGATGTTTGATACGAATTTAGTTTTTTTGTTGGTTTTCGCTATTTGTTTTAGATCATTTTTTATTTCCGCTTGCGCTGATAAACCTAACAATTCCTTTTTTTGAGATCCTACGCAAAACAGCCAGTTTTTTTCTGCGGAGGCTTCAGCCAATATGGAATTAATTTTAAAGCCCTGCTCGTGGCCCGCAGTCATAGAACTGATAAAGTGAGGCGAAGAGAATTTGTGCCCTAAAATTTTTGCCTCTAAACTGACATCAGAAAAATTAATTTCAGGTAGTGCTTCGGGCACCAAAGCAATTCGTGAAAAATCATTCGATACAAGATTTTGAGTCAAATTATCCTGAGCTAATCGGATATGATCTTTTTTTCGTTGCTCAAAAGTTTTCACATTTTCCATAGTGAACAAAATACTCAATAATTCTATTTAGTTGTAGCTTTAAATAAAAAAAGAGCGAGATTTCTCTCGCTCTTTTTAGTTTTTACAGTACATCAAGGGCGTAGCAACGAAGACTAAGCTATAGCATGCTTACAAAGACCTGTGAATGCACTAGCGTCGGTAATAGCCATATCCGCTAAAACCTTACGATCTAGAGTGATCCCAGCTTTAATAAGCCCACCGATTAAACGAGAGTATGTAGTTCCGTTTAAACGAGCCGCTGCATTAATGCGTTGATTCCATAAAGCACGGAAAGTACGTTTTTTCATTTTTCTGTGTTTATAGGCAAAAGCCATACCACGATCATTTTTCTCAACGGCGTGAGTATATGATCGCGAACCTGCTGAATAATAACCTTTTGTTCTTTTTAAAACTTTTTTGTGGCGACGACGATTCGTCATGCCGGACTTTGCGCGTGGCATACTTCACTTCTCCTTAAAAACCAAATTGGCGCTTCACTTGAAGCATGTTAGCGTCAGCTACCAAAACCGTTTGGCCTAAGTGACGTTTTGTTTTAGAACTCATGTGTGAATTTAAGTGACGCATTTTTGTTTGTTTGCGTTTCACTTTTCCGTTTGGCAAAACGCGCATGCGTTTCTTAGCACCCGAGTGCGTTTTCATATAATAACCTTCCTCCAATAGGGCGAGATGTTTTTCAGTCGACAAAATGCCGAACTCATCTACTTCGTAAGTCGTTGTGACTTGCCAATACTAGCCTTTAATACGAGGAGTTAAATTAAGGTCTCGAGCCTGATAAATCAATGTTTTTTACTTCAAATTTGAATGCCTATAATTTAAGCTAATTGTATATTTTAAGCCACTCCGGAGTGGGAGATATTAGTTTTCGCTCCGCTAAGTCAAAAAAACCAATAGTAACTATGAGTTCACTGGCCACATCTCCATTGGCCTTAAGCATTTTTTGACAGATTTTTGTGATTTTACCTTTAGAGTTTTCACTGGGCACAAAAGTAATTTGAATCTTCTCTCTCAGCTTTAACTCTTTTAGAAACTTAATATGAGCTTCCAGAATCACCGGACCCTTTTTGTTCTTAAGTACTTCATTAAGACCATAGCCTTTGGATGTTATAAACTGCCAGCGAGCTTCTTCAAACAGCTGTAAATACACAGCATTATTTACATGCCCAAAAGTATCCAAGTGATGTTCTTTAATAATAATTTCGTATGTAAAACTCATCTAAAAGTATATCCTATGGTAACCGCTGGCTGCAAAGTTCTCATTATTGTCGATGTAACAGTGTCATCTAATGTATATATTTTAAAGTTAATTTCCCGAAAATCAACAATGACTCCTATATAAATCTCAGGGGTAATGCGCGCTGAATAACCCACATCCAGCTGAAATCCCGAGCCATCACGGTAATTTCCGTAGGTTTCATGGAATCGGTAAAAAGCTCTTACATCAAAGCCCGAGACCCAGAAGTAACCCACTCCGGCCCCTGAGCCACGCCCTTCATTATTACCAACATTGTCAGAATTATTTTTAAAGGTGTATTGTCCACCATAATAAAATCCTACTTGATTGACGTAACCTAGTTTTAAATCCAAAAAAGAATTTTGTGTTGAGGCTTCAGCATCTGTAGATGCAATACTGTTAGATCCAAAAAAATATGCTAAATCGGCGTACACACCCTGACGGGGATATGTGCCCACTTGCGTCACGCCAGTTTTTCCCCGGGGCCTTTTCCTATTCCACGACTGCGCCTGAGCATTTTGAGCCTCAGAAAAAATAAGAAATATAAAGGAAAACAAAAGGATATACCTATTACAACCCATGCCCTATTTTACATCATCTATCAATTAATTCAGCTGTCTCAGCATATTTATTATTAATTCTGGACCTATTTCAATTTAATAGTGACATAGCTATAACCTCATGATGTTTTTATCCCCATATGAAACAATACATCTTCTTTATACTCTTTGCTTCATTACTTCAAATTGTGACCTCTTTTGCGATGGCAAAAACATATACAGGCCGTCTTGAAAAAAAGAGCAATCGGTATTACATAACAACCAATAAGATCCAATATGAGCTGCACTTCAGCACCTCAAGTTTAGAAAAAACCATTAAAAAACTTAAAACTAATGATTATCTTTCTGTAGAAGCCGACTTAGTACCTCATCCCAATAAAAATAGAATAAGCAAAATTAAAATATACGAGATAAACTACGTCGGTTTAGGAGACTTAGTCGGTTTGTGGCTTGACCCTAACGGGGTTTGTTACTTCTTCAGCAGCTTCACAAAAGTTCAAATTTTTTATCCTAATCAGCGCATTGGCTGCAATTATAAATCATTAAGTCGTCTTAATCAGTTAAACCCCGCGATGTACAATTACTTTATTAATCCTAATAATGATCATAGCTGGAATTTACTTTTAGCAAATGACGACGAACAATTTTTTGGAGAGTTAGAAGATTTATATTCTGACAGTGCAAAAAGACTTACAATCTATAGCGCAGTTAATGGTGACCTCTTGCTAGAGTACATTCTACGCAAAGTGCCCCAGTAAGTTTATCTTAACCAAGGAACTGCTTTGTTTACACCGACCGATCCTAATTTATTTTTTACAAAAAACGATCTGCAAGATATCAGACTTGGAGATCTAGTTCTTAAAAAAGTTGAAACCTCTAAAGATCATATCATTACAGTTATTGGCTATCCAGATGATGAAGGCATTCAACTTAATGGCGGAAGAATAGGATCCGCTCAGGCACCAGATATCATCCGTCGCTTTTTATACAAAATGACTCCACCTGCAGAGTTTAATAAAATCTTACCTACACTCATAGACGCTGGAAACTGCTCCACTGAAATAGCACTCGACCAAAGGCACCTATTAGCCTCTGCACAGGTTAAAAGTGCATATCAAAAAAAACATCAAGTTATCAGCTTAGGTGGTGGACATGACTACGGATATCCTGACTGCGAAGCTTTTATAGAAATTTTTAAAAAAGCACACTCTAAGCCTGTAATAATAAATTTTGATGCTCATTTAGACGTTCGGCCAAACGATAAGTTTAATCATAGTGGAACTCCGTTTTACCGACTTAAAGAAAAATATAAAGATCAATTTCATCTGATAGAAATAGGATTGCAACCTCAGTGTAACTCAAAAGCTCACTGGGAATGGGCCAAAAAAAATAATATCGATCTTTTTTCATTGGAAGCTATTGAAAAGTCGAATTGGCTATGTGCTAGTGACTATTTTCAAAATATAAGTCGCGATACACCGATATTTATTAGCTTTGATATGGATGCACTTTGCAGTGCTGATGCCGGAGGTTGCAGTCAAGCTTGGCCCACGGGATTAAAACTTAAAGAGTGCTTAGTTTTTTTAAAACAAATTTATTCACAATACCCGGTTCAAGGTTTAGGAATTTATGAAACCTCACCGCCCTTTGATCATGATTTTAAAACCTCAAAAGCCGCAGCTTTATTAGCTTATCAGTTTATCTTTAACTAAGCATGAGGAGTAATGATGAAAGGTTTTGGTAGCGATAATCATTCAGGCATACATCCGATTATGATGAACGCACTCCTCGAATGCAATATTGACCATGAACCCAGTTATGGTACCGATCGATACTCTGAAAAAACTCTAAAAATTTTTAAGGAATTGTTTGGACCACAATCTGAAACTTATTTCGTCTACAACGGTACAGCGGCAAATATTTTAAGCCTTCGTGCATGCATGAGGCGCTATGAAACTGTTTTATCTTCGGATACAAGCCACATTCATTTAGACGAATGTGGTGCGCCAGAATATTTTGCGGGTAAAGTTCAAACTCTTCCCACGGTCAACGGCAAAATCATTTTTTCCGAAATAGAAAAATATCTGATTCGAAAAGGTGATCAACATTACAGTCAACCCAAAGTCATTTCACTAACTCAACCTACCGAGCTTGGAACTTGTTATTCTATTTCAGAAATGCAGGAAATAATAGCCATTGCGAAGAAACATAATCTATATGTTCACATCGATGGCGCACGATTAAGCAATGCCGCTTACTATCTTCAATCGAGCTTTAAAAAATTGACCTCGGACTTAGGTGTGGATCTGATTTCCTTTGGTGGGACTAAAAATGGATTCGCTTTCGGTGAAGCTGTCGTTATTCTAAATCCTAAATTACAAATAGATTTTAAATTTCTCCGCAAGCAATCAGCCCAACTTCCTTCTAAAACTCGCTTTATTGCTAACCAGTTCTATCATTATCTTAATGATGAAACTTATCTAAAAATTGCAGAGCATTCAGTCAAGATGGCAAAACATCTGCATGATGGATTAAAATTGCTATCCTTAAAAAACGATCTGATCAAAATCACACAACCCCAAGAAAGCAATGCCGTTTTTATCCAGATACCTAAAAACCTAGTTAAACCGCTTCGTGAAAAATTTTTCTTTTATGTGTGGGATGAAAACACAACTGAGTGCCGACTAATGACTAGTTGGGACACCACAGAGAATGATGTTGATGAATTTTTATCGCTTCTGTTGAACCTGATCAATGCAGTGAGGACCTCCACCCTTTGATCTCCCCACTATTCCCGCTATTTTTTTTCCAACTTTAAAACGAAAGTCTTCACAATTCCGAAATGTATACACTTGATTTAATGTCAACGTTTGGCAATCTATAAAACTGGCTTCTTTTATTCCCGATTTTTTAACATGAGTTAACTTAAGTTTTACAGTGGGAACTTTTAACCGCTTCATCATCATATCTGTACCATCGGCTTTACCTAGACTTAAAACAGAGCCTTCCACGCGACACAATTCTGTATAGGGTGCTGGTGCTAAAGCTAAGGCCGTGTTTGATAACATAATTATCAAACATAAAACAGTCCTGTTACCCATTTATTTTCTTCACTTCACTTAAAATAAAATCGGCATGACCCTCTGCTTTGACTTTGCGGAACTCGCCGACCATAGTTAAGTTTTCGTCGAAAATAAATGTGGATCGCTCAATCCCCATAACTTTTTTACCGTACATATTTTTTTCTTTAATAACGTTGAAATACTTACATAGCTTTTCGTCTTCATCACTTAGAAGATCAAACTTAAACTTAAATTTATCACAAAACTTTTCATGAGATTTTACAGAGTCTCTAGACACGCCATAGACAGCACAGTTAAGTTTTTTAAACTTTGGTAATAATGCATTAAAGTCTATGCCCTCAGTAGTACATCCCGGAGTGTTATCTTTAGGGTAAAAGTACAATACAATTTTATGCCCTTTTAAATTTTTAAGATTAATTTTCTCGTTGTTTTGATTTGGCAATGTAAAGTTTGGCATCTTAGTTTTTAACATTACTACTCTTCTTTCTTTAACGCCCCTGAGGCTGCTCCGTGTTTTCTGTACTTTTCGCTTTTTCCATCTCTTCAGCAAAGTCATCTTTTACATGCAGTTCAATCTCATTAAAATGAATTTTACCTTCTTCAGGGACAACTATATTAATTTTACTTCGCTCGGTAAAGTCTTTATATCGCCCACCAACAACTTCGATTTGCTTTTTTCCTGTGCGACTAAAGGAATAGCGACTTAGTCTAATCTCCTCCAATGACGTTCCCGCTCCAGAAGTTAATAATGTGTTCTCACAAGAAAACTCTTGAACTTTTTTATCCTCTACTTTGATTCTACAAGTCTTGTCCTTTTGGTTAAGCAATGCTGAATCACCTATTACACTGGACCACTGACTTTGGTAGAAGTGAATTAAGTAGTCATTAGATGAAGTTTTATGAAGTAACGCTATACTCGACTTCTTCGCTTCACATGTGCGCAGAACCTCTACTTTTTTTTTCTCTTTAATGACTAGTTCTATTTTGTAACAATTGTAAAAAATCGACGTCGCCGGTGGTAAAGATTGAGGATCTACTTTAAGTTGTAACAACTGAGAAAGTATATATAATTGGCTAGGAATTTTTTGAGTATTTTTAAACTGTGGATTAATAATTTTGAAGACTTCGAGCTCAACTTGACCTGTGAATTTAATAAAGTTTAAAAAATCTGAATCCAAAACTTGAGATTCTACTTTAAGTTTTTGCATCTGAGTACTTGCCTGTCTTTGGTCTGTATGCTCGGGATTAGCTTTTGGCGTGCATGCAGTCAGAAAATACAGCAGTAGTATCGGTTTCAGGTAATTGATACGAAGCGTGTTCATCATATTCATTTTATTATTACAATATTGTTAATTGCTTTTTACAACAAAAAGTGGACAATAAAGTAACTGATTTAACTAAAGGAAAATACATGAATAAGATATGGACAAAACTTTATCCTAAGCAAGTGCCCGTTGAGATCAACGTCGATGAATATTCTAATATTCTAGAAATCTTTAATGAATCTGTGGGTAAATTCAAAAATACTACGGCTTTTATTAATTTTGGCTGCGCCATCACTTATGGAGAATTGGACGAGCTTTCCAGTCAATTTGCTGATTATTTGCAAAATACCCTTAACTTGAAAAAAGGGGATCGGATTGCTATTCAATTACCGAATGTTTTGCAATTTCCTATAATTATTTTTGGAGCATTAAAAGCCGGTTTAGTGATCGTTAATACAAATCCACTTTACACCGCAAAAGAAATGAAGCATCAATTTAATGATTCAGGAACAACGACGATTGTTATATTAGCACAATTTGCTTACTTGTTAGAAGAAATTCTTCCAGAAACTTCAATTAAAAATGTCATTGTTACTCAGGTGGGCGATCAATTACCGTTTATAAAAAAACATCTTATTAATTTTGTACTTAGAAAAGTTAAAAAGATGGTTCCTGCCTATAATCTAAAACATCACACCTGGTCCGATGTTATGACTGCGGGAAAAAATAAAAAATTTACCACTCCTAGTTCTCAAAGCTCCGATACAGCCTTCTTGCAATACACTGGCGGTACTACTGGTGTCTCTAAAGGTGCGGTCTTAACGCATCGAAATATTATCGCTAATTCACTTCAAATTTGTGCCTGGATGAAACCAAAATTAGTTGAAGGTAATGAGTTAGCCATTGCGCCACTTCCTTTGTATCACATATTTTCGTTAACCGTTTGCTGCCTTGGCTTTATGAAATACGGAGCCACTAGTGTTTTGATTACTAACCCAAGAGACATCCCTGCCTTTATTAAAATATTAAAAAGCACAAAATTTACTGTCATGACTGGCGTAAACACTTTGTATAATGCGATTCTTAATGCTCCAAATATTAAAGACGTTGATTTTTCACATTTAAAAATATCAGTGGCCGGCGCTATGGCTTTACAAACCACAGTTAAAGAAAAGTGGCTTAAAGTTACAGGCACTCATGTCATTGAAGGTTATGGATTAACTGAAACCTCACCAGTGGCTTGTGTAAATCCTATTGATGGTACTGATCGTGCCGGAAGTATAGGGCTTCCAGTTCCTAATACTGATGTTAAGTTGGTCGACGAAGCAGGAAATGATGTAACTGCCCCTGACACGCCAGGTGAGATTTGCATTAAAGGGCCTCAGGTTATGCAGGGATACTACAATAAGCCTGAAGAAACCGCTAAAACCATTAAAGATGGATGGTTATTAACCGGTGATATTGGAACTATGGATAAAGATGGATTTTTCAGAATTGTTGATCGCAAAAAAGATATGATTTTAGTTTCAGGTTTTAACGTATATCCAAATGAAGTAGAAGACGTTATTGCTAGCCATCCGAAAGTTAAAGAAGTGGCCGCGGTGGGAATGGCCAGCGAGCATTCGGGTGAAGTCGTTAAAGTATGTATCGTAAAGTCCGATGAAAGCTTAACCGAACAAGAGGTTATCGATTTTGCAAAAAAGTCTTTAACTAATTATAAAGTTCCTAAAAAAGTTGTCTTTATGCAGGAACTTCCTAAAACCAACGTTGGTAAAATTCTGCGCCGCGCTTTACGAGATATATAAAATATCAATTATGCGTCCGGCCAGACGAGCTGTTCTTTTTTGCCGGAGCTCGTTTTGTAGTTGAAGCGGCTACGTTAGGTTGTTTTGTTAACGTCACTATACAGCGACAAAGTTGCTTCCCATTAGTATTAATGTAGCTGCCACTGACTGAGGACACCTTTACCTTTTGAATGTTTAACTCATCACTTCCGGGCTTTGATTGATTGTCTAAACAACTACCACCTAAAGAATTTACTACCGACCTAGCGGCAGCAGCATGTTTATCCTTACAAGCTACATCACACGACGCCGTGGTCGTGCCGCCTCCCCAATTAAAATAATCAGAAATATGCGGAGCACAATCTCGTGGATCTATATTCCCGCAGTTTATAGCATACGAAGTTTCTATTTTTGTGGGTTTAGCGAGTTTGAAAAACTCAGTTTGAAATTTATTAAAACTTTGGCAGCTTGTTTTTTTTGATCCGTTATAACAGCTTTGTCCGCGCCCCGTAAAACCAAATTGCTGGCCACATTCGGGAATATTTTGTGCCTGTGCTGATATTGCGAAAAATAAAACTAATAACATCGAAAACATAGACCCCTCCATATTTTATTAGCTAACTATGGCATTTTTGCCCAAGAAGAACACCAACCGCTAGCGACAACTCCTTTATTTTGGAGTAACTGACAAGGCGCTGCTTTTTTTCCACTAACCGTTGCTTCCTTAGCTTTAGTGTAAAAAGCGCAACCATCACATTTTTGGTTTTCAAATTTAATCCCATTTTTTTCAGTTTTTAAATTTTTATCTTTAATATCTGAGTGTTTTTCCACGTAGTTAAGCGCTTTGGCCATAGGGTCACTGGGACTGATTAATGCTAAACCTGCAGTTGCAGCGGCTGGGGCAGCTCCACCGCGTCGGCGTTCGGCTAAGGCTATAGCTGGAATAACCGCCGCTAGGCCTGTGAATAAAAATGTTCTTTGAATAAAATCTCTACGATTCATGATGTCCTCCTAAAAGTGCCAGGCTACTTTTTGGAACGCAACGCATTCCTAAAAGTAGCCTGGCACTTTTAGGGTACTCGTTATCAGTTAGTTTTCAACTAATTTTGATATAATTCTTTTAGACCACAATCGGAAGCTATCGATATAACCATAAGCTGCAGGAACAACGACTAGCGTTAATAACGTAGACGAAATCACTCCTCCGATAATGGCAATACCCATAGATTGGCGTTGTGATCCCAGCGCGGTCATACCAATAGCAATGGGCAACATTCCTGCAATAAGTGCAAATGAAGTCATCAAGATCGGGCGAAGACGTGTTCGACAAGCTTGCATAATAGCTTGGTTCAGCGCCATTCCCTTGTCCAGCATTTGAACGGTATAGTCGACTAATAGAATAGAGTTTTTAGCCACGACGCCCATCAGTAGTATCAATCCAATAATAGAAAAAATATCGATGGTTTTTCCAAAAATCAAAAGTGCAATGAAAGCTCCTGAAATACCTAAAGGCAATGCTAGTAATATAGTAAATGGTGTCACAAAGCTTTCATAAAGAGACGCCAACACCAAGTAGATAAATAATATCCCAAAGGCTAATGCCATGCTCATGTTAATCATTAAATCTTTAAAGTCCTGGGCTTGTCCCTCAAATTTGTAAGTAATACCGATAGGTGGTTTCATTGTGGTCTTAAATAATTTTTCAATCTCAGCCGTCGCTGTGCCTAAATTTCCTTTTTGAGATAAATTGGCGGAGATTAATATAAATCGACCTTTGTTTTGACGATTGATTTGGGAATACCCTACTGTAGATTTTGCCTCCGCCACTTTAGAAAGCAGAATCATATTATAGTTTGTGTTAGGAACATAGGTGGTATTAAATTCTTTTTTTAAGTCTGATTTATCATCGGCAAATTTAACACGGATATCATACTCAATTCCATTTTTTCTATAAACTGCAGGAGTTGAACCTTCTATCCGATTTCTTAACTCTGCCCCAGCGGTCACCGTTGAAACACCTAAGGCTTCCGAGCGTTCACGATCAAAGACCACTTGAAGCTCTTGCTTCCCAGAACGAAAATTTGTATCTACATCAATAAGATCGGGAATCTTAGCGATCTCTTTTTGTAAAGCTAATGTATAATTCGCTAAATCGTCTAAATTATCTCCTACAATATACAGTTCAAGTGGTTTTTGCCCACCGCCACTTATATCTACGTCGGTCACTGCTATAATGGCCTCATTAATAAACGGCTGTATTGCCGTCCTTACCTTTGCTTTAACGTCCTCTGTATTTACTCCTCGGCGCTTTTTTGCCTCTACAAGTTTTACATAAAAACTAGAGCGATTTGATTCTAATGAATTGGATCCCACAGTCATGGCCACTAATTCTATTTCTTTGACGCTTTTTATTTCCGCTTCAATGCGTTTAGATAGGTTATGAGTAGCCTCTAAAGAACTATCCGATGGCAGCTCAACTGTGACAGTAAACTCACCGATATCGGCCCTAGGCAAAAACGTTGCAGGAATATATTTTGCCAAAAACACTGAAGTCATAAAAAATATCAACGCACCGATGAGAACTTTTCCTCGGGACTTTAAAGTCCAAGTAATCACTTTCTCGTAAAGATTTTCTAGTCCAACTTGAAAACGATCAAAAGATTTTAAAATTTTGGATAAAAAATTCTGTTTAGGAACATGTCCCTCTTTATGCTTCGTCCCCAAATAAGCAGACAACATCGGCGCAACAGTAAAAGCATCAAAGGTGGATATTAGCATCGCAAATACCACCGTTAATCCAAACTGCTGAAAAAACTGTCCCACTATACCAGGCACAAAGGCGATCGGTCCAAAAACGGCGATAACTACTAAAGTCGTTGCAATAACAGCCATAGCCACTTCATTGGTTCCCTCTAAAGCGGCAGCTTTAGGGTCCTTTCCCATTTCCAAATGACGAAAGATATTTTCTCGCACCACAATAGCATCATCAATTAATAAACCTACTGCTAACGATAAAGCGATCAACGTCATAATATTAATGGAAAAACCCATCACATACATCAATACAAATCCACCGAGTAATGAGTTAGGTAAAGCTAGACCTGTGATAAACGTGGATTTCACAGAACCTAAAAAGAAGAAAACCACAACGACACATAAAATAATACCGATAGTAATGGACTCGGTAACATCTAAAACATTTAATCTTATAGGCACAGAGGCATCACGGATTAATATGGCCTCTGCATCAATTTTTTTTTCTGACAAAAATTTATTAACTACTTCAACTTGAGCTTTCAAGCGATCAGATACCGCTACGGTATTAGTTCCTGACTGCTTATAAACATCAAGAAACACTGCGTTTTCTCCATTAATAGAAGAAAAACGTTTAGCTTTTTCTAACCCTTCTCGGATGGTGGCTACTTCTGAAAGTCTAACCGGCCGATCAGAACCTAAAAAATTAATTGAAACATTTTTTATTTGATCAATAGATCCAAATTCCCCGATCGTTCGATATAAAATTTCATTGGCTTCACCTTCAAACTTCCCGAGCGGTATATCCTTAGATGTGTCTTCTATACGCTTTGACACTTGCAATAATGAAATTTGACGATCTTGAAGTTTATCCTTGTCTACTTCAACCAGAATTTCCTTTTTTCGTCCGCCGACAATGCTTACTAAGCCCACGTCTTGAGTGCGCTCAAGGAGTGGTTTAATTTGCTCATTCGCCACATCGTAAAGTTCATCCGCAGGTAATTTAGAATTTAAAGCAAATGTAACTATAGGCTGATCCGCTGGGTCAAAGCGGCGAATAATTGGTTCTTCTATTTCTGCTGGCAATTTTCGTCGAACATTTTGAATACGATTTCGTACTTGCTGCTCACCCTCTTTGATATCGTATCCCAACTTAAAACGTACAATAATAACTGCTAACGAGTCATAATTATTTGAAGTCACTGTTTCTAGACCTGGTAAACTTGAAACCTCATCTTCAATAATTTTAGACACTTGTCTTTCAATATCCAATGGAGAGGCGCCCGGATATACGATTTGTGCAAAAACAATAGGAAACGTAACATCAGGAAACTGATCCACGGGCATTTTTTTCCAAGATACGATTCCCAAAACAATCATAGTAATAATTATGCACGAAATAAAAATGGGACGCTTGATGGAAAGTGCTGCTAAATTCATTTTATAGTCCTATTTCTGATGGCACAAATAATAAACTTGAGGCCTCGTATTTTCTTAATCCAATTTTGGCTCTAAGTAAGTTTGTTGCGGCTTCAGCTGAGTCCGTTTCTGCTTGAACGACTTGAGCGGTAACAGTTCTGCCCTTTGAAAAACGATCGGCCTCTGCATCAGAGCGTCTTTTTTGCAAATCCGCTACTTGCTCTAAAATTTTTACTTGGCCCGCGCGAATATCATAAACTCGTAAAAACTCATTCCACGCGATGAGTCCATCACGTTTATTTTTTTCGGCCTTAATTCTGGCCGCTTCGGCTTCTATCACTGCAGCCGAACGCAAACCTGAAGTGGATTTGTTGGAAATAGTCCAAATAAAGTTTACACCGACAACGGATTGTGGATATTCCGGATACCCTACTTGTCGCCAGGCCTCGTTTCTGTCGACATCATACGAAGTGTAATTATAAGTACCAAATACAGATAAGTCCGGACGAAGACTGTCCACGGTCTCATCCGCCACTAAAGATTTTGTTTTTGCTTCCAGTAGTGAAAGATAAGTTTCTATTTTCATGATATTTTTTTTACTTCGAAGCTCTTCTATATATGGCCGAGTGTCTTTCCAGTTCGAAAGCGCAACAGGAGTTTTATCTTGAGGCCCAAGCTCTAAGGCTTCTCGGAATCTAATTTCGACGTTTTTGTATTCGTTTTCAGCTAACAATAACTCCATCTCTCGAATTGACACGAGTGCTTTAGCATTTAAATCGTCGGCTCTTTCCGATATCCCATTTTCAAAGCGCCGTGCTGTCCACCGCTGAACTTTTTTTGCTCGGTCCAAGTTAGATTTTTTTAAATTTAAATCTTCCTGAGCGGCCACATAATCCCAAAACACAGATTCTGCCTGTATGAGTAAACTTCGCCGTTGCAAATCAGCGCTTGTTATCTCTAGTTGCGCCACAGATTTTTGACGTTCTATACGAGTTCTTGTTCCTGCTCCGAAAAAATCTTTCCATAACGATTGGCTAATGGTGACCCCTAGTAACCCTGTTGAGTACTCTCCAAACATCGGCGGGGCACCTTGATTATCAAAAGAAAAGTTTTGGGCATTCAATTGCACACTGGTCCCGGTAAAAAATCTTTTAGCCAGGCCCGCTTGATAGGTCTCACTTCTGCGAATGGTGCCTAGTTGCGCAGGTAAAGATTCGTCTTTTCCTTTCGCATAGGTAAACGAAAATGTGGGTGCTAATTCAGTTTCGGCACCGTCAACCTTACCCTCAAGAGCCTCTACACTGAGCTCACTAGATCTTAAGAGGGCATTTTTATTTTTATAGATACTCATGTACTCATCAATACTCATCGCTTGAGTATTCCAACTCGTAGCAAGTAAACACAGCACTGCAATATGTTTTCTCACAGCAAAATTCCTTCCACATATATTCTTAACATTTGATTTTTTAATTCTTTAGGATCGCTGAGGACTTGATGACAATGGTCAAGAATTTTGGTTTTGCAAGCAGCTATTTCAAACAGTCCCCAAAGTCCTTCCGTCAGCATAATAAAATAAGCTGCGCCATTGATGTCATCGCGAATAATTTTTTGTTTTTGAGCTTGCTCAAAGAGAGTCAAAAAATTTTTAACTAAAGGGTAAATTATTTTTTCATAGACATCTCTAGATAAGGGCAATCCCTCTATTTTTTCACGCGCCAAAAGCACACTGATTTCAGGGTTTTCAATACGAGTTTTAATCATATGTTCGATAATTCGACTCATCCGCTGCACAAATGAGTTCTTATCTAAAGGTGCTTTAGCAAAATCCCCTATAATTTGATCTGCATTTTTTTCGACGTTAAGAGCAAAATCAGTTATAACCTGTTTATACAGGCCCTCTTTTCCACCAAAGTGATAGGAAATCATAGATATATTTACTTTAGATTCTTCGGCTATATCACGCGTGCTGGTTTTATCTTTACCTTGACGAGCAAAAAGTTTTGAAGCTGCTGCAATAAGACAGGTGCGCGCATTATTTTTCTTTGAATCATCTGTCTCAGAGGACATAAAAAAACCTTCTTAATATAAGTATGTCCACATATTAAGAAGGCTTTTTGATATTGTCAATCGATCGTTTGATTAATTAAACTAGATTTTTAAGTATCTGATTTAATTATGATTTATTGCTTTTTTTAGGGCTTGTTTTTGGAGTCTTGTGATCATGAGTTTTACCTTTATCATCCCCGCACTCGCAAACATGAGCCTTTTTTTCAGCCTTGTCACCACACTCAGTGCAAGCCTCTTTTTTGTCTCCGCATTCACAGCTATGAGCTGCAGCAGTTGGAGTTGTTGCACTTTGAGTACTTGCACAAGAAGCCATAAAACCGACACAAGCTAAAACCATCATTAAATTTTTCATTTGTTCCCCTTTTTGTTAAATTGTTTTTATACGTTATAAATGTTTCTTAAAAAACTCAATGGTATTTCCTATTTGCGACACTATGTTTTCTTTTTTCGAAGCCCCGTGTCCTTCATCAGCGTAAATTATCAACTCTGCTGAAAGACGTTTCTTCTTTAAAGATTCATACATCTGCACAGCCTCTCCGACGGGAACGCGCGGATCATTTGCTCCTTGAATAATCATTAACGGAGCGCTGACTTGATTAATATAGGTGATTGGAGAAAGCCTTACTAAAGCCTCTCGATCTTTTTCCGGATCACCATATTCAGAAATCCTTAAAATACGTCGATAGGGGGCCGTGTTCATTAAAAAAGTAATAAGATTACTCATTCCCACGTTAGATACACCGGCATCATAAGTCCCTGCAAATCGAGTCATAGCCATTAGGGTCGAATACCCTCCGTAACTTCCGCCCATGACGCCTACTTTTGGTGGTTTTCCTTCTTTGTTTTTCCAATTATTCTTAATCCAAATTCCTGCATCTGGTATATCGGTTATGACATTCTCCCTTAAAGGTCCATTATCCATATCCAACCACTTCTTTCCATAGCCACTACTTCCCCTAACGTTAGGCTCGACTAAAATAAATCCCGCATCTACAAAAGCCTGTGATACGGTGCTAAAACCCGGTACGCTTTGTCCTTCAGGACCCCCATGAAAGTCGACAATAACTGGACAGTTTTTGGACTCTTTACAGCCTGGCGGGAATCTAACAATCATCGGGATCTTGGTTTTATCTCGAGCCTCATAATACATAATCTCTGATGGTGCAAAGGTGGACAAATCAACTTCCGGTGCAGAAGGTAGCACCCACTGTGTCAATTTTTTTGTACTCCAATTATATGAATAACTTAAACGCGGCGACTGTGCCGTAACCATACCTAACATCGTCACTTGCCCGTCTCGTGTAGTGGTTCCACCAAACACATGCTCAGCGCCTTTAAACTGAGGAATTTTTAAGGGCTTAAAAGTTTTGGCATCCATCCCACGAAGCTCAGTATAACCATCGCGATTAATACGATATAATATCCGTCGGCGCTGAAAATCTAGATCAAGTGATGAGATATCATGTGAAAGCTTTGGGTCTGATAACAATTTTAACTTTTTATTTTTATATGAATACAGCCTTTTAAAATCATCCTCTGAAGAAAGAACAATATATTCGTCCTTGTTGGCCGAGAACGCTACACTATAGTCCTTATTTTCATTTTGACCTATGATCGGCTCCATTTTTTTACTCATTACCTCATAGCGGTAGTATTCGTTAATCGAACCTCCCCGATACTTTACAAATAATAAAACTCGGCCATTATTCAAATAATCCGCCACGTACCAATTGCCATCGCCATCATAAATTGTTTCAATTTTTTTGCTTTCTATATCCATTTTATAAGTTGAATAGGAGTCCGATTTTTTATCGTTGGCAGTAAAAAATAAATATTTTGAATCGTCGGTCACAAAGACACTGTAGGCTTGAACTTTTTCTTTGCGATATAACTCTGTAACAGAGCCCGTTTTAACATCTAACTTAAATATTCCCGGATTTTCCTGTCCATTAACATCTTTTGAAAAAATTAAGAACTTCCCATTAGGCGAAATTAAACTTAGAGATACCGCATCGGTCCCACTGGTTAGTTGCACCGGAAACTTTTGTGGCCCGTCAATTTTCCAAATGTGATTTTGTCCTGTGACTCTCCAAGAAAAATACAAAGTTTTTTTATCCGGTGACAATAGACCCATTCCAGGGGCGGCTACTTCTAACATTTTATTCAGTTTATTTGACATTTCTGGCTTAAGCGCCGGAGGAGAAAATTTTTTAAGTGTTGCTTCAGAAACCGATTCTACACCATGGCCTTTGTATTGAGAAAAAACTTGTATACCATACAATGCCACCAACAAAAAAATTAACCGAATCATTCGTTATCCTCTCTTTAAACAGTTCAGAACAAATGATTTCATTGATTAACCGCGCTGTCATGACCCAACGACAAAAAAACTAGACTTATTTTTTTAGCCTTAAACGAGGGCGCTGGTGTCATACGATCTGTATCGGACATTGGACCAAGGTCCAAGAAAATTAACCGAATCACAAATGAATAACTAAGGAGAGTTATGCTAAATAAAAAAAGGATTTTAAAAATCTCATTAGGAGCGCTGACGACACTGATGATTCTCCAAAGTTGTGCCGCCGAGAATGCTACTGAAGTTGATGTCTATAGCGCTTCAAAAGAAAATGTAAACTCACATGTCATCTACGGAAGCGATGGACGATTAGATTTATATCAAGTCAGTGATGATACATTAAAAAGACTAGCTGACTCAACTGTAGCCTTAGTTAAGAATGACAAACTTATCTTACAAGGTCATCAGGTGGTCATCACCGGCGATAATTACGGAACTCGCTTAGGACTGTGCACTTCGGAAAGATTCAGAGAGCAGAATGCATCAGCGTATTGTTCGGGGGCACTGGTGGGCGAAGACACCATCATCACTGCCGGACATTGCATCCAAACCGTTGCTGACTGCCAAGACACCAGTTTTGTTTTTGGGTACGCCGTAAAAACAGCAAGTATACTTCCCAGTGCAGTAGCTGCAACTGAAGTTTACCGTTGTAAATCTATTATCAAACAAGTTCTAAAAAGCGGAGGCGCTGATTACGCTGTTATTCAGCTTGATCGTAAAGTATCCAATCATGTTGCCTTACAAATGAGATCTACTGGTGAAAGTGTTATTGGAGATGAGTTAGTCGTTATAGGTCACCCTTCGGGACTGCCTACCAAAGTCACCACCGGCGGAAAAGTCCGATCTATAAGTCATCCCGAGTTTTTAGTAGCCAGTGTTGATACCTACGGTGGAAATTCGGGCTCAGCGGTTTTTAATGCAAGAACTGGATTAATCGAAGGTATCCTTGTTCGGGGAGAAACTGACTTTGTTCGCTCTACTGCTGGCTGTGTGGTTTCAAAAGTCTGTACTGAAGAGGCCTGTCGCGGTGAAGATATTACTAAAATTTCAGTGGTGCGCCCTTTTATTCCCTCGCCGCCAGTGCCTCCACCCCCGCCTTCAACTTCGCAACGCTATAGTGCTGTTGTGAATGTGGCAATACCTGATCGCAGCTCTACAGGCATAACCCACTCACTGAATGTGTCCTCAATTCCCGGCAATCGAAAAGTTTATATTTCTGTGAATATTACTCACACCTATATTGGCGATTTAGTAGTCAAAGTCACTTCTCCCTCAGGCAAAGTGGCCACGCTTCACCAACGAGCTGGTGGCAGCAGTGACAATATTAACAAAACCTATGAAATCACCTCAATATTTAGTAATGAAGCACAAGCTGGCGCCTATAAAATAGCTGTTCAAGATCTAGCCTTTTTAGATAAAGGAACGCTAAATAGCTGGACTATAGAGTTTAAATAAAACTCTTGATAACCCTTCTTGATTTAGATACTTAACGGTATCAAAACAAAGAGGGGTCTATGTCGTCAGATGCACACGGTACAATTCTAGGTCATCCAAAAGGTCTATTTGTTCTTTTCTTTGCAGAAATGTGGGAGCGCATGTCGTTCTACGGGATGCGTGCACTTTTGGTTCTTTATATGACGACGTATTTAATGGCCGATCCAGCTCGAGCGGCTGATGTTTTAGGGTTTAATTTTCTTCGGTCTATACTAGAAATTGGTTTCGGTCCATTAGCAGTTCAACCCTTTGCTTCGCAAATTTATGGACTGTACACAGGTTTCGTTTATCTTTCCCCGTTCTTTGGAGGCATCCTAGCAGATCGCGTGTGGGGGAAAAAGAAAACTGTTTATCTGGGTGGTATTCTTTTTGTTATCGGCCACTTTATGATGGCTTTTGAAAGCTTATTTTTGCCCGCTCTATTTTTTCTTATATTAGGTAATGGCGCATTTAAACCTAATATATCTTCACAAGTTGGGACCCTGTATCCCGATGGTGATTCACGTCGAGATGGTGCTTTTACTATATTTTATATGGGTATTAATATCGGAGCCTTTCTTTCTCCATTTATCTGTCGAGAGTTAGCTGTATGGATATGTAATATGCGAGGAATAACAGATCCCGGCGCGGCCTGGCACTTAGGTTTTACCTTTGCCGGTGTAGGAATGTTGATTGGGTTACTGGTTTACCATTTTGGTCGACGACTACTTCCTGATGACTATGTCCCACCAAAAACCGCAGCGGAAAAATCTCAACGTATTTCCATAGCAGTTAAAACTTTTGCGGGATTTTTAATTTGCTTTGTAGCCTTTATGTTTTTTCTGATGTCACCAGCTTGGATAAAAACTCTAGCTATGGTTGGCGTAGTTGCAGCTATTGCCTATGCGATCTCGCGGGTCAAAGACAAACTCGATCGCAGCAAAGTGACCGCGTTGGTTATTGTTTGCTTAGCCACAATTGCTTTCTGGGCCGTATTTGAGCAACAAGGAAATACATTACAACTATGGGCCGAAGAAAAAGCCGATTTTGGATTTTTTGGCTTACAGTCTACAGCCTATCAATCTTTCAACCCGTTCTTTATTTTCGCCTTTGCCCCGCTAATGGATATATTATGGACTTGGCGTGCCCGTAGAACAGGAAAGACTTCAAGTTCTATTCGTAAAATGGCTGTTGGTTCTTTCTTAGCAGGCGCCGGCTTTCTATTATTATCTTTGGTTTCAAATCATATCACGATGGAGAAATCTTTAGTTAATTTGTATTGGTTAGCTTTAACAACCTGGATTTTCACTATGGGAGAGTTGTATCTTTCACCTATCGGGTTATCATTTGTAACTAAAGTAGCACCTAAATATCTTTTATCTATGATGATGGGCGTTTGGTTCGCCTCATCCTTTGCAGGAAACTATTTATCTGGCTATTTAGGTTCTTTTTACTCCTCAATGTCTAACGCTTCGTTTTTTATGATGTTCGCCGTTCTAGGATCTGGAGTCGGAGTATTTTTTCTATTAGCTGAAAAGAAAATGAACCAAGCCATCGGCTCGAATATTTAGGTTATTTAGGTACCAGTTCCCTTTTGGTATTGCGTCGCAATACCAAAAGGGAACTGGTACCTAAATTGTCTGCTGTTCAATAGATTGACAGCAGAGCTGTGCGTAAGTGCTCTAAATGACTTACAGTCTGAATTGTCATGGATTTTGTTTTGCACAGTCAAAACTCATGGCACGAGTTCATCTGATATCTAAGAATAAAATTCTATTAAAGCTGTCAATTTTCAGTCTGGCGATTGTTTTATTCAGCTCGCTATTTAAAGTATACCAACAATCAAAAACTGATCTTATTCGTCAATCTCAGGAAATTTCCTTTCCCGGAACAACTTATGTAAATATTAATCGAACCATACGGCATCTGAACTTAACTAAAACTACGCCTGATCATGAAATTTTAGCTGCTCAAAATCTTCAAGCCGTAAGTTCATTTTTTAGTGATAAAAATATGAATTTAACTTTAGTCATAGCTGCTACTCCAAACAAACAACTTTATCTGTCGGTTATAAAAAATGACACTCTTATACAAAACCAAAAAATTAATCATATAGACGAGAAAATGATCCACTTGCAGTATGGTCAAATTGAATTAAATGCTCAAGGTGAGTTAATGGCCGAAGCTCAAGCTACAGATATTTTTTAGTTTGTTTAAACTGCTTTAAAACACTATTCTTAATGCATGGATAAAAAAATTCTTTTCTTTGATGGAGTATGCCATCTTTGTAATTCCTATATTAATTTTTTAATTAAATTTAAGTCGAAGAATTTGCTTTATGCACCACTTCAAGGAGTTACTGCTTCACGACTTTTACAACCTGATCAGATTCAAAAGCTGGATTCACTAATATATTATAAAAATGGACAAGTCCTTGAGAAATCAGAAGCCGTTATTGAATCCTTAAGCGATGCTTTTAAAATGTTTTCCATATTCAAAATTTTTTATATTATTCCTAAAGCCTTACGAAATGCTATCTACGACTATGTCGCCCGCAATCGTTATAGATTTTTCGGACAAAGAGAAACATGTAGAATCCCTTCACCAGAAGAAAAGCTTTATATCTTAGATTAGTTAGTCTTTTTAACTAAGCCTGCCAAGGAACCAAAGTTATTATTCGAAAAACCTGATTTCTGTGCTGTATGTTCTCTCCAGGATTGATCTTCTGCTAATCCTGCCACGCTTAAAGACATTTTCTTTTGTTCAAATAAAATTTCATCCACCTGAATTTTAATTTTATCACCTTTTTTCTTATTTTCAAAAGTCACCGCATCTACATGATCGCGCCATTTTGATCGCGGAAGTAACCCAGTGATGCCGGGCCCTAAGTTTACAAACAAACCGTACTGTTCTTTTTTCTCAATAGTCCCCTCATGCTGAGAACCTACTGGGTAATTTTGTGAAATCATCATCCATGGGTCACCCTCTCCACCAGCTTGTTTAATACTGAGTGAAATTTTTAAACGTCCATCCATTTCGACTAAATCTAGGACTTTAACTTGTACTGTTTGCCCTTTACTTAAAACTTCTGACGGGTCTTGCAAGCGCGACCAACCAATTTCAGATATATGGCAAAGCCCTTCAACTCCCCCACCTAAAGATATAAAAGCGCCAAATTTTTCCATTCGTGTCACTAGGCCATCAACAATATCGCCTGGTTTTACTTTATTAAGAAACTCGCCCTCATTTTCTACTTTTTGTTGGTCAAGTAGCCGACGCCGAGAAACTACTACATTACGTGCCTTGGCATCAAACTGAGTGATCAGAAAATCAAATTTTTTATCTACATAACTTTGATGATCGCCAACCTTATAGTCCATTTGGCTGACCGGGCAAAAAGCAATCTTATTTTGAATCTGAACTCTAAAGCCACCATTACAAACTTCTGTAACACGACCCTCAACCGGCATTTCCATATCAAAAGCATCTTCTAAAGAGTCCAAATCAGAATTGGCTTTTTTGCTTCCCGCACGAGTCACCCGAATTTCGCCGCCCTTAGTTTTAACCACAGTAACGTCGATGCGATCACCGACTTTGTATTTCAACTGGCCTTCGGCGTCTAATAAATCTGACTTCAGGATCATTGCATCTTGAGTTGTCGTCGTAGAAATAAAAGCTTCTTCTTTGCCTAAAGACAGAATCTCTCCAGTAAACGTATCGCCCACTGAAAGCTTGCTGCCCGTTTTCCCAATACTTTGTTCAAACAGGGAAGCAAAATCATTTTGATTATTTACGTTAACTTCATCGCCAAACAAATCTTTTTTCGACATAACTATCCTTTTATTTTTTCTTTGCGCGTCTTTTGACAGAAAGTGTAAGCTCAAATTCAGCTACGCGATCTTGCGGGTCAATGGAAGGAACTACCGCATAAGCTTTCATTGTTCTATTAATTCGTTGTTCTGAAGTTTTAGCTTCTTCAATTTGCGCCATCACAGTTTGAACTTCTTCGCAGACAAAGTGAACATCGCCTTCGGCTCGTTTTAAAAAATTCGCTTTATAATCCTTAAACAAAAAATCAATTCGATCGCCGCCAGCATCCATGTGCTCTTTAATTTTTTGAACGGCTAGCATGGCGATACATAGTTCTGAGCCTATCGCCAACGCACCAAAGTACATCGCTTTTAAGTGATTTCTGGTTTTATACCCCAGAGAAACCTTTAATACCACTTTTTTGTCATCGCGATCGACGATACGAGGGGAACAAAAACCAATTAAAGGAATTTTAATCCACGCAAATAGCATAAGAAAAAGATTCATCTTAAATTTTTCAAATTTTGACATGTCAAAATTCTAGCCAAAGCCTGATAAATAAGTCACTCTAATACTATGAAAAAAATTGAAACCTCATTTACTAAGATGCTCGGCATCCAATACCCCATTATCGGCGCCCCAATGTTTTTAGTTTCCAATGCCGATATGGTCATTAATATCAGCGAAGCTGGGGCCATTGGTACTTTTCCCGCCTTAAATTTCCGCCCAGTTGAAGAATATCGAAGACAACTTAAAGAAATTAAATCCCGCACCAAAAAGCCCATTGGCGTAAATGTCATCGTCAATAAAAGCAACGCCCGCGCAAAAGACGACATTAAATACGCCTTAGAAGCTGGAGTAGAGCTTTTTATCACATCACTGGGATCCCCTAAAGAAGTCATCCAAGAGGCCCATAAAAATGGCGCTAAGGTTATTTCTGATGTAGTTAATCTTGAACACGCGCTTAAGTGTCAAGACTTAGGAGCTGATGGAGTCATTGCCGTAGGCGCTGGTGCCGGTGGACATGCGGGCCCTATTTCACCCATTGTTCTTGTTAGTTGGCTTCAAAAAAAACTTTCTATTCCTGTGATCGCTGCGGGGGGCGTGGCTGATGGATACACCATGGCATCGATGCTGACCCTGGGTGCGGCGGCAGTCAGTGTCGGTACACGCTTTATCGCAAGCACAGAGGCACAAATTCCGATGGATTACAAAAATGCCGTGGTCAACTCAACTCCAGAAGATATAGTCATGACAACGCGAATTTCAGGGACTCCAGCGGCAGTCATTCGAACTCCTTATATCGATAAAATGGGCCTAGAACTTCCTTGGTATTTTAAGCTTTTAAAACAAAACAAAAGCCTTAAAAAATATATTGTTCCCTTAATTCATTATTTAGGTTCGAAAGAGTTAGAAAAAGCAGTTCAAGGTCCTACCTGGAAAACTGTCTGGAGTGCAGGGCAAAGTGTTGGCTTAGTCGAAGAAATTTTATCCTGCGAAAAAATTATTGAAAAACTTATTCAAGAATATGACGAAGCCTTAAATAAAGCTCCGCGACTGAAATCTTACTAGTGTAACGATTTTAAATAGTCACCAAGCTCTGGGCAGCGACCTAAATTAAGCTTGCACTCTTTGATGACTCTTATGGCTTCAGCCTGAGTAATTTTACCCTCTGAAATTAAATTAAATACTTCGGTTTCTAATGGATCAGAATGCTCGTAAATTGATTTGTGCTGCGGCCACAAATTGGTCGCTTCATTTGAGCCACCAATGCTTAAAGGAATAAAGTGATCAATTTTAAAATCTGCTCGTGGCATTTCTTCGATAGTATAACCTAAATCATCATCGTAGTCCTCAATGATACGCTTCTTTAACCCTGAGGATACGTCGCGATCACAATATTTTATTTTTTCTGAATAGCGATAGGTTGAAGAACTGGTACACAATGATCCTGGAGTCATTACTGGATGAGGCCCTTCAGGAATATGATATTTGCCATAATTGCCTGCCATCACTGCATTTGATAACATCAATACAGACGCAAAGACCGAGAGCCTTAAAGCCATTCGTTTAAATAACGATGTACTTAACATGCGAGCCTCCATAGTAAGGTATTAATGGTACCTTGTAGAAACGCCGATCCATATTACCGGCTTATATTTTGGTTCATAAAACTTGAATTAAAAATAGCTAGTTAGCGTTATAGCTTGCAACAAAAAACTGATAACGCCTAACGCTATCCGCATTGACTAAAACATCACCACCAACGTTCAATAGATATATGTCTTCAAAAAAGCTAAGCTGTAATTCTTTTTTAATACTGGTTTTATTGGCGGCCTTATCCACCAGTTGCAGTTTATTCGCCCCTCGCTCTGAAACACCTGAGCAACTTTTAGAGCGAGTGTCTCATCAAAGAATATTCCTGGCTCCTTATGATAAGGTATGGAGAGCCGCACATACCGCACTTAAATACACCATTGCTTCTGAAAACCAAGATTTTGGAACCATCGAAACTGATTTCGTAAAGGCCGTGGATGGATGGATCCCTCCTTACAAAGAACGTCCCGATTACCCAGGCGCTCGTTATAAACTGACTTTCACTTTTGCTAAGGGTGAAACCAAAGGAAAAGAATCGACCCGCGTGACCATTGAAAAAAGAATTGAGGCCTTCAGGAATATCATTTCTGACAGCCATAAAATTGATAGTGATGGCACTGAAGAAAAAGCGATTTTTTACCGAATGGAACGTGAGCTGGTTATTGCCCGCGCTATAGAGCGCGCGAACGCTGCTGAAAATAAGTAACTATTTTGATAAATATCCCGAGATTTCTTTAAGCAAATATCTACGCTTTTGATTTTCTTTATAAATTTGATCAAACTGAGCATTAATACAAGAGATTAATTGCTGAGAAGTGACCTGTTCACCTAAATCATTTAATCCCGCTGTAGAATAGGAAGATGAAGACGAAGAACCATCCATTTCGGTGTTTGTATGAATATCTATGTGATTTAAGTTCGTTATCATTTTCATATCATCCTCATTATCAAAAACATTTATTTATATGCACATTTAATACTTTCACTATCGGATTCAGATAATACTGTCCTATTCGTAAAAGCAGATAAATGCGTGACCATAACTGAGCTTCTATCTGTGGTATGCTTAAGGCCTAGAAAATGCCCAAGCTCATGCAGAACTAATGCTTCAAAGTTGTACCCATCTGAGTTTGACAAAGCATTTACTGTTCCGTCAATACCTGATGCTAAGACTAATTGCGTAGGCTCTTGATCATAAAAAGAGAAGTTGGCTGCGTTAATTCTGATGTCAGATTCCATAATTTGATCGTCAGCCCAATAAACAGAGGTTCGCCCCTGTTCTGATTGTCGATTTGACTCCCAAGTGTGCATAAAATAAATCGCATTTTTTCCATCTTTAGTAGGACTTGCGCTGGCCTGTGATGAATCTTCAATCACTCTAAATAATTTCTCACCGGCATGATCTTCCCAAGTTTTAATGGCTCTATATATAGCTGGTCGTAACTGCGAAGGAACACTAGAGTTAATCACCAAAGGAATAGGCTCTTTAGTTTTCCACGAAATATTCTGCCCGTAAACATTCTTAACAAAGCCACAGTCCTTAGCATCCTTGGGTTTACAGCTGACTGCCGTAAACGCCAAAGTAGAGACTATAAGTAAAGATTTTAAAAAACCACGTTGTGCCATTACCTATAGGCAATTCAACAAACTGACCAACCCAAATCAAATATATGCGTTTTAAACGTCTCATTTTAAGAATTCCCATCCCCACCGACTTTTTAAGTCTTGCGTAGAAAAAACTTCGACAGGGGTCAGGCTCCCTTTCTTCACGCAGCACGTGAAGAAAGGGAGCCTGACCCCTAAAAAAAAGCCCCGGGTTTTGAGATCCGAGGCTTTTTAATTCGATTATATTAAATAGAATTTAGAATTTTTGGGTGTAGCTTATAAAGAACTTACGACCGTTGATATCATATAAATCTGGATTTACAACATTTGAATCACCTAAACCGTCTGCTGGATCGTATGGTGGTATAGCATTAAGCACATTTTTAACTCCCCCACCAATTTCAGAATTACGAGAGAATTTGTACGCAGCTGCAATATCAAATTCATTCATGTCTGAAATTTTCTCGTCTATAGTTCTGTCTTGAACATTTTGGCCCGGGATAGATCTCATTGTTAATGCATAAGTTGTTACGTCATTTTTCAAACTTAATTGCAAAGTATTTCTCCATCTCGGTTTACCCCATTCTCCTAATGTATCACGCACACCTAACCCAGGGAATGTTTCATATTTGTCCATAAAAATATACGAAAACTCGTTAGCAAAATCTAATTGATGACCCCAAACATTATGCGCCAACACGGCATCTAATTTTAAATCCGCACCTGAAAGCTCTTGTGATGAAAGGTTTAAAGTTTTTATATTTAGAACATCAATACGTCCATTCGGTAATCGAGTAATTTGAATACCATATTGCGCAAGATTTAAACCCTTAAGCTCTGCTTCTGTAACGGCTTCATAATCTAAAGCTACAATGTCATTTACTTTAGTATACCAACCATCAACAGAGAAGGATATGTCGTTAGTGGGTTGAATTACTGCGCCCAAGTTAGCTGTGAATGCCTTTTCTTCTTTAAGATCACGGTTTCCACTACTAACTACGTGCCATTGGCGCGCACTACATAAATTCGGATTGTTGGCACAAGCAAAACGATCAATAAAGGTTATATAACCATCAGACAAAGCGCCGTAAACCTCTGAAAGACTTGGTGCCTTAAATCCCGTTCCTACTGATGACCGAATTAAAACATTTGAACTTACATTATATTTTGCAGATAACTTAGGATTGATCGCCGTACCAAAGTCAGAATAATGATCGGCACGAGCTGCAATATCAACTTCAAATTTTTCAGTCAATGGGAAGCTCATTTCAACAAACACAGATTGAACATCGCGTTTTCCCGAATCAATTGAACCAGATGATCCAATAACATCTTGAGCTACAGTTGGACGATCCGCATCTTGATCAAGTACCTCGTTAAATACCGAAACTCCTGCCGCTACACCAATAGGACCATTCTCAATATCCATTAACTCGCCTGTAGTAATAAAATCTGCAGATAATAGTTTTGTTTTAGATTCTTGGTAAGGTTTCCAGATAGCCGAGGAAACATCTCCACGAGCTCCTGGAGCGCCTAATGGATCATGTTGATTATTCGCAACTAAACTCTGCAGCACACTTTTACGGAAAAATCCACTCTCACTACTAGATAAGCGGTAAACTTCTGAGTATCCTGCTGAAACATCATATTCCCAAATTGGACTAAAATTACCTGTTAAACCAAACAGTGCGCTATAATTAAATTCTTTGTCTTTGTTGTCGCGGTTTCCATAATCTGTGTATCTGTAAAAAACATTTGTAGCTGCGGGCACAGAAGTTGTTCCAGAAACTGCATAAGAAGCAGGTGTTGGTGCTAAATTCCATTCAATATCTTTATAAACAATAATATTTCGATTATAAAACTTTAACCCAGACCCTAATCTGTAGGTATAATCTGTAAACAAATTAGTTTGTGCAACTTGAGGTCGAAGCGATGCGAAGTCGTTATATTTAAAATAACAATATGATCCATCAGAATCTGTAACCAATACATCAGCAGGACAACCCGGTTGTGCTATATAAGTTGTGCCATTATCAGTAGAATAGGTCGCAGGGCTCCCTGGGAAAGTCACCGCATCAGCAATTAAATCACGGTCTTTACCAAAAATTTTATCTTGGTGATTGTAGCTTAATACAGCCATAAAATTTGAATTTTCTGTCTCAAAACCCGATAAAAGTGAAACATCATATGAAGAACCACCTTTTTTTTCCATTGTCGAAAATTTCACTGCAGCTTCATTGCCTACATATCCCTTTTTAGTAACTATATTAACTACACCGCCTAATGCATCTGTACCATATAACGCTGAAGCTCCATCTTTTAATACTTCTATACGCTCGATTGCACTTTGAGGAATAAAATTAAGATCTACTGCTTCTGCAGCTGGATCTTTTGGTAGTTTGCGTCCGTTAAGAAGCACTAGTGTTCTTGTCGCACCCAAACCTCTCAATCCAATAGTTGTCACTGCTGCTGCATTTGAGCCTGAAGTTTCTCGACGCGCTCCAAAGGAGGCCATACTAGAGTCACGCAGACTATCTGAAGTCGATGTATTGGCAGAGTTTTTCATTCCCTCTTTGCCCACGTTGGAAACAGGATTTGCACCCTCTTTTTGAATACGCTTAATACGGCTACCGATAACTTCGACACGCTCAACGGTTTGACCTTGTGGATTGGTCGTCGTGGTGGTGGTCGCTGCTTCTTCAGCTGGTACAGACGAAGTATTTGTTGTGTTTTCCTGGGCTTGCGATACGGAATTAATGCTTAACATTAAGCCAAGGATCGCGGCGCTGGTTAGGTTTATCTTCATGATCAGTTCCTCTTTTCGTGTTTATTAACTGTCTAAATACTTTTCATGTTTGTAAAAAATTTATAGAAACGTACGCGATTGCAATAAGAAAACCAATTAAAAACCCCCCAAAAGAGTCACAATGGCACTGTTAGTCAGGTTAAATTCTGGAACATTGTTTGCTCTAATAAGGTTTTTGGTTATAGTACTGGTTCGTTTTGGAACCGCTTTTTTACTTTAAAAAAGTTGACGGGGGGATAGAGATGATTACAACAAGCACATTCAACGCTGACGACGTCGGTAACACTTCAAACAAAATTATGATGTGGGCAATGATTATTTCTGTGGCTGCACACTTAGTAGCCATCACTGCCATAAAATATAGTTACTTAATTTCATTCACTACGGCCTCAGTTACCGAAGATCATTATATCGATTTAGGTTATGAAACTTTTGACGAAGTCCCAGAGGCTCGTCCAGTTGTGACTCGCTCAGAAGAAATTCAAGATTCAACCGGCGAAGTGCAAAGTCTGCAAAAAGAAAAAAGTAGCGAATCAACAGCTCCGTCAGATCGACCAACTTATGCCGACGTTCCTTACTATAAAATTAAACCTAAATATCCGCGGGATGCTTTAGAGTCCGGACTTGAAGGACATGTTAAGATGACTATTGATATCTTAGAAGATGGAACCGTAGATAATATTAAAGTGACCGGCGGCGAAAAAGTTGGCGTGTTTGAATCAGCAGCAATGCGATCTGTTTCTAGATGGAGATATAAACCATTTACAGACGCCAACGGAAATCCTATAAAAATGCAAAATTATTTAGTTCAAGTTGATTTTAAAATTAGAGATGAAATCGCATCGAATTAATTGATTAGTTTTAAAAAGTAAAAAACACCAACCACACAAGGAAAAGGAATTTAATCGAATGGAATCAATGTATCAATTTGCAGAAGCTAGTGCCAATTTTATTTTATATTTCATGGGCTTTCTAAGTATCGTAAGTCTTGCGATCATGATCGAAAGATTTTTGTCATTACGAAAAATTTCAAAAAGCAGTAAAGAAATTGGAGTTAAATTTCAAGAAATTATTAACACTCAAGATATTTCTAAAATGAAAGAATTAACGACCTATAATGACTCTATGGAAAGTCGTGCTTTAGGTTACGGTATTAACTATTTAAATAAAAACAGCGAAGATGGCATAGATGAGTTATTTAGCTCGTACAAAACCATGGAAAAGCCGAAGCTTGAAAGAAATTTATATATTTTAGGAACGATCGCTTCAAATGCACCGTATATTGGTCTTTTAGGAACAGTTATGGGAATCATGAAGGCGTTTAACGATTTAGGAAACTCTCCTGGTCAAGGTAATGAAGTTGTTATGGCTGGTATCGGTCACGCTTTAGTTGCAACTGCTGTTGGTCTTGCCTTAGCAATTCCTGCCGTAGTAGCATTCAACTACTTTTCTAAAAAAGTGGCCTTAATCTTATCAAATATTGATGCCACTAAAGATCTGTGCCTTTTATTCTCTAAAGCGAAAAAAGGAGCTTAATCATGGCTGGCTCAGGAAACAATGACAGCGGCAGCACCATTGCCGAAATTAATATCGTACCCTTGGTCGATATCGTACTGGTTGTTTTGATTATATTTATGGTGGCAGCACCTTTGGTGATGCAACCAAAAATTGATATCTCATTACCAAAATCATCTTCAACGGATATTGATAAATCAAAGAAGCCTATGAAAATTACCGTGGGCGGACAAGGTCAAATTTTTGTGGATAATCGAGAAATTTCCTTAGCTGATCTTAAAGATTTTTCAGCAGCTGAAGTTCAAAAAAATCCCGAAGTAAATGCCATCTTAGTTGCCGATAAAAGTGTAACTTTAGAAATGGTGACCGATATTATCGACACTGTGAAATCGCAAGGGTTAAAGAAAGTCGCATTTAGTATTCAAAAACGTCAGTAACTTTTAGATCTTTAGATTCTTACAGCAACTCATAAAAAAATACGCCTATTCAGGCGTATTTTTTTATCTATTTATTAAAACTAAAAATTTAAGAAGGTTATTTTGAAGCGGCAAAATATAAGCCTGAAATCGTATCGTACCCAAGCACTCCTTTTTTATCTGGCGAAAATAGGAAAGCTCCGATCAAAGGTGTCGCTACAGTGGGAGGATTACCCGTATCGTCATCATACCCAAAAACAAATGCACCTGTATTTGAATTATTTAAAACAACTTCACCTTGAAAGGCGCCCGATATTGAGTTTTGCCCCGTAAACGCGGTCATTCCCACTGTCCCACCACTTCCACCTACGACGACTGAGCTAGTTGAGTCAATAGCGATAGTTCCTGAGTTATCTATATAAAAATTAACTAAATTAGTCGTTCCGAACAAATCGGCGATAGTTGATGCGGGTAATGATGAGGCTTTTTGAGCGATAAAGAAGAAGGTGGTATCATCGCCTCCAACCATAGTGTTAAAATCAGTGGTAAAAATCACCGCTGCATTGGAAATATCATCTAAATGGGTATTATCCGAGAAATCGATACTAAAATTAACAAATCTTTTACTAGCATCGGCAATTTGAACACTATTTGTTAATATATTATAAGCCATAGATGTAAGGGTAACTTGCGCTGGTGTCGTAATAACGTTAGACGATGTTGTATAGCCAGTAACTTGTGTTAAATAATCTATAAAAAAATTGGAAAAATAGGCTGTATTTGCATCGTTTTTATTTAAAGTGAAATGAAAAGCCATAGCATAGATATCAGCTCCATCTTTCATTAAAGCTCGACCATAATAAGCTTGTGAGGTCGACAAAGGCACAGCTAAATTTACTGACGAAACTGAATAAGCCGAAACCATAGCGTCTGCAGTAATCGGAGTTCCTACGGCAGTGAACTTATTTATTGTTCCGCCGCCGCCTCCACCTGAAGATCCGCCACCACTACACGCTGTAATTAAACCTGTTAAAACCAAAAAAACTAACTTTTTCATTTTATCTCCTTAAAATTTCTTTACATTTTATATATCGGAAATATGTAAAAATATTTCCTTTACAAATTATAAGGATTATTTATGAAAAATCATTTAAAGTTTTAAAATTGATATTTTAAGCGGCGCGTAAGCTTATATTCCCATGGCGGAGAGTTTTCGAGAAAACTCTCCGATAGTAATCAACGAATCGACTGAAAAAATAGACTTCTCTGATGACTCAGTTTTTATATTCTCACTGCTATCAGCAGTCTTTAAAAGTTCCGCTAAATGATAAAGTAAATCATCGGTGGTTATAATCCCCGTCACTTCATCATGATCATCGGTAACTAACACACAAGAAATCTTTTTCTCCAGCATGCTTAAAGTCACTTGACGTAAAGGTAACGAATTTCTGACGTACTCTACGGGTTTAGATGAAAAAAGCTCTACAGGAATATCTTGAAACTGAGAGATATCTGTTAAGTCCGTTCGAGAAACTATTCCTACTATGGTGTGTTCATTATCAATAACCGGCAAGTGTCTAATACGACGCTCATTCATGATTTCACGGGCTTCGCGCACAGTAGTATTTTTCGTTACACATATAAGCTGTGTTTTATATTTGGATTTCATAGTAGCACTTCCTTTTTGGGCTATAATTAAATCACTTTCAAAACAGGTCAAGATCTATCGAGCAATTTAAATTCAGATTGAGGATTATCCATAAGATGAGCCAGCCACCTTAGCTGAGGATGATTAGAACTTTCTAGCAAAATTTTAAGCATAGCCGTTAACGGTATGGCCAACAACAGTCCCATTCCTCCCCACATTAGGCTCCATATCATTAATGCAATAGTCGAAGTGGTCGCGTTAAGATTTACCCTAGATCCTAGAAGCTTAGGAGTTACAAAGTTTGCCGAGAAAAAATGAATTGTTAAACATATAACATACATCCAAAAAGCCATCACAGGACTGTAGTTATCACCTAGCACCTGCAACGCAGGAATAATTCCCGTAAGTACTGCGCCTAAAAAAGGAATAATATTAATGACCGCTGCCAAAATACCTAACGTAATAAAGTTTTCAATTGAAAATAATAGAAACAAAATTACAAAAAGTGGAACTGTAAGAATTAATAAAACAAAGTTTCCTAAGAAATAGGCGTTTGCTGTCTCTACAATTTTAATCCACGCGCCTTGGGCAGACTTTTTACTTTTAAATAATAAACTAAAATTTTGAGCTAATAAATCTCTTTCCGCTAACATAAAAAATGTCAGGATAGGCCACAAAAGAATATACACCAGTACTCCCATAATACTGCCGACACCACTCAGCAAGGTTGTTCCCATCGAGGCTGATATTGGAGCATTATCAACGATTTGAACTTTTTGCACCTCAGATTGCGATAAGGCATCTTTTGCTGCTGTAGATACTTCTTGTGAGTTATAGTTGGTTAACGTGCTCATAAAATCTTTTATCTGTTGGGACCAAATATTATAGTACTCGATCAAAATAACTTTTGAACTTTCAAGCTCTTGATACACGTCGGTAGATATATAAAGAACTATACTGATAATAATGGCGCTTAAGACAAAAGAGGCGAGCACCAACAAAGTTGCTGCTAGTACTGATGAAACTTTTTTTGATCTTAATATTAAAAACCACGGGTCAATTAAGATGAATAATAGCAAGGAACAACTTAACCAGATAAAGAAGTTCGCTTGTTGGTGAAGCAAATAGCCCATTAAAAAAAGTGCAATAACCCAAATAGGCAAAAGAAAATGTGATGAAATTTTCCTTTTTTTAGACTGACCTTCATTAATAATTAAGTGATCATCGCTCATAACTGCCTACGATCATGGTAGCGATTAATAACTTCAAAGCCAATCGCAATAAAGAAGATAAGCATAATAACAAACGAAAAGCGATCCCAGCGACCATATTCTTGATAGATATGCAAATACGTGCCCAATCCCCCTGCACCAACATAACCAATGATGCTGGCTGACCGAATGTTGTATTCGAGCATCCATAAGACATGTTTTTTAAAAAGAATCTTGATGCTGGGCCACATGCCGTATTGAAAAGCTTGCCATGGCCCCGCGCCTTGTCGTCGGTAGAATAAAACCACATCAAAATCTTGAGCATCAATAGCGTCAGCAAAAAATTTTCCCAAATAACCCAAACTATAAAAGACTAAGGCAATAATCCCCGCTAAAGGATAGGGACCTACAATGCTGACCCCAATTAACGCCCATACTAAACTGGGTATGGCTCTGATGATGGACAAAAAGACGACGACACCCGTCTGCATAAACCAGGGACTGACTTTTTTTGATGACGCTAACGCCAAAGGAAGCGCCACTACCGTAGCAATTAGGGTTGCGATCACACTCATCTGTATTGTTTCTACAAGTCCCGAAAAAACTTCACGCCAAACTGAAAAATCAGGAGGGAAAAATTCTTTGAGTAAACGTAAAACATTTTCAAAATAGTTAATATCTCGAGTCCCCGCATTAAACGCAGGGACCGAAGCAATGACAACCACAAAAATGAAAATGAACGGCAAAATCTTTTCCTGAAGCTTATTTTTATAATAGGGGTTCATTTTAAAACCCACCCGTTCTCAGACTCACTGGTCATAATCAACTGATGAGTGGCAAACTGGCTTATCACATGGGATTGATGAAGCACACAAACTAAAGCGCCGTCGCGACGAAACACTTCGTCTCTTAGTAGAAGCAATGATTCAATCGCACGAGATTCATCCAGCATGGAAATGGGCTCGTCAACAATAAATAGTTGTGACTTACCCATCAGAGAGCGCGCCATAACGACACGTTGCCTTTCTCCACCGGAAAGTTGTTCAACATTATTATGAATGACATGATCTATTTTAAGCGTTTGAGAAATTTCGAGTGCTTTATTCATCGTTTTTAGCGGAAAACAAAATAAACTTTGCCACCAAGGTATCTCTTGTAAGCTGCCTGCGGCGATAGTTTCATACGCCGATAGCCCAGAGCACAAGCCAAGCCCTTGCGGAATTTCTGTGAAATATTGTGGCCTTTTTATTTGCCCTGAGGTGTTTTTTATCTCTCCGGTAATAACTTTTAGCAAAGTGGTTTTACCTATGCCAGACTCTCCGGAGATCACCCAAAACTCTTTGGGTTTAATGCAAAAACTGAGCTGTGAAAATATTTTTCTTTTACCGTAAGAAAAACTAATGCTTTCACAGTTAAAAAGACACTCTTTATTCAACATTATAAATTACTTAGTATTTATCGAAACGCCTGTAAGCTCAACGGCCTTAGCAATGCCTGCTAAATGGATGTCTTCCTCCACATCCACTATTTTAGAAGTAAATACTTGGTCTCTTAAATTTGTATTATCTTTATTATTTAAAGCCAATAATGCTTTCTCTATAATTTCGGCATCACTTTTAGATATATTACTACGAATAGCTAAAACATGAGTCGGTACCGGCCCCTGTCTTTCTAATATTCTTAACTGCGATTTTTGCGCACCATCCAGATGTTTGTTTTCTAAGTAAACATAGTCACTGACCGCAGCGGCTTCTGCTGTTCCGTCTAGTACTTTTTGAACGGCTGTCACATAGCCTGTCCCGTACCACACATTACCCGTTCCAAAAAAATCTTGAGGATCTTTTTTGGATCCTACTAATTTTTTCTCAATCAAAGACTTATAGGGAACCAAATATCCTGAAGTACTGGTTCGACTTGCAAAAGCTATAGACTTTCCTTTTAAGTCATTAATAGATTTATAAGGACTGTCTTTTTTTACTAACCAAACGCTTTCGTAAGTTGTTTTTCCTTTGATTTCCCCGGCTAATAAGACATAGGCTGCCTTTTGTTTTTTTGCGTTATACATATCCAGTGAACCCAGATAACCGATATCTATCGAGCCCCCCTTAAAGCCTTCTAAAATAACCGCAGCGCTTAATGGTACAACCACCCTAACCGGCACAGATAATTCTTGGCTTAAAAACTTTTCAAGCTTGGCTTTTTCTTCGACCATTTTTTCCGGATTCTTATCTGGCTTTAACGCTATAACAACTTCTTTTAAAGAAATTTTTGAACTCTTAGGAGTCTTTGCAAAACTGACTGATACTGAAGCCAATACGATGAATAATGTTAAAAAGCGCATAAATACCCCTTTGTATGAAGATTTATAGGCTTACAACCAAGTAAGGTCAATTTTATGAAAAATATAGGTGTAAATGAAATCTACTTGAAAAGGTGTACTTTAAAGCAGTTAATTTACGGCGTCAGTTTGAACAGTCGAAGATGACAGCGAAAGTGATATTATACGAGAAATTAACTCTTCGTACTCCACCCCACCCTTACTGGCAGATAGCGCGTAATCCTCTTTACGGGCAATGGACGGATTAGGATTAGCTTCAATAAAGTAGATATCATCCCCTTTTACCCGCAGGTCTATGCGTCCAAAACCCTGAATATTCAACAATCGATAAATCTTTTTACAAACATCATTAATTTTTTTATGGGTCGATTCAGGAAGCTCTTTGGCCCAGTCGGAATCAATGCCCCATTTTTTTCGATAATCTTGATCCCATTTACTGCGATAGGTAGCAAATTTAGGCTCATCATCAGGAATTTGTTTAAAAATCATTTCTCGCGGTGGAAAAACACTCAGTTTCTCATTACCCAAAATACTGACGTAAATTTCTCGTCCATCAATAAATTCTTCGACGATAACATCTACCCCATAGCGCTCGTGTATAAACTTAATTCGCGCTATCGCATCTTTTTCATTATCCACATAGGAATCTTGCGAAATCCCTTCTGAAGATTCCAACTGTAAAGGTTTTACTATTGCGGGGAATTGAAAATTTTTAATCGAGGTGATAGATTTTCCTTTTTTGGCGACCACAAACTGTGGAGTTTTAATCTGATGATAGCCCAAAATTATTTTAGTTAGTCCCTTGTCTTTGCACAGCTGCAAACTCATTGGCCCCGCACCTGTAAATGGCATTCCAATAAGCTGCAACAAAGCCGTAAGGTTTGGTTCAAAATCACGTCGCCCACTAAAGGCTTCACTGAGATTAAAAACCAGATCCGGTTTTTCTTCTTTTATGAGGTTCAACAAAGGCTCTATGTCATCGTGTATGCCAAATGGAATAACCTGATGGCCCAATTTTGTAAGGGTATTTTTAATGTCTTTTTCTGTTTTCCAATCAGGATTGTTCCAGTACTCACCGTAGTCTTTGGGCTCGATATTTATAGATATATCAAAGAGTAAAACTATTTTTAAAGATTTCATTTAACCCCTCTAAACTTCACGTTTAAATTTTCCAGTAAATAAATAATTTTTAACTAAACTGGTTAAGAAGCTGGCCACTTCCATAGTGGTTTGCATTTCCGATTTTCCTAATCGGAGCTCTAAATTTTCACAGCGTTCAGTCAGTCTTTTTACTAATCCATCGATGGTGAATTTTCTTTCGCTGGTCGCCCAGGCAACGGTTGCAACAATCGCTTTGCGATTTCGATGCATGAACCGCCCCGCGGAGAATTCTCTTTTAGATAATGTTGATTCACCATTGAATATTTTTTTTAAATCACTGTCGTAAAAATCAGGATACTCTTCAGCATGTTCCCGTTTTCTTTTTTTATAATATTTTTCTAAAGTTGAGGTCAGATTTTTAACAGCACTGGGGAGTCGCCCGGCCTCTGCGGTGATTTTCATTTTCTTACTTTCCTGAGCAAGACTGTCGACATATTGTAGCTTGGCTAAAGCGCCAGGCCATTTTGCATATTCTTTTTTCCAGTTAATGTTAGGATCTAACCATACTGCAAAAGTTTCCGCAAAATCCTCATCCGGGTGAGCCTGGGCATACCATCGATCAAGATGCTTCACATAACTTTTACTAAAAGGCTGAGGACGATAGGTGTCCGGGTGATATTCCGTACTAGGAGAGCCAAAGACTTGGCTCCATTTTTTTCGCTTAGAAAATTTATAACAATGATCAAAACAATGGCCGGCCTCGTGTCGTAATAGCCTCATAAACCAATCTGTATTTCCGCCCTCAACTTCTAACATTAAAGTTTTTTCTAAATTTTTTAATCGATTATGCGACAAATAGAATGGTACTGAAATCGCGTTCATACCTTCGGGACTAAACCATTCATCACCTAAAAAAACTTGCGGCTTAAAGTTAAGGCCATAGGCTTCCAATTCAAAGTAAAGCTGGTTAACGTACTCTTCCACTTCAGTTCCTTGAACCGGCAGATCAATTTGATTAAATCTAAGCTTTAAAATTTCAGCATCGCTTAGCGTTGACAGATCTTCAGCAGTTACTTTACCCATAAACTTCATTATCAGCGAGCTCAAATTTGAAGTAAAGTCGCCCCTGGTCTTTAGATGTGCCTAAATTTATCACTTGATAGGGATCGAGGGATTTTTTGCTGTTTTAGTCATTTTGATGTGCTATTTTTAAAAAATGAGCTCTACTTCAGGTCCGACAGCAGCATCGTCCACATATAAATATCTATTAGCCCTGGGTGCACTGGGTGTAGTTTATGGTGATATCGGAACCAGTCCCCTGTATGCTATCAAAGAATCCTTTCATCATGGAAATAACATCCAAATTGGACCTGATAACGTTTTAGGAATGCTGTCCTTAATTTTTTGGGCACTGACGCTAATGATTTCTATCAAATATATTACCTTTATCCTTAAAGCAGATAACAAAGGTGAAGGTGGAATTTTAGCACTGACTTCGTTGATTAATCCCAAAACGCAAACACCAAAAGGCCAACTGACAAATGTGCGCCGAAATTTGATTTTGCTAGGGTTATTTGGAACCGCATTGATTGTCGGCGATGGAATGATTACTCCGGCCATTTCTATTCTAAGTGCCGTGGAAGGATTAGAACTGATCACTCCGGTATTTAAACCTTATATTATTCCCATAACTATTGGTATTTTAGTGGGTTTATTTTCGTTTCAAAAAAAAGGTACCAGTATTGTCGGAAGAACTTTTGGCCCAGTGATGTTGGTTTGGTACTCTACCCTGGCGTTGCTTGGGGTGATCAGTATTGTTCAAACTCCAGAAGTCCTGCTGGCTATTAATCCTTTATATATCGTCGATTTTTTCGTTAATAATACTTGGTATGCATTTTTTGTTTTGGGATCTGTTTTTCTAGTTATTACAGGAGGTGAAGCCTTATATTCTGATTTGGGTCACTTCGGACGAGAGCCCATTAAAATGGCGTGGTTTTATATAGCACTTCCTGGCTTACTTCTGAACTATTTTGGCCAAGGCGCCTTGCTGCTTCGCGATCCTTCCACAGCTCACAATCCTTTCTTTTTACTGGCTCCTGATTGGGCACTTTATCCTATGGTGATCTTGGCAACAATGGCCACCGTCGTGGCCTCGCAAGCTTTAATCACCGGAGTGTTTTCATTAGCAATGCAAGCGGTCCAAAACGGATACTTGCCTCGGGTTCATATTGCTCATACTTCTTCTGAAGAATTCGGACAAATTTATGTAAAAAATATGAATCGGTTATTAATGATCGGAAGTATCGGTTTAATTCTGACTTTTAAGAGCTCCAGTAATTTGGTGGGCGCCTACGGATTAGCGGTGACGACCACTATGGTTATAACGACTTTATTATTCTACGTCGTTCTTACTGAGCGCTGGAAGTGGAAGACCTCAACCGCATTAATGTTGTGTGCTGGTTTTCTTATTATTGATTTAGCTTTTTGGAGTGCAAATATACTTAAATTTTTTGATGGCGGCTGGTTTCCCGTATTTATTGGTGTAGCAGGTTTTATCGTTATGACGACGTGGTTTACGGGACGAAGGCATTTAAGAATTCTGATTCAAAAAAAGATTATGCCTTTAGCTGATTTTTTAGAAATTCTTAAAACAGAAAAAGCCCACCGTACCGATGGCGCTGCGGTGTACTTAAACCGGAATGTAAATGATACGCCTTATGCCTTGATCCATACCTATGAGCACTTTAAAACTGTACATAAAAATCTTATCTTTCTTTCCGTTATTTCAGAAAACATACCGCGAGTTTCTCAACACAACAGAGTGTCCGTGTCGGATTTAGGTAACGATAATTTTCAGATAATTTTACGGTACGGTTATATTGAACAGCCTGATATTCCCAGAGATATTGTCGGTTTAAAACTTGGCAGCTACACTGTCGACATCAACTCTTTAAGCTTTATAATTGGTAAAGAAAGTCTGTATGCCACTCAATTAATTGGCATGGCTATATGGCGCGAGAAAATATTTTCCTGGATGTCCAAGAACCAAATTCCGGCTACTGACTACTTCCAGCTACCCAGAGATCGCGTGGTTGAAGTCGGTGTGCAGATTGCGATCTAATATGACAATTGGTTTTCAATTAGGTTTTAATTATAAAATCTCTTCACTTTAATTTCGATACCAAAGAATATAGCATAATGAATTGCATAGTCATTGACCGTATCGTTGCTCCGTTATCACTAGATCCCGCTGAAGGCCAAAAAATTGTCCAGCGTCTTTATGAGCTCGGACTTCACCCAGGGGTGGAATTTAAAATTATTCGTCGTATTTCATTCGGTACCGTGACCATTATAGAATATGGACACACACGACTTGCGTTGAACGAACAGGAGATGGCATGTCTACATGGGCGCTCGTAGGCTCTCCTAATTCAGGGAAAACCACGCTGTACAATTGGCTGACCGGAGCACGGTCAAAAGTTGTTAATTACCCTGGCGCCACGGTGGAATATAGCGTGGGCCCGCTTCGCCAACAACTGAGTGAAAAGTTTGGCCATTTTCAAGCTCAAATTATCGATACTCCCGGAGTGTATTCTCTGAATCCTCAGTCCGATGACGAAAAAGTCACCTATGACACTCTTTTTGGATCACAAATTCATCCGCCGATTGATGGAGTCATGGTGATTACAGATGGACTTCAACTGAGTCGACATCTGGTCTTAGCGGAACAGGTTAAAGCTTCTGGCTATCCGGTTATTTTAGTGGTCACCATGATGGATCTACTGGATCGCGAGGGCACTCGGTTAGATATAGATCTTCTTAAATCTGAACTGGGCGTACCCGTAGTGCAATTCGACGGTATTTTAGGTCGAGGCCTTGACCACATTTTACTGTTAATAAAAAACTTCCAGCCAACTCATCAACCAATTCAAGCTCCACAATGGTCAATAAAAACTCAGGAAGAAAAACTAAAACGCTCGGAACAATTAGCTCAAAAGATTATAATTAATCATAAAAAACCCCAACAGAGCGCTTTAAAAATGACCGCCACGCTAGATAACTACCTACTGCATCCATTTATCGGGTATATTATTTTCTTTGCTTTAATGACAGGATTGTTTGCTTCGATTTTTTGGTTGGCATCACCCTTTATGGATATCATCGACAATCTGTTTGGTTTTCTAACCACATCTACCACCGAAAATATACCCCATTTGCTGGGGAATTTTTTGGGTGATGGCCTGATCTCTGCCATCGGAGGAGTAATTATATTTATTCCTCAAATTTTTATTTTATCCTTGGGTATTGGTTTATTAGAATCCACCGGATATTTGGCCCGCGTCGGTGCTTTAATTGATAAGCCTTTAACAGCAGTTGGTTTAGGTGGACGCTCTTTCGTCCCTATGTTATCAGGATTTGCTTGTGCAATTCCTGCCATTATGGCTACGCGAAATATTACCTCGAGCAAAGAACGATTTATTGCTCAGATGATAATTCCCTTTATGGCTTGCTCTGCTCGCCTTCCCGTTTATGCCTTAATTATTAGTTTTTTGATGGGCGACGAACATCCATTAAAAGCCGGTTTAGTGATGGCCTTACTTTATTTTGGTTCCATTTTGGTGGGCGCAGTTGCTGCAAAAATTCTTTCCAAAATGGTGAAGGGCGAAAATCAGTCCCGATTGATGATGGAACTGCCTTTATACCGCAGGCCCCGCTTCCGCGTTTTGTTTTTACAAGCGTATAGTAAATCTAAAACTTTTATTTTTAGAGCCGGTCCAATTATTATGATACTCGCTTTAATTCTTTGGTTTGGAACAAACTTCCCGAGAGAGCAAATAGGTGAAACTCCACAACTGAGTTATGCAGCTCAGTTCGGTCAAAAAATAGAACCCCTATTTAAACCCTTAGGTGTAGATTGGCGTGTAGGCTTTGGATTAATCTCGGCTTTTGCCGCCCGTGAAGTTTTTGTTTCTGCCATGGCCTTAGCATTTAATATCCAAGGCGAAGACGAAGCTCAAACCGAAGGATTGCTTTCTGCTATGCGCGAAGCCACTTTCGCCGATGGCACGCCTATTTTCACTACTGCCACCAGTGTAGGTTTACTTATTTTCTTTATGATCGCCCTTCAATGTATTTCCACAGTGGCCATTGTAAAAAAAGAAACAGGATCATGGAAGGTGGCACTCACTCAACTGGTAGCCAGCAACATGATCGCCTATGGATTGGCTGTGATCGTGGTTCATAGCCTAAAAGCTTTCGGGCTATAAATTGATGACACATTTATTTTTTTAAAATACGCTTGTTTAAATGATCATTGCAAAATCTTTAACTAAATCATTCGACGACTTTACGGCCGTCGATAATATAGACCTTCATGTAAAACCTAATGAATGTTTTGGCTTGCTGGGTCCAAACGGGGCCGGCAAATCCACATTTATCGGAATGACCTACGGCACGGTTATTAAAACATCGGGTGAGCTTTCTGTTTTTGGTTACGATCCTACCCGACAAAGTCGTGAAATAAAAAAACGTTTAGGCGTGGTCACTCAAGAAAATGCACTAGATGAAAGCTTAACCGTATTTGAAAACATGATGATCTATTGCTCCTTTGTTGGTGTTGCAAAAGACCAACGCAAAAAACAAATTGATGATCTTCTTGAATACATGAACTTAAGTCATAAAAAAGACGCTCAGATTCAGTCTCTTTCCGGCGGCATGAAAAGACGTTTAGTTTTTGTCAGAGCCCTATTGGGAAAACCAGAACTCCTTATCCTTGACGAACCCACAACTGGGTTAGATCCCGCGGTACGCCATCTTTTATGGGGTAAAGTTCAAGAGCTTCGAAAAGCCGGAACAACTATTATGTTAACCACTCATTACATGCATGAAGCTGAGGTTTTATGTGACCGCCTGGTGATTATGAATCAGGGAAAAGTGGTGGCCGAGGGCAGTCCTCAAAAAATGATCGCCCAGCACACTCCTGGATATGTAGGAATTTTTCAAGCTACAGATAAGCTTGCCGTAGAAAAAGTGGCGAAATCCTACAACTATCATTTTCATGAAGATGCGTCTCAAATATATATCCGAGCTCCAGAACTAAATGACCTTACCCAACTGCACTCGCAACATCAAATAACTCCTTCACAAATTCGTCCGGCCAACTTGGAGGATGTGTTTTTAAAATTGACCGGACAGGAGCTTGCATCCAATGCGTGAGTTTATACGATTGTGTTTTCATATTACTTTAAGAAATTGGACGGTTTATAAAAAAGACCTGATCGCCAATATTTCCCCTACAGTGGCTGATCCGGCACTTATCTTAGTTTCCTTAGGATTAGGACTCGGTGCTTTTTTGACTAACGTTGAAGGTATGAGTTACATGCAGTTTTTGGCCCCAGGCTTAACTGTGGCAACGGCTTTGTTTACCTCATTCTTTGAAAGCAGTTACGGATTTTATGTGCGAATGACTTTTGAGAATGTTTTTAAGGCCATGCTGACAACACCGATTGGTATTAAAGAAGTGGTCTTCGGCGAAATGTTTTGGGTCGGACTTAAAGGCGGAATCATGGCCATAGGCGTAGCCATTGTTCTAGCCCTTTGTGGATTAATGAAAAATCCTTTTCTTATTCCTGCTATTGGTATCGTGGGATTTCTAGTCGCAGTTCCTTGTGGTGCTATGGGACTTATTGCGACGGCCATGGTTCGAAATATTAACCAGTTTCAAAGCGTGTATTCTTTTATTATTGCTCCACTTTATTTTCTATCAGGAATATTTTTCCCCATCAGTCAAATGGCGATACCAGTACGCATTGTTGCTGAGTTTTTTCCACTTATTCATGGCGTACGCTTAGCCCAGTCGATTTTTTGGGAGCGCGATATCGCACAAAGCTTTATGTACAGTGGTAGTCTTTTAATTGTTCAAAGTATAATTCTGTGCACCTTAGCATTTTTTATGATTCGTAAAAGATTGGTGACATAAAAAAGCCCCGTTATTCACAGGGCTTTAATAAATAAACTAGAACTGAATTCTCAAAACTACTTAGTAGTTGTTTTCTTTTTATTATCTGCAGCAGCTTTTTTCAAAGCTTTAGCTGATTCTTGATCCGTTCCAACATTAATTTGTTCACGATTGTCTTCAGGCACTTCAGATGGAGCAACTCCAGTGTTAGCGCTTGGATCAATCGCAGCTGCTGGAGGTAAACCCGAATCTGTATTTTCTACGATTCCTTCTTGCGGAACAGCTTCTGTAGTTGTTGGATCAGCAGTTACTGTAGTCATTTCTTCTTTTTTTGTGCATGATACTGCTGCTAGTACAGCAAGTGCGAGAACGATCTTTTTCATATTAGCTCCTTAGCTATTTCGTCTATTTATATTAATAGCGAGTGGACATAAAATACTGAGAGCTTATGGAAAACACAAGCTGCTAAAAAGTCACATCGCCCCTTGTGTTCCTCTAAACGGCTTAAAACGCCCTATAATGCAAAATATAGTGGCTTGCATAAAAAAGAGTGACCTTTAACTCAAAATACTTTATCTTGAACCCACAACTGTCGCGGGGTGGAGCAGCCCGGTAGCTCGTCGGGCTCATAACCCGAAGGTCGTAGGTTCAAATCCTGCCCCCGCAACCAATTTTTTCTCGATTAATATCTTACGTTATGTCAAATCCAATCTTTGGCCCAATTTTAAAAGGTGAAGAGCCTAAGTTTACTTCAAGGAATGAAGTCTTAAATAAATTTAGTAGGAATAGCAGGCGCCAGGTACGCAGTACCCAACAACGTATTGATCACCGTATTCATCTGTTTGATAAGTCACAGATTCCCGGGTTCTGGTATTATATTCGGTACACAGATTCGTATATCTGGCACAAGTTGTAATTATCTAATACATTGAAATCTCATCGTGAGACAGTTTTGTGGCCGATAACGCCTCAGGTGAGTATCAACGAACCAAAACGAGAACTCGTCAGTGAATTAGACAATGACTACTTCGTTATCGTTCCAATTTAACGCAAAAACTGTCTTGAGATTATCTGATAAACTTATTACGCTTGTGTTTGCATGAAAACAAAACCAATTTTGATAACGATAGCAGCACTTGTTTTAGCATTTTTTATCCACCAAAAATTAAAGCCTAAACAAAATGATTACGACTATTTAAAAAGTTTGCCTCAGCATATAGGCGCACTTGCAGAAAAGAAATTGGCCGGAGAAATCAAACGATTTATTGCCAAAGATTATTTGGATGATAAAAAAAGAACCTACCAAGACATCAGCGGTATAATCACTTTGCATGCACTTCAAGGAGGTCAAACTTCGGTTTATGTGCTATCGCCAGAAGTCGAAATCGATTTAAATCAGGAACCTTACAAAGCAATACTCAAATTTGACGCCGCCATGACCAGAGGCCCGAAAGCGGCCACGGCTTTAAACATTATTCCTGAAAGCGCTTCGATCTATAGTTTCACAGTGAACTTAGAAAAAACCGATGATGGCTGGTTAGTGAAGTCCGCGAATTGGGAACGAGGACCTATTTAAACCCAAAAGCAATTGCTCACGCTCAGTCTCGATTTCTTGTCTTGTTCTAAAGCCTAAGGGTCTAAACCACAAAGATGGAGGGCACCAGCCGACGATGGCATGCATGGCAAGAAATGGAGTTTGAATGATTGGCCCCCAAAGCCATTTTTTATTTTTGCGCGCAGCCAGTAATTGTGCAAAGACCAGAACGCCAAAGTTTAACATAAGGACGCGGTCGATGTGCCACTCTTTATCTAATTCAGAAAGACGTTGTTGCACTGCTGAAGGCCCGTCTGCCAAAGTTTTTTCTACAGACGCTCTGGTCCTTGCATCAATTTTTTCATTTACCTTTTTAGGAGTTAAAGCGCGGACATTATCAAAATGTCCAGTGGATGGACTATTAATATATGTTGTTTCATTAATCATTGGATTCACCTTTCATTAAGGGTCAATTTATATCGCACGGGAAAAAAGCAACAGAATCAAGATTCTTTTAGCTCCTTTTCCTAAATATTTGCAAAGTATGTTCCAAAACCATAAATTAGGTTGTTTTGTTTTGGGCTGGACTGGGTGTGGTTTATTGACTCATCTCTAAAGATGAAAATCTTGTTAAATTTGTTTGTTTATCTTTTTTAGTTGCTGGGCCAAAACCTAATGAGGGTGATTTAGAGCAAGCTAAATAGATTATATGGTCGCAACCAGGTCTTCAGTGATAACAACTTCAAAGACTTTTCCGCGTCGGGTACGTCTGATTTGAAAATTTTTGCCATCCACTTTCACCGACTCGCCTGAATTAGGCACGCGTCCAATTTTAGAAATTAGCCACGATGAAACCAATTTTTTATCATCATCCATCGTCATTCTTAGTTTTTCATTAAGCTCTTTCACACTTAATCCGCCGCCGACCATCCATACATTCGATGACACTTGTTGAAACATACGGGGTAATTTATCAAATTCATCTTGCAGATCACCCAGCATCTCTTCGATAACATCCTCAACCGTAATCATACCGACTGTTTTTTGTTTATCTTTTACGATGGCCATATGAATATGTTCATTGACAAAGAGACGCAACAAATCTCGGGCTGACATATTCGGTGGTATAAATTGTACCGGTCTGATGGGTTGAATTTTAGCTTGTCCACCCATGGAATCCTGGTTAAATATCATTTCTTTAAAATTCAAATACCCGACGATATCATCTTTATTTCCGTTGGCATAAACCGGAAATCGCGTGTGCGGATCAATCTGGGCTTTCGCTAAAGCCTCTTGAATTGAGTTTTCTGCTTTTAAGAAGACGACTTGTTCTACCGGTATCATCAGTTGATCAGCTCTTAAAGAACTTAATTTTGGTACGTTATGAATAATTTTCTCTTCATCTGTGCTGATCACATTGGAAAGACGCGCAAAGCTGGCCATTGAATTAAGTTCTGCAATAGTAGCCACTTGATTTGAAGGGGTTTCACCACGTGTGAAGGGGCGATTTAAAAAATGAAGTAGTTTCAATACAGGTTCCAAAATTTTTACCAATAAATTAAGAGGTCCTCCGATTATAAGAGCGATTTTATAATTGTAACGAACCCCTAAAGTTTTCGGTGCGATTTCGGTGTATTGAAGCATCACAAAAGTCAGTACTAGTGAAAATGCCAAAATCCATTGGGAACCATACAATTCATCAAACTGTGCCCCCGCTACTGCAGCACCTATAGTATGAGCCGTCGTATTCAAAAGAAGTATGACTGAAATGGGGCGATCAATATTTCGTTTAAACTTTTGCCAAATATCTGCCAGCGGCCTGTTAGCATCAGACATTTTTGCAATCTGAGCAGGCGTCATACTTAATAATGTGGCTTCAGCCAGCGAACAAAAAAACGAAACGATAAGCGCAACGCTTACGCTTAATATAAATAGCGTCAAAGGTATTTCTCCTGGTTTAAATTGAGATTATTTAGGTTGTAGGCCCTATCGCCTGCGGGGTCGTCATCCATAGATTTACAGCTAAAATAGAATACAGGAAAATAGCTGTCAATGTCCTATACATTATAAATGCTGAATTCCTCAGCTGAGAATAACCATTAGAACTGATTGACAGCATTTTGTAGACCCAACAAAATTCAAAGGTGACCTATATTAACACCTTTTTTCTCATTGCCTCTTCACTGGTCCTTTTTTTATTTGCAATTCAGTCTTTTGCACTAGAGCTTCAGCTTAAATTTAAAGAGTCGCTACAGCCTTTCTTGAGAAAAACCACCAGCAATCCTTACATCGGTGTTATTACAGGATTTATATCTACTGCACTAGTGCAATCATCAAGCGCAATATCACTTATAATTGTGTCTTTGGTAGGAACTGGTGCCATGACTTTTTCTCATTCAATACCCGTTTTAATGGGTGCCAATATTGGTTCAACGGTAACAGCACAGCTGGTCGCTTTAAAACTAACAAATATCGCTCCCTATCTTTTAGTCATTGGCTATATCCTTAATTTTTTACCTGGAAAAAGCGGTGTCTGGGGAAAACCCATATTTTACTTTGGTTTACTTTTTTTGGGACTAAGCCTTTTAAGCAGTCAACTCGACTTTCTAAAAGAACATGAATTAACGACATCAATTATTATGTCGATTAACTCAGTCTATTGGGGTATACTTGTCGGCGCAATACTAACGATTTTACTTCAATCCAGCTCAGTAACCTCAAGCCTGGTTATAGTTTTTGCTATTGGAGAAATCTTACCTTTTGAATTGGCCGCATCAATTCTTATCGGATCAAATATAGGAACCACAACAACTGCTTTGATTGGCTCTATTAATTTAGGCCGAGAAGCTCGAATGTCGGCATTAGCCAATACATTGATAAATCTTGTTGGAGTTGTCGTGGTACTACCTTTTTTGTCACCTTTCATAAACCTGATCGGATTGCTATCTAACGATGTGGGACAGAGACTTGCTAACGTTCATATATTATTTAACATTTTTATTATTGTTTTACTTTTCCCATTTAGAGACAAAATTGAAAAGCTGGTTATATATATTATGCCTCTGAAAAGCCGACAAGATCAAAGTCCTGGTTAACCAAATAGTCCTCTATTTTATACAGAAAATGGCCGATATACTTAGTATGAAGATATTATCTTTTTTATTTATTATCCTAATGATTTTATCAACTCATGCCAGTAATAAAACTTCATTGTCTAAACGAATGCAAGCCAAGCAATTACGTGTCGACCAACAAAGCGTCATTAATGGTCTTACTCAAGTTAGTCGCTTAAATAAATCTTCGAGTTTACAATGTACTATTGATGATGATGACGATGAAGAAATACCAGACCTGGTGGAGTGCGGTAAGCCGATAGCGCTTAAAGCTGGCTGTGTAAATACTGAAGCAGAAAATCATGATCTCGTCTATCGCAGCAATATAGTTTCCATTGAATGCTCAATATGTGACGTCAATTTTAATGCTACTGCAAAAATTAGACAGCCCTCGACTAAAGATAAAGCCTTGATCGACACTGCTTTTGGTAATTATTATTTTGAGAATCCACGAAGTCAGGTTTCCATAGAAAATCTTAAAACAAGTTGTTTAGATTTTATTAAAGGAAAAAAATTTAGTTACAACGAGCAAGATAGAAATCAAAGCCTGGAAGAGGCCATAAGTGAAATGAGTACACTTAGAGATTTTTTTAAACTGCAAGAAGACAGTTTTGTGAATATAGTTGGTAGACATGAAGGCTTTGATGAATTATCAGGTTTTCCCTCTGTCGGTGAATGCAAAAATGATTTGGATGAAGATAAAGAAATTGATAACTATATCAAAAATAATGAAAAACCAGCGGAGACAGCCTCAACTGATGAAGCTTTTATGAGGGGTTCATTCACTCATATTAAAATAAATGGAAAACCTTTGAAAGTAAAAGAGTTCCCTTCTCTTAAAGAATCCTTTTCCTATAAAATCAGTAACAACGCCGAAGAACAAGCTGATGTGGACAGTAAGCTTAACTTTCATATTTCACTTTGGTCACCAGACGCAGGCAAGGTAGATTTAAAACCAGAAGACTTATCCAACAAAGTACACCACTTTGTTTTTAATCAAACGGCGCCTAATGTGACTGATTTTGTAAAGTACCTGAATGAAAATGTAAATCGTGGCTATGTCGAAGATGAAAAAAATCAAAAAATCCTTGGAAAACTAATATCAACTACCAATTGCGGTCGACAGACCGAACATTTAAATATAACTACGGTGCAATCCAATGGGACCTCTACCACCGAGAGATATATATTAGACTGCAAAAATAGCGGTCGTCGCAATAAGGCTTTATCCCTTCGAAAAATATAATACATAACGGCATATATAGGTATCCGCTTGATGATACTCCATTTTTGGGTTCTGATTAATCTATCCCCAAACTATACTTACTGGAGCATATATGAAGTCCTTATGTGTCGGTTTTATTATTTTATTTTCCTCCCTATTTAGCTGGGCACAGGAAAATAAGCTTACAGTTCTGGTCAGCTTATCCCCGTCTGGCTCATTTAAAATGACAAGTCAAAACCTCAAAGGATCAGCCCAAAAAATTGGTGGAAAACTTACGGCAGATCAATTTAGCGTAACTGTGGCTTCATTAAAAACAGGGATTAATCTGCGCGATGAACATCTTCGAAAGCACTTGAACCCAACTGAAAAAACACCACGAATAATTTTATCAAATATCAAATCTTTGTCAGATCGTAAAGGAACTGCTGACTTAGAAGTCAATGGCGTTAAATCCCCAGTGCAGTTTGATTACGTGGAAAAAAGCGGAATGGTAGAAGCCCAGTTTGAAGTAAAACCGTCTATATTTAAATTAGCTAAAGCCTCTTATTTAGGAGTAGGTGTAAAAGATTTAGTTAAAGTCATAGCCGTGGTTAATATCGAGAATACCAAATAGAATGAAGAAGTTAGTTCTGCTTTTTTCATTGTTAGTGAGTTGTCAGGATTATAATTCAAACTCCTCGGACAAATTAAAATATGGCGATTTAGTTATTGATGACGAAGGTGATCCTAATTATATCGGTGCCTATAAAATCATTCAAAATAAATGTATAGCCTGTCATCAGTCTCACCATAATGGATGGATTGGTTTTAGTCCTTCCCAATGGCTTAGTTCGGGATTTGTGGCTAAAGGCAACCCAGATAGTTCGCCATTAATTATGGCCACATCGAATTTCGGTGGCACTATGCCGCCCACAGGCAGCCCCGGCTTAACGGCAGAAGAGTATCAAACCTTAAGAACCTGGATAAGTGATATGCCATGACAAGTGTTCATCGATATATCTATCTTTTTATGGTTGTCTTTGTCTGTCCTCAGTTTGTTTTAGCTTACCCGCAGTACATCGGACACGGTTACACCTCATGTATGAATTGCCACTTTAATCCTTTTGGAGGCGGGCAAATCAACGACTATGGACGAGTGGTTGCGGCAACAGCAATTTCTTCCAAAGAGTTATTCCCTCGAACTTGGACCGAAGAAAAATTTGCAGATTTCTCAGGTTTTTTATTTAGACAGCCAACACAAAGCTGGCTTCGAACACAAATCAATTATCGCGGATTTGGCATACTTCACAATCCGCGAAGCGCTCAAGAAAAAACACAGTGGATGAATATGCAACTTGATATTCGAGCTACTCTTAAATTTGGGGAAAATGACAAATTTATTCTTAGTGGTGATTATGGAAAAACACCATATCCACAAAGTGGCCTGAGTGGCAAAGACTATGGAACAGAACGTAGCCGTAGTCATTACATAGGTTATAAAATTAATGAGAATTACGGTGTATATGCTGGCATGATGGATAAGGTTTATGGTCTTCGTGTGATTGAACACACAGCCTACTCAAGAATGACCCCACAGGTTACGCAAAATGATCAAACACATGGAATCGCAGGCCACTATTTAGATGATCTATGGGAAGGCGGAGTTCATCTTTTCACCGGCAATATGTCTCAAGACAGTGATTTGCGAATGAAAGGCATAAGCTCAATGGTAGAAAGAACTGTCGCCGATGTTCATCGCCTGGGGGGATCAGTTCAAATAGCTAAAAATGATTATCAAGATCTTACTTCATTAGCAGGTCATTCACGATTTAATTTAAATGATGGTTCAGCCCTTTTGACTGAAGTTGGCATAGTCGATAAAAAAACTAAAAGTGGGTTAGACACCAAAACCTCACATTACGGATTACTGCAAACTTATCTGCGCCCCACTCGCGGAGTTTATGTCTTATCAAATATAGAATATTTTAAAAATGATTCATCCAGCCAGGACTACGTCATTCGTTGGGGGCCAGGGGTTCAATATTTTTTAGCGCCCAAGGTAGAAATGCGAGCAGATCTTTTTAATACGCGAAGTTTTGGCGGCGATAACTCAAGTAAAGACCTTTGGCTTTTCTTATATCAAATACATGTGTGGTTATGAGAATACTTATTACTTTGTTTATCATTTTATTGATGAGTTTTCAGGTTTGGTCACAAAAATACCTGGATCATCTGAACCGACTTCGCGCCGCAAAAAAATATGATGCCATAGTTAATATTTATAAGAAAAATCAAAAAGCAGTTGCTTATAGAACCTCACCTAAAGTCATTGAAATTACTTTAGAGGCGCTGGAAGCCACTCAGCAACATCTCCTCGCTTATCGTTTGCGGTTAAACCTTATAAGTCATAAACATCGACCTCAACAAAGAGCCTTAATCTCTCAGATAAAAAGCAAGCGATCGGTCAGTCCGTCTAATTATTCGGATGATCTTAAGTCTTTATACTTCGGCGCCTACCAAAATTTAGCTCAACATCTTCAAACTGTGGCACCATCAAATGATCGAGAAAAAATAGTTAATACCTTTAATTCGCTTAAAAAAATTCTTGAAGCGCTTGAATATGAAGAAGATCAAGTTGAGAGCATTAAAGAAGGTGTCGATGGATCTTTTAAAAAACAACAGGGGCAAGCTTATAAATTTTCCAAGTCCGTATTTTTAAAACAAAATTCATGGCAAAATAAAGCTATTTTTCAAGTGGCTGGCGTCGATAGCGAAATACTTATTACTAACATGGGAAGCTGTATCGGCGGGTCGATTGGCTATCAGAATGATAACTATCATTTCTTTGCCGATGGCTGTTTTATTTTCGGTAAAGGCAATGTTCAAGCTCAAAACGAATTAGTTTACCAACAATCCAATGTTCCGTTTAATGCCTATCAATTCGCTTTAGGAGCTAGCCTTATTGTATCATCTTCCCTAGCTGAATTTGGAGTAAAGGTCCCGGTCTACTTTATATCGCAAGAATTAACTACTCCCCCCGATAGTGATCCCGAATGCGTTGGTGGCTGTAAAATTGAGCCTCCTGACAAAAGTCTTATATCCATATCACTTTATGGCAAATGGCCATTTGATCAGTTTTACTTCTTAACGGAATATGGTAGAAATATAAAGAGTGATTTAATTGTGTGGTCCTTAGGATTAGGTTATAATTTTTAAAGAGGTAAATATGGCTAGAAAACTAAAAAATATTCTTATAGAACCACAGCTACAACTAAAGCTGATGTCCTATTTTTTCTTTTTATTTATTTTAACGACAATTTCATTCTACGGCACGGCCTACTTTTTCTTTTGGAGACTGCAAAATAAGGCGATTCAGGTTGGAATTCCAGACGGACATGTATTTTTTAGCTTCTTAGGAAACTTGAAATATGATTTTGATATTCTATTTATAGTCTTGGCCCTATTCAACTTTGCCTTGCTGATTTATTTTGGTTTTACAGTGTCTCAAAGAGTTGCCGGTCCATTCTATAAAGCCAAAAGATATCTCACTAACCTCAATCAAGAAACTGAAACTTTTAGGCTTAGAAAAAATGATTTTTTTAAAGAACTAGAGCCTATAATCAATGATTTAAAGGATAGAAAATGATTTACTTACTTATTCCACTACTATTTTTTACTTCTTGTCTAAATAACTCTCTAACTAAAAGCAACGTCTCTGAAGACTATGTCTTGATTGAATTTGCATCGTTACTTGAGCAACAATACCACAAGTCTCATTCACCTTCGACAATCTCTGACAGAGATCAGTATCATCAAACATACAATGATAATGGCGGAGCCTCTCAGTTATAAGGCTTGCCATCCAGCCGATGAGCAAATCGTATGAACTATAAACTTCCAGGCTTCTGCTGGACTACCCGCCACAGACTGAATGTTTTTTAATGATTCTACAATGGACGCATCAATAGGTTCTGCGGGATAAAACAAGGCCCAGGCTTTTCTTACAGCGTTGTCACTTGGAGCTTCCCACCCACTTGTTCCCAGAATTTTAGGACGAACCTGATCCATATGAATTGTTTGATTGGTAATGTACTCGCAAGCCTTCATGGTGAAAGCAAATCTCATCGGGTTATTCGTCGCAAGCTGGGTCCTTGAAACACCTGAACAAGTCTCCATAGGAAACTCTACAGTCGATGCTGATAAATCTGATTCTGCATAACTATCACAACCTCCACCAAATTCACTGCGTCTGTAAATATTTGTAGTTATCCAATTATCAGTGGTTGAGTTACTTTCAATGTTAAAAACTTTCACCAAGGTATCATAAACGTAGCGTCGCTCCGTCATTTGTAAGTTTACCGTATACTTAGAGTGAATATTCAACACTCCACTGACAACAGCTGCACTTGAAAAAACGAGATCAGTTTTTTGACTCGGGATACACGAAGTTAAAAAAGCTAACAAAATGATGAGTATTTTTTTCATAGCTATTCCTTTAAGTTGTTCCATTAGCGTTAAAATTTTGGCACGAAGTCATTACCGGAACTATAGATCCATTTTGCTTTCTAACAAAACTTCTATCGTTGGGCATAGGCGTCTTTACATCAACCATAGCCGATATTGTTGATAAACAATTTCCTAAAATAGCTTCACGGCCGCCCAATTCACTCATCGGCGCTGAAAGTCCCCATGTCCCTAAGTAATTATTACTGCTGTCGCTTCTGACATTACCCAAAACAGTCAGTTGATTAACCATACCGGAAAAAACAGTGTAATTGGCGCCGCGCCAGCCATGATCAGCGCCGGTTCCCGAGCTGCGAGGGTTACGATTAAACTCGGATGTTACAGCAATGGCGGTTTGATTAAACATATTTCCATGGGGTGTAGAAATCGCTTTCATTTGTTGTATAAATTCATACAAGGCAGCGGAAAAAGCCCGATAGTATCTGCTAAAATTTAAGAGTGCTAAATGTGATCCCACTTCATGCGCATCATTATTGGCGACCAACCCACCTAGCCCAAAGGTAAATGCTGAAGATAGATTTTCTTTGATCATGAATTCTGCCACAGCCATAGCGTTAGCCATACCGCCGACCACTGCTGTTTCTCCTACAAAGTTCTGTGCATCCGTGCTGGCACTATAGAAGTTACCATTTCCCCCTATATTAAAGGGTGCTGTGCGACTTACTGGAATACTCAGATCATCAACTCCTGCTAAAATCAAGGCACTATCCGTTTTAGAGGAACTTCGCCGCATAAGGTTGGTGTACTTATTTACTAAGGTGGAATAGCTTTGTTGCAAATTTCCAAATTGTCTTCTCATCAATGTCTTAGCATTAGCTCGTGCCTGATAAGTACTTGGTAAATATTTATGCTTATCAACTGACGCCGCATTCATTTTTGCTAATGCCAAATCAATAGCATCTTCAACCTGAGTGCTTTTAATGCCAGTAATATTATTTGTCGGCAAAAATGGAGCTAAAGCTGTACTGAATGGGTTGCCCCCTCCGACAGAAACTAAACCAGTTCCTTTTTGCGATCCATAATATGATGTGTCTACTCCTGAATGAACAACAGGAATTGGTGTTTTAGCTTTGTCCGCCAATAATCCTGTAATCGAAGTACCACCCGGAAACAAAGCGACATGTCTTTGGCGATTGATGCCGTGGCTGTCGATGAGCGTATTAATTCCTCTTAAACTTAACATGTTATGAGCCAAACTCGTCATCGGCACAGACCCTCCATCCGCCGTTGGAATTTGCGCCGCCCATGTCCATGGCAAATTATAGGATCCTACCCGTGTTGTGGCGTACTCGCCAACAACTTGATCCCCTTGAGCTCTAAAACGAGTAATCACCATAGGGTTTGGAACAAATACATCTGACGAGCCGTTTGGAGTTAGAATACTATCCCAATACCAGCGCGATATTCCACCACCAATACTGAGATTGATTAACTTCATGTCCCCCAGGCCGTCACCCTGCCCCGCCGCTTGTGCGTGTCCTTTTTGCAAAAACTGCATCAAAATATTATTTAAAAATATATCCCCAGGAAAAATTGAAAATGCACCCACACCGGTCATTAAACGTTGTAAAAATGCTCGTCGATCTATTTCATTTTTTTTATTTTCACTCATCTTTAAAGTCCTCTGTCTGGGCGAATAAACGTTTGCGACTGAATAATTGATCTTATAAGCTGTTTTAAGGACTGATGCTGCTTAAGCTCTTGCCCGAGCTGAATGACTTGATCTCTGTATTTTCTTTCTGCTGCACTCAGTTCTGGAAAATTGATGTCCCCTTCGTCATCTAGATTGACCTCAATACCTGTAAACTGCTGAAAATGTTTCTTAGCAAAACAAGCATAAAAATCATCTTTTTGAGCTATGGCCTGCCCTAACTCTTGAAAACCTTCAAACTGTTGTTTAACCAAATCCCCATTATAACTTCTGTAAAACAACCGACCTATATTAGCCTTATTATGCCAATTCCCGTCATTTCCGGTCATCAACGTTAATACTTTTTGGTTTTTATTCGTTGGATTTGTGCTTTGAACACTTTGAGACAACCAACGAATAGATCCCCAAGAATTCGGCAATGTTTTTCCAAAGGTTATATTTCTTGTTACGCCGGTTAAGTCATCCATTCCCGAATGACAACGCATACAAGAAATTCCTTGTCGAAATGAAATGGTGGAATTGACATTGACTTCGCTGACTACATCCATTGATCGAACTGATGGATTTTGCTTGCACAGAAAATCATGTAAGACGCTTTCTCCGTATCTTCTTTGCAAAGTCTGTCTACCGTTTTGCGTCGTGGTGTCTGCATAATTAAAATTTCGACGTATGTAGTCTTGTTCACCTAACACTCCACCGCCAAAATGTTGATTGATATTCATATCTGCAGGCAATCTTCCCGTATTACTCGCGTAGGTTGCTACATTTTGAATTGTATCTTGCTCTAATCCAACCAACACGCCCGTTTGAATTAATGTCGGGAAATAAGGAACGGCAGGAACGTCTCCGCCAGGAAACCAACATCTCACACCGCCCGGAGTAATTTCGACTGATGAAAGACTTCCCATACGCATATATGCGTTCATAAAATCACTGTAATTAAGTCCGTTGGCCGCAAAGTAAGCCATGCAGGCGGCCTTGTCTCCAATGTTGTCAGGACTATACAATAAATTATTTTTATTCGTATCAGTCACTGAACGCTGGCGATTAGCTTTTTCTGAATATCTAATTGCGCGCAGAGCATATGAGCGAGTTACAGTATTTGAAAAAGGTTCGTTAGGTTTAAACAAAGAATATAAATAATGGTAGGCGGGCTGATTGCCATCAATGACATCCGCTGTTCGAGCATCATCTCCGGTTGAGGGTATTCCCGAGGCTGTCACTGAGAACTGTGAGTTATAAAAATCTAAAAACTTTCTTAGGATTTTTTGCCCAGTTAACTGATATTGACTGCCCTGTCTGGCAATGGATTTTCCATCGAGTATAAAGTCAGCTTCGGATAGAATCGCCATGCACGCATCAGTTCCTGAGGTTTGACCTGCGGCTACTTGCTGCCACAACGCATGACTCTCTTGCAATTTTTCGTTAGTAAAAAGTCCATAACACTTATGAAGTCTTCTTAACTCATCGTTTACGCTGGAGTGTGCATATAACGATCCAAATATACATAATATGGCCACTAACCCTACGGAAGAATTTCTCATCTTCACCTCCTACAAATCAAACTTATAGTCTTATTTAGTTCATCTTATGGATTTATGCTAACAGCTGAATATAGCTGTGAAAAGAAGAGTTTCTTCATTCAAACTATATCGTTTTACTTGCTAGACCATTGTCTAAGTCGTTGCTTAAAGTGGAGTAACTTTCTTTGTGGCCGTGATCACGGATTCAAATTCTTTAGTAAAAGACTGCATTAATTGCTCCGCCAACATCGTCGGATCTACTTTTAAATCCTGCAAACTTAAAGTCGATACCGGTGTACCTTTGTTAACTATATTCATCGCAAAATGAATCATTGTGCTGACCGCTGAGCGACTAGCAATTGAAATAGATAGTTTATTTTTTTTATCGTGACTGTAAATATCGTCACCCTCACGAACAAGCTTTTGCGAAGTTAAAGATTCAAGACTGTCTTTAGCTATAGACGCAAAAAGTCTTTGCAAGGCCACCCCGGCTGTTAAATCTTTCCCAAAAATTTCAATTATAAAGTGTAGCATCTCATCGCCGCAAATTTTTGAATTTTCAATTTTGTCTTCTAAATCGACCATGTGCTCTAAAGTTATATCGCATGGACCCATCCAGGAAACAATAGAATCCCCTAGAATTTTATGATCTTCATAAGCGAAAAGTGGTCTTAACTGCGATCCATCATATTTAATTTTTTTACTTATAAATAATTTTTTCATAATCTACTCCATTAGCTTTCATTGCTCGACCAGTTCTTAAACAGGATTCACACTGACCGCACCATATTTCATTATTGAAATAGCAGGGCCATAGCAATTCTAGTGGCACTTTTTGTTCTAAAGCGTGCCTCACGATTTCCGTTTTATTCATTCGAACAGTGAAACACTCGACTCGTACATGATTCTGCGTCGAAAATTTAAATGCCTCTGTAGAGGATTTAATAAAGTCCTCACTATTATCTGGGAAAGTTTGAGCTTCTTCTAAATTAAAACCCGGAATAATCACGTCCGCATCGAAGCTTTCAGCATAGGCTGCTGCTATATTTAAAAACAAGCCATTGCGATTCGGCACCCAGACCGAACGCGCCGTTTGAAGAGATACTGCAGGATCATCTATGGATACATCTTTCCCCGTTGGAATTTTTACATTTTCACGATTTAAAGACGATTTGCTTATAACTTGAAGCCAAGGCATCTCAATAATCTGATGAGGTATATTTAATTGATGGGCTATCTTCTGTGATTGGCTTATCTCTTTATCTGCGGCTCTTTGACCATAATCGAAAGTTAGAATTAGAATAATGTTATATTTGTGTCGGGCTAAAAATAAATTAACTGTTGAATCTAAACCCGCTGATAATAAGACAATTGCTTTAGATTTTTTCAGCACCTGAGGCCTCACTAAGAACAAAATCTTTAATTAAAATTTGTGTGGACTCTGTGCGATTAAAATAATTAATCTGAATTTCCCCTAAAATATCATACTGGCTGCCGGGCTTTAATAACGCTTTCTTTTTTTCTAGTGGTGAAAAGTATAGTATATCGACAGCGCTTGATTGTAAGTCACGAGCAGTCATTTTTATATGCCCACCTTTTATTTCTTTTATAGATTTGAGAGTTACCCTGTTGAATCTAAAAATAGGTGTGGGAAACCCTACCCCATAGGGCCCTGCAAAATTATACCATTTCATATTAATTTGCGTTAAATCGCTTAATGCGGCCTCAGTATCGTATTCTATTTCAAGATCTCTAGGTTCAGAGGCTAACTCTGTATAATATTTAGTTAAACATTCGATGAGTTCTTTTTTACGAGATGAAGAGAACTCAAAGCCGGCTGCGGCCGCATGCCCGCCGAACCGATTCAATACTTTTTCTGCACTTGATAAAGCGCTGACTAAGTTTCCAATGCTGCCTTGAGGTAAGCGAGAGCTTCCCACGATCATACCTTCAGCATCTTCTGAGCCTATGAATGTAGGCTTGTTCGTGTCGTTTGCAATTTTTGTGGCTATGAGCCCTATTATTCCTCGATGGAACTCACGAGATGATATGAAAATAAAATCTTGATGTGTCCACTGTCGAAGACTTTTTTCAGCTAATTCTACTGCGGATTGCTGAAGACTTTGTCGTGTCTCATTATTTTTTAACATTTTACTAACAAGCGTTTCTGCCTTTTTAGAATCCGTTTCTAAATAAATATCCCGTGGAAGTACTTCCGATTCCATACGCGATAATGCATTTAACTTTGGCGCAAAACGAATAGCTACATCCTGAGATGTTAATTCCCGATCAGCCAAATTCAATCGCTTAAGCAGCTCGCGAAGTCCCGGTTTTTGAGTTTGCTGCAAAGCTAACAAACCGTGTTTAACCAACACTCGATTATCATCAACGAGAGGAACCATATCGGTAAGTGTACCAATACAGAAAAAATCCAGTACTTCTTTTAAGTCCCATTCATTTTTTGGTAGCTCTGAGTTTTCAAAGAAACCTCTTTTTAAAGCTCTGAGCAAATAAAAAGCCACACCCGCACCACACAGATACTCCAAACCAGATTGGCAATTTTTTTGATTCGGATTAACCACACAATACGCCGCGGGAAGTTTTTCACCAACTGCAGAATGGGTGTCATCGATAGGTAAATGGTGATCTGTTAAAATAACATCAATCCCCAGTTCTTGGGCTTTTTCACAGGCCGCAAACGAGGTAATACCCACATCAACGGTTATGATCAGATGAACACCCTGGTTTTTTAAATCCTCTACTGCCTGGGGGTGAAAGCCGTATCCTTCTGCGAGTCGTTTTGGCTGATAATAAATAACATTTTCAAATCCAATCTTTTTTAAACCAACATTCAAAATGGCTAATCCACTTGTTCCATCCAAGTCAAAATCAGCATAAATACAAATTTTTTCTTCTTTATGAAAAGCTGTGATCAAACGACTTACTGCTTTATCCATATTCTTCAACACAAAAGGATCTTTGAGTTCAGATAATGTTGGATTAAGAATCTTATTTAGCACCTTTTCATCAGTTGCTCTTAAAGACAAAAAACGCCATACCAAATCCGGTATAGCGTTATTCTTAGCGACCTGTACTAAGTTGTTCTTTTTTTTCCAAATCATTGATAACAAGCTAGCCTAAGCTGCATTTTTTGAACGTAATTTGTCTACAAACAATATAAGTGGTGCGGCCACGTATATTGATGAATAAATTCCAAATGTCACGCCCACAAAAATTGTGAAAGCAATATCTGAGACCACTCCATCTGCAAATATATACAATGATACCGCGGAAATAATAACTGTCCCTGCTGTAATAATCGTTCTTCCGACCATATCATTGATCGCTCGATTAATAACATAAGCAAAACCTTCGCGCTTGTACTTATGTGCTGTTTCACGAATACGATCAAAAACCACAATAGTGTCATTTAATGAAAGACCGATTAAAGTCAACAGTGCAGCCAGTATGGGAATATTAACTTCTTTACCCGTCAAGCCATAGATCGCAAGCGTGATAACAACGTCATGAAAAAGACAGACCACTGCGCCTGGCGAATAATTATAATCAAATCTAAACGCGACATAGACTAATATCAAAAGCAGACAATAGAAAAGTGCTAATAGCCCGTTTCTTTTAAGCTCAGCTCCGACTTGTGGGCCGACGGTATCAACCCGACGAAAATCAGGCCCTTGCGCGGCAAATGTAGTTTGTATTTTGTTTTTAAGATCATCAATAGATCTGTTAAGGATATCATTCGTTTCTTTATCGGTCTTTCCTTGAGCTCCTTGAAATCGAATAACATACTCATTCGTATCACCAATAGACTGTACGCCCACTTCACCAATATTGACTTCACCCACAGCTGCTCGAATTTGATTAATACTGACTGGCTCGTTGAACTTAATCTGCATTTCAGTTCCACCGCGAAAATCAATTCCGTAATTAATTCCGGCCACAGCTAAATAAATTAAAGCAGCTGTTGTTAGTATTAAAGAGAATCCGCCGAAAAAACCAATTTTTCCTACAAAGTCAAATCGTCCGTATCCATCTGCGTGATTATTTTTTTTAGTTTTACTCATAAATATTCCTTAAACCGAAATTTTCTTAATACCAACGCGGTATACAAGATTATCAACTATAACTTTAGATACAAAAACGTTGGAAAACAAAGTCGTCGCTAAACCCGCCAAAAGCGTAACGGCGAATCCACGAACTGAACCCGTACCAAAATAGAGAAGCACACAGGCCGTAGCAGAAGTTGTAATGTTCGAGTCAATGATCGCAGACATAGCCTTAGAGTAACCCTCTCGGATAGCTGTTTGAAGGCTTGACCCCGCACGAAGCTCTTCTTTAATTCGTTCATTAATTAAAACATTCGCATCAACGGCAAAGCCCACCGTTAAGGCTATTCCTGCAATTCCAGGCAAAGTTAAAGTTGCACCTAATGAACCTAAAATAGCTAATAGACAAACTATATTAAGAAATAATGTCAGGTCGGTAACAACTCCCATTCCCTTATAATAAACCAACATGATCAGCATAATGATAAGGGACCCAATAATTGCAGCAAATCGCGCTTTCTCCAAAGCATCGAGTCCCAATGAGGGGCCCACACGTCTTTCTTCAAGCTGTTCCAATGACACTGGTAAAGAACCCGCTCGTAGCGCAGTTGAAATAAGTTTGGCTTCGTCAAGCATCGTTTGATGATCACGCCCACTGCCTAAAGTAATCTCCGCCGACCCTCCAGCAATTTTTTCATTAATAAAAGGAGCCGATTTAACCACTCGGTCTAAGACGATCGCGACCTGTCGTTGAATATTTTGCTCAGTCACTGTGGCAAAGCGAGCAGCACCAACTGGGTTGAACCGTAACTGAACCACTGGGGCTCCGTACTGATTAAAGCCCACAACGGCGTTGTCCAATGAATCTCCGGTAAGATCTGTATCAGTTCTTAATAGTAACGGCGTACTTCCCACCTCTACTGATTTAGCGTCATCTCTTTTTTCAAAGTAGACCACGGTTTTTTCAGGCAACTTATCTTTAATGTCTGCGTTCAAGCGTGCGACGTAGTCCGAATATCTCAAAGTCGCCATGGAATAATTTCCGGCTTTTTCTGCATCTTGAATCAATTTCAATAACTGCTCTGCACTTACAGTGTAATCTAAAGCCATGAAATCCAGTTTCGCTGTCGTGTTAATAAGTTGCTTGGCTTTTTCTGCATCCGCCATACCTGGAAGCTGAACCAAAATGCGATCCATTCCCTGTTGCGTAATTGAAGGTTCAGCTACACCAAACTCATCAATACGATTACGAATGGTTTCGATCGCCTGTTTAATGATGTTTTGTTTTTGTTCTATTAAGTACGCATCGTAATACTTAACTTCAACACGTTCAGCATTAGATGTAAGAACTTGAAGACTACCAGCATGCATACGAGCCAAGTAGTCTTCAACTTTTTTAGCATCAACGATTGAGCTGACTTGAATGTTAAATGAGCCTAGCGCTTCATTATTTGAAAACCCTTTAACAGCGATTCCTTCTTTATCAAGCTCACTTTTTAAAGCCACAGTCTGACGAGTGACTGTAGTATTGATTACAGAATCAATATCGGCCCCCATCACCAACTGAATCCCCCCTTGAATATCAAGTCCGTAATTCAATTTCTTGGCGGGCCACCAAGCTATCTTTGATGTATCAACAAAATTTGGTAAAACTGAAGCTATAGCAAAAACTACAGCCAACACAGCCACCCAGGTTCTTAAGCGTAAATTTTCCATGATGTATCCTTTTTTAATTTATCGATTACGATTTAGCCGATGGCGGCGTTTGCAACCCCAGTATTTGACTTTTTAAAACTTTAATTTGAACGCTATTTGCCACTTCTAGATTAACGACTGCATCGTTTACTCCAGCAATGCGTCCTAAAATTCCAGATTGAGTGACCACTTGATCCCCTGGCTTTAAAGTAGATAAAAATCCTAGATGCTCTTTTTGCTTTTTCGCCTGTGGACGAATTAAAAAGAAATAAAACACAAACATGATGACCGCGATAGGAACGAATTGCATCCAACCTGGGGCTGTTGTATTCATCGCCTCTGGTGTTCCCGGAGCTGGTACCGCTTGCGCTAAAACGATTGAACCTTGTAACAAAATAAATGAAATCATTTTCAACATACTTTTTTCCTTTTCGTTAAAATAAAAAGCTAAAGTAAATTGAACACTTAAACCGTAAACTGTTCAAGATTCCTTATCCGATCTTGTGAAGCGCGTCAGACAATTGTCTCTGAACTCATCCCATCTTTCTTGCTCAATAGCTTCGCGGGCCTTAGCCATCAAGGCCATATAAAAATAAAGATTGTGAATAGTGTTTAATCTTGAGCTTAATATTTCACCACTCATAAAAAGATGACGAAGATAAGCTTTTGAATAATTTTTGCAAGTATAACAATCACATTCAAGATCCAACGCTGTTGGATCTTCTTTGTATTTCTCTTGTTTAATACTGACCTTACCCTGCCACGTATAAAGAGTGCCGTTGCGAGCCACACGTGTAGGAAGAACACAGTCAAACATATCAATACCCGCATCAATTGAAATTATTAAATCTAAAGGAGTGCCGACGCCCATTAAGTAGCGTGGTTTATTTTCTGGCATTAACGGCGCAATATCAGGCAATAACTCATGCATTAAATGAATGGGCTCCCCCACAGAAAATCCACCTAATGCGTAGCCTGGTAAATCGACACTGGTGACTTGTTCCAGTGAATATTTTCGATGCTCTAAACTTAAGCCGCCTTGGATAATTCCAAAAAGTAAACTCTCACTGCGGGTCATCGCCTTAGCTGAACGCACCAGCCATCGATATGTTAAATCCATCGATCGCTTAATTTCATGATCTTCGGCCGGGTATTTTAAACATTCATCAAAAGCCATGATAATGTCAGAGCCTAAATCCATTTGGATTTCCATACTTTTTTCCGGCGAAATAAAATATTTTGACCCATCAATATGCGAGCGAAACTCAACACCCTCTTCGCTCATTTTGCGCAGACCGGATAAAGAAAAAATCTGAAATCCTCCCGAGTCCGTAAGGATAGGCCCATCCCAATTCATAAATTTATGCAATCCACCTAATTTTTTAATCAACTTTTCACCTGGGCGCAAATGCAAGTGATAGGTATTTCCCAAAACCACTTGTGTTCCGCAAGTCTTCAACTCTTCCGGCGTCATCGCTTTAACAGTGGCTTTGGTTCCCACCGCCATAAAGCACGGCGTCTCAAACGACCCATGGGCCGTCATAAAGCTCGCTCTACGCGCGTTCCCACTTTTTTTATGCAGCTTAAATTCCCCGAGTTTCATAGGTACCAGTTCCCTTTTTGTACTGCAAAGCAGTATTTTTATTTTATCCACACACTGAAGTCACCGTAGCTAAATAATTTAAATTCTTTTTCGATAGCCCACTGATAACATTTTTTGGTTTTCTCCAGTCCGGAAAAGCCAGCCACCAGCGCCAGCAGGGTAGATTCGGGCTGATGAAAATTAGTGAGTAAGCGATTGACGATTTTAAATTCACTACCGGCTTGAAGTAATAATTTTGATTCCCCTACGAGCTGATTAGTACGCGCCACAGTTTCCAGCGTCCGTGTCACCGTTGTTCCAAGCGCCCAGATCCCTTTATTTTCTTTTTTTGCTGTTAAAATTTGCTCCCAAATGTCTGTGGAAACTTCGTAAATTTCTCCATGCATTTGGTGTTGATCCAAGTCTTCGACCTTAACCGGAAGAAATGTTCCCAATCCCACATGCAGAGTGATTTTTAAAACTTTTACGCCATTATTTTTTAAAGTTTGAATATCATTTTTGGAAAAATGAAGGCTGGCTGTGGGGGCGGCATAACTGCCCGCTTTTTGCGCCCACGCGGTCTGATACCATTTTTCATCCTGACTTATGTTATGGCGCTGATCACGCGCTTTTTGAATATAAGGAGGCAGCGGAAGCTCTCCAAATTTTTCAAAATCTTTTTCAGTTAAGTTTGGCTCAACTTTAACTTTTTGGGGAAGTCCTTTTTCTATTAAGGTCATCACCGAGCCGTTAGGTAAACGTATTTGATCGTCGATATAAAATTTTTTAGAAGGGAACAAGACATTCCATAGTCCATTTTCTGTTTGATTCAAAAATAAAATCTCTAGTTCATTTTCAGCAAAAACTCTACGCTTTAGAACTTTGGTGTCATTGATGACAAAGACATCACCTGTCGGAATTTTCTGAATTAAATCTTGAAGGGAGATCTCACGTGGATCGTGCTCAGCTTCAACCCACATAACTCGTGTTGGTCGAGAGGGCTCTAGCGCAATCAATTTTTCAGGATAATTATACTCAAGATCAGAAACTTTCATGGACTATGAGGTAACATACTAAGCAGCAATAAAAAAGCGGAAGTTCATCACTTCCGCTGAAAAACCTGCGTGGGGAACCACCATAAACCCAGCAAGTTCTTACTTAATAGGCTTAAATTTAGTTCAGACGAGTTCCTAGGCGATCACTAATGGTCAGCCATAAAGAGTAAATCACTACGCCTGAGTATATGGAGCAAAACACTAAAACATCGAATAGTTCCATGAGGTCTCCCTTTTTAACATGCTGACGTTCAGTTTTCAGCCATCCTAGCTGAGGAACTGGCGCCAGATTTCTTTTCATCATTATTATGAGCATCCGTGCTCGTATTCATAAGACAGCTGGCCAAGTGCCAAGGGTTAGCTCGACCTTTAAAGTATCCAAAAACTAGACTCCGGTTAATAAGTTTGCTTTAATAACACGCGTAAGTGCGCGGATGGTGGAATTGGTAGACACGTACGCTTGAGGGGCGTATGCGAGAGCGTGAGGGTTCAAGTCCCTCTTCGCGCACCAAATTTTGTTAAAACTAACGATGGGTTAAAATGCTAGAATTTTTAATTGGCTTCACAGCTGTTGGCGGCGTCAGTTCTCAGACGCTAATGGATATCGCCTTAATATTTATTTTTTTTGTTTTTGTTCGAGAGTCCATAAAAGACCGCGCTGTATTTAACAAACTTACTTATGTAGGTATTGAATGGGCTTTTGTAGGTTTTTTTATAGCCGCAGTTTTAAGTTTAGCTATCAACGGAAAAGATCCTGTGCCGTGGTGGTTCTACTTATCTCGGTTTAGTTGGATCATTAATTTTTATTTATTGATCTACGCCTTTCGTAAAATTAAAGTTAATTATGATCGCTGGCTGTTTTTCTTCGCTGTGGCGTTTATGATACCTAGCTTATATGCCCTTGTAACTTTATTTGTTCAATACGATTATCTGACACAAACCCCTATTCATCGAGTGGTCGGAATGGTTAACAGTGCCACCTATCATGCACATGGAAATGGTTTGATCTTTATTTTCTTTGCCTCAATTTTCCTTCTTGGTTTTAACACCGTAACTAAAAAAACTAAAATTTTAGCAACAGTAGGTCTGATCATTATGGGTCTTAGTATTCTACTGACTTTTACTCGTGGAATTTGGTTTGCTACATTTTTTTCGCTGCTTGTTCTGACTTTAATTAAAGGTCGTAAGTTTTTTCTTACCTATATTTCAGTGACGATTATTGCTGTATCCCTAACGCTGACCTTGTCTCCAACCATGTATAGTCGCTTAACCACCAGCTTTACAACAACTTCAGATCAATTGCGGTCACAACTTATTCAGGTCCATTGGGCAATGTTTAAAGAACATCCTGTTATTGGTATAGGCTACTGGGATTCCTACCGACAAATTGAAGACTATTGGCCTAAGGTAGGATTACCTTCGGATCACTATGTTTCACATTCTCATAATCAGTTTTTAAACATATTAGCAACGACCGGTCTTATTGGGTTTATATTTTTTGTGGCGATGATACTGTTTTTTATAAAAAGAAGTCTAAAGTTTATTCGCGACACCCGATCCGCCCCCCACCTATCTCCATTGGCTTACGCTTGTGGCCTAGTCCTATTACAGTTTCTATTATCATGTTTAACCGATGTGACTTTTGAATACGCAAAGATCAAAACTTTAGTCATTATTGTTTTTGCGATCATTATTGTTTATGGGAAAATAGCAATCACGGCGGGGCAAAATGACCCTAAAATTAATCTTTAAAAATTGCAGTTGGACAACTTAGCCCGAGTCTTTTAGATTGCCAGAGTGGAGGACACACACATGATTAATACACAAGAAATTGCCCAGCAAGCCGAGAAAATATCTTATGAGTTCGGCGAAAAAATGGGAACGATTGCATCACAAATTACTCATTCAACAGTGGACACTGTTGATGGCACCCGAGACTACATTAAGGAAAATCCAACGAAGGCTGTGCTGATGGCAGCTGCTGCCGGCGTGGTCGTTGGCGGTTTATTGGCGCTGATTTTAAGAAGAAGGTCTTAACTATGATCTTCAGACTTATACTACCATTCTTGTTTGATTTTTTTAGAAGTAACCCCTCATATTCGCCTATAAATAATGAGTCCATCTTGATTTTTAAGAAAAATTTAAATAAAGAAATATCACTTTTAATATTTAAATTTTTTATGGGCGTTGTTTTAACAGCTTTCATTATTATGTCATTGGTCCGGTTAGTTTCGGCTTTAAGTATTTATATCGGTCAATTTCAAAATTCACCGCTTATTGAAATTATTACTTTTAGTGTATTCACATTGATTGGCTGCGGTACTCTAGTTTACTTATTTGTCGGGGACAAAATCGGCCAACTCAAAGCAGAGGATGAAAAGCCGGCGGCGTCTTCCGAATTTGATATACAAAATATAGTTTATAAATTTATTGATGGAGTGACTCGGGGATTTGAGAAACACGCACCTTCAAATACCCAAGCTAATCGTCCAAGTTAGTTTTCCATTAAATGTATAATTGTTTTAATGGGGCTATTACCATAACTTAGAAACTGTTCATGAAACTTTTTTAAGTTAAACTTTGGCCCCTGTTGTTTTTTAAGTTTTTCACGAAATCCATAAATTTCTTCAAAACCCGCATAATAACTATTTAACTGAACTTGCGTTAGCGTGGCGCGATTCCATTTCTCTTCGGCTTCAGTGGTTTCTTGAAAAGCTTGTCGCACCAATAAGTCCATCGCCTGAGCTTTTGTCATGTTTAAATTATGTATACTATAATCTAAAATTGCATTCGAAGTAACTCGTAAAAACCACTTATAATACGTTAACCACAACTCAGGGCTATGATTGCCATACCCTTCTTCCAACATCATCCTTTCTGTGTAAACGGCCCATCCTTCAACCATTGTTCCATTACCAAAAATACTTTTTACAGGACTTGTTGATTTATTTCCATAAATCAACTGAGCATAGTGTCCGGGTATTGCTTCATGAATATTTAAAATCTGTAGCATGTAATTATTGTACTCGCGCAAAAAACTTTGTTGGCGCTCAGCGCTCAAAGACGCCGGAGGAGTCACATTATAAAATGTCTCTCGGTTTTTTTCAAAAGGACCCGGTGAATCAATGCTGGCTGCAGCCACTCCACGCATATACTCAGGAGTTTCTCGAATCTTTAAAGGTTTGCTTTTATCAAGACTTAGTAAATTTTTTTCCTCTACAAAATTGATCAACTGCGGTATCTGCTCTCGTACCGCAGAAACAAAACTTTCGGCGGCAGAATGCTGCAAAGATATTTTATATAGAACTTTTTGAACCATTTCTAAATTGTCTTTGGGCGGCTTATCCTTGGGATAATATTTTGACCATAGTTCGTTTGAAATTTTAATCATTTTTCGATGTGTCAGATCGCGATCTTTAATTGCTTTTTTATAGATTGTCTTCGCTGAGTTTATCGTTTCCAAATCATGACGAAATTTTTGATCATAAATTTTTGGCGATAATCTGAATGATTTAAAACTTTTTTTCCGCGTGTGTGATTCTTTAAGTCCTTCTAAATTAACTATATAGTTCTTTATGCTGGTTTGAGACTCCTTTAGTAAGTCAGAAAATTTTTGATCAAGGTTTTGTGATAGAATATACTTCTCTATAAAATCCAAAGTGCCTTGGTTTTGCTTAATCGCAAGATCCAAATGCTCTTTAGTCGGAGTTTTAATATTTTTAAAACCCGCTTCGTAATAAGCTGGCGCCAACTGCAAAATGTGGTTAAGTAAACGAATTTTTTCAGTTGTGGATTTTTCGCGATTTTCCCAGACTTTACCTAATGCATAACCTATGTTATAGTTTGAAGGATCCCAATGATGACTTTGAAACACTTCCAAATACCACAGCGCGCGGTCCATTACTTTTGTAAGTATGTCCAAATCCGCTTGCTCATCCTTGCTTAAGTGAGTTGTTTTTACATCACTAAATGTCTTTTGATACTTTTTGTAAAAAGCTACTTGCTGTTTCAAATTGTCTTCTGAGGGCACAACTAAAGCGGCTTGGTACCCCGGATGCCCTGCATGCATTGCGTGTCCTGGATTAATTTCCCAATATTCATCAAAAAAGGTTTTCTGTAGTTGTTGAAATTCGGTCAACCCCTTTGCTGGAAAAAGCGCGACAGGTGCCGTTTGACATGAGAATATAATAAAGGACGCTATCAGGATTAGAATTTTTTTCACAAGACCTACTTGTTGATTTTATTTTTTAAGTAATGCAGAAGATCTTTACCTAGATCTTCGCGATCCAAGGCGACCTCTATATTTGCAATTAAATAGCCCAGCTTATCGCCGGCATCATATCGTCGCGTCTGAAAAGAGTAGGCATATATATTTTCTTTTTGTGCCATGGCGTGCATAGCATCGCTCAGTTGAATTTCACCATTGTGTCCGGGCTTAACTTGATCTAAGTATTCAAAAATTTTTGGACTAAACACATATCGTCCAGGCAAGGCCCAACCCGATGGTGCTTTTTGAGGTTTGGGTTTTTCCACCACACCACTAATTTTCACACCGCCAGTTAAACTACTGTCAGAGCTAGAACCTACGTCGACGATTCCGTATTTTTCACTTTGATTTTTATCAATAGGCAGCACCCACACACTGCTGGCTAAGTTCTTTTTGTACTGTTCACATAAAAAATAGGTGATGTTTTCTGATTTGGTCGAAGATAATGTGATTTCATCACCCAACAACACGGCAAAAGGCTCATCGCCGATAACCGAGCGCGAACATTGAATCGCATGCCCTAGTCCCAAAGCGGACTTCTGTCGTAAAGAAATAATATTCATATTATTTCGGATGTAATTAAGATCTTTCAGTAATGCTTCTTTTCCATCTTGAACCAGCTTTTCTTCCAATTCATAAGAAACATCAAAAAAGTCTTCGATTGCGGTTTTTCCTCGGCCTTGAATAAGAACCACTTCTTCGATGCCAGCCTTCATGACCTCTTCGATCACATATAATATAGTCGGCTTATCAACGATAGGTAACATCTCTTTGGGAATAGTTTTTGTGGCAGGAAAAAAACGAGTTCCTAACCCTGCCGCCGGTATAACAGCTTTTTTGACATGATTTGATTTCAAGAAAACCTCTTAGACAAAAAGCTGTTTAATTTTTTGAACATCACGAAGTAAGCTTTTTACCTGGTGTAATGTGTCTGAATTTTTTTCATCAATTTTTTGAATGGCTAACGAGTAATCTTTTTCTTTTTTCAGCGCAAACTTAACATCTCGTAGTGCCTGACGAGCCCCTTCAATTGAGAATCGATCGCGATAAAGAAGTTTTTTAATTAAAAACGCATTTTCAACATCTTTTTTGGTATATAATCTTTGGTTATTTGAAGCTTTCTTGGGCTTTAATATTTCAAACTCTTGCTCCCAATACCTTAAAATATATTGCTTTATCCCTAGTAAGTCAGCGACATCACCAATTTTAAACCCAAAGCGATCTGGTATTGATTGTATTTCGTTAATCAGCTGATGATCGACCAATACCGAAGGCATAGCTTCGGCTTCGGCTTTAAGTGCTCCTTCCATCTGTTCTGATGGTTGGTCAAAAAAACGATCTTCTAAAGACAACTCAACTTGAATAATAGGATTCGCATCATCAGAACTAATCATTATCGTCCTCCTCATCTTTACCAATTAAGTGAGAATACTCTTCGCCATTCAGCATGGCTTTAAGCACCTGACTAGGTCTAAAAGTTAATACTCGTCGTGCTGATATTTTAATTTGATCGCCAGTTTGAGGATTGCGTCCAATGCGTTCTTTTTTTCCACGCACTAAAAAGTTTCCAAAGCCTGAAATCTTAACTTTTTCGCCCTTCTGTAAGGTTTCTTTAAGTGAATTAAAAACCATTTCCACTAACTCGCTGGCCTCTTTTTTTGAAAAACCAATCTTGTCATAAACCTTTTCTACGATATCCGCTTTAGTAACCGTCGCATTTCCAATATTCTGACCCGCCATAATTGTGCTTCCTTTAAGTTGTGTCCACCTCAAGGCTATCAACATATTGAAACTAATCAAGTTTTGTCGAAGCTCTGGGCCGGTTTTTCGCCTTGCGTAGATAACTTCATTTGCCACTACGTTGGTCTAGTTTTGGCTTATATCAGCACAAAATATACAGCATTACGTCTAGTCAAGCCCTATACTAGGGCCAGTGTCAGTGAATTCACTTTTTCAGGAGGAATAATGGATTTTGACTTTCAATTGGAGCACTTGGATACCACAACATCTGATAACGCCTCAATGAACACCCAAATGTCCCACCAAGACTCTGTTATCTTAAATGATTTAACAGGGCAAATCGAGGACTTACAAAATAAGCTGAAATTAAGTTATCGAAAGCTTTTTCTATTTGAAACTGAGAATCAAAAATTACTCAAAGAAAAAAACTTTTTCTTTTATGAAAAAAATAATATCGAAGAGCAACTAAAAATCATTACTGAAAAAATGGAGAATCTGTCTAAGTATTCCAGTGAAATTGAAGAAGAGCTTGAACAAAACACCGAGAAAATGCAGGCCTTTGAAGATTTAACTAAAACTCAAGCCATAGACTTACGACGTCTTACTAAGTTCCATGCTAAAATTCAAAATGTCATCAAACCTTATATCCAGAACATTAAAAATGATTTGGAAACTCAACGCTTAGAGAATACAAAACTTAATAAAGTAAATAATCAGTACTTAGAGCTGTGTGATGGTTTGAATACTAAAATTCAAGAATTAGAAGAAACTATCACAGTCCTAACAAAACAGCATGAATTTGAAAAAAAGAACCTGATTGTTAGCTACGAAGAACAGATTCACAGCCTTTCCAAAGAGATTTTAGATTTTCAACAAAACATTGCCACCGCTGAGTCCGAAGTGCTGCGCCTTAAAAAGGCCAATGAAACTAAAAACTTTTTAGAAAATGAATTGGTCAGATTTAAACGCACACATTCCGAAGATCAAAATATGCTGCAAGAATTAAAGCTAAAATTAGTTCAAGCGGATAATCAAAACAATGCTTTAAGCTATGATGTGACTGAGCTGCAAAAACAAAAAAACATTGCGGATTCTGACATCGACACCTTGAAACGGATGCTTGAGTCAACGCGCCAGCAATTATCCCAAAAAATTGAAGATAATGAAAAATTGGACTTACGCCTTAAAATGTTAGAGCGTTTGAATACGAATTTAAGTACAGGGATTTAGTTTATTTATTTTCCAATGCTTTTTCAATGCGATCTAGGCGCGCTTTAATCTCAGCATTTTCTTTCTTTAATTTCTCATTTTCCGCTTTAACGCTGGCGATTTCACGATCCTGCTGCTGAGAAATTCCAAAAAGCTCTTTAATCGCATTAACAATAGCCCAGAATACTGGCGTTGTGTTCACGGATAAGTACCCGTCTTTGTCAGTATTAACGGCTTCAGGAATTTGTTTTTGTAACTCTTGTGCAATAATACCCGTGTACTCTTTATCACTTGGAATGTTTTTAGCATTATCTTTTTTATACTTAAACTTCACCGTGTCGATGCTAGCAATTTCGCGTAAGCCTTTATCAAAATTTGAAGTAATATCTTTCAACCGCGCATCTGAAGGCACCTGCCATGCGATATCTCCACCCGCACGATACGGAGTTCCAGTAATACTGATGTCACCTGACACATCCAATGCATACTGAGGGTCCATAATACCCACTCCTAAAAATCCATTAGTTCCTTTAATCGAAATTAAATCTTGGAATGTTCCTGTTCCTGTTTGTTGAATAAAGCGGAAACCTTTGTTCGTACCCGTACTACTTCGATTAATAAAATTCATCTCGCCATAGCTACCCGACATATTAGCGGTGATCGATCCACCAAGGCGATCACCAGCAACATTACTAAATAATGGCATCGATGCCAACGTTGCAGGTTGTTCGTTATCCATAAACGAAGCGACAACACTATTATTAGCCACACCCCAATCCGAAGCATCGTCGACCTCAAGTCGCGCTGTCGGAATTCTTGAGTTAATACCTACATTACCCGTTCCGTTTCCAACATTTCTGATCGTTGTGTGAATATTATTATTAGCGTAGCAATGTTCAGTATTTATATTTGCAAGGTCTATCAAATTACCGTCATTCCAATGAATATTTACACGCAGTGGATATCCATATCCACCAGGCTCGTTAATTTTGCTACCGGTTACTCCGCCAGTCACCCCGATCACATTAGTTTGATAAGAATAAGTTGAATACAAATTAACGGTATGGCTATTCCAGTATATTGTACTAGTAAACATGGCTAAGTTATTTTGATTGAACATAATTTTAGAAGGTCCACCGGCATTACCAACTACTACATTACTGTTGCTTCCAGCAACGTTAAGCATATTTGCATTTAATAACACATCTACCGCGATTAAGTTTACAGTAGTGTTATCATGCAAGTTGACCGCGTAATCCCAATTAATGTATGGATTACCTGCAAAAGTGATATGCTTGTGGCGCGGAAAACTTGAATTCGCAGCTCCGACATTTATACGATCACTACTATTCGTATTTAGAACATGAATAGTAACGCTATTTACTACGAGTGTGTCAGCCAAGGCTAATGCTGCGGCCAAAGTTTTCTTAGCTGTACCCGTCGTCAAACCATCGCCGGTATCATTTGCCGCATTGTAATCAATGTAAATTGTTGTCGAGGTTGCTGACGATCGTATGACACCATTAACATCTAATTTAGTTATTGGTACACTTACACCAAGACCAAGGCTTCCCGCCAAATAAGATTGGGCTGATGAATAAGATTGAATCGCCCAATTGTTGGGTCCAGCAGCTGGGGAATTAGTAGTTACCACTATAGCTGCATTAGTAGTCGCGCCACTTGCAGCTGCACGAATCCCGTGATTAATATCACCGGTACCGCTGGCGGAAGCAATAATTGCGTACTTACGTAACAAGCCTGCACCTGTTAAATTCCCGTCAACTGATGCATCAAGACCTTGAATATGAACATAGTCCCCAGTGTCTACACTTCCTGTAAATGTACCTCTCACTCTATCCACTGTAGTTATATTTAGAGCCGCTGCACCAGGACTGTTGACTGTGCCCGAGTAGGTTACTTCATTATTTGAACCATAGTGATATGAGTAGCCACCAGCCACAGTAATATTTTCAGTGATATCTGAGCTTATTCGCGAAGCATACTTATTATAAGTACCTGCTGATGTGATATTTCCTGAAGCCACATAACGAAGAAAATTTCCATCCACATAGCTATTAGAATTATCCGTAGAGTTTGTTGCAGCTACATGAAATTTTGAAATAGGTGATATAGTTCCTATACCCACATTTCCACTTGAAGTAATTCTTGCAATTTCACCCATAGCCGTATTAAAAGTCATATCACCCGAAGTTCTTAAAGCTAAAGGTTGAGAATTACCCGTTGATTGCACAGTTAAACGATCGCTTTTAATGGAATATCCTAGTGCATCTCCATCACGAGAAAACATCGCTCCATTCCAACCCATTTCTAAATTTCCACTTTGAGTTAACTTAGTAACTCCCATATTAGTCCCTAAGTCACCAGCTGTTAAAACGAAGTGACCAGTTCCCCAGTATGTTGTTAAAGGTGTATTTACATACATAGTGGTACCACTGTTTGCTAAATGCATATCAAAAGTAGCCCCACCTGCTTTTAATCGAAGTTGTGGTTGTACTGGGCTAGTGGTTGTTGTTTCAAAAATACCCCCAACTAGTGAACCATCAGATGAAGTATGAAGTTTAGCTGCAGGCGCGCCCGTACCAATACCCACATTACCACCGTTAATGGTTAAGCCATGAACCGCATTTGTTGGAAATACCCCTGCTGCAGTTCCATCACCTGTATAAAAATCGATAGCATTATTTTCTGTTGTTCCGCTATTATGTCTTGTTCGAATAAAGTGAGAATATGCATTTGTAGAACTATAACCAAAAGCCATTTGAGCTTTATTTCCTGACCCAGTGCTGTCATCACCATTTCCTAAGTGTGTTAAAGCGAACGGAGTATCATTACCCATTCCAACAGCCACCCCTCCGCCTGTACTAGCTAACAATACACTCCCCTTCGTCGCATGACTGGTTCCATCAATACGAATATTTCCGCTGGCAACATCAGTTCCATATAATTGTGGAGTGTACATAGAGGCTAATGCACGGATGCTGGAATTCGATGTTATATCACCAGAAACATTTACTGCTCCACCAACACCTAAGCCACCAGTGATCACTGCAGCTCCAGTTGTTGGCGATGTTGAAGCTGTACTGTTGGTGACAACAAATTGTGAAGGCGTTGTGACGGATCCAGTACCTGAACCTTGTAAAGTTAAATTTTGATTTGTTCCGCCAGCACCAATCGTTAATGCGCCCGATCCGTAAATGCTTCCTACGTTTGAAAAATCATTTGAAGTCGTTGTACCTGGAATAACTCGGCGAACTCCGCCGCTGGTGAAAAATAATGTTGTTCCATCAAACTCGATAGCTCCATTTTCTGGAGTCGTCATCACTGGGCCCGCACTAAATTTTAATGGTGCCGTTCCCGCGGCCGCTGTTCCTGCTTTTAAGTGAAGTCCTGCTGTTGGCGAAGTTACACCGATTCCTACATCACCACTTGATGTGATAACCATTTTTTGTGTTAAAGATCCATTTTGTGCTGTAGAGAAACGTAAATTACTTGCATAGGATCCGTTCGATATATTTGTTGCAATCATGCTGATCTCAGCCATACGAGTTATTCCGCTAGTATTTCGATTGGCACTAAATCCTAAAGCGGCACCGCTATTCACTTGGGGGTTGGCTGTATTATACAAGGTTAGCATTGTTGCGACACTGCCGCCACTATGCGATCCAAATCCAACTCGCGATCCACCTAATGTTGGCCCAGTATCTTCAACGGGCCAATTCACTGAAAAGTGATTTTGCCCTGGATAATAGGCCATTGGACAATGAATCGAACCCGATCCTCCAGCACAATCATCATTACCGAATAATATCATGTCTGCAGTCCCATGTGAGCTTCGATAAGTTGAAATTCCATGCATTAGCGCATCATCTGGATCACGCCACATAATCTTACCGCCATCGGCCAGACCTAGATTTAAAGGTGTTGCATTGGATCCAATAGTTAAACCTTCTGTCGGTGATGCATTTCCAATTCCCACTTTACCCGTGGCTCGATACACATCACCACTTACGTTTGTAGTCCACAATTCTGTTGATGGCGTATAACCAAGCGCAGTCGTAACATCAGTTGATGTTAACGCTGACGATGATAGTACGCCAGCAGTACTTCGAACAAAACCATTGGGTAAGGATAAGGCTGTGTTAATATCACCGGAAGTAATTGATGATAATTTGCTATTAAACGTTGTCCAATCACTTGAAGCTAAGTATCCATTGCTTGCGCCACTTGCTTGAGTCATTGAAATCACTGGCGTTGAATCGCCACTCGTTACAGTAATCGGAGAAGTGCCCGTCACCATCGTGACAGTTCCGCCACCAGCCGCAATATCTACTCCGTTAACTTTAAAATTACCTGTCACGTTTACATCGCCGGAAACATCGACTGCATAGGCGGCCGTAGTTTTTCCTACTGCAATTCTTCCTTGGGAATCAACTATACTTAAAGCAGTGCCGGTACTATTTTGCCATTCTTGAAGATGAGCTGTCTGTGAAGCGACGCCTCTAACAGCAAATGCTTTCTGTGCGGGATCAATACTTTTAGCAACAACAGATAGGGGTAATCCTATATTCCCTGTGCTTAAATTTAAAGTTGAAGTATTGCCATTAACTTCCGGGGTCCTTACACTGCCATCGGCTGCAAGAGTACCAGTTGCTCTTAAAGAGTAAATATTTAGCCAGTTAACTTCCCCAGCTGTACCCTGAGAAATCGTAGCTCCTCCGGAATTAGTACCTACTGTAATGGTTCCTGCAACTTGAAGTTTACTTGCTGGAGCCGCAGTTCCAATGCCCACATCACCTGAAGAAGTCACTGTTAGCTGACTCGTTCCTACTGTTAATCCACCAGAAGGTAAATTCAATGCACCAGTCATCGTATCACCGGCACGATTAACTGGTGTGTATCCAAGAGCAGTATTAACATCTGTTGATGTTATACTTGATAACTTATTATTAAACGTTGTCCAATCACTTGAAGTTAAGTATCCATTGTTTGCGCCACTTGCTTGAGTCATTGAAATCACTGGAGTAGAATCACCACTCATTACAGTAATCGGAGAAGTGCCCGTCACCATCGTGACCGTGCCACCGCCGGTTGCGATGTTTACTCCGTTAACTTTAAAATTTCCACCGGTCAAATTAATATCTCCGGATACATCAAGGGCATAAGCTGGATTTGTTTTCCCTATACCAACATATCCGTTAGCATCGATGCGCATACGCTCTAGCGCTGGATCAGAAATACTTCCAAATCCTGCATTCAACTTAGTATAAAAAGTTAATGCCCCGCCTAAAGGAACAACATCAATTTGTTGAATGCGAGCCATATCGCCATTTGTCGAACCCATAAAATTGATAGAGTTGGCACCAAAGCCCGCTGTGTTTCGCATTTCAAGGACATTTGGCGTAGCACCAGAGTTTTGCTCTATGACAAGACTGTGTATAGGATTTGAATTTCCGATTCCTACTCTACTTGCGCGATGAATATCACCCGAAGCATTTTCAGACCACTTCGAAGCTCCGCTGCTAAATGATGACCAGTCTGCAGATGATAACAAACCCCTCGCCCCAGCACTTGCCGTTGGAAGGTTAAAGGTATGAAC
>JALHMX010000011.1 GCA_022843825.1 Pseudobdellovibrionaceae bacterium
ACAAAGTTCTCAATGATTTGACTCATGATTTTTTCCGCTTCTTCGCTAGTTGATAATGAATACAGATCGACATGCGGAATTGTCGCCAACATGGACATGTAGCTGAGGGCCTGATGAGAGGCTCCATCTGCCGCATCCTGAAAGCCCGTGTGAGAAAAAATGCCGATCACCGGAGCTTGAGAAAGCGAGCCCATAGTTAAGGGTAATGCGCCTTTCGTTACCCCAAACTGAGCAAATGTATCTACCGCCGGAATAAAGCCCTGCTTGGATAAGCCTGAGGCCATCGAAATCATATTGCTTTCGGCCACACCCACATCGAAGGATTGGTTGGGAAATTCTTTTCTAAAATCTGCGACGCCAGTAGATCCTGGCAGGTCCGAAGTTACCGAAACGATAGGTAAACCCTTTTTGGCGGCATCGATCATCGCTTTAGAAATACCTTTTTGGATTTTCTCACCGGTATCCGGAGTCGCATTGGCCTTGATTTGAGCTTCGGTCGCTTTTAATTCTTCTATCCACTCCGTGAACATTTGTGGCATCGGCTGCCCGTTTAAAATTTCAGTAACAAACGCTGGAACCTCGGAAGCTGATTTACAAGGAAACCCGTGACCACCGCTGGAAGAATCAGCGGTTTTCTTAGTCCCAATACCTTTTACCGTTTTGGCCCAGACAGCCACTGGCTGTTGTGGATTCGTTCGCGCTAAATGCAAAGCATGCATCAATGCTCTGGCGCAGGCCTGAAGATTATTGCCGTTTTCTAACATCACAATTTTCCAGCCCAGCGTTTCAAGCGAAGAAAAAGTTTCTTTCATACTATAAGCATCGCTATCAATGCGCCCTGAAAGCTTGGTGTTGTTGTCACTAATTAATAAAACATATGGTGCCAGTTTATCTTTGCGTGCAAAACCAGGAATGGCGGCCATAGCTTCCTTAGCTTCGCCCTCCATAGACGCTCCATCTGATAACGTGCATAGGGTTACGCGATTGGTGCCGGACAGTTTTTCTGCAATGGCCAAACCTTGCGACTGAGGAAATGCAGATCCTAATGGTCCATTTGAAACATAAACACCCTCAGGAAACAAATGCGACTCTCCATGACCAGTAAGTGGTGATTCGATCGATCGAAACTTTTTTAATGAATTAAAATTAAGTCCTGCCATTTCATAGTTGGCTTTCAGTGCATATAAACCATTTTCACAGTGACCCGCATCGTTCACAAAATGAAATAATTCATGCCATGGCTTATTTTTTTGATGAGCTTCCCTAAACATAATTGCATGTGTCGCTGACCATAACTCACTTAAGGCGGCCGGACCACCATAGTGACAAGCAGCTCCCCCTAAAACAGCATTCATATCCATCAATGCGACGAGCGCTCGAAGCATATCTGGATCTGAGCACTCCAACTCCACGGTCTCGTTGTTTTGCGGGTCAGTGGCAGAGATTTTTTTAGAAAAGTGAGGTTTTAATTTTGGCGTACCAGCTAAATGATTTTTAACTTGAAGTGGTTTGATTTGTGTCATACTTATTTTTTATGTCATCTCTATTATCAATACAAGAAATTAGATCCTTACCAAAAATCGACTTGCACCGACACTTAGATTGCTCGATGCGCTGGAGTACGATGCTAGAAATTGCATCAGCGCTTAAGCTGGATTTTCCTGAAAGCGCGAAGGCTCAGCGACAACATTTTTTAGTCACTCAACCTATGGATAACCTTGGGAGTGTATTAAAGAAGTTTTTAACCTCGCAGAAACTTTTAGGTTCTACCGAAGTCTTAGAGCGATTGGCCTTTGAAGCTTGTGAAGATGCCTTTAATGATGGCGTGCGCATTCTTGAGCTGCGTTACGCCCCGACTTACATTGCAGAAGGTCACTCTCATTTAACTTATCAAACCATTCATACCGCCTTACTTAAAGGCATAGAAAAAGCTAGAACTAAATTTCCCATGGCAGTTGGACTTATTTGTATTATCCAACGAAATTTATCTTTAGACAAAGCTACTGATGTAGCTGAATTCGCCATCGAAAATAAAAAGACATTTATCGGTATAGATTTGGCTGATAATGAAGAGGGATTCGAGCCTAAAAAATTTGCGACGCTTTTTCAAAAGGCTAAATCCCATGGACTGAATATCACTATTCACACCGGTGAAACGCCGTCCGCCTTAGCGGGTCAGTGGATGAGGGACTCGATCGAAATCTTAGGGGCTTCTCGTATTGGACATGGTGTTCAGTCCATTCACTTCCCCGAAATCATTCAATTACTTAAAGAAAAAAATATTGTTCTAGAAGTTTGTCCCTATAGTAACTATTTGACTCAAGCTTTTAAAACCTACGATGAGAATCCCTTGAAAAAACTGAAAGAGCTGGGGGTCGCAGTCACCATTAATTCTGATGACCCTGGTATGTTCGGTTCATTGTTAAGTGATGATTATGTAATTGCACAAAATAATCTAGGTTTTACTAGAGAAGATTTTAAAGACTGCAATCAAACAGCTTTTGAACATAGCTTTATTCCGTTAAATGAAAAACAAAAAGTTTGGAGACTATAGATGAAAACTTTTTTTCCTGAAATTGAGCCTTTTAAAACCGACTTTCTAAAAGTTTCTGAATTACACACCATCTACATTGAACAGTGCGGAAACCCCAAAGGGCAACCTATCGTTTTCTTACATGGCGGCCCAGGCGGAGGGATAAACTCTGATCATCGACGCTTTTTTGATCCAAAACATTATCATATTATTCTTTTTGACCAACGGGGCTCTGGAGAGTCTACGCCGGCCGCTGAACTTCAGGAAAACACCACCTGGGATCTAGTCGCTGATATCGAAAAAATTCGCAACTACTTAAAAATTGATTCATGGATTGTTTTTGGCGGCAGTTGGGGCTCAACTTTAGCGTTAGCCTATGCCGAAACTCATCCGAGTCATGTCAAAGGTCTTATTCTTCGGGGAATCTTTCTGTGTCGCCCCTCAGAAATTAAATGGTTCTACCAAGAAGGGGCCTCACATATTTTTCCGGATCTTTGGGAAAGTTACCGCGAACACATTCCTGTTGAGGAAAGAAACGATTTTGTAAAAGCTTATTATAAACGTCTTACTCATCCTAGTATCGAAGTTCGTTTGGATGCGGCTCGTATTTGGAGTAAGTGGGAAGCGGCCACTTCACGTCTACTGATTGACACAGACGCCATAGATGATTTCGATGAAGCGGATTTAGCTTTAAAATTTGCGCGTATTGAGTGTCATTATTTTACCAATAATTCCTTTTTTAAAACTGATAATTGGTTAATTGAAAATGTCGATAAAATCCGCCACATTCCCGCAGTCATGGTGCAGGGCCGTTACGATATCGTGTGTCCAGCCCGCAGCGCTTGGGATCTTCACCGCGCTTGGCCTGAGTCAGAATTAAAAATTATCCCTGATGCAGGGCACTCTGTTAGCGAATTAGGCATCAAATCTGCGCTAATCGAAGCCACTGAGAAATTTAAGTCGCTATAACTTATTGAAATTACTTGATTTTTGTTACAAAAAAAAGACCATAAAAAAAATTTATGTCAAATATTTTTACAATTGAATTGTGGATGGTTCCAAAATGGGTTCTATTCCCTATTGCCTGTAACGGAGGGGTTTTATGAAAACAATTTTAAAGACAAAAACAATGATTCTTCTTGCCGCTGTTTTCGTAATGTATACAGGCTGTTCTCCTGCGGCTCTTTCTGAAGGAACTGTTGCTCCAACACAAAGTTCGTCAAATATATTTGGCGGATCCTTGTCGACACAGGACTTTCAAAACAAAAATGGATTAGTCGGATTAATAATTACTACCGAAGTTACTGTAGCTGGCGGATTAAAACCTGTAACTCGCGAATTCACATCACTTTGCACAGGAACACTGATTGAACGCCGAGTCGTTTTAACAGCGGCTCACTGTGTAACGAGCTACCAAGGTGAACGTATTGTCGCGGTACAAGCTTACTTTAAGCCAAACATCAATTTAGTTACTCAAAAAGATATCATTTCAGCTGATCGATTAGCAGTTCATCCACGATACATGGAAAATGTAAACCAAAGCGTATCTGTTGACTCGGTGGCTTGGAACGATATTGCACTCATTCGTTTATCTGCAGATGCCCCTAAAAATATTAAAACTGTAGCGATTGCAAATAAAAATTCAACTGTTGTAAATTCTAATTCTAAACTATTACTTTCTGGTTTCGGAATTGCGACGCCAACGGTGAGAGAAAAGGTTTTCAATGAGAAAACTCAAAAATGGGATGTCGTTGAGGTTCAGGAAAAATCTCCAACCTCAGGCATACTAAGACAAGTCGCTGACATTTCAGTAGTTAACCTGATCAATCAATCTCATGAGATATTACTTACTCAAACTAATTCTAAAGGGGCTTGCCACGGAGATTCAGGCGGGCCTGCTTTTTTACAAAATGAAGATGGGTCTGTTGTCCAAGTTGGCGTCACTAGCCGCGGCACTAACGAGCTCGGAAACTGTGACGAAGGTGCAATCTACTCCAACGTAGCCGAATATTCCGCTTGGATAGAGACAACAACCGCGCGTTTAGTTCCAACTCCGCGATTTGATCCTAATGTTCCAGTGCAAGTAGAATTTCCTGTAGCTCCTTAGGGCTATCTAATAAAATTCGATGACCTGAAAAAATCCTTTTAATATTTAGAAGGATTTTTTTTTGCTCGAGAGTATCTGTCAAAGATAAGAATTTTTTATCCTCTGTACCGACCACCCAATGTATTTTTTCTTGATGCTTTGCAATTATGTCAGAATAATCTTTTTGAGCTCCTAAAGAAAAATCCCTTAATGCTTGCCTTAATGATTGTATTTGAAAATCTAAAAGATTTCGATTTAATGACAACGAATTACTTAAAACTTCCTGCGTATTCCATTTTTTTAAAAAATCATCCCAGTTGAGCTGCTGTAATTGCTCTGCCCAAGCTTCATCAGTCTTAATTCTTTCCGTTTTTTCTAGCGCAGACTTCAGCCCTGGGTGAGTCGAAACAAAAATATATTCATCAAATAGGTCGGGCTGCTGATCTAGCATTTGCAATCCAATTCTTCCGCCCAGCGAATATCCTATAAATATTTTTTTAACATTACTTACTGACTGCTGATGATCCCTTACATCTTGAATAAAGGAATGTATCGACAACGGCTGGTACTTCTTATCTGAAAAAAAACTTGGAGCAATTATCCGGTCTTTTTTAAAAATGGAGTGACTAAAAACTTCTGTCCAGTCTGAACCCTGACCTAAAAAACCGTGTAGTGCATAAATAAAACAACGTGGTTGACTGACTAACGACAATGTTCATCCCATTTCGACCAAAAAGCTGCAGTTTGCTCAGAGTCAGGCTTAAGTTCTATAATCACTTTTTGCGATGTAAGGTTTTTTAATTCAGTCATATCTGTTGCGGATTTCACTAACTGATACTCCCACCCCCACAATGTCGCCCAGGCCGAAAAATCTACTGTCTGTGAATTTAAGTATTTTTTGTTTTTAAACAATCGATTAAATATTTGGCCGCCCGAGTTGTTCATAACAACGATGCGTTTATTCAAACCGTCGTTGGATAACCCCAGTGATGATAAATCATAAAGGGCAGTTAAATCTCCGACGAGGCACCAAGTCGTATTTTTTAAAGCGGACCAACCCAAATATCCCGAAATTTGTCCGTCGATGCCATTAGCCCCGCGATGAGCGAAGACCTGCTGCTCTTGTTGATGCATTATCGAAAACATATCCCACTCGCGAATCGGCAATGAATTACCAATATATAACGGCGCTTGATCTACTACCGCAGAAAAAGAACGAATCAACGCAGGTTCGGATAATGGATACTTTATTAAAAGTTCGTCTTTAGTTTTTTGCAAAAGATTATCTTTTTGAGCGATCTCATCCCAAACGCTGCAATTCACTTGAAGATCTGACAACTGGGATAAGCTAAAAAGCTGAGAACTGCGAGCTAATCCCGAAAACTTTCTTCGTGAAAAGCTAAAGACTGGAATATTTTTATATTTGTTTTCTAAGTCTCGCCACACCCGATGCGTGGGAACACCACCGATACGAACAACTGTCTGAAATTTCTCTATGGCTAAGCCTTCTAAATTTTTAATTTGATAATTTGAAAGCTCTGGATGGTTTAAAAAGCCACTTAGAAATTCGGCATAAAAGTAAACTTGATTCTTTTTTAGAAAATTTAAAACCATTTGACGGTCTTCATATTGAAGTTCAGAAATTATGACTAAAGGTGATTTGATCTCAGGGAGACTATTTATTTTTTTTACATTTAAATCCTGATTTACGATGGAAACTTTTTTAACCGGTGAAACAATGGAATAGTCCCCATCAATCAACGGCTCATCAAAACACAAATTCATATGCATGGGACCATTTGCAGTGTAGTTCACTGAAGAATCAATATTATTAACATCCCAATCCACAGCGCAATTCACAAATTTTTGAAACAGTCCTGCTTGTTCAATCGCCTGTGGTGCTCCTGTGCCTCGATAGCTACGGGGGCGATCTGCTGTAATAACTATAAGTGGAATGTTTTGATAGTGGGCTTCCACTACCGCAGGAAAAAGCTCAACTGCGGCAGTCCCTGAAGTGGTTACAATGGCCACAGGTTTTTTAGTCGCTTGACTGAGACCCAATCCGTAGAAGGCGGCGGAACGCTCTTCAAAATAACTGGTAACACAAAATGATTCATGTTCAAGCCCACAGACTAAAGGTGCATTACGAGCGCCCGCGCAGACTATAATGTCGACTACGCCTAAATCCTTAAGTACTTGTAATGTTATTTTAACTAACTCTATATTTTTCAAAACTCTATGCCTAACATTTTTTTTACTGATTCTTGTTTATCTATTATCTCATTCCATTCGGCTTCAAATTGACTTTCTGCCGTGACTCCGCATCCCGCAAAAAGCTCAACCTGATTTTCTGCCCACATAATGTTTCTAATCCCTACTAACATAAAACCACTCTGTAAACTGATATATCCAAAAGGTGCTCCGAACCGACCTCGTTTCTTTTGTAAATCAAACTCTGAAAATGTTTTCATATACCCCAGTGATCTTGGATATACCCCTAAAGCCGCTGTGGGGTGCTGCCTAACTAGTGAGTGAATATATTCTTTCAAGGTGTTGCATCGATAGATTAGCCGGGTTTTTAAATGAAACAAATGGGGAAGCTCTATCGCTTCAGTATTAGATTTTTCAAGCTGATCCAAATGGACCAGCTGAGCCTGTATGTCCTGCACCACCAAATTATGTTCATGCTGAATCTTGGGATCGAGAAAATTAATCTCTGCATGTTTTTGTTTATTCCAGGTTCCTGCTAAGGCCATAGTCTGCAGGGTTGACTGGTTTTCATCCCAACCACATAAAACTTCAGGCGTAGTGCCAATCATGCCCCGTTGACCACTCCATATACCATAAGCAAAGTTATTTGTTTCTTGATTAGTTATACGATGAATTAAATCTGCTAATCGGCAACGTATGTCTCCATCGCCCCGTTGAATTGCGATCGGAACGGCCTTAGAAAAATGACCCGCAGAAATTTGCTTTTGGATCCAATCATACTGCTTTCTAAAGTCGCTAAACTCAGGCTTTTTCCAAACTATTTGGGTGCTTTTATTTGCCGCAGCTTTTTCCATAAATGCTTTAACTAATTGCCGAGACCCTTCAAAAAACCGACGGGGCTTAAAATAAATATGCTCCTGTTGATCACTTTGTAAAAAACTCCAAAACTCTGGGCTATATATAACTGGCCCATCTGTTCCTGCCATGGAGGAACTGCCCTCAAAAGGCCCAATAAACAGCTTGAAATGGTCTTTGCTTGTCTGAAGTAAGGCCCCCTCAGTTAAAAACTGATCCAGTGAAATATCTTCAGGGATATGAAGGTTTAAAAGGTTTGTATTCGTCACGGCACCTATGATAAATTGCGGTCCACCATTTACGCAATATAATTAAAGCTGTTAATACGGGAGCTTCGAGTGGCTATTCAAATTGGAAATATTAAAATCGGAGGACCGCATTTCACTGTTATCGCGGGTCCTTGCTCCATTGAGTCCCCAGAACAGTTTATTAACACTGCACAGGCTGTAAAGGCCTCTGGGGCCGTTATTTTGCGTGGTGGAATATGGAAGATGAGAACATCCGCTCAAGCCTTTCAAGGATTAGGCGAAGAAGCTTTTTCCATGATTCAAAAAGTCAAAGCCCTTACGGGCATGGGATTAATTTCTGAAATCACAGATATCAGCCAAGTCGAAGCCACTTTTGATGTGGTCGACGCTTATCAAGTTGGCGCTCGTAACATGCATAATTACTCTTTACTTAAAGAATTAGGCAAACAATCAAAACCCGTTTTATTAAAACGCGGATTTTCGGCCTATATTGATGAGTGGCTTAAAGCCTCTGAATATATCACCAATGGTGGGAATCAAAATGTTATTTTATGTGAACGTGGCATTCGCACCTTCGAAACAGCAACGCGTAACACTTTAGACATCAATGCGGTGGCTTATGCTAAAAAACATTCAGGCCTTCCGGTTATTGTTGACCCTTCCCACGCTGTGGGAATCGCTGACTTAGTTCCTCAAATCAGCTACGCGGCGGCGGCGGCTGGTGCTGACGGATTGATGGTTGAGGTTCACCCTGACCCTAGTAAAGCTTTGTCCGATGGAGCTCAGGCATTAACTTTTGAGAACTTCAATAAAATGATGTTACAACTTGAACGTGTACTCGCGGCTTTTGACAAGGGTCTTAATCGCTTACCGCAGCAAATGAGTTCACAACATAACGAAATCCATAACCCCATATTGATGTGATGCTATGGACAAAGAAATAAATCACTCTCCAGATCCTGAAAAAATTCGCTCCATGTTTTCTAAAGTCGCCGCAAAATATGATACTGCAAATTCGGTTTTATCCGTGGGCATACATCATCTTTGGAGAAAAAAAGTAATTACTCTGTCTAATGCAAAACCTGGAATGAAAGTTTTAGATTGCGCCACTGGAACTGGTGATCTGGCCATCGCTTTTAAAAAAGCCGTAGGGCCGAAAGGCGCTGTTGTTGGAACCGACTTTTGCGTCGAAATGATGGAAACTGCTCCGGCGAAGGCTAAGTCCCAAAACCTAGATATTACTTTTGAATTTGCTGATGTGACTAAACTTCAATATCCCGATCAACAATTTGATATCACATCGATCTCTTTTGGCATTCGCAATGTCAGTAATCCAGTGACTGCACTAAAGGAAATGGCTCGTGTAACAAAGCCTGGTGGCAAAGTCATGATTCTTGAATTCGGTAAAATGGATATGCCGGTGATCTCTCCGATTTATAATTACTATTCTGAAAATATTTTACCAAAACTTGGCGGATTAGTTTCCGGCCAAAAAGAAGCGTACGATTATTTGCAAAAATCTTCTGCCGCTTTTCCCTCACGCGAAAATTTCTTAAATCTGATGAAACAAACCGGCGCTTTTTCTAGTGTAAAATACACGCCGGTCAGTTTAGGAATTGCTTATATTTATGAGGGTGTAGTTCGGTAAATTAATCCATATCAATTTCAGGTAAACGCATCTTCGGCATAAAGCTTTCACCTTGCTCGAGCAAAGACAAATGCGCTTGGGCCATGGCTTTAAGGTTAGCTTCAAATTGCATTTTGCATTTTCGAAGTTCAGATACTTCTTGATATATTTTTTTCAATGACTCTTTAGCATCACGAACAATAACTTCTGCCTTTTCATGAGCTTCATTAATGATAATTTTTCCGTCGCGCTCAGCATCTTGCTTCATTTTCGAAGTGGTTTGAGTGGCTTGAGTCATGGTTTCTTGAAGCAGCTGTTCGCGCTCTTTGTATTGATGTAAGTCCAACTCTTTTTCTTTTAAAGTGGATCTTAAATAAGTTAACTCTTGTAACAGAGCTTCCATTTGCGCAGCCAGTGCGACTAAATAATCTTCAACCTGCTCGGGGTCATACCCCATCATTTTGCGATCAAATACCTTAGCTGCAATTTCTTTTGGAAAATACTTCATCTTGTTCCTCCGTGAACTCGACCCTATTTAACTATCTTAACTATAGGAAATTTTTGCCGTTTCCTCCAGTTATAAGGTCTAGGGCTTGATATTTACTGGACTAAAGTTTGGCTTTTTCCGGGATTGATACTCTTGAGAGCGTGAAAGGCTACCCGCTGACAAACCGTAGACTTCCACGGTCTGCAACTGGGTAGATGCTTCTTCTATTTTTGTGGTACCTTCAATAACTTGCAGATATGTCGCTATTTTCCCAATCAATTCATCACCAGTTTCATATAGTGCTTCATAGCGAACGCGCCCGATGCCAGCTTGTTGCCATGTCGGTAAATAACTGAGTGCGGTTTGTGACTTGGCATTGTACATGGTGTTTCGGCATTCATGATCGGGTTTAATCCAATGCCAGTTTCCAAATTGATCTTTAAGCTGTACTTTGTGTTTTTCACAAGGTTTTCCACAATCCTTGAAGCTTGATCCTTTACTTAGAAACGCTGCAAACACACAGTGCTCCATATGAAAGCTGGGCATTGCTTGGTGGACGGTCGCTTCCAACTTTTGCGCATCTGAGTTCGTTAATAACAAATTCAATTGCTCTGCATTTAAATCATAAGAGACGCAAACGCTGTCTAGTCCTTTAGATAAAAGATAATCCGCTGTAAAATGGTTGGTCACATTTAAACTGAAATCCCCACGAATTTCTTTATTAAACGGATTTATATTCCTATAGTAATGAACCGCCCCTAAATTACGAGCTAAAATAAAATCAGGATCTAAGCTTTTGATATTTTTTAAATTTTGATATTCTTGCGGCTTTAAAATCCGAGTCGTTGCAATCCCGACCTTAATTTTGTTTTCTTTAAATAAAGAAATCGAGTCTGAATAATCGCGGCCAAATTCAAAATCCAGAATCACTGAATCCAAATGTTGAATTTTAATTTTTCCAGTCTTAATCGCAGATATGACGTCCATAACCTGTGATTTTTCTCGAAGTAAGACTACTAGCTGTGTTGATTGAATCTGCGATGGCTTGATGGTCGACGTAGGAAGCTGAAAATTTCGATCTATTGCCGTATCCCAAGCATCGATGTAATTTGTCGAGCGCGCCTGAGTCAGAAGTTCGGTGGCCCTTTGGCGAAGCTGTTTAATTTCTTTATTTGAAATATAAAGAGGCTCCGCTGTTTTCCAGTCAAAGCTGACTTGAGCTAATTCAAAGGGTGTTGCGGCCAAAGCGCCTAATTCATTTTTGATCATCTCGTCATTAATACCACGGCTCTGAGCTGTTTGGACAATTGACTCAGAGATGACCTGAACTTGATGCCGCCCATCTGTTAACGTCAGCACCACGGGTTTATTAAGCTCTAAAACCACATGGTAAGAAACAGGAACACGTTTAAAGTAATTCTTATCATTATAAGATTTCTGAATTTCTTTTTTCTGTTCTTTATCATGATTCAAGTATACCAAAGCATTTAAATACGTTTCATCAATTTTAAGATCATTGGAAAACTCAACTTGATAGGTTCTAGCTGACTTCTTCTTCACGCCAAAGATAAAGCCACCCTTTTCACTTTTATTTAAAGCGAACAGTAATCCATCACCATTCTGCAAATTCATTTCAAGATCTGTTTTAATCACTAAGGCCGAGGGCAAGACTTCTACAACTTTTCCAATGTTCGCTCCTCGATGTGAACTAAAAGTCCCATCGACTAATTTTTGATGATTAACTCCATGAAGCCAGCCCGAGAAAAATCCTCGCGAATAATTCACCGCCATTTTATTTTTCAGCTGTTGAATCTGATTTTCTGATGTTACTTCTTCAGCCAAAGTACTATCAATAACTTGGCGATAGGATTCAGCAACGGAAGCGACATATTCAGGGGACTTTAATCGGCCCTCAACTTTAAAGCTGCTGACACCGATTTTCATCAATTCAGGAATCTCCGCAATGCCGCAAAGATCCTGTGGAGATACTAAGTAGTCCCGATTTACAGTCTCAACTTTTTCACCGTCGACAATCAGATCATAGCTGAAACGACAACTTTGTGCACACTGTCCGCGATTCGCCGAACGCCCGCCAATCGATTCAGATGTGAAGCATTGTCCCGAGTAAGATACGCATAAAGCTCCATGAACAAAAACTTCTAATTCTTTTTCGGTGGCTTTTTTGATAAGTTGAATTTCTGATAAAGAATTTTCTCTGCCTAAAACAAATCTTTTTATTTTAAGATCGGAAAGAAATTCAATCGCCAAGTCATTCGTGATGGTCATTTGTGTAGAGCCGTGAATGACTTGATCCGGTGCAATTTGCCGAATCAACTGAGCTAACCCTAAATCTTGTACGATCAAAGCATCAGGTTTTAAAGGAAGTACTTTTTTTATAGCTTCAATCACCGCGGGAAGCTCATTTTCAAAAATAACTATATTGAAAGCCAAATTAACTTTAACACCGTAAAGATGGCAGGTTTCAATGATCTCTTTCAGCTCTGAAAGCTCATGATCATGACTTCGGCCGCGAGCATTGAATCCCGGAAATCCCATAAAAATAGCATCGGCCCCATTGTGAATGGCAGCTAGAGCCATTTCTTTATGGCCCACGGGTAATAAAAGCTCGAAGTTTTGATTTAGCATAAGAAGGCTTTGTGATACCCGGAATCCATGATTTTTTGTAGCTTTTTAACGGGTTTGGGTCTTTTTAGCGTAGGCTTTGTTCTTGGCAATGATACTTTTTACAACGTCATGATACAAATCCCGCAAATGCTCGTCTTGAGATAGTTGCGGATGCTTATCGAATTGATGAATTAAAAAAAGTTCGCGCTCCAGATCAATTATCTCTATATTAGATTCGCCTTTAACTTTCCAGATTTGATCAACTAAGTCTTTACGTTTAAGTATAAATGTTAGTAGGTCCTCATGCAGCTTTTCAATTTCATTTCGAAGCTTCTTGATTTTTTCCATGTTATTTTTTACGAAGTTTGATTTTATACCCTGGAGTGCTTTTTTTCTTAGGCACTGTATTTATTTGCATCTCTTCATCTTCTTCTGGCGTCGTGGCCTCTTTTAAGCTTTTCGGCGAGCCTTCTATTTGCTGGATATAATTATTTTCTACCGGCTGAATTGTTTTAAAATACTTTTGATCAACACCATCATCGGTATTTTCTTTAAATAAGGGCTCTGGAGCCTGCCGGCGAGGACGCGCCGGTGTGGACGAACCAAATCCAGGGTCATAGTCTAAAACCCACGCTAAATTTGCGCCCACATAAAAACCTGAGGATGTATTAGATCCTAAAATATTTGTACCCGCAAAAACTTTAAGCTCAGACTGATGAGTAAAAGAGACATTGAAGTTAAACTCTACATTATGATAATTGGGGTTAATGGCATTGAATATTTTGCTTCCGCCATTAACACGATTGTTTAAATTATTTCTGTAAGCCGCATTATCTGTGTAATCATCATTTATAACAGTTATACCCCCTAAGACTGCACCACCAAGCCCGTAGCCAGAAAATCGATATTCTGCACCAACTCCATAGGTGGCTAGCGAAGATAGGCCAGAACCTCGCAGTAAAAAACCACCTTTTAAATAAGAATAAATCTCACCTTCAAAATCGACATTTAAAATAGCCTCTGGATGGACTTTATAAACACCATCAGAGGTAAGAACAGTATCACCATTAGTGTCGACAGACTCTAACGGGTGTGAATAACTAAGTCGTCCAAAAAACCGGTACCATATATCTTGCATAAACAAGTATTCGCCCCCAATGTCGATGCGATTAACTAAAGAATTCTTACGCGAAAATAACGCATCTTCTGATTCAGAGTTTGCTACGTTAATTCCCGCCATTAAAGCTAAGTCAGAAAACTGCCATCGAATATGCGGCGCTATGTCCGTAACTTGAAAGCTGTGACCTGCTGGCAAAGTGTCACGTGTGCCATCTGCACTAAAATTGGCCTCTGTCTTGTAATATTGGACATCCAAATGAAGACTGATCGGCTTCGTTCTAAATGTTCTATATGAATCATAAGCCCTTGCCTCTGTTTTTTGAGGAAAGTAGGCCAAGAACATTAACGATAAAAAGATAAAACGACGAACTATATAGATTTTTTTCATAGCCTTTTTAGTTTATACGAGTTTTAATACCTGAGTAGTTCGGAATTTTAATTTAGGGGACCTAAGTCTTGAAAAAACCTATGGCTATAATATTTATTACTGTATTTATTTACCTTCTTGGTTTCGGCATGATTCTGCCTGTTATTCCGCTGCTCAGCACCCATTATGGCGCTACCGCTTTTCAGGTTGGTCTACTCATGTCAGTTTTCTCATTGATGCAGTTTGTATTTGCACCATTTTGGGGGAAACTGAGCGATCGCTATGGCCGACGTCCTATTCTTATATATTGTCTTCTCGGCGAAGCCGTTGCGTATATTATTCTCGCTCAAGCCCGCTCGCTTGAAATGTTATTCGTCGCACGCATACTTACAGGATTTTTTGCCGCCTCGTTATCCACAGCATCCGCATATATTTCTGATATCACAACGCCTGAAAATAGAACCAAGGGCATGGCACTTATCGGAGCCGCATTTGGTCTTGGCTTTTTATTTGGTCCTGCCATCGGTGGTGGATTAACAATTTTGGCGCAACAATACTCGACAGATTACTCTTTTATCGTCAGCTTCAATGCTTATCCGGTGGCCGTACTTTGTATTCTTACATTTGTTTTTGCCTATTTTAACTTAAAAGAAAGCATGGAGAGAAAACCTATTGCTGAAGAAAAGTCGACCAAGAATCAACTTCGACAAATTTTGACTCTGTCGCAGCGGCCACTTATGGGAAAAATGATGTACATCTTTGGATGGACCACTTTCTGTATGGCCATGATGGAGTCTACTTTAGTGCTTTTAATGAAGGAACGGTTTAACTGGGGAATCAAAGAAGCCAGTTTCGGATTTGCTTATGTAGGAATCTGTATTGTTTTTACTCAGGCCATTCTGGTCCGTCGCATGATTCCTGTTTATGGAGAAAAAGCTCTGATTCGACTGGGTCTTACATTTATGGCTTTAGGTTTTATTTTTATTGCAGTAGCGCCTAGCCTGTTAAGCATGGCTATAGCAATGACTTTCTTATCTGTGGGCAATGCCTTTGCAACCTCTTCACTTATGGGAAGTATTTCATTAATGGCTTCTCCGGATCATCAAGGCTCTACCTTAGGAGCTACACAAAGTCTTTCTTCATTGGGACGTGTAATTGGGCCTGCCTTCGGAACTTTACTTTTTGGTGCCCTGTCTATGCCTTCCCCATTTTGGACTGCGGGCCTCTTTCTTATTCTTAATATTTTGCTTATTTCTAAATATTACTCTCAGCTCCCCGCCTCAAATGTAAAAACAGCTTCGTAATTTGCCTTAGTTTTGTTATATTTCTGATCTATGAGCAAAGACCAAAATACCAATTTAGATGATCGATATAATCCACAAAACGTAGAGGCTCGAGTTTATGCCGAATGGGAAAAAGCGGGCTACTTTAAATCCCATGATCAATCAAACAAGCCGCCATTTTCTATTATATTACCTCCGCCCAATGTGACTGGATTTTTACATATCGGTCATGCTTTAGATCACACAATTCAAGATTTATTAATTCGGTGGAAACGCATGAGTGGATTTAATGCCATGTGGTTACCTGGCACTGATCATGCGGGTATCGCTACTCAAAGCGTCGTGGAGAAAGATCTAAAAAAGCAAGGAATCACTCGACATACTTTAGGACGAGAGAAATTTGTTGATAAAATTTGGGAATGGAAACATGAGTACGGCGATCGCATTTATCGCCAAATGCGCAGACTGGGTGATTCCTGTGACTGGGATCGCGCTACTTTTACTTTAGATGAAGGTGTATCGCGCGCCGTTCGTAAAGTTTTCGTCACTTTGTATAAAAAAAATATGATCTACAAAGGTCTTAAATTAATTAATTGGAGCGGACCACTTGAAACCGCCATTTCAGATTTAGAAGTCGAGCACAAACAAGTTAAAGCCGCTATTTACCATATTAACTATCCAGTTGATGGTACTTCCGCTTTTTTAACAGTTGCAACAACTCGTCCGGAAACAATGCTGGGTGACACTGCTCTTTGTGTGCATCCAGATGATGAGCGATATCAGCAGTATATTGGCAAAACCGTTACTGTGCCTTTAATCCATCGTAAAATTAAGGTGATTGCAGACACCTATGTCGATAGAGAATATGGATCTGGAGTTTTAAAGGTTACTCCCGCTCATGATTTTAACGATTACAAAATTGGAAAAACCCATGATTTAGAATTTATTAATATTCTGAATAAAAAAACTGAATTGAATGAAAACGCAGGTCCTTATCAGGGACTTAAAGTCACGGAGGCACGCAAGAAAGTTTGTGAAGACTTAAAAGCTTTAGGACTTTTGATTAAGGAAGAGCCCCATGTACACTCCGTGGGACACTGTTCGCGCTCGGGTGCAGTGGTAGAGCCTTTTCTTTCTGAACAATGGTTTATGAAAATGGACGACTTGGCTGGGCCCGCAAAGCGTGTGGTTGAATCAGGCACTGTTCGTTTCGAGCCTGAGTCTTGGTCCAAGGTTTATCTTCATTGGATGAATATTATTGAAGATTGGTGCATCTCGCGACAGCTATGGTGGGGACACCGTATTCCTGCGTGGCATTGCGAAGCTTGCCAAGAACACACAGTGTCTGAAACAGATCCTACCCAATGCGCAAAGTGTGGAAGTAAAAATATCAAACAAGAAGATGATGTTTTAGATACTTGGTTCAGCTCCGCTTTATGGCCTTTTTCAACAATGGGTTGGCCGGATGAAAACACCCATTCATTGGAAACACAAAAAACTTTTTATCCCACCAGTTACTTAGTTACCGGTCATGATATTATCTTTTTCTGGGTTGCGCGCATGATCTTGATGGGTCTTGAGTTTAAAAAAGATGTTCCCTTTAGAACAGTCTATATTCACGGACTTGTACGTGATAGTAAAGGGCAGAAAATGTCGAAATCTTTAGGAAACTCTGTTGACCCTATTGATATGATCGACAAATACGGAGCTGATGCTCTTCGCTTTAGTTTCTTAGCTCATCTATTTAGCGGAAAAGACCTTAAATTTAGTGAGCAGCGCCTTGAAGGATATCGCAACTTCATGAATAAAATATGGAATGCGGCTCGGTTTGCTTTAACCAATTTAGCGGACTTTAAAGTTCCAGCTGAAGGACTAAAAGCCTTACCTAATGCGAAAGACATGAGTGTTTTTGATCAGTGGATTGTTACTAAGCTTGCCGATGTGGAAAAGAAAGTGGATGAGGCTTTAGAAGCAGAAAGATTTTCTGATGCAGCCACGGCACTTTATCAGTTTATTTGGAATCAATTCTGCGATTGGTATATTGAATTCACTAAACCAACAATCACGAGTTCGCCAGCGACACAATTGGTGATGGCTCACGTACTTAATCGTATTGTGCGACTACTGCATCCATTCTGCCCGTTTATAACAGAAGAGATTTATTCAAAACTTCCACTGAAAAGTGAAGCTTGTATTATCGATACCTATCCTAATATAAGAAACGACAAAGAGTTTTTAGCATTAGGAAATAAACAAATTGAAGCTGAAATTGATTTGATCAAAGAAGTTATTACGGCCATTCGTAATATTCGTGGCGAGCTCAGAATAAGTCCCGCAGTTAAATTGCAACTTCGCTTAGCGACTAATAATGCTAAAGCCATAGAAATACTTAAAACCAATCAAACAGCTATTTCTCTATTGGGAAGAACTGAAAACATTGCCATAGGCGATGAAGGAAACTTAAATAAATGTGCCGTATCCCAAGTGAATTCGACAGATCTGAAGGTGAAAGTCATTATACCCCTTGAAGGATTGGTGGATTTTAACGAAGAGGTTAAACGCATTCAAAAAACCATTGAAAAATTAGATAAAGATATAGCATTGCTTACAAACAAATTATCTAACGAAAAGTTTCTACAGAATGCCGATGAAGACGTCGTGGCCGTAGACAAAGAGTTATTACTGCAGTCTAAAGAGCAAATCGTTCTTTTAAAGGAAGCGCTTGAGCGATTCAAGTAACCCACAAGGCGTAGGGTCACATTACGACAACTCTGTATTTAGAAAATCTCAAGCTAAGGGCTGGGAAATTCTTTTCGCTTTAAAAGATAAAATTCAGGCCGGCATGACAGAAAAAGATGGCCATCGCGCCTACAAAGAAGTACTAGAAAAATACGGTATCGAAAAAAGTTGGCATCCGGCGAAAATTCGTTTTGGACCAAATTCGATTAAATCTTTTCGAGAAATTTCAGATGAGAACTATGTACTTAAAGACCGCGATATTTTCTTTTTGGATATAGGTCCCATCATCAACGGCTATGAAGCGGACGTTGGAAAAAGTTTTGCTCTGCAACCTTCTCCAGAATCATATCAAAGAATTATCGCTGATGGCGAAGAGATTTTTAAACTCACTAAGCAGGCTTTTTTAAAAGATAAACTCAACGGTCCCCAGCTGTATGACTTAGCCGAAGCTCAGGCCAAGACCCGCGGATGGCTGCTGGTCGGCGACGGTGCCAATGGACATCGTATCGGTGATTTTCCTCACCATGTTCATTACAAAGGGAATCTTCGCAGTTTTACTAATAGCATAATTCCTGATCTATGGATTCTAGAGATCCAGCTTCGCAGTCCTGATATGACTTTTGGAGCTTTTTTTGAAGATGTATTATAGCGCCAAATCGCTTAAAACCAGCCCTAATCGTCACTGGCTGTAGTTTTTGCCTGTCAGAATCATAACAGAGGAAACCTATCCCCTTTTTATATATAACAGTCTTGTTCCTAACGGGACATAAACAAAGGGGTAAACAATGAACAAACTAAATATTTCTTTAACAATCGTTTTGATGGTTTTAGTAACTACTAATTTAATGTTAACTGCTTAATTCTAAAAAGGTGCCAGGCTACTTTTCGGAACGCTCTGCGTTCCGAAAAGTAGCCTGGCACCTAATAACATTGGCAGGTTGATGCGCCTGTGGCCAATGAAATGCAATTCAAGGTCTTGTTACCTTTGGTTAACGTGAATGAATCTAATTTTCCATTTTGCTCAATGATGGACATCTCTTCTCCTCCTTGAAAATAAGCTCGACCACCCTTTTCAGAGAGCATTACGTCTGAACCTACCATTAGCGATGCTATGTACTCATCTGTGGGATTAATACTGTACTGCGGATCCATTTCTTCTAATTCAGGAATACCTTCTTCATTTAACTTATAAATTTGTAAATACCGAACAGGGTTTCCTGGATTATCATAATTAATTTCAGTTCGTATTCTTTTAGTTACACCATCACCATAGCGCACATCGGTTTGAGCCCAATCATCTGTGTAAACTGTGGCCTCTCCTAATGCTGGCTGTAAACTAGCCAATAGATTACTTAAAGTGGGATCTTGTGCAGCCTGATCTGTCGTATTTTTAACTTGTAAACACTGACTGATTTCATTTAATACATTAGAAAAAAGTACATTTTCTGTAGTTGATGCTTCTGCATCAGCCCCGATCACGGCCTCCGCAGAAGGAGTAACCTCATTAGTAAAATTATCTTGAGGTACACTTTCAGTTACTGGCGCAACACTTTCTCTGTAGGACCCAAATGAAGGCTGCATGTTTCCACGACCGAAATAATTATCCTGCCAATAAAAAATCACCATGATAAAAATAGTTACCGCAATAATGAGTAAGTATTTTTTATTCATGACCTTACTTTGTTAATCCGATTTCACGTAACCGCTGCATCAAAAACTCGTGCGCTGTAATATCGGGATATTTAGCACCACTTCCTTTACAAGAGGCCAAACAGCTTAAACTTGACTCGGGATGCGGATGCATAAAGAACGGCATAGAGTACCGAGATACGTTGGTGCCGTCTTGAGGATTAATCACTCGATGAGTCGTCGATGGAATTACATCATTGGTAATTCGCGCCAACATATCCCCGGCATCGACGATAAGTGTTCCGAAATCACTTTCAATATCTAACCATGTACCGTCGCGATCCTTGAGTTGCAAACCTGACTGCGTTGCTGCCGGCAATAGTGTGATAAAATTAATATCTTCATGGGCTGCCGCGCGAACACAACGTGGATCAACTCCCTCAGGAATTGGAGGGTAATGCAACAATCTTAAAATAGAGTTTCCTTCACTGACCATATTTTTGAAAAAATCTTTTTCTACTTCTAGTGGGCCCGTCAAAGCTTCCATCATTTGAATACCCGCTTGCTCCAACTGAGTATAAAGTTTTTCAAAAATGGGTTTAAATTCTGGAGTGATATCATGGGGCCAAATATTTTGTGGATAATACTTTGCAAAAGGATGACTTGCTTCTACTTCTCTTCCCACGTGCCAAAACTCTTTTAAATCCATCACCGGAGAAGACTTTGCGTGCTCGGTACCAAATGCGGTGTAACCACGTTGGCCTCCGCCTTGAGCTGAGATATATGATCTTTTTTTCTCCGTAGGAAGGCTGTATAACTTTTCAAGTATTTGATAGGCTTGCTTCAACAAATCCGGCGAGACATCATGATCTTTCAGAATAATAAATCCATATTCCTTAAGCCCCTGATAAAGATCATCGACAAATTTTTTCTTTTGTTCCGGAGTTCCTCGAGTATAGCTTGCTAAGCTGATGGTATTAACTTTGCGGATGTTTTGCGCCATAATCTCTCCTTGAGTGTGCCGTCATAGTAACTTCTCTAAAAAATAATATCAATGATCACTGCGTGGTCCTCAGACAAAAACCTAAAATGAATATCTGCTTCATACAAACGAAACGCATGCTGATTTCTATAGGGAGAATCTTTTTGCTCATAGCCCTTATACAGGGTAGGACGAGGATCCTGCTGGATTATTTCCATAATCGATTTCTTTAAACTAAAATCTTGTTTTCTCTCCATCCATTGGAGGATCTTCTGCTCTGCAAAGTCCGTGAATTCCACTGTAATATTTTTATGAATTTGTGCGGACCATCCACCAGCGGCCTCAGGCTGGCTTTCAAACTGTGGCAAATAGGGCTTTATATCTAAAACCGGTGTGCCTTCGACCAAATCTCCACCCCAGAAAAAAATTCTATCATCTGCCACTTCTTTGATCTTTACCAATGACAGCCCAATGGGATTAGGGCGGTGCGGCGACCTAGTCGCAAAGACTCCTTTAGACCCTCCGTCTAATCGCGGTGGATGAACTTTTGCGTGATAGTTGGATGTATTGTTTTTATGAAATACAAAGATAATCCATAGATAGCCATAATCATTTAAACCATCTAAGGCCGCTTTGGGCTGCCACTCTGGCGCAATAACAAGCTCAGAAACCACATCCTTAACTATTCCTGGCTGGCGGGGTACCCCAAATTTTTCAGGGTAGCATGATTTAATGTGACCGATGATTTTCATTTGCGTATATTTTTCATCAAGCGATAACTCAAAAGACGGGGTGTTTTTTTCACTCATAGGTCAGAAAGGTACAAGATGAAAACTTTTTTTGCATCAGTTTTGTTTTTCTTTGGAGTCACTTTTTCTCTCACACAACAGGCTTTTGCTTGGGGAGGTCGCGGTCACGACACCATCTGCCAGTCGGCAGTTCAGCTAGTGCAAGATAAAAATTTAAAAGCTTTCTTACTTTATCGCCCCCATGTTTTAGGTCACCTTTGCAATGTTCCAGATGTTTACTGGAAAAGTATGACTTCTGACTTAACTAAAGAAGGGAATCCTACTCATTACATTAGCTCAGAAATGCTGGGTGTTTCCTTGCAATATTTACCGTTAGATTTAGCTGCCTTAACAGCTAAATACAATGGAACTGAAAGTAAAACTAAGCCTGGAGTTAAAATTGTCAACCTTCCCTACGATATGGGAACCAGTTGGTGGAGAGCAAATCAGCTTTTTCACATGGCCGTTAAATCAGCCTCTAAAATTAAGGCTCAGTCTCTTCCTGCACCAACAAATTCTAAAGAGCAGCAAGACAGCAACTTACCTTATAACCAAGCGGTTTACGACATGATGGTTTATATGGGAGTCATGGGCCACTTTGTTGGCGATAACTCTCAGCCTTTTCACAATAATGATGATCACGATGGATATGCGGCCGGCCACGGCGGAATTCACGCCTACTATGAAGAGCAAACAGTGGCCTTCTTTGAAGCGGATCTTTCTGCGCGCATCGTAGCTAAGGCCAATACTCTGAAGCGTAGTCCCTTCATGTTTGAAAAAACTCCTCTTGAACAAATGCGCAGCCTTAGTCAAATCGCCTTTGACGAAGTCGGAGCCGTTTTAAGATTAGATCCTATTTTGACTCCTTCGACTTTGAAAGAAGAGCATGGAATGAAAATCAGAACGCCAGCAACGCGCAAGCCCGCTGAAATTGGACAAAAATCTTTTGCTCCACTGATAGTGACTCAAATGGGACGTTCCGCTTTATTGTTGGCAAAACTGTGGGATGATATTTATGCTCAGGCCGGAAAACCTAACTTAGCCCCCTATAGAAGCTATCGGTATCCATTAACTCCAGATTTTATTATGCCTGACTACTATACGATTGCTGCAGTTCCAACGCCGATCGATCTACCCGCAACAGTAGCGCAGTGAATGTCAGATTACACTTTCATACTAGCAATAGGACTTAGTTTCCTATTGCTGCTCTTAGCAACCGTCATCTTTATTAAAAAATTTAAATAATTAAAACCAGTACGTCAAACTGGTCCCTGCAAGAAAACTATTTCCATCCAGATTTTGATTTGCATTGGATCCAATAAGCCCCTCAAAAACGCCATCAACGCTTAAGCTATTATACTTCAAACCCAATCCCACTGCGGCTGTAGTAGTGTTTAAGCCTGGACCCTGATCATTTTGGTGAAACATTCCCACGATTTGTTTAATTGAAGAACGTAAAATCATAGCGTCGGTCATAGGAGACTCAAAGCCGATAACCATCGGCAACTGAACTAATACAGTCGACCCACCTGTTAACCGGTTCTTGTTTTGTGACGTCTCAAAGTTGACGCGATAAAAAATAGTATCCACTCCAGCAAAAAAGTTTTTTACAAAACTCATTTTATAATCGAGTATTTCCAAGTCGTTAACCTCAGTGCCCAAAACTTTTTTCTTCGCGCGGCTGCTGTTCAAATCAAACATCAAATAAATATCATCAAACTCAAAAAGCACTCCAGCTACAAAGGCCTGGCTAACTGAAAGTCGCGATGAAGTTACAAAATCGTCCACTTCGTTTAAAAATCCCGAACCAGCAAAAAAACTCAAATCATTAAAACGAAAACCTAAGTTAAGGTGGTTTCCATGATTACTGACCTTATTCACTTTATCATTCTCAGCTGCATAAAATAAATCAATAGCATAAGAGTAACCCAGCGAGCGGGCCGCATAATTAATGTTCAACGAGTTAGAACTCAGCTTAAATGCCGAGGTTGTTGCTATGTTCATGTATTCACGAGACCGATCAATCAAATCACTTGGACGCCCTAAAGCCACGCCCACTGCGTAGCGGTCAGAGGCCTGTTCATTCATCGTCTTCTTTGCCAACAAATAAGGGCGCGACTCGACAGTAGCACCTAAGGTACTGCCAGACTGAATAAGAATATAATTAGGTATCTCTAACAACTTCGTAGGAAACAAAAAAGACAGCTCAGTATCTTTAAGATGGTTGGATTGTAGCGCCTGAACACGGGCACGCGATGCATGACCCTTTACAGAAAAAAGCAGACAGCCCGCACTAACCAGGACGCCAATAACGGCCATTTTTAAGCAAGAATGTCTTGAACAACTCATAGTCTTGGACTGTATATCAAAAACCAGAAAGATAAAATAAAAAAGGCTTATGTTTCCATAAGCCTTTTTGCGATTTTGAAAATCAACTTATATTTCTATAAAATTAGAAGTTATAAGCAACACCAACAGTTGTTAACAAGTTATTAGCATTAATTGTCTGAGTTCCACCAGTCATGATAGTTCCATCAACAGTGATTTTGTTGAAGTTAACTCCAACACCAGCTGCGAATGTAGTTGTATTAAGACCTGGGTTAGTTTCTGAAGTTGTAGTTCCTGCTGTTTCAGTTTTCTCGTTAGATAACATTACGTTTTGCGTAACAGATCCGCGGAAAGTTAACCAAGAAGCTGCTGCTGTCTCTAAACCTATGATAATTGGTAAATTCATAGTAGTAGTTTTAACTTCATTCTCTTTTTCTTCTGAAGTTGTCGTATTTAAACCAACACCATAGAAAAAGTTAGAATCGCTTTTGATTGTGTCAATAACGTTAATACCTATTGTTGTAACAGCTAAGTTACCCAAATCAGTGGTTGGATCGCTAACAGTCGCACCGCGAGAAACGATGTTACCATGTACTGATAAGTCACCAAAGTAGTATCCACCCTTAATATCAAAGCTTGCTTTACCTTTGTAAGTAAACGCAGCACTTTCCCAAGTGTCACCCACGATGATTTTAGCATTAGCATAAAATAAAGAAGAACTTACACCGGCTTGAACACCCATAGAAGATTCTTTTACTTCATTAGCCTTATCGTTGAAGTTAGAGTATATAAGTCCAAAGCCTGCATTCAAATCAGCCATACGTAAAGAATAGCTTACGTTTAACGGGTTTTGCTGAGCGCGGATTTCTTCCAAACCTGCAACTGCATTGGCTATTGCTATATCATAGACCTGACTTCGACCTGCATACACAATAGAGTCTTGGTGGCCAAGGCCTAAACCTAATTTGCCTTCGCCAACAGTTCTGTACAACCAGCCCTCAGCTCGCTGAGTTGCTCCAAGAGTAAAGTCGTCTGCTCCACCTGCAGGAGCTGTAACTCCTGATTCAATTGTTAATGAATCGCCAAGTGGTAATAATTGGTCTGGAGAAGATTGTGACACATCAATTAGGTGTGGAGCATTCCCTAGTGCTGTTACACGTGAACGTGTTGCAAAAGCTGTCGCTGTCGAAAGTACGATGGCTAATGTAATTATATGTTTCATGTTTTATATCCTTTATTTAAGTTAATCTTAAAGATTCGAAGGTCAACATACTTGTACTAATTAGTACAAGTATGTAACGCCTACCATACCTAATAAGTTGTTACCGTTGATGTCTTGAGTAGCTTGGTTAAAACCAGTCAAAGTTGCATCGATAGTTAATTTGTCATGCTTGATACCTACGCCAGCTGCTACAGAAGTCGCATTAAGACCTGGATTAAGATCAACTGTTACAGGGTCAGCATCGTTTTTTGTACTGTGTATAATTACAGGTTGTGTAATTGATCCACGGAAAGTCATCCATGAAGCAGCATCAACTTCCATACCGACAGTGATAGGTAAAGACATTGTCGTTGTAGTTACCGCATCAGCTGGTGGAACTTCTCTTTTAATTGTTCCATAAGCTAAAGCCGCACCCCAAAATAATTCGCTACCATCTTGTTTTAGGCTTTGTAATGCACCCAAAGAAAGGTTCATTCTGTCTTCACTAGTTCCATCAACTCCAGCAGCTTCAGTTTTGAAACCAGCTTGATCAACAGCTAAGCTATAGTACATGTCATCCATTGCGTATCCAACCGCTGCCGAAATTCCGCCAGTTCCAGTAAATTTTTCGTCTGCATTAACATCTTCATAAGAGTTCATTAAACCAATTGCAACCTTAGCATCCCATGCGCCAGTACGTAGACCTAAACGTAACCCAGCAGAAGATTCTTTTTCTTCAGTAGCAGTCACTTTGTCTGCGTAATTTGAGTAAACTAATGAAGCTCCAAGTAACATATCATCCATTTTCCAGCCATAAGCTAAGTAAATTGGATTTTGTTGACCTTTAATTCTGGCAATACCAGTTAAACCTGCATTACGTAAACCCCATGTTGAAGCATTTTGATTTTGGTGACCGACACCAAGACCGAATTTAGATTCACCCATTGAACGAGTAATCATACCTTCTGCGTAGTTAGTTCCTGTACCACCTGCTGTTGTACCTGATTCGAAGTTGACGTAGTCAGCAAGAACCATCATGTCAGCTGGGTTTGAGTACACCGTTTGTGTATCTACTAAGTGCGGTGAATTTCCTAGAGCAGTTACTCGTGCTCGTGATGCAAATGCGTTTACTGATGCGAAGGCAACAGCGACTATCAAGATCTTTTTCATGGGTATTCCTTTCGTTAATCGTTAAAGTTATAAACTTTAAACTTTTTATTTATAGAACTATTTATATGTTTTAATCGTAATGACGTCCTGGTGCTTGCGCAACTTCAAAAGAAACGACAGGGTTTCAAGGAGTTGCATTTGATGACTAATTTTTAGGATAGTGTGTTTTTCCTGCAACTTTTTTTATTCGGTTTTGAAAAGCCATTCTAAAAAAGTTTTTTGAATTTTAAAAATCTTTGCTTTCCGCTGCTGGCGCGAATTTCCGAATGATATAAATAAATTTTATTTTTTAAAAACTATGTTCTTTTTTTTTAATTTTTTTGATTTTTAATAAGCTTAAACTAAGGTCTAGAGCATTTTGACGCGCACGCTAAATTCGGTTAATTCGCACCATGTTAAATCTGGACCTTTGTCCTGATTAGTCATTGATTTGTCGTTTAAATCGATCCTATATGTGACATACTTAGACTTTAGTGGAAATCAAATTTCAACAAAGGATTAAAACCTGAGCAAGAATCCAAAAAGCAAATCGATGAACAGATCATTGAACGGACTTATTAAACGACACCCTGATGGATTTGGTTTTTTTATTCCCGACAACCCTGAACACGCTGACGTATTTATTCCCGCAAGCTCCATGCAAGGAGCAATGACCAACGATAAAGTTACTGTCATGGCTGAACAAGAACGTGATGGCCGCTTCAAAGGCGATATACTACGAATTAACGAGCGCTCACAAAAAAAAATTGCAGGACGATATCTTGTTGTTAATGAGTCTTACGGTCTTATTAAAGATGAGGGCAAGGGCTGGGGCGCTGATCTTCGCATAAGTGCAGAAGATTCCATGAGTGCAAAAAATGGCGAATTAGTTTCCGCAGAGATCTTAACTTATCCTAGTATGTCCTCTACTTCCGATAAAGCTTTGTTCACCGGCAAAATTGTAGAAATTATTGGTGATGCCGATAGCGCATTAAATGATGTTCGCCGAGTTATCATCAACCAAAACATTCCCGATCAATTTGCTCCAGGGACATTACAAGAAGCCCAGCAGTTTTCAAAAAATCCGGATGAGAGTGATTTTAAAAACCGAAAAGATTTACGGAATATCCCCATCATTACAATAGATGGTGCTACGGCTAAAGATTTTGATGACGCCGTTTATACAGAGATTAAAGCCAATGGTTTCCACCTTTATGTAGCGATCGCAGATGTCAGTCACTATGTAAAATCGGGAACCAGTATGGATAAAGACGCCTATGAGCGCGGAACTTCTGTTTATTTTCCCAATTTTGTGGTGCCGATGCTGCCGGAAGCATTATCTAATGGGCTGTGTTCGCTAAATCCCCATGTGCCGCGCTTAGCTTTAGTCGCAGAAATGAATTTTGATTTTCAAGGGCAGATGTTAAATTCTAACTTTTTTGAAGCCGTGATCGAAAGTAAAGCGCGCGTTACTTATGGTGAGGCTCAAGAAATCGTTGATGGACAAGAGAATCCTAAGTTTTCGCATGTAAAAGAAAACATTCTTCGCTGCGCTGACTTAGCTAAAGTTTTAATGGCCAAACGATTTAAAGAAGGCTCTTTGGATTTAGAAGTTCCTGAAACCGAGTTAGTGATTGATGGCACCGGTGAGCCCATTGATGTGATCAAATCTGAAAGATTGTTTGCCCATCGCTTGATTGAAGAATTAATGTTGGCAGCCAACGTGGCCGTCGCAAAATACTTAGGATCAAAAGATATTCCTTCAATGTATCGCATTCATGAGCCACCAGATCCTTTGAAGATAAGCTTTTTACAAAAGTTCATTGGGCAACTTGGATCGAAAGCTAAATTTTCTGGTGAAAAGCTGCAAAAGCAACTGACCAAAGCTTTACAAGAGTTCAACAATAAGCCTCAGGCCAGTGTTATTCATATTTTAACTTTACGCTCGATGAGCCAAGCCAAGTACACGATCGACAATATTGGACACTTTGGATTAGGTTTTGATTTTTATACACATTTTACTTCTCCGATCCGTCGCTATCCTGATCTAATCGTTCATCGATTAATTAAGAATCAAATTGGTGTGGCAGGATATCGACTTACTGCTGAAGAGGATTTGCAAACCGCAGGCACGTGGCTTTCAGCCTGTGAGCAACGCTCGGCCAAAGCAGAAAGACAAATTCAAGCTATAAAAAAAGCGCGTTTCATGAAAAAAATGGAAGGTGAAACTTTTGATGGTATGGTTAGCTCGATCACCAAGTTCGGATTATTTGTTTTGCTGAAGCAATACAATGTCGACGGTCTGGTGCGTATAGATGATTTAGGTACACAAAACTCCTGGGTTTATGATGAAGAAAATATTCGTTTAGTGTCTAAAAAAACCGGGTTTTCATATAATATCGGAGACATTATTAAAGTGACGGTCAGCCAAGTGGACGTCGAGCAAGGACAAATTAACTTTGTCCTTGAAGGCGCCGCCGCCCGCGCACACAATGCAGATCATAAAAAACCGGCTAAAGCCCAAATTAAAGTGGCGCGCCGTTTTGACAATAAAAAATCTGGCGAAAAAAAATCTTTAAGACTGCAGTCTATTGAAAAAATACAACAGCGTGATGGCGTAGCCCCTGAAGAAAAACCACAGTTTTATGAAATAAAACCCAAGTACTCTTCACTGTCTGATTACTTAGACAAAAACCAACATACTAAAGTGGACAAATCTTATGACAAAAAACCAACAACCCAAAAGCGCGCTTCTGGCGCCACTGAAAATCGGGAAAACACTGAAAAACGCGGGAAGGCTTCGGATCATACTGGCCGTTCTGGCCAAGCACGGTTTAAGCAACCTGGTCGAAAGAATAAATCTCGGTAGTTTTCTTAGTTCTCATAAAGTCGCAGAAGACAAAGAGCATTTATCAATTCCCACTCGTTTACGTATGAGCTTCGAAGAGCTAGGTCCTACTTTTATTAAGTTTGGACAGCTTCTGGCCACCCGTCCTGACTTAGTCCCACAGGATTTTATTGATGAAATGTCTATGTTGCACGATCATGTTCAATCTTTACCATTTAAAACAATCGCTGAAGTGATTTCCGAAGAGCTTGGAGCTGATTGGAAAAAACACTTTAAAACTATAAATGAAGAGCCTCTAGGATCAGCCAGTATAGCGCAGGTTCACGAGGCTGAGCTGCACAATGGTAAAAAAGTGGTCCTTAAAGTTCAGCGTCCAGGAATTGTTACGAAAATCAACGATGACTTAAATGTACTGTATTTTATCGCCGAGCTTTTAGATCAATACATTCCTGAAGTCCGTCCTTTCAATCCGGTAGGCATGGTTGATGAGTATTTTAAGACACTTCAACTTGAGACTAACTTTCTGGTCGAAGCTAATAATATTCGTCGTTTCAAAATAAACTTTAAATCTGTCCCCGACGTCGTTATTCCCGAGGTGCACTTCGACTATTCCACAGAAAAAGTTCTGACCATGGACGCTATTCAAGGCGTGCCTGTCAGCCAAATAAATAACCCTGCTGAAATAAAGCAAAAATTTAATGCAGACCCAGACAAAATTATGAAGCTGGGTTTTAAAAGTTATCTACAGATGGTTTTTGTGGACGGATTATTTCATGGCGATCTCCATCCTGGAAACTTTTTCATTTTACCGGATAATAAAATAGGACTTATTGATTTCGGTGTAGTGGGGCGTATAAATTCGAAAACTCAGTCAGCGATTGTTAATATGCTGCTGGCTTTATCTAAAGAAGATTATCTGCGCTTAGCCTATGAATATGTGGACCTTGCCCCGTTCAGCGATATTGTCGACGTGGATCTTTTTGCTAAAGACTTACAGGCGCTGATTGCGCCTTACTTCGGATTAACTTTAAAAAATGTCAACGTAGGTAAAATTTTATTAACGTCGTCAAGCATAGCTGCTCGTCATGGTCTTGTGGTGCCTACAGAATTAATGCTATTTTTTAAATCGATTATTTCTATAGAGTCTTTAGGGCAAAAAATATCAGATGATTTTGATTTCCTCAGTTTCGTATTGTCACAAGTGGGACAAGTCGCTGAAAACTTTTTTCAGCCAGTAAAAACGGCCAATGAGTTAAATCTTATTTTTCGTGAATCGCGAAATTTCTTAGGAGCACTTCCTCGTCAGCTCAATCTAATGATGAGACGGATTAATTCTCCAAGCTACGCCAACCGAGTAGAACTGAGTGGCTTTGCAGATTTTTCGAAAATCTTCTTAAAATCCTTTACTCTGTTGTTCTTCGGTATTGTCATCGCCGCCTTAATTATTTCCAGCACAATGCTGTACTCTATCCCGACCAGTTTTTTAATCTTCGGAATCCCCGGACTAAGCTTTATCGGATTTTCACTAGCATTATCCCTTGGAGCCTACGCTTTCCTTCGTTACTTTTAGGGTGCCAGGCAACCAAACTGTAAGCGCTGCACCTAAAAGAGAATTTGGGCGCCGAGTTTGTAAGTAGCGCCTTTATTGTAATAGCCGTAAGTGGTTTGATATTCGATGCCGCTAAGATTTTCAATGCGCACAAACGCCGTAGTCTGGTCAGAAAACTTTAAATTTCCAAAAACATTCAACAGAGTGTAGTCATCCACCTTCACCATAGTTGTTCCGGACTTATCGGATTTTTCACCAATATATATAAGCTCCGATCCTGCATCAAATGAAGAATTAAGATCACCTGCGATTTTAAAGCTGCCGCTGTATAATGATCTACGGGCTAACCAGTGGCCTTGAGTTACATCGCGTGGCTCTTGATAACCTATTCCTAAGGAAAGACGAAGTCCATTCTGTAAAAAACTAAACTTAGTTATAGACTCTGCACCTACTGTTCGTGTCGCAAATATATTTTGGTATTTGCTAACAGCAAATGAATAATCAATTAAATTTTCAAATTGAGTGTCAAAGTAAGTTAGCGACGTAGAAACCTGATTACCAAATTGATGATCCACACTAACACTGAAGCTTTGAGATTTTTCAGGTTTTAAATCAGGATCACCGAAAGTCACGTCATACTTTTGAAATAGGGATGGCGCTTTAAAACCGGTCGAGTATTCAAAAAGTAAAACTTTATTCCAATTCAAACCGACATGATGCAAAGTTGCCAAAGATTTTAATTTCGATGCTTCATGACGAAGGCCGTATTCAAATTGCCAGAACATGGGAAGTTGAAAAGTAGACTTCAAAAATACGCCTTCATATTGATCCGAAGCCGCTAATCCCACAACACCTTGATTTTTAAACTCCATTTCCTCAGAGCTGAGTTGCATTCCCCCGATTAGATTCACCAAAGAATTCCTATACAAATCCGCATCAAGTCTTATGTTACCTAAGTTTCCTGTATAATTTAGATCCGCAACCAATGGCTGCTTTAAAGAGCGATCAGTCTTTTGCAAGGAAGAACTTAAAGAGAAAACATTCTCTTTTTTAAGAATCCACATGACTGTCGAAGATGATACTTCCACATTATAGTCTTCAATATCTACCGCTTTTGAAGTTGCAAAATCCGAGTCATTGATTTCACCTTTGTCTTTTGAATAGCCCAGCTTAATAATATTTTCATAATCTCCGACGACTTTAACGCCCAGCTCTGCCCCGCCCGATGTGCGCGGGTATAACTGATCTGAATCCTGCCCCGGAGAATTGTTTTGAGCCTTCAAGCCATGCAAACCGATGCTTAAAGAAATCGATTCAGATAATGGATACAATCCGTCCACTGATGTTATTTGCTGTGAACCTTGATCCCGAGCAAAAGCCGTTTCAACTAAAACTGATGTCTGCGGCCTATTATCGTCCGCAAAAGTTTCTATACTAATAACGCCCGCCAAAGCTTGGCCGCCGTAAATCACTGACTGGCTGCCCTTTAAAATCGTCACCCGCTTTATTTTTGAAACATTCAAATTCAACAGATTAGCAGTTTTCTGCGGCGTAGAAGCGTCGTAAATAGGTACCCCATCCACTAAAATCAAAACATGACTGGAATCTCCACCGCGAACGAAAATTGAACTGGGTTGCGCCGCCGTCGCAGTGACCGAAATATTCGCCTGCGTAGATAACAGCGCGGGAACATCCGTCACCCGCGATTTTTGAATTTCATCTTGTTCAATTACAATTTTTTGCGTCGAACTAAAGTTTTGATCGATAACATCCATAGTAAGCTCGGCGAAGGCCGAGCTGTAGATCATAAAACTAAAGGCGTAAAAACATTTTTTCACGCCTCATTCATCGAACATTTCAATCAAAAAGACAACTGAAAGCTGTTTTACCTGTTAAACACGCGTTCTAATAATTTGGCCATTAAAATGCAAAAAGCAGCGATGAACTCACTCATCCCTGCTTTTTGAGCCTTTCGGCGACTCTTTTTTAAGGAGGTGACCGAATGGCGGATTTAAACTGCTGTCTTGACGGACAGAATAAGAATCGGCGTATTTGGTGGGTAACTTTAGTCCTAAAAATAATTTTATTATTATTAAAAGTGATTAAAAGCTACCTCGACTTAATTAGACCTTAGTCAAATTTGAGTATTCTTTGACCTGATTTTTAAATAAGGACCGAAGAAGGGACTTTAAATCCTCGCCAATAGGTTCATGGATGCAGGGATGAGCTTGAGTTCCTATAATCCCTTAAGCGCGCGTTCTAATTATTTCTTGCACTACACCTGGATCCGCCAAAGTCGAAGTATCCCCTAGGTTAGTTATTTCATTCTCGGCAATCTTTCGTAGAATTCTGCGCATGATTTTGCCGGAGCGAGTTTTTGGTAAGCCCGGGACCCAATGCACTTTATCTAACGAAGCGATAGGACCAATCACTTTTCTTACCGTTCCATTGATTTCTTTTTTTAATTCTTCAGTGGGTGCTTCGCCATTTTTTAAAATAATATATGCATATACCCCTTGGCCTTTAAGATCATGAGGGTATCCTACCACCGCGGATTCGGCGACGGAGTGATGTTCTATAATAGCGGACTCTATTTCCGCGGTACCCAAACGATGGCCTGAAACATTTATCACGTCGTCCACCCGTCCGGTAATCCAGTAGTAGCCCTCATTATCCCGACGACAACCATCACCGGTGAAATAATATCCTTTAAAAGTTGAGAAATAAGTTTGCTCAAAGCGATTGTGATCTCCGTACACCGTTCGCATTTGTCCTGGCCAAGATTTTTTAATTGCCAGTAATCCATCAGCAGCCCCCTCAAGAACTTTGCCTTCTGGTGTCAGCAATTCTAATTCAATACCGGGTAATGGAAAAGTCGCAGAGCCTGGTTTTAACTTCGTCTCACCAGGTATTGCTGAAATCATTATTCCGCCAGTCTCCGTTTGCCACCACGTATCCACGACTGGGCATTTTCCATTTCCTACGTTGTCAAAGTACCACTGCCAAGCTTCAGGATTGATGGGCTCACCGACGCTACCTAAAACTTTTAAACTTTTTCGCGAAGTGGTATTTAAATAGTCTAAGCCCTCTTTCATTAAGGCGCGAATTGCCGTTGGCGCAGTATAAAAAATATTAACCTGGTGTTTATCGACCACTTGCCAAAAACGTGCGGGTGTTGGGTAATTAGGAACGCCTTCAAAAATCAAAGTCGTAGCCCCGTTAGCCAGTGGCCCGTACACAATATAACTATGTCCAGTGACCCAGCCGACATCGGCGGTACACCAATAAATATCACCAGCTTTGTAATTAAAAACTTTTTCATGGGTGTAGCTGGCGTAAACTAAATATCCACCCGTTGTATGAAGAACTCCTTTAGGTTTTCCCGTAGAGCCCGAAGTGTATAAAATAAAAAGTGGATCTTCAGCGTCCATGATCTCAGGTTCACAAAACTCAGGAACGTCTTTGACTTCTTCAGCAAAAACTAAATCAACAGAGTTTTTAGTCCAGGCTGCATCTGTGTGATTAATGACTAAAACCTTTTTAACGCCATCCACTTTTTTTAACGCTTCGTCCACATTCTGTTTTAACGGTATTATTTTTCCCGCTCGTCGCCCTTCATTAGCAGTAATTACAAAGTGTGATTTACAATCTCGAATGCGATCCGCGATAGAATCTGCAGAAAAACCACCAAATATCACCGAATGAATTGCACCCAGACGCACGCAAGCCAACATCGCATAGGTAGCTTCAGGAACCATAGGCATATAAATCGTTACCCGATCACCTTTTTTTACTCCATGTTTTTTAAGAACATTGGCAAATCGACAAACATGCGAAAGCAGTTCAGCATAGGTAATTTTTTTAGATGGCGTCTTAGGATCATCGGCCTCAAAAATAAGGGCCACGCGATCGGGAGTTTTTTGAGCATGACGATCTACACAATTAACAGAGACATTCAATTTTCCATTGAGATACCATTTGATCTCAACCGGTGATACAAAGGATGTCTTTTGCAATTCGGTCCACGGTGATATCCAATCAATTCTTCTTGAAATATCACTCCAATGCTGATCGCTCATAAAAACCTCCGCAGTCATGATAGTTCAATAAAAGGTGCCAGGCAACAAAGCTGGAAGCGGTGCTTACAGTTTCGTTGCCTGGCACCTTTTGGCAGTTTTTACATGTCAGAATCCTGACAGTTTTAAAAAAGTCTAAACTCGATTATCTTAGCTTTTCTAACAATGAATGGAGAACTTATGAAAAAAATTATTATGACTTTAGTAATTGCTGCAAGCTCACAGGCATTAGCAATTGATCAAAAAGAACTAACTTTAAACAAAAAGTGTTTGGATAAAATTGCTGCAGCAGTAAATGCAAAATATGGTGCTGGCGATGAAACGTTTAGTATTTTTGCTACTAAGCTTTTATATGGAGGCAGCAAAGGCGGTCTTCATATAAACCCTGTAGTTTTAGTACAAACTAGCGATGAAGTTGAGCCGCGTGATATCGTAGTTATAACTTCAGTTGATGGTTCTATAGATGTAAAAAAACATGGATGTAAAGTAGTTTCAATGAACGTTATGGCTGACGGCATGACCGTTGATATCGATGATGCAGTGCCATTTAATCAATAGTTAAATTTTTAATTATTAACAATGAATGGAGAACTTATGAAAACAATTATCGTAGCTACCTTATTAACTTTATTAAGCACTCAAGCTTTTGCACAATCTCAATTGTCTTGTAAAACTGAAGGTCCTTTTTCTGTATACATAGCCGCAGCACTACAAGCAGACATCACCTCTGAAACTGAATTATCTAATGTTAGCTTAGTCGCTGTAAGAAAAAGCGGTTACACTAAAAGTGGTTTTGAAAATGAAGTCTTAGCCAGCAAATCAGTTGTTAATTTAAACAACGGACAAACTGAAAATCTACATAAAGGATGGGGCGATCTTATCCTTAAAATCGAAGGTTTAGATAAAAGAAACGTAAAAGCTTCATTGTATTACTCAGAAGTTGATGGTGATTATTTCTATGAAAGTACTACTAAAATGGTGTGCGAAATATCTCAGTAGTTTCCTTAATTAATCGACAATTTATGTCTCATTTTGTATAGGGTGTTAGGAATCTAACACTCTATCTCTATTATACGCCTTCTCAGCTAGGTCCTAAGATTGAATATTGTTCTTACTTGAGGAGTATTTTATGAAAACAATGATATCTCTTATATTATTAGGTCTATCAGCAGCTATACTTACAGGTTGCGGTGGAAAAAATGAAAGTGGCGGCGTTGCTAATACGGCATGTCCGGCCGGATTCTATTACTATAATAACCAATGTTATCCTTTAAATAATAGCGGTGGTTACGTTAACCCTAACTTTAACTACAGCAGTGGATTCTACGCCGATAACCATTCAGGGACTACTGTTCTACGAGTAGTCGATGGCTCTCGCATGAAGCAGTTTTTCAAATTGGCTATGGGCGTATGTGATCGTGCTGCCTACAACTACGGACAAGCCTCATGTGATACTTATGTTGGCGGATCTATGGATATTATCATTCAATTTCCGAACAATGCGAACAGCTCTTTATTAGCAACTTTCATTGCTCGCCCAAGATATAACCCCTACAGTTATTATTCTGCGCAATTCCCATCAGGCTGGGGAATGCTTGGAATCGCACTAGGTACTATGACAGGTGTATACCTTCCCGACCCACAATCATATAACGGGGCCTACAAAAATCCATTACAATTAGAGATGGCAGTTTCAGCGATCAATAACTCCACTGGCTTTGAAGCACGCGGCTACGGAGATTATTGGACAGGGGCCAATACAACTTTATTGGCGATCCAGGTACCACAAGGTAAGGTAGAAGATCATCGCCTTAATTTTAATTTTATGGTGGGCGGACAAAATGCAGCTCAAGGGACGATGCAAAGATGTAATACTTTGAATTGCGGATTATAAAAAATTATTTTACATTCAAGACATGAAACCAAAAGAAATTAAATGCCCGCAGTGCGGGCATTTAACATTATACAGTTTAGAAAATGCCTTTCGCCCCTTCTGCAGCGAACGCTGTCGCTTGCTGGACTTGGGCGACTGGGCTTCAGAAAACTATAAAATATCTCATACTAGTAATGATCAAGATCATGATGAAGAAGAGGATCCTGAGAGTGAAGATCACGGAGCTTCAGACCCCTCAAAGCTTTCATAGACTAACGGTGCTCCTTTCATCTGTAGACCTGCCTTTCCATAAAATGAACTACGGAGCGTCACGTCCACCTTGACGTTCGCACTGTTTTGATTTCTGATGAACAAATCACGGAAGATGAACAACAACAAGGACGTCAACACTAACAGGGAGAAACATCATGAATAAAGCGCAATTAATCGAAAAGATTGCAACAGAAACTAAATTTTCTAAAGCACAATGTGAACACATCGTTGACTGCTTCATCACTAACGTTAAAAAAACAGTTAAAAAAGGTGATGATGTTAAATTAGTTGGTTTTGGTACATTCACTAAAGCTAAACGTAAAGCTCGTGTTGGTCGCAATCCACAAACTGGTAAAGCGATCAAAATTCCTGCTGCATGGGCTCCAAAATTCCGTGCTGGTGCTGAATTTAAAGCATTAGTTAAATAATTAATTTAATTATTTGTTAAAATAAAAGGCGTGCTTGATAAAGTACGCCTTTTTTATTAAATCATACCCTATGAATACTATTAAAAAAATTGGTTTATTTACTAGTGGCGGAGATGCCCCGGGCATGAATGCAGCTATTCGGGCCGTGGTGCGTACTGCGATCTCGCATCAAATTGAAGTCGTAGGTATTTACCAAGGCTATATCGGCATGATCGAAAATAAAATGGCTCCTTTGCAAATGCGAGAAATGGCAAATATCATTCAACGCGGAGGAACTATTCTAAAAACCGGTCGCTCGGCAGAGTTTTTAAAAGCAGAGTTTCGAACGACAGCAGCTAAAAATTTAAAAAGTGCAGGAATTGACGGATTAGTTTGTATAGGCGGAGATGGCTCTTTCAAAGGAGCTCAGGCCCTATGGGCTGAACACCGCATTCCCGTCATTGGAATACCAGGAACAATTGATAATGATGTTTATGGTACTGACGACACCATAGGTTTTGATACTGCAGTGAATACTGCTTTAAATGCGATAGATAAAATTCGTGACACTGCTGATAGCCATGATCGAATTTTTATCGTAGAGGTCATGGGACGTAACTCGGGATTTATTGCGTCACATGTCGGGGTCGCCGGTGGAGCAGAAGAAATCTTAACGCCAGATAATGTTGTGACTGTAAGTAAAATAGTTGAAATGTTGAAAGACTCGCGCGCTCGTGGAAAGACAAGCAGTATACTAATTACTGCTGAAGGCCAAAAACCAGGCAGAGCTTACGACCTGGCCGATGCGATACGCTCGAAATCAAATTTCGATGCTAAAGTTTGCATATTAGGACACCAGCAACGCGGAGGAAGTCCCACTGCCCATGATCGCATTTTAGCGTCTCAGTTAGGTGCTGCCGCCGTACAAGCCCTGATTCAAGGAAAATCCAATTTAATGATTGGGATAGCCGCTGATAAAATCGTTGAAGTCGATCTTGATGTCGTCACTAAAAAATTAAAACCTCATGATAATAGCTTGATTAATTTAGCCAGAATGCTATCAGTTTAAGCCCGAGGAGTTTTAATGAAAAGATTTTTATCTTTAGTTACGTTGGTTACTCTGGCCCTGACATTTGCATCATGCACTAAAAAAGCGAATGAAAATGAATTGTTGATTGGATCTTACAGCTCTAACACCGGCGCTACTGGATCATTTGGAATACTTCAAAATCAAGGTATCGATATGGCCGTTGAAGAAATCAATGCTGCCGGAGGCATCAATGGTAAAAAAATTGTCATGGTTAATTATGACAATAAATCTGAAAATGAGGAAACCCTTACTGTGGTCAATCGTTTAATTAGTCAAGATAATGTCTTGGCTATCATCGGAGAAACAACCTCTGGTAAATCCAAAATTGGGGCTCAGGTCGCTCAGGCCAATAAAGTTGTTATGTTAAGTCCATCAGCTACAAATCCTGACGTGACGAACGTGGGAAATTATATTTTCCGGACTTGTTTTATTGATCCCTTCCAAGGATTGGTCATGGCGAAGTTCACCACTGAATATCTTAAATTTAAAAAAGCCGCAATCCTTCGCGATATCAAAAGCGATTATTCAATGGGTTTGTCCGATGTTTTTGCTGCTGAATTCAAAAAACTAGGCGGTGTAATTGTTGTAGATACGTCCTACGAAGAAGGTGATATTGATTTTAAATCGCAACTCAATTCAATTAAGTCTAAAAACCCAGATGTCATTTTTGTCCCAGGCTACTACAACGAAGTCGCTTTATTAGCTAAACAATTAAAAGAACTTAATATGAAACAAATTCTTTTAGGCGGTGATGGCTGGTCTTCACCGAAGCTGTATGAAATAGCTAAAGAGGCCATTACCGGCCACTATTTTTCAAATCACTACACGACTAATTCCACTGACCCAAAAACGGTCGAGTTTGTAAAAAACTATAAGGCCAAATACAACCAGGATGCAGATGTCATGGCAGCCCTTGGATATGATTCAGTATATCTTTTGGCGGAGGCAATTAGAAACACTCAAACCGTCACTCGCGAAACCATTCGTGAAGAGTTAGCGAAAATTAAAGACTTTGCGGGCGTTACAGGAAAAATGTCTATGGACGAGAACCGCAATGCTGTTAAAAGTGCGGTGGTTGTTAAAACTGTGGGCCCAGAATACAAATATATTACGACTGTGAATCCTTAACCCACATTATAAAGTCCGTTAAACTGCAGTTTTGAATCAGTCCCAATACAAGAGACCTTCCAGGATGCATCTGAAACCCTTCCTGTTTTCTCAAAAACCAGAAAATTTTCTTTTAAGTAACCTTGGATATGTTGATTTGGATTATCATAATAGCCAGACTTAGTAGAAGAATGCATGCAGCTTGAAATGAATTCATAGCTTTCGTAGCCCAGAATATTTTTATTTAAGCGGGATACTTCACTGTAATGAACATCACCCCCCATAAATACCGCAGGCGCATTCCATCTAGAAACTTCTTTTAAAAATAAATCTAATTCTTGAGGTGCAGCGGCTTGGTAACTGGTTTTGCTTTTATTAACACGTCCGAAGAAAGGGCTTCCTTCCATGATCCATGTGGGACCATTTGCTGTGCTCATGATCTGAGAGGCCCAGGCCATTTGTTGAGCCCCGAGAAATCCGCTGATATTTTGGTGGGGAAGGCCTCTGAAATACCGACTATCAAGAAAGAAAAAATTCTGATTAAACGCTCGGAAGTAGGTAGCGTTACCTGGGCCCTCTGACAAGATCGACCCTTGGGACTCTTGACCATAGAATGCTTTGAAGATTTTTAAAGTGCTGTCTTTGTGTTTGTAATTTCCATCCTCGTTGTTTTTTCCAAAATCGTGATCGTCCCATGTGGCTATAACGGGCTTCAGATTTTTCCATTGATATAAAGAAATGTTCGACCGAGTTTCGATAAAACGCGACCAGAGTTTATCCGGCCCGTGAGAAAAAAGTGTATCTCCGTAAACCGTGTCTCCTATGAAAAAATAGTAATCCGCATTGGCCGCAAGTGCCGACGCCCAAATTTTTACTCTGGCCGATGCGGAATCCTTCATACAAGACATAACTGCAATCTTCGCGTTTTCTTTATTTAGATCGACAGTAGTTAAAAAGCGCTCATCTAGATTTTTGTTCGAGGCCGTGTCTTTGACATTCAATTGATAATTGTGACCCAATTCAAGCTGAGAAAAAAATATTCGATCAACTCTCCACGGGGACTTAGCGTTCATATTATTGCGAATCCATTGAGGCTGAAAAATCCGACCTGTGTCACGATCGACTATCGTGTATTCCACTTTTAGTTGTTTTGCCAGATCGACAGTAATCTGGGTCGTGGTCTCTGTCGTAAGTCCTTGTAAAATATTAAGACCACTTGCTTGCACCTTTAACAAATTATTAGCGAAAGCATTGTAAGGAATTGTTGCAAGTAAAATCTCAGTTGCAGCTAGTGCGCCCGCTGCCTTCAGAAAGTCACGACGTTTCATAAGCATCCTTTGTGTGTGGTCTACTTATGATCCCTTTTGACAAAGCAAGTCTTCAAGCCAAAAGGCATGCTCTAGATGTTCGTCCAGTGAAAAAAAGCCTATATGTTTCCATATAGGCTTTTAATTAGTAGTTAATAACTATCTATTATCTTTTTAACTGAATCACTTCACTCAATAACTCATCAGATGTTGTGATGGTTTTTGAATTGGCTTGGAACGCTCTTTGATTTGTGATCATGGTTACGAATTCACCGGCAAGATCGACATTCGATCTTTCTAAGGATTTCGCGATCACCGAACCACGACCCGATAATTGAGGCGCACCGACTGAGGCCTCTCCTGAGTCTCTGGATTGCTTAAATAGATTTCCACCGATTTTAGTTAAGGCTTCAGCGTTCTCAAAGTTAGCTAAAACAATTTGTCCCAAATCAAGTACTTGTCCATTTGAATAACCCGCAGTTAAAACACCTTCATCATTAAATGATAAGTTTGTCACCATACCTGCAGAGAAACCATCCTGGCTCCATGATATGATATCGGACTCTTTACCAAACTGCTTCGTGCCTTCCATTCCTTTACCACCAGTATCTATATCATCGCCAAAGTTAAACTTAACTTGTTGATCTGGCTTAGCTCCACCAGTAAATGTAAAGTTTGCATTAGTTAACTCTTGTGATTTTAAAAGACCGTCTTCCGTAAAGGTTAGTTTTCCTTCACAGACCTGGGCTAGATCTTGTCCTTCTGGTGCTCCGCCTTCAACTTCTTTACCATCGATCAAACCCTTGTATGTCCACTCGCGATTCTCACCTTTATTGAAAAATAAATTCAATAGATGCTTATTCCCTTGAGAATCATAGATTTCAACGGCCGTTGCATAATGAGAAGTTTGATACGGATCTTTTGGATTAAAAGTCTTAGAGTTATCTACATGACGAGAATCTAAATTTAAATCCAGTTTGATATTCTCCGTCGCTGAGGCATTAACTAAGGCTTTAGGAAATTTAATATCTCCCATTTTAGTTTCAATTTGTCCCTTAGCATTAGCTTGATAACCTTGTACGCGTTGTTTTGCGTTGTTAACTAAGATTCCGTCTTTATCGAAGTGAAAAGAACCATCACGAGTATAGCTTACGCCTTCGCTTCCTTTTACTTGAAAAAACCCATTACCATTGATAGCGATATCTGTTGAGCGCTCAGTGTTTTCAATATTGCCTTGCGATAATAAAGGATTTACTGCGCCGATACGAGCTCCACGGCCTAATTGATTACCACCGTCGATACCACCGATACTTCGAGACATGATATCTTGAAATTCTGCACGTGATGCTTTAAAGCCCACAGTGTTTGAGTTGGCAATGTTATCTGCAGTAACGCCTAACGCTTCACCGTTAGCTGTCATACCAGATACACCTGTCCACATTGATGTTAGAATTCCCACGAGAACCTCCATGTTTTAAGCGTGATCATTCTGATCCGCTGTTATCGGCAAACTCATTTCCTATGCTCTTCCACATTGGACGATTTTGCCTTTGAAGGGCCCCCTCTGCTTCTCGTAGACTACGAGTCACATCTGAGGACCAGCCCTAAATTTATTTTAATACCCTTACAAAACCACCGTGCTATCGATATTGGTAAAAACATTCTCTTTAAGATTATTTTTATCCATCACCGTTACCACTGTATTATTCTTCACACTGACGATCAGAGCCGAATCATCCATTAAAACTAATGTATCCTTCGATCCTTTCGCCGCCGCTTTTTGTACGGCTTCATCTAGCTTCTGTAAACGTTCGGGATTGTAACTTATGCCCCGTGTTTGCATACGCTCGATGGCGTGATTGGAAAACTTTAGTCCTCCACCATTTAAAGCTTCTGTCTGGCCCTTTGAGAGAGCAGGACTTGAAGTCTCTAGTGTAGACGATAAAACTTCCTTAAACGACTCTGCACCGTCCTGACTCTTATCCGGCCCTATATCCTTAGGCGCCTTAGGAATCAGATTTTCGATTCGACTCAGTTGATTGCTCAAATGGTTGTTTTTTAACTTATCCATCAGAACGCTCCCCGACCCGCATCGTTATCAACATCGGCCGCCGCGACTTGAGCTGATGTGCCTTTGTTGTCTAAGGATTTGCTCGCTTCCTGAGTCAATTTTTCCATTAGACCTTGAGACATACCTACATCTGCTAAAACATCACCGGTCGACGCTGCTATCGCTTTTTTCTGCGCTGCAGTCTTCGCTTCTTCCTTAATATCATTTTTTCTTGGAGTGGTCCCATTTTTCAAGTCAAGTTCAGTAACATCCTTTGCATTCTGGTCGTTACTCTTAAGACCTGGGTCTGAAAACTGACGTATGTCCCTAAGACGAACGGTCTGTTTTCCAACTTGCAGTACTGGGCCTTCGCTAGAAAAACTCATGCCTGTGATAATTCCATCAAATTCTGTTTTCACTTGAACTTTCTTGCCTTGAGAATCTAGTGCTTCCGTTTGGAAAAAATATTCGCCAGCAGGAGCCTTACGACCATCTTGCATTTCACCATTCCACATCACTTTATTATCACCTGCTTTTAGTTCGTTGAATTTGTATTCCCGAACGACATCACCTTTATTATTCATCACTTTGACTTCGGCAGTTTTTATATCTTGCGGAAGTTTAAACATAAACTGATGTTCTTTATCTGTAGATTGTCGAGTCACTCGAGCAGCATCGCCTGAGACTTGTTTGCCAATCAGGTTTAAAGCTTGAAATTGCTCTACAGGTTTTCCGCCATTTTTCATTTCAGTCAATGTGGAATTAACATTCGACATCTGCTCTAAAGTTGAAAACTGCGCTAACTGTGCAGCCATTTCGTGATTCTTCAAAGGATTGGTTGGATCTTGATGTTTTAGTTGGGCCAACATCAGTTTAAAAAAGGCATCCTTATCCATCTCCTTGTCACCTGTACCGCGAACTTTTTTTGAAGGATCAACATAACCCGGATCACTGACTTTATTCAGCACCTCACCTAAATTTTCTGCACCTAAAGCTTTTTTCTGCTCGTCAGTTAACTTGGCTTGATTCTGATCTAACTTCAGATCAGATCCTGCATTTGCAGAATCTGTCCATGTTTTCGTTCCTATATTAGTACTTATTACCGACATAATTACATCCTTTCGACTCAAGCCACTGCATTTAATGTTTGCGCCTTGTTAGCTTGGTATACACGATGAGCCACTGCTTTTCTAATTTCTGACTGAGCTATCGGAACCGCTTGCGACATCTCGTGATTAAATCTCTGAGATGCTTCTTGGTTCTGCTGTCGGTTTTGATGAGATTGGTTTGCAAAACTATTTGCACCGCTATCAGCAAACTGACGAGAGTCAGAAAAATTTTGTGAATCGTTAGCTTTATGCATAGATTCCACAGTTGCCACCTTACTATTTAGTGTAACATGTTCTACACTAATTTGATGCGCAGCCAGACTCGACTTAAGATCAGAAAGATTGTCCTGAATTAGCTTTTGGATATTCTTGTCTTGAGCATTCAATTCAAGATTCATTTTTCCATTATCAAGCATAACCTTCAAATGGACTTCACCCATACCTTCAGGAGACATTCTTACTGAAACTTCCCCTCCGCCTTGCTTCACTAAATATTGAGCTTGCTTCAGGATTTCGTTTACATTCGTATCCTGAGTCTCGCTATTTTGTGTTGAGTTCTGAGGAGCTATTGCCGCCTCTGCAGGGCGTAGAGAAAACTCTTTCAAACCTGGTTGAGGCTGCTGACTAGAAGTCACAGTAGATGCGCTCTCCTTGTCTGAAAAAGAAGTCTGATCGTCCTGATCTAAACTGCTTTCAGACTGTGAGCTATCCGCTTCCACTGCAGTTGCCAATTTTTGAGAAATTTCAGCACTGACAGCTGTCTCAGCCTTAACTTGCATGCTTTTATCCATGAAGTTTTCATCGACAACTAGTTCTTCAGCCGCCGGAGCTTCTGGCTGAGCCATTGCTTCCAGTTTCTGAAACAACTGTTCGCGGTTTAAAGTCTCAAGCACTTTATTACTGTCAGCTGGCAAACCCTCAGGCATAGCTTGTATCGTCGCGGCTTCAGTTTCTAACTCAAAAGACTGAGGAGCCACTGCTAACTTTACAGTTTGCATATCACTTGCCTCAGGCATGTCCTGAATAAGTTCCGGCTCCAATACAATAGGTTGTTCCGTTTCTAAGTTGTGACTTAAAATTTCGGAATCCACTGTCTGTTCAATAGTCGAAGCAGTTAAAGTCGGTACAAAACTTGTTTTTTCAAGACCATCCAGATTTTCTTCAGCATCTGGGGTTTTAATTACACTCTCGATTGAGGCCATGCTCATTAAAACCATCTCATCTTCTAACTTGTTTCTAGCCTTCTTTTTTTCTCCTTCTTTCGATTCTTCAGCTTCTTCTCGTTTTTTTGGTTTTTCTGTCTCCGACCTGGGCTCATCCTGCGCTCTCTTTTTACTTCCCCCAAGCGCTTGGTCATCTCTGTCCTTGAGCCGATCTAAGTAACTTTCAAAATCAGACTTTTTGTCTTTAAAATCTACAGTTACTTTTTCAGAAAAACTACTTAGTTCATTCCGTGGGGGGATGACACCAATAGTTTTATCAATCACTTTCCTCCTTTGTTGTTGTTTGTTGAGCTGGCGTTCTATACCCAGCATAACGTTCACTAAAAATTTGTGCTTTATCTGTTTTAATTAAATTAAGAATATCTGCAGCATTTTTTCTTTTCATTTTACTTAAAATTTCTATGACTAAGTCTTCATCCATAGATTCAAAAACCTTGGCCGCCTGATTTGGCTTCATGTTAGAATAAACCTGAACAAGTGTATCAATTTTTTGAGCGTCTGAAGAAATTCGCTCTTTTAACATGCTCGAAATTTTTTCGCGTGATTCTTCAAGCTCTTTTAGCTTGGCCTCAACTTCGGATTTTTGCTTGCTGATTTCTGCTGATCGCTTATTTAACTCTTCTTCGCGCGCATCAAGCTCTTTTTTTCTTTCTGCTAGTTTGAATAAATAGTCAGCGTTGTCTTCAGTTTTTATTTCGACGACCGGAGTTTTTTCCTCAGCTGGTTTATTAACTTCAGTCGTGACAGTTTGTGCCTCTGCAGCGCCTAAGCCTATTTCGATTTTACTCATGTAACTTTCAATGCTATCAAATTTTTCAATTAAGACGAACACGGCCACCAAACACATTCCAAAAACAACCATCGAAAGAACGGGAAAAGATTTTTTATTTTTCTTTTTTTCTTCACGCCTTTTAAATTGAGACTGTTGAATTTTTAATGAAATCGGTTCAGTCGAATCATTATTCGCATTTTTTTTAGCTTTAACAAAAAACTGATCGTAGCCTGATTTCATTAAATAATATTCCTATCTGTTTTGATCTCGAGTACCTTTAATAGTACCTATCTCATCAAGTTCTTTTTGTTCGCTATCCATAGCTTCTTTAAGAAAAGCTGCCTTTTGCTTTTCTTTAAGCTTCTCTACCATTCTAGCCTCAGTTAAGGCTTTCAGCAAAATTTGCCTAAGCACCTCGACTTCTTTTTCAAGTTCGCTTAGACGTTTGTTTTGCTTTTCTATGCGGAGGTCTTGTCCAGTTAGAAAGGCATTCTTCATATTCACATCATTTTGCCAATCTGAACTAGACTGCACCTGGCTATGAAGATCTGTCTTAACTTGCTCTTTAAGCACTATCATTTCATCACGTTTTTGTGCTTCTAAGTCATATTCATTCTTTTTTTCTAAAAATCGGCGCCGCTCTATATCGGCTTGGATGTGACGCTGTGTAAGCAGTTTTTCTAGTGGAAACTTAAATTTCATAAACTATCCCAAGATTGTTGAGAGTCGTTTAATGCACGTGTTCATATCTGATTGGTCTTCTGTGCTTTGCTTTAAAAACTCATTGATAGCATCTATATACTTAATAGATCGATCTATTTTTGGATTTGCACCCGCTTTATACGCACCGATATTAATAAGATCTTCAGCATCCTTATATGTTGCTAAAATTTCTCTTAGTTTCAAATTTAGTTTTCGATGATCTTCATTGGTTACAGAGCTCATGACACGACTGGTACTCTGAAGCACGTCGATTGCCGGGTAATGACCCTTGTGAGCTAACTCCCGCGACAAGACAATATGACCATCAACAATAGAGCGCACTGTATCACCTATTGGATCATTCATGTCATCGCCTTCAACCAAAGTTGTATAGAAGCCAGTGATTGATCCACCATTTTCAAAATTTCCTGCTCGCTCTAAAAGTTTTGGCAAAGTTGAAAACACGCTAGGAGTATAACCCCTTGAAGTTGGGGGCTCTCCGATAGATAGTCCGATCTCACGCAAGGCCATCGCAAAACGCGTAACAGAGTCCATGACCAGTAAAACACTTTTGCCTTGTCCAGAAAAATATTCAGCTACTGCAGTAGCAACATAAGCGCCGCGCATACGTAGCAAAGGGCTTTGATCGCTTGTTACACAAACGACAACTGTCTTCTTCATACCCTCAGGTCCCAATTCATTTTCAATAAATTCCCGAACCTCACGACCGCGCTCACCGATCAGCGCAATCACATTGACGTCGGCCTCAGTTTGTCGGGCCATCATACTCATCAGAACTGACTTACCCACTCCAGATCCAGCCATAATGGCAATCCTCTGCCCGCGCCCTGCTGTAGCGGTAGCGTTGATAGCTCTGACTCCAACATCTAAAGATTTCCTAATTGGTACCCGGTGTAATGGATTTATCACCTCAGCGTACAAAGGCATTTCATCGTACTCTTCTAGTGCAGGTCCGCTATCAATCGGCAAACCCAACCCATCAATTGATCGACCGAGTAAATCATCACTTACCTTTACGGTCGCTATTGATTTATGAAGTGTTATTCGACAACCTAAAGACACACCACGCATGTCATTTAAGGCCATCATCAAGACAAGTTTATCTTTAAATCCTACGACTTCTGCTAATAGTTCTTTAGACGTTATAGGTGATTGAATCGAACAAATACTTCCTACGCTGGCGCCAGGCAAATAGCCTTTAATGAGTAGACCCGTGACCTCAATCACTTTGCCGCTATCCTGAGTAAGATGCGTTTGATCTACTATGTTGAGGTACTTTTCTAGATTCAAAGCATAGTTTGAATTCATGCTAGCCTGCTATTTTTTTTATTTTAGGCAACGACTGTTGTAGCTCTGTCCAAATCTTATCTATTCGAGTTTCAATTTGTGCATCAATTACGCCATAATTAGTTTCAACGATACAGCCACCTGCAGTTACAACTTCTGAGGGCTCAAGCTTTACGTTTTTAAGAAAATCAAAATCACGATTAGCTAAATTTTTAAGGTTTTCGATGAAATCGACTTGCACTTGTGAAACAAGGACTGTGATTTCTTCATCCGTTTGAGCCATTTCCACTGTTTTCTTAATGACAGGCAAAACTAGGTCAGGGTTGTCTTCGATGTGAGAGTAAGCAATTTTTCGTGCAATATGAAAAACTGAGGAAACGATATGCGCCTCATTTTGATGAACTAAATCTTCTTTGATATTTTGAATTGAGCTCACTAATGTTTGAAAGTCATCTATAGCCTGATTAATTTCCTTAAGTCTTTGCTCTGCGGCGGATTTAAACCCATCTTTTAATCCCTCTTGATAGGCTTCGTCATAAGCTTTAACTTTTATAGCCTCAAGCTGCTCTGCTACTTTTCGATCGACAATATCCTGCTCATTTTTTTTCTCAATACTTTCCACGCCAGTTACTTTTTTTGCCACGTCATTCATTACAAAATGAGAGCCTCGCTTCTTGCCTTCCATGTATGAAGCGTTAGACTCACTTTGACTTAACGTAAAAGCACGTGGCTTAAACTCAGTAACCTTTTCTGGTTGCTGCTCATCAGCGCTTTTTTTGTTGTGATCGGAAATACTAGACCATGGCATCTTCTGAACCGCCTCTTGTAATCATAATTTTGCCTTCAGCCTCTAAGCGACGTGCGACATTAACGATTTCCTGCTGAGCTCCTTCAACATCGGATAACCGAGCTGGCCCCATATTTGATAAGTCCTCTTTCAACATATCAGCCGCACGTGTCGACAAGTTTTTAAAGATTTTGGCTTTAACTTCATCACTGGCCGTTTTTAAAGCCAACAGTAATCTGTCATTAGGAACTTCCTTAAGTAAAACTTGAATTCCTCGATCGTCGATTTTTGCGATGTCCTCGAAAACAAACATCAGTTTTCTAATCTCTTCAGCCAATAATGGATCTTTTTCTTCCAAACGAGACATAATCGACTGTTCAGTGTTTTTATCCATAATATTCAACATCTCCGCTACGGGCTGAACCCCACCAAGAACTGCGTGTTCAATTGCATGTGTATTGGCTAACTGTTCTTTTAAAACTTTATCAATATCGGCAATCAATTCCGGGTCAACATTATCCAAGTTCGCCATTCGCATAACAACTTCTGCCTGTAAGTTTTCAGGCAATTTTCGTAGTACGTCGCCTTTTTTTTCTGGATCTAAGTGGGCTAAAATAACAGCCACTGTCTGCGGGTGCTCATGGATCAAAAATGTTGATAGTGCTTTTGCATCAACCATTTCAAGAGATTCTAATGTTCGTCCTGAAACTGAATTAATATTTAATCCACCTAAAATTTCGCGCGCGCGCTCTTCTCCTAAAGCGTCTACTATGGACTCTTTACTTGACGTTTTTTCAGAAAAAATAAAATCCTCTGATTCATTAATTTTTTCATAAAACTCTTCTAGTACTCTTTTAGTGACATGCACAGGAACGATTTTAAACTTCGACATCAAATGTATAAGCTTTCGGATATCTCCATCATCCATTTTACCTAGTAATACTTTAACTGCGTCTCGCCCTAAGAAGTTCACAAGAATCGCGGCTTTATCGATTCCTCTAAGGGATTCATAATCTACGTTTTCGTATTTTCCATTATTTCTCATATCATTTCACCTATGCGCCAATGTTATCTTTTTTAGATACCCAAGCATTAATAGCACTTGAGGCTTTTTCTTCATCTTTAGAAATTAAAGCTAAAATTCTTTCTTTTAGTAATTCACTTTCAGCTTTTTCAGGCTCCACTGACTCTTGCAATATAGGCAAAATATTTCCTAAGCCTGGTAAGCTATTATCAACAGACTGAAGCTCTTCCAGCTCTTCAATCGTACGAGGCAACATTTCCTCCACTGAGTCTGACACTGTATCAGTAATCCATTGCATAAAGGGCCTAACAACCATGAAGAACAATAAAATTAATGAAAATCCTAACAGTCCCCATTTAAATAACGATTGAATAAGTTGTTTTTTTTCTAAATTAGTCAGAAGCTTTTCGCTTTCGCCGAAATCTTCTGCTTGAAACTGAATAGACTCGATTTTTACAGAGTCTCCGCGTGTCCCCACAAAACCAATAGCATTTTTAACTAATGATTCATATTTTGCAATTTCTTCCAAAGAGCGTGGCTGCCACTTACTTTCAGTTTTTCCATCTGCTCCGGTGACTGTAGTTGATAGACCATCGACTAGCACAGCTACACTTATTTTTTCAACGCCGCCAGCTGCCTCTCGCACATTTCGCACGGTCTTAGGAACTTCGTAATTAATGGTTTTTGTTTCCTGATTGCTGCCTTGAGTAAATCCATTAACTATGGCTGCTCCGTCTCCATCAGGCAAATTGGCCCGAGACCCCGGTACTCCAGAAGGATTATTGCGAGTGCCATTCGACGATTGCTCATTAGTTGTAATGCTTCGAGTAGCTGTTTTATCTGGGTCTATTATTTCTTCGACCGCCGTCGTCGTCTTGTGATTAACTGTTGCATCAACACGAGTGACTACACGTCCGCTACCCACAACTTTTGATAAAATGGAATCTATGCGTTGCTCTAAATCTTTTTCAATTTGCATTTTTAGTTCTAAAATATCGCTTGTCGCTCCAATAGCGCTATCAGATTTTTTAGAAAGTAGTTTTCCTCGTTCATCCAATACAGTAACTTTTTCAGGATCTAGGCTTTCAACAGCGTTCGCCACTAAAAATTTAATTCCCTTAACTTGATCAGCAGTAAGTTCTTTTCCTGAGTGCAAGGCCACAATAACCGAAGCTGTCGGAGGAGCAGACTCCTCCATAACTGTCTTTTTTTGCGGAAGTGCCAAAATGACTTTTGATTGCTTAACTGCTGTCAAAGTATTAATAGCTCTCATTAATTCACCTTGAAGCGCACGCTGATAATTTACTTTTTGCGCATACGAATTAATTCCGAAGTCTTGTTTGTCAAAAAGCTCTAATCCAATACTTCCCATATTTGATGAGCCCAGCTCAGCCATTAATTGCATTTGTGTCGAATGTAAAAAGTTATTCGGAACTAGAATTGTTTTTGAGTCATCTTTAAGCTGGAAAGGAATGTTTTTAGTTTGAAGTTTATTGATTATCACTGGAACTTGATCTGGTGGAACGTTCGTCAATAGAACTGCATAGTCTTTACCGGAAGCCATAAAAACTGCAAACCCAATTGCTACAACAATCGCCAAAGTAGAAACAGTCAACGCCGTTCGCCGAGTGGGTCCTAACGACTTATGAAATTCCTTGAATTGTAAAATTAAACTACTAAACAAATTCCCCACGCTACACCTGCATTCTCATAATTTCTTGATACGCGTCGATTATCTTGTTTCTTACCTGCACCATAGTACGCAAGGCTATTTCTGCTTTTTCTGTTGAAATCATCACTGCTGCTACGTCATCAGTTTTTCCTGTGGCCAGCTGTTGAATTTTATGATCAGAGTCTAATTGTAACTCATTCACTTTAGAGATGGTGTCTTTGAGTGTATCTGCAAATGTTTTCTGCCCCTCGCCGACACCATTACCCGACGGTAGCGCGTCAGAATTTGATAGACTTCCAGCGTTTTCAATAAAACGATTTGCATTTGAGATTCTTAAACCATCCATGGTATAAACTCCTCTTGGTTATATTTATTATCTACCAATTTCTAGTGCACTTAAAGCCATATCTTTAGTTGCTTGCACAGCCTGTACGTTAGCCTCGTAAGCGCGAGTGGCCTGGATCATATTGGTCATTTCTTCCATCAAATTTACATTGGGATAAGCTACGTATCCATCTTGGTTGGCATCTGGATGACTCGGCTCAAACTTCATCAATGGAGCTTTGCGATCATAAATGACGTCACTGACCTGGACTTGATTCGCTCTTGCCCCCGGACCTCCTTGATTTAAAACAAGGTCACTAAAACTTTTGGTATCTGGCACAGTTTCAAAAACCACATCTTTTCTTCGGTAGGGGCCACCTTCAGGAGTTTGAGTTGTATTTATGTTTGCAATATTTTCTGAAATTGTATTCAGTCGGGCTCGTTGCGCCGACATACCACTTCCAGCAATACGAAAGCCTGATAAAAAATCTGACATAAACTAACTACCTTTCTCCGATGGCGTATTTAACAGCAGCCATTTTCTTATTAATAAGCTGCAAAGCGGCCTTATATAATATTGAATTCTCTGATAGGGCGGCCATTTCTTTTTCTAAATCGACTGTATTTCCATCATTGTTAAGAGCTGCATCCGGATTATCGTATACATCTGGCACTAGCGATTTTACATCTCCCAATCCGCCGGCGCCTTTGAAATGCTCCGCGTGGGTGGCATCCATTGTTGCAGCTCCGTTACTGTCAAAAGCTGAAGCCAAAGCATTTTCGAAATCCAGTTTTTTAGCTTTATAATTTGGAGTTTCAGCATTTGCGATATTTGATGATGTCACACTGTGACGCATCTGTCTCATTCTTAATGAGGCCGCCAAAGCATCTGTAGTTTTATCGAAAAAATCACTCATAGAAAACCCTCCAGTCGATATTGATTAATTTTATTACGCAAGGTGCGAATAGAAATTCCCAAAATTTCGGCGGCTCGTGTTCTGTTCTGCTCAGCAAAATAAAGTGTTTGCAAAATATACTGTCGTTCTAAATCTTGAAGCTTAAGTCCCATTGGCACGGGTAGTTCTCCGTTCAAACCTGTTCGAAAAATAATATCATCGGGTTCAATTATATTATTTTTACAATTTTGCGCGGCGTTTTCCAAAGCGGATTCTATTTCCTCATCTGGCTCTACTACGGCAGAAGTCAAAAAGTGATGAATAATTTTCTCAGACGCTTTTTCAGAAATGCTCATGTTAGAGTTTCCCAACATTAATCTTAGTACATTAAGATTAAATTCGATTGTCTGAACAATTTTAATTTTTGCGGATGTGTCGTGCATTACTCTACTCCTACTGTTGCCGGAATGCGCTTTAAATACTTTTTATACTCATCTTGCCATTTAGCACTTTGCATTTTTTCATTAGCCAATTTTGACCAAAACTGGTCATCCTTATCAGCAAAACTTGACCATACATTTTCAGCTTTTTTTAGTTCGCCTTTTTGAAAATAAAGATCTCCTAATTGATATTTCTCTTTAGCTAGATTCTCTCCAGATCCTTTTTCTATAATATAGGATAATGCCTCAATAGCTTCTTTAGTAAGCTTCGCATTAATAGCTATTTCGCCCTTAGCTTTATAAATTTTCTTAGTATTGGCCGCTGTAATTTTCTCGTTTAAAAACTGATCCAAAACTTGAATGCCTTGTTCTGCTTTTCCTGCTTTATTCAGCAGCATTGCCAGGCGAACTGCACTGTCAGTGACAAGATTTGGCTTTTCTTTCCATACTCTTACAACCTCAGATAAATATCGAGTTGCCGTTTCATATTCACCATTTTTTTCGTGCAACTGAGATGCTAAGTTGACCCGCGCAATCTGCTCCTCGGGACTTAAGACGTCCGGATTTTTAATTTTATCCAAAGCTAATTCAGCTTCTTTCAATTGATTTTTTTCAAACAATGACAATGCTCTGCCTAAACTAATGGTTTCTTTTGGAGGCAAACCACTATTTTCCTCAGAGGCCGGTGAGCGAGAAGCCAACATTTTTTCAGATATATCATATTTTTTTAACGCCTCATCATAGGCTCCGGCGGCCTGATATGCTTTACCCAAATAATAGTAAGTATCAAATCCCTCTTGCTTTCGTAGCCAGTTGTCAGCGTATTGTTGGTATACTTTTAATACTTCTTTATTCTTTCCAATTTCGGATAGGTCTCGTATGTAGCTGTGGATATTGCTGCGCACACGATTTGCCATACGGTCTGGATTTTTCATGTTTGGATAATCTTGGTGATACTTAACTAAAACTTGTATGGCCTTATCAAATTCTTTGCGACGAGAAAGGCCGTCGCTGATCATAACGGTCTTAAATTGCTGAATATTATCCAAATCGCTTTTATCTGCCAACTCATTCATTTTGTCGATCGTCTGCTTCAACTCGACGTCTTTCATGCCTTTCATACGCGTACTCATCAAATGCAAACGAGCTACAACAGTCTTAGGGTTATCGCCATACCGAAACTGTGTCTCAAGATATGCACCTACTGCTTTTTCCTGTGGAGCCCCTATTAATTCGATAAGTTCCCCAAGACGAGTTAATGCGTAAGGAGCAAAGTCATCTTGTGGAAATCGCTGAATGAAATCCAGCGCAGCTTCATGCGATTGATGACTCATTTTTAAGTGAAAGTAAGCTTCCATTTTATTAAACAGTGCGCTGGGATAAAGATGTGTATACTGTGGAAAATCCTTCTCAGCTTTTAAATATTGATTTTTTGCGCTTTGATATTTTTCAGCCATGACATAATAGTCACCTTTTCTAAAGGACGCCTCTGCCTTAATAAAAGCTTCTTTTGTTGAGTTTTCAACGCTTTCAACGATTTGGATTGCTTCATCTATTTTATTCAACTTGGCCAAGGCGTAAGACAAGCCTAGCTGTGCGTAGTAGTTAGAGTTCTTGTTTTCATATTTTTTATTTTCGCTATGATACTTTAGCTTTCTCATGGCTGCTAAGTAGTTTTTTTTATCAAGCTCGTACATTCCCACCGCTAACGAGGTTCGCTCTGCTAGGGGTGAATCTGGATAAAATTCCGTGAGTTTATTATAATACAGTTGGGCCAAGTCATAATATTCATTCTTTTTTTCTTTTTCCCAAAGGCCAATTAAGCTGTCAGCTGTCATTGCATAGGCTAGCTCTAGATATTTAGATTTTGGGTATTTACTGGAAAACCAATCTGTAGTTTGCTGAAGTACGTGCGTCCTATTTTTATCAAATAATTTCTTTATAAGTCTTACGTGTTTATTCTCTTCACTTTTTTCAGGCAATATCTCATAAGCTGGCTGATTTTCCTTCATTCGGTTCCAAAAAACAAAGGTTCGATCCATAATGGGATAGCTGAAGTAATAATCATAAACCTCATAGGCATCTTGCTTCGGCTTTACTTCATGTGCATCGAATTTGAATCGAGCCAATCGCGCCTCATTGTTGGTAAATAGACTTTCCTTTAAGTTAACTGGTTTTGTGTTGAGCCCGATAGGAGTCACTTCAAAAAAATCAGTATTCGCAGGAGCACGCCCTACTTGCGGTTTTGCTTTCTGAGGCGCTGGAGCAGCAGCGGCTTGCGTTGTTTTTTCGGGTTCATTGAAATAAAAATCTATGATTAGTTTTGAGGGGTGGTCCGTTAAATAATCAAAAGTCTCCACCTTGCTACTGCTAAGAGTAAATTCAATTTGTTTTTTACCGTCTGGTCCATCCGCTTTTACCTGAATCGATTTTATTAATGAATTTTTGGTGTTTTTAAGTCTTTCATAAAGTTGCTCGTCTAGCCCATTAACTACTAATAAAACCTTAGTCTGGTTTTTCTCAATTTTGCGCTTTAGATCGTAGCTCCAATCAGTTTGCCCAGTAAGCTCCAGACTAAGAGTATCGCCCTGATTCTTAAACGAAACTGATCCTGCCGCTTTTACCTTTTCGCCGAAGGTCCAGATAGTTACGCCAGTTAATATAAATAAAAGCAGTTTTCTTGAAACAAGTCTCATTAAAAATCCTTTTTATATGAGCATTAAAAAGCACCTACAAAAGTGCTTCTATGAGTTAACAGCATTTCAAGTGCCAGATAATTTCCTAGACTTGTTATATTTTAAAGCTCGTACTTTAGAGACCAGGAAATTTATCCCTATCTTTTTGGCGACGAGTGACAAATTCATGACAGTATAAAGTCCAAACGCGAACATTAATTTTTTGACCTGGTCATCGGCCTTGTCTATACTTTGATCTGATGAAAAACCTCATAAATTATCTTCAGCACCGTGTTTTCATAATTTCGACCCTTGCTTTATCTATTATTATATCAAGTTGTATTTCATCCATACTTAAAGAACCCGCTCCATCTTTTTCAAAAGAAATTCGTTTATCTTCTCCGGCCCGTCCTTTTACAAAGATCCAGTCTTCAACTTACCCATCTTGGAAAAGCTCACAAACACAGAATGTTATTCTTGTTATCTCTAACTGCGACTCCTTATATACTGTTAATAGTATCCATCAATCGATTGCTGAAAACGTTGAAAATGTAAAAATTGAGTCCGCACAAATGAGTGCTCTTAAATTCAATCGGCCCGTTGTAAAACAGATAAGCGGGGCTATCGACAACGCTCCGGTTGCCATAAGGACTGTGGCTTTTCAAAATAAGAATTGCACTTACTTGTCTGCACTCTCCGGAAAGCCTGAAACAATGAGTAAGGATTTAGAATTATGGAGTTCTTTTCTTAACTCTGTCGAGTTTACAAAATAATGAAGTCTAAAACTTGGACGACCACAATCCCAGATGATTTTAAAAAAAGCTTTGAAGCTTTTCTTATTCATCTCGGTGGCTGTGGTTTGTTGATCAAAAAATTTTTTTCAGAAATTCGTACTAAGCCATTCTATTTCTCTTTGCTCGTTGAACAAATTTATCTTATCGGGGTTAAATCCTTACCCTTAATTATAATTACCGCCCTATCAACTGGAATGGTCATGGCTCTGCAATATGGATTTGGCCTTGAAAAATTTGGCGGAAAACCCTACGTACCCCGCCTGGTGGCGTCGACTATACTTCGCGAAATGGGACCTGTATTCACTAGCCTTATGTTAGCAGCTCGAGTCGGAGCAGGTATCGCTAGTGAAATTGGATCTATGGTGGTCACACAACAGATAGATGCGATTCGCGCGTTGGGAACCTCTCCGATTAAAAGAATTGTCATACCACGAGTGCTGGCTTGCTTGATTTCATTACCTATATTAGTTGCGATATGTGACGTAGTCGGTAACCTAGGTGGATTAATTGTTGGATACTATGAACTAGGATTAGATCCTCAGTTTTATCTACGCCGAGTCCTAGATACGTCAAATATCCAAGATTATGCTGTAGGACTGGGAAAATCTGTTTTCTTCGCCATCTTCATAGTCGTCCCAGCTTGCTATTTTGGTTTAAATGTCAAAAACGGAACAAAGGAAGTCGGATTAGCAACAACTAAGGCTGTTGTTACCGGATCATTGCTTATTTTGATTGGCGACTTTTTCCTTTCTAAACTATTTTGGATTTTCGACAAATGGATGTAATACAAATCAAAAACTTTAAAAAATCCTTTGGCACTAATTTAGTTCATGACGGCGTTACTTTTGATGTAAAAAAAGGAGAGTGCTTAGGTTTGGTCGGGGGTTCAGGCGCCGGAAAATCCGTTATCCTGCGTAGTTTAATTGGATTAGAGCAGGCCGATTCCGGGTCTATTCTGATTAATTCAGTAGATATAACTCACATGAGTGAAAAAGAGCTGGTTGAGATTCGGAAAAAGATAGCCTATGTTTTTCAAAATGGAGCCTTGTTTGATTCAATGACAGTTTTTGATAATTTAGCTTATTCCTTACGTGCACATACGCAGCTGAATGAATCACAGATTGACGATAGAATTTCTGTGCAATTGGATGAGTTCGGACTTCTCTCTGCAAAACTATTATACCCCTCTGAATTATCAGGCGGAATGCAAAAACGAATTGGACTTGCACGCGCAATTATGCTGGGACCGGATATTATATTATACGATGAACCTACGGCAGGACTTGATCCATATAACACAATAAAAATTCAAGAACTTATTTTAAGAATGAAATCTAAAGGAGTAACATCAATACTTGTTACCCATGATATGCCGACAGGTATTGCTGTTTGCGATCGCTTTGTCTTCTTACAAAACAAAGTTATCAGCGAAGATGGTCAAACCGAAGAGCTATTAAACAAACCAGATAGTCTTATTAATCAATTTATCAAAGGACAAATCGTATGAACGAACATATTAAAGTCGGCGCATTTTTTGGATTAGGACTTTTAACTATAATGGTGACGATATTTTTGCTAGGATCTAACAAATCTATTTTTAGCACATCCCTAAGAATACACTCTTACTTTGACGCTGCTCAAGGTTTAAGTAACGGAGCAGTTGTCTCGTTGGCTGGAGTAAGAGTAGGCAATGTTGAAAATATAGAATTTGATGAAAATAAAAATCTAGTGCGAATCGAATACTTTATTCAATCCACTTACCAGAAAAAAATAAAAACTGATTCTACTGTAGATATACGAACTCAGGGCGCACTTGGCGATAAATATCTATACATAACGCCAGGACGTGGGACTGAGACTATTTCTGACAATTCTGAAATTAAAGGCGAATACGGAAATGATTTTCTTTCCATTCTGAGTAAGCGCGGATCTGAAAGTGAAAAAATATTTGATGCCATTTCAGATTTGCAAATTCTGCTTAAAAGCATAGTTAAAGATAATAAAATTCCTCATTTAATTCAAAAGCTAGACAAGACAGCTGACAATTTACAAGACACCACTGCTCAACTAAAACAAGCTACGGCCAATAATCGTATTGAAAAATCAATGACTCGCCTAGATTCTATCCTAGAGAAAGTGGACAATGGTCAAGGCACTCTAGGGGCTCTTATTAATGACAGATCTGTTCACAATAGACTAAAAACCATTCTTGGTGCTGGAGAAAAACAGCAGCAAATGAAAAGTATTCTCAAATCCAGTGTGGAATAAGAAAAGGGTGCCAGGTTGAGTTTACGGACGCGCCGCTTACAGGAACGGTGCCTGACCTTTTTTTTTACTTAACAAATTTCTTCACGTCCTTTTTAAAGCCTTCATCGCTTTTGTAAGGAATATTTTTTCGATCTAAAGTGTATCGAATTTCAGTGACGAAGTTTTTTTTGAATTTTTGATTTACAGTATTTTTGATGGTTTCGGACATAAAAGTCATTTGTTGCATCCACGTCGAGTTTTTTACCCATAACCATAGGACGCCATTTCGATAAGCCACGGGCTCAGTGTACTCCGCAGTGGTCGGACCGACGACATCTGTCCAACTCAGCCACAACTTCCATCTTAAAAATTGCTCAGAAACCGGCCCTCCGGCTTTTTCTTCAAATAGGCTTTTTAAGACTTCTGCCGAGCTTTTAAATTTAGATTTAATATCATTATCTCGCATGAGCTATTAAAAATAGCCCATAAACTTGCTTTTTGTCATGATTAAGTCTATTGATGACCCATGCCAGAACAAACTTCTCAACCTAAGTCATTATCAAGCATTTCCGTTGTAGGAGCGGGTTTGGCTGGCAGCGAATGTGCTCTACAATTAGCCGACTTAGGATATGCCGTAACATTATACGAAATGCGCGGAGTTCAATCAACTGAAGCCCACAAGACCACAGATTTTGCCGAACTGGTGTGTTCAAATTCTTTTGGGAGCCAATCCAGCGTGTCGGCACCGGGACAACTCAAGTGGGAAGCCCAACACTTAAATAGTTATATTTTAAAGACAGCCAAAGAATTTTCGGTACCTGCAGGACAAGCTTTAGGAATAGACCGTGAAGTGTTTGCAAAAAAAATTACCGAGTTAGTTGCAGCTCATCCGAAAATCAAAATTGAACGCAAAGTTGTTAACAGCCTAAACGAAGTGCCGCGACCCACAGTCGTTGCTACAGGACCTTTAACTTTTGAACCCTTAGCCAATAGCCTAAAAGATCATTTTGGCGATGATTTTCTTTATTTTTTTGATGCCATCGCCCCGATTATTGATGCCGATTCGATTAATACTGAAGTTGCGTGGAAAGCCGATCGTTACAACAAAGGCACTGCAGATTATTACAACTGTCCGCTTAACAAAGAACAATATTTTAACTTCGTTAAAGAAATTGAGCTTGCGCGAAAAATTGAACCTAAACATTTTGAAACCACAAATTTTTTTGAAGGCTGTATGCCCATCGAAGTCATGGTGGAGCGTGGTCCTCAAACGCTGCGCTTTGGCCCCATGAAACCTGTAGGCTTAGATGATCCTCGTACTGGTCGTTATCCTTTTGCCGTGGTTCAACTCAGACAAGACAATGCCGAAGCCACAGCCTACAACATTGTGGGTTTTCAAACTCGTATGGCCTATGGCGAACAAACTCGTATTTTCAAAATGATTCCCGGACTAGAAAACGCAGAGTTTTTAAAGTTGGGAAGCATTCACCGTAATTTATATATAAATACTCCCAAAATGCTGAATAAAGATTTATCCAGCAAAAAGGATCCTTGGCTTTTTTTCGCCGGACAAATCACCGGCGTTGAAGGCTATTTTGAATCGACCTGCACAGGATTGTTGGTCGCCAAATTTATACATCAGAAATTAAGTGATAAAACATTCTCTCCGCCTCCGCGTCTGTCTGCTATGGGATCATTGCTGAATGCAATTACTGACGAATTTAAAATTAACACCTTCCAACCAACGAATATTAATTTTGCGTTGTTTCCACCATTAGAAAATCCAACTAAAGACAAAGCCCTCAAAAAAGCGGCTCAGATTAAATTAGCGCAAGATGCTTTAGTTCAGTGGACTCTTTGAATTTTACTGCGCTGTTTACAGGAAAGTAGCCTGACCCCTTTTTATTCGACAGTGACAGATTTGGCGAGATTGCGGGGTTGGTCGACGTCGTAACCTAAGCTGTCGGCTAAGTGATAGGCCATCAACTGAAGGGGCACGACAGCGATAATGGGATTAGTCGTCCACAGAGAGCCAGGAAGTGATAAGTAGTATTCACTCATGTCTTTTAAGGCTTTGTTTTCACCGGTACCGATTGAAATAATTTTTCCGCCGCGCGCTTTAGCTTCTTGCAGGTTGCTTACAGTTTTATCTAGCAGCTCATCTGAAGGAGCGACAACCACGATGGCCATGGATTCATCAATTAAAGCCAACGGCCCATGTTTCATTTCGCCAGCCGCATAGCCTTCGGCATGCATGTAAGCTAACTCTTTAAGTTTTAATGCGCCTTCTAAAGCTATAGGATAATTTACCCCTCGGCCAAGATAAAGGAAACCTTTGTATTTCTGTAACTCTTTTGCCGCTTCTGAAAAATACTTATCATAAGCTAAAACAACTTCGATTTGACTGGGAATAGTTAATAAGTTTTGCACGTATTCTTTCTCACTAACTGGAGAAAGCGATCCACGAGCTTTGGAAATTTGCAAAGCGAGGACATTTAACAATGCCAAGGTACTGGTGAAAGCTTTAGTGCTAGCTACTCCAATTTCCACTCCAGAATTCATATACATGTGCGCATCAGCTTCACGGTCAATCGAGGACTGCGCGACATTAGTAATGGATAGAACTTGAGCGCCTTGCTCTTTGGCCAATCGCACCGCGGCCAACGTGTCTGCCGTTTCTCCACTTTGCGAAACTGAAATCACTAAACTGTTTTTTGGTATTACCGGACGTCGATAACGAAATTCACTAGCTATATCAGTATCGACCGGTACTCGGCATATTTGCTCTATCAAATATTTTCCGATCATCGACGCATAAAAACTAGTTCCACAAGCGACGAAAATAACCCGCTCAATACTTTTAAAAATCGTTTCGCTGTTAAAACTTTTACCTTGGTCGTTAAACTTAACTGCATGTGTGTCGGTGTCAATATAAGGAGCTATGGCCGCAGCTACAGATCGCGGCTGCTCATATAACTCTTTCAACATAAAATGGCGATAACCCATTTTTTCCACCATATCCGCAGTCCAGTTTAAAACAGTTATCTCTTTTTTTAAGGTGGCGCCATCAGCATTATAATAATTAACGGCTTTGTCTTTGATATGGACCACTTCGCGATCGTTCAGATAAACAAATCTATTGGTATGGACCAAAGCGGCCTGTACATCACTGACAACAAAGAATTCTGACTTTTCAGTATCTTTACTTAACCCCACTATAAGTGGTGGTCCATCTTTGAATGCGACCAATTCATTAGGTGATTTTTCCCAAAGCGCAACGATCGAAAACGCTCCAATAATTTTTTTCAACACAATTTGAACTGACAATAATAGGTTTTGATTTTTTTGAAGCTCTTTCCAAATTAAATGCGCGACCAGTTCTGAATCTGTATCCGAGCTAATCACAGCGCCCTCTTTAATTAGTTCAGCTTTAATTTCTAAATAGTTTTCGATTATTCCGTTATGGACTAAACTTACTTCTCCAACCTGATGAGGATGCGCATTTCTTTCGTTAGGCGCACCATGAGTTGCCCAACGAGTATGGCCTATGCCGACATGACCATTAAAGTCTTCGTTAAGTACTTTTTCCTCTAAGGCCTTTAATTTTCCCTGTGCTCGAATACGTTTTGTTTTACCATTATGAATAATTGCTACGCCTGCGCTATCATATCCGCGATATTCCAATTTTTTTAAACCATCAATAATGACTGTTTTAGGATTTTTTTCGCCTAAGTAGCCAACAATTCCACACATCTTAAACTTCCTTTTTACCTGCAGTAAATCTTTTAGCTAAGCCCTCTTTGTTTTCTTGTCGTCCGCGGGCAATGGCTAGTGCGCCCTCAGGAACATTTTTAGTTATAGTGGAACCTGAGGCAATAATCGAATCCGAACCTACCTCTACTGGCGCCACAAATTGACTGTCACTTCCTACAAAAACGCGATCTCCAATTTTAGTTTTATACTTTTTTCGGTCAGCGGCATAATTGCATGTAATCGTTCCACAACCAATGTTTACATTCTGTCCGATATCTGCGTCGCCCAAATAACTTAGATGTCCAGCCTTAGAATGATCTCCGAAGTTTACTTTTTTAAGTTCTACGAAGTTTCCTATCTGAGCACTTTTACCGATCACTGTATCCGGGCGAATGCGCGCATAAGGTCCTACTTTAGCCTGGGATTTAATATGCGACTGTTCAAGATAGCTACCTGCCTTGATCTGTACACCGTCCTCAACAATACAGTCGGAAATAAACGCATTAGGTTCGATCACACAAAACGGACCGATAGCGGTTTTACCACGCATGAAAACGCCTGGATAAATAACACTGCCAGCTCCAATAGTCACAGATTCCTCGATGTATGCATTGCTGGCATCGATAAAAATAACACCTGCATGCATAAGTTGATTAACCTTACTTTTGAAAACCTGCGCAGTGGCTGCCGCTAATTCCTCTTGAGTATTCACCCCATGTGCCACTTTCGTATTATTACAAAGAATAGCCTCCACGTTTTTACCACCGTCAATGGCTAATGAAATTAGATCTGTTAAATAAAATTCTTTCTTAGAGTTTTCATTTTTAATTAACGGCAGATACTTTTTAAGAACTTCAGCTTTGGCTACGTATATTCCAGTATTAACTTCTTTAATTTTTAGAGTTTCACTCGAAGCATCTTTTGTTTCGACTATAGCTTTTAACTGTCCTGACTGTCGAATAATGCGACCGAACTCTTTAGGGTTTTCTAGGTTAACTGAAATTACTGCTAAGTCCAGTTTACGTTCACGAAAGTCCGTTACAAAGTTTTTAAGATCTTCAGAAGTAATTAGCGGATGATCGCCGTTTACAATAATAACATCACCATCCAAAGACGCAATGTCTGCAGTTCCTACAGCGTTAGCGGTTCCCAATTGTTGAGCCTGCTGATGCAATTGGATGTGTAATTGCTTTTGCACCAATGAGGCAAATGGTTCTAAAACAGATTGAACCAGATGATGCCCATGTCCTAAAACAACGCGGGCTTCATCAAAATCTGCTGCTAGACAATGTGAAAGTATGCGCAAAATCATGGGCTGACCTGCAATAGGATGTAATACTTTTGGCAAAGGACTTTTCATTCGTGTCCCTTGACCTGCTGCGAGTATAATAGCTGTGGTTTTTGTCATGTCTTAACAGTATCTATTTCGATGCCCTTCGTCAGTTATTTTTTTTTTAGAACTAGGCAAAGTGTTTCTTTAGCGGCACACTAAGGCCATGGCCACAAAAAGCATAGCATTCGACTTAGATGACACCCTATTGGATACCTCTGGATTGCTGGTTCCAAGAGCCTCCAAAATCGCCTTTGATATTCTTATCTCGAATGGATTGCAACTTTCGCCTGCAGAATGTGAAGCTTACCGCTTAGAAATGATTAAAACCATCTCACACCAAGAGTTGTTTTTGCATTTGGCCAAAAAATTTGGAAACGCTCTAACTCTGGCTGCCGTTCCAGAAGCTGTACAGGCCTTTTATGAACCCAATATTCCTATGGGTTTACCTCTCGTTTCGGGAGCAGTTCAAGTTTTAGATTATCTTCATAACAAATATAACCTTTACGTCGTTACTGCGGGTTTTGAATCGGGTCAAAAGAAGAAAATTCACAGTCTACAAATTGAAAAATATTTTAAAACTATTTTTGTTGTTAACAGCCTTAATAATGAACGAAAAATTACGGCCTTTCGTAAAATTTTAGAAATGGACCGCATCGCCCCTCAGGACTTGCTTTGCATAGGCAATTCACTCTCATCAGAAATTAAGGATGCTAACGAGCTCGGGGCTATCTCTTGTTACTTCGAATTCGGAGAAAATCGTGGGGCTATTCCTGCGGAAACTCATTTAAAGCCTAAATTTCACATTAAAAACCTAAGTGAACTTATAGCCGTGTGCGAATTGTGATTGATGCAAAACATAAATTCCGTTTTCACTACAACATATAAGTTTGGACTGCTCAGTAGCGATACACATTTGATCTCTAAGACAGATGCTGAAACCGTACAAATACTGAAATCCATTAAACAGCTAAACACAACTCAGCTTTTTCGTGTACTGGCTATTGATTATGAGTTTATACATGCGCTGACTGATGATGTATTCTTAAGCCTAAAAAATAAATTTCAACGCCTTATTCTTATTTTTAATCACCCTTCTGATGCTATAGTTCCTTATCTTATGAAAGACTGTGCGCCAGATGAAATAATTTTTAAACCACAGTACACAGTCCAAGTTTTTTTTGAGCAAGACTCTATTTTAACTGAAATTCAACAAAATATGACCTATTTGCATTTAGCCGGCGAACTTAATGCAGAGTACGAAAACATAAAAAAAGAGCTTGAAAATAAATTAGATGAAACAAGAAATGACCTTATCTCTAGCCGTCAAAAAATCTTGGACACCAATTTGCGCATGGAGGCTATGCGGCGAATATTGTACTCTATTACGCAGGAAAGCGATCTTCACCGCATTGAAACAATTTTAAATGAATTAGTGCCCGCTTCCTCTAAAGCCACCTGGGTAAAAATCGTTCCGAGTGATTTAAAGAGCGCTTTAGAAACAGAATTAAAATCACAACTTAATACCACTTTCAAGTCTTTTGATTTTCCTCAGCATTTCATCTTTTTTATTAAAGGTGATCAAAAAGCATTTAAAAAAGATGATCTCAACTTGTTTTCAAAGATCACAGACATTATTGCCATTAATTATAATCGCGAATTAAACTACAACACCTTAAAGCGCACTGAAAATATTGTAAGAAAAGCTTTTGAGGAATTCAATCATCCTTTGGCGGTCATTAATAGCAACTATGAGATTGTGCAATCCAATTCAGCCTTTAATCAAAACCAATCCGAAAAGGGCTTCTGCCATGAAGTTTTGTTTAACTCTAAAACCCCATGTGTAAACTGTCATCTGGGCACTAAATACACAACTCAAATGAATGATCTCGTGTTTGATGTTTACTCCAATCCAATTGCTATTGATAATAATCCCACCAAACTTTGGATCAATCTTTATAAAAATAAAACCGAAGAGCATTACTTCGAACAACACTTAAACCAAACTGTAAAAATGAAAGAGCTTGGTATCATTTCAAGCTCTATTGCGCACGAGTTGAATAATCCAATTGGCGGAGTACTTTCTTATCTTCAATTGGTTCAAATGGATTTGCCTAAGGACAGTCCTTTTTTAAGGGATATTCAACTTATGATTGATACAACCTTGCGTATGAAAAAAATTATTGAAGATTTACTGGTCTTTTCGCGAAGCAATAATTTCAAGGATGTAGCGATTTATGATTTATATAGCTTAATAACGGAAAGCTTATCAATCCATGAAATTCACTTTAGAAATGAAAATATTAAGATAGTGCAAACCCAACCAGACCTTTCACCACAGTTGCAACTTTCCAAAAGTGCTTTTCGAGATGCACTTCACTTTATTTTTAGTTTTTACATCGAAAAAATGCGCCTGTTCCGTAAGACAAGTTCACAAAAAACTGGACTGATTGAGGTAAAAATTTCCTCTACTAAAACTCAAACTAAATCAAGCAGTCCAGTCGTGTCCAACTACTATGTTGAGTTCCAAGGTAACTGCGGCTTTCTGAATGAAACAGAAAAATCAAAGGATATCAGCCTATTGGCTTTATCCAAGACGTTAACTGATCAAAGTATGCATTTGGAAATAGCAGCGCCGAAAGAGAATTGGATCAGCCTAAAGGTCATAATTCCTAAGTCCGGAAATTAAATTTTATCTCGGTTTATTTGACACACACGTCAAAATCTAAGTTATCCTAATTTAGTCATACAGTTACCAATTAGAGCCCACCATGGAAGGACGGTTCATGAAGACAGCGCGAGTACTGATTTTAGATGATGAGTCAACTTTAAGAACTGCACTTTTCAGACTACTCGATCGCAAAGGATATACTGTAGTAACAGCCCAACGAATTGATGAGGCCAAGTCTTTCTGCACGACTGATAAAACTTTTGATCTTGCTATTGTTGATGTTAATTTGCCCGATGGTGATGGCTTAGAGTTTATGGGGTTTCTTAAACGCCTCAATCCGTCTACCGAAATAATTATTTTAACTGGCTTTGGAACAATTGAATCAGCTGTGAATGCCACGCAACGAGGAGCCTTTCATTTTCTAACTAAACCCTTTAGCCTAGAAGAGCTAATGAGTGTCTGCGAAAAAGCCTTGGACCACAAGACGCTTCAATCTGAAAATCAAAAACTAAGAAGTGAACTTTCTACTAAATATCGCTTTAATCAAATCATCGGAGAAAGCGATAGTATTAAGAACTGTCTTTCGCTAGTTGAGCGAGTAGCTAAGGCCGAATCGACTGTCCTTATCACTGGAGAATCTGGAACCGGCAAAGAACTTATCGCTAAAGCTATTCATTACAATTCCAATCGTAACAATGGGCCGTTTATAGCCATCAACTGTGGAGCCATTCCTTCAGAACTGCTTGAAAGTGAACTTTTCGGCCATGTTAAGGGAGCTTTTACTGGAGCCATCGCCAATCGTGTTGGCCGATTTGAATCTGCTGAAGACGGTACTATATTTTTAGACGAAATTGGTGACCTAGATCCTAGTTTGCAAGTTAAAATTTTACGAGCTTTACAAGAGAAAACTTTTGAACCCGTAGGCTCTACTAAAACCGTTACCATGAATGCACGAGTTATTGCTGCAACTCACGTAGACTTAGATGCAGCAGTGGCCGATGGGCGTTTTCGCGAAGATCTTTATTATCGCCTAAATGTTATTCCCATACATATTCCGGCGCTAAGGGAAAGAAAAAGTGATATCCCACTATTGCTTAATCACTTTTTGAATATTTTTAATAAAAACAAGACTCAAACTATTAGTGGATTTTCACAAGAGGCTTTAAACTGTTTAAATAATTATTCATGGCCAGGAAATATTCGCGAACTAGAAAACTTAATTGAGCGCCTAAGTATTCTTAAAGGCTTTGGCGAGGTTCAGTTAACTGATCTGCCGGCCAAGTATAAATCAGCTGCAGCTTGTTTTGCTGAAACAGGCATTGTTGATTTACCTGATAGCGGCTTAGACTTTAACTCTACCGTCGATCAATTTGAGAACGCGTTAATTCTTAAAGCCCTAGAAAAAACAGGTTGGAATAAAAACCAAGCTGCCCTTCTGTTAAGATTAAATCGAACCACGCTGGTCGAAAAAATGAAGAAAAAAGGTCTAATGGCTAAGGAGGATGCTGCGGCCTCATTAGCAGTAAAAAGACCTTATTTGGACTGGGATGCTGAAGCTTAATAGTACTAAACATATAACCCCCATTAACTCAGTGTAAACGCCACACTAAGAAGAACCTGGACCAACCAAATATAGACACTCCATTCAGCGCTCCAATGAATACGACTTAAACCTTTTCTCATTCGATTCCCCTCTCTTTGTTTTATTTACATATTAATTACATATATAAATAATATGTAAGTAATCAAAAGACAACCTCATATTTTTGATTTTTTAAAAACTGGCAAATAGGCTAGAGTAGCCCCTAGGCATGTCTAAAAAAGCTTTAATTATTGATCATGATGACTCGTTTATTTGGAATATTAAATTCTGGTTACAACCAGAATTTAATATAACTATTTTAAATCACAGTGAATTAAAAAAACTTCAAGATTCGGAACAAATAAATACAGAATATGAGCTCGTGATTTTCTCACCTGGACCAAAGTCCCCAGAAAATTATCCGGGGAGCTTGGACTTACTTAATAAATTAAAAATCCCTGCATTAGGAGTGTGTCTAGGTTTTCAAATGATGACACTCAATCATCAAGGTCACGTCAAAGCCTATTGCCCCCCGCTGCATGGCAAAACCTCTTTGCTGCATTGTGAATATCCCGACTATAATAATCTGCGCGTGGCTCGTTATCATTCACTTCATTGCGAACCTTCTGATGAGTTTAAAATTTTAGCGCGTAGCCAAGATGATGATGTAGTCATGTGGGCTGAACATAAAAAGAAAAAACACTTAGGCTTTCAATTCCATCCTGAATCATTTTTAACTGAACATGCCGATAAATATAAGTCTTATATTTTAAATTGGTTGTCATTATGAAGCCATTGGTTTGTTTTTATAACGATAAATCTTTATTTTACTCGACCGACTACCGTGTTTTTTCAAATCAATCCTCTTCTGTTTTTTCTATTCTAGAAGATATTAAAAAAGAGTACTCGGAGGCAGTTAAAATTTTGCAAATCGATTTTAATCTGGAAAAAGCACACGTATTTGTTTTGAATACATATGAAATTATAAGCATTGATCAACTGACTTCTGAACTAAGTGCGCCTAATCTAACCTTTGTTTCTAATATTTCGAAGTCTCACTTTATAAAAAAAGTAAACACAATTAAGGAAGATATAAAAAGTGGGCGCTACTACCAAGTTAATTACACTTCAAGTTTTTCCTCACTTCAAGAAACTGAAATATCCTCATATGCTTTATTCAAGTATTACTTAAATCAGTTTAAACCGGCCTATCCAGCTTATTTGCCTTTACCTTATGGAGATATTTTATGCTTTTCTCCGGAGCTTTTTTTGGAAAAGAAAAATGAAAGAATAAGAACTTGTCCTATTAAAGGCACTACTCGAAATGCAGATGGCTATGCTTCACTATTAAAAGATCAAAAAGAAAACGCCGAACTTTCGATGATAGTAGATCTTCTTCGTAATGATTTACAATCTGTCTGTACAGAAAAAGTTTCTGTCGACGTTCATCGAAAAGAATTGCCCTTAAATTATATTACCCACACTTATTCTCAAGTTTCTGGAGCTACAAATTTAAGTCTTCCTATGATTTTGAAAAATATGTTACCGGCTGGTTCAATTTCAGGTTGTCCCAAAGCCGAGAGTGTCAAAGCAATTCAAGAATTGGAAAATTTGCCCCGAGGATTTTACACTGGCTGTATTGGTTGGTGGAAAAATGACAGTTTTACCTTAAATTTAGCCATACGTTCCTTTCTTTATGATAATAAAAAATTATCTTATTTTTCAGGTTGTGGTATTGTTTATGACTCAGATGCAGAAAAAGAATGGCAAGAGTTTCATCATAAAGCTCAGCACTTAACGCCGGAAGGAAGACTATGAAAAGACAAAATCTTATCGCGTCCATTTTACTAACATTAATCTTATCCGCCTGCGCATCAACTAGCGACGAAGGCACTATCGGCGTCAATCGAAAACAATTTGTTTTACTTCCAGCATCGTACATCAATCAAATGGCTGAACAATCCTATGCTCAGGTTAAAGCTGATGCAGCCAGCAAGAAAACTTTAAATACTAACCCTGAACAAGTTCGTCGCGTGCAAAGCATTGCAAACAAACTTATTCCCCACACCGCGGTTTTTCGTAAAGATGGTCCGGGCTGGCCGTGGGAAGTGCAGGTGATTAAAAGCGATGAAATCAATGCCTACTGTATGCCAGGCGGAAAAATTGTTTTTTACTCAGGAATTATCGACAAACTTAAACTTACAGACGGGGAAATCGCTGCGATCATGGGTCATGAAATTGCTCACGCCTTAAGAGAGCATAGCCGCGAACGTATGTCACAAGCCTTACTCCAACAAGGATTAACCTACGCAGCAGTAGCTTCTGATCTCATTACCGAAAAAACTGCAATGTACACAAGTATGGGTGCTCAACTTATGTTGACCCTACCAAACAGCCGTGGACAAGAGACTGAGGCTGATAACATAGGTTTAGAGCTTATGGCTCGCGCGGGCTATAATCCCCAAGAAGCCGTGTCGCTGTGGCAGAAAATGTCCACCGCGGGAGGCGCTAAACCTCCGCAGTTTCTAAGTACGCATCCTTCCGACCAAACGCGAATTAACGGAATTCAAGCGTTAGTTCCCAAAGTTATGCCTTTGTATAATCAGGCGATAACACGCTAATGAGTATTACATAGCAGCAGAAATTTCATATGGGATATCTTTTAAACTTGTGTGCTCTCTATGTTTTGTTTTCCATTTGTCGTGTTGGCGGCGTACTTGAAATAACATTTTCTCTGCAATGGCTTTCAAATTACTGTCAGAGGCCGTTGCAAAAAATACCCCTTCAGCGGAATTTAATTGAACCATTCCTTTAAATAATTCGCGCTTTTTAGAGAAAGTAACTTTTATTTTTGCATTGCGTGAAGAGTTTTCCGCAATATGCTGACTAATACTTCTTATATAGTCTTTAGTTATTTCGCTTGGCGAAAAGCCTTGATACCGGATGATAACGTTCTCAGAAGACATATAATACCTCCTTCTATCTTAATACAACTTGTGTCTTAATGAGACACTGTCAAGAAGGCGAAATGCCACACCAAGCCTGGAAAGAAACGGCGTGTAAAAATATCGTTATAAAACATTAATTTTTAAGTATTTCGATTAACTTTTTCACACTTAAACCGATAGATAGATTATGGAAATTATTGTGCAGCTTATCGCATATTCATTTTATGTCTTCATCCTTGGAGGAATGATGTATGCGCTTAAAATCTATTTAGATTATTCTAAGTATAAAAAAGCTAAAAGCAATATTGCAAATCTTGAGGCCAAAGTTATTACTCTAAAGATGGCACTCAGAGTAAAAATAAAAGTAAAAATAAATTCTTTTCGCTCCGAATTTGCTAAGGTCATTGAGCAGCAGAAAGAAATAGATGAATGTATTACCGAATTGGCTAAAATTCAGTATGATGGCTCAAGTGATTTTCAAAAGCACTTTGATTTATCTCGAAAAATTAATACCCTTATCAACACCCATCGACGACTCCGCACAAAACTTGATGTCGCTGTAGTTACTCAACTTCAAGCTGTACCTGTAACAACTCCAACAGTAAAACTGCTGGAAGAATTTATGGGGCCAGACTATAAAAACGAAATATCGATTATTCGTATAATCAAAGAAATCACAGATACTCGAAATAAATTAAGTCAAAAAATAAATGAATATAATGAAACTTATAAGGGGTATAAAAGTCGACCACCAATACCTTCGATCACGCCATTAGAATTCTCTGCACTAGCAGACATTAATCGTGTTTTCGAAGACTCCGATGTTGTATTAGCTGAAATGCATAAACTTCAATTACAACGCAAAGAAGACGAAGACGCTTTACAGTCAACCATAGTCAAACCAGCAGCTTCATAGGAATTTTGAGACCTGGTCGGTATTTTTTCCTCGTTTATTTTTGCAACTCTCGTTATATCGCTCTACGCCAAGGCATAGTTTTTGTAAGTTCAAACTTTAGAACAAACAAGGATGTGTTATGGAAAAAGGGAAAATTATATTCGCCGGAGTCGTCTATAGTCTGATATTGTCTGCAGGATGCGTAAGCTCGAAAACTCAAAAAGAGATTGATCGCAAAGTCGCGCAGGAAACTAGCATCAATACCCGACAAGATTTAACCGAGAAGACAGATCAATTGATTGAATCTGCGCAAGGGCTAACTGAAAAACAGAAAACTGATCTGGTTAACCTACGTGAAGTAACACGGATTAAAAATGAACAACTTAATAGAGAATCTTTAAGACTAAAAGCTTTATTAATGAAAGATCTAACCTCAACAGATCACAGCAGTAACCAAATTCAAATTTTAAAAAGACAAATTAAAAAAGCAGAAGACAAAAAGTTGTCGAACTATTTTGATGCCGTATCGAAGGCCAGTCGAATCCTGGGTAAAGACCAACTGGATAATGACTACGTATTACGTGATTTTGAGTATCGCTACAGATAGTCTATTTTTTCTGGCTATCAATAATCTCAGTGGTGATTTGTTGAGCTCCGTATTTCGTGTGAATAAGGAACTCAAGGATCGCCTCTGTGATTATGTCTGCATCTTGACCATAGCTCGCTGGAGCCATGTTGCTAATAAAAAAATCGGCAATGCTGTCAAAAGCATTTCTCATATATTTTAAATTCAATGCATTCGATAAATTTTTAGTAACCTGCGGATACATCGTATTCATACGTGATGTTATATTTGTTCCCATGGCGATAAAATCTCGACGAGTTAAGTTAACCCCACTGCGTTCACAAGCGCGATTAAATTGCCAGTAGTCTGTTAAATTAAAAGGACGCTTTTTAAGTTGTTGACGTTCAGAGATATCATATCCCTTGTATACGCATAGATTTGCTGTATTTACCTTGTTTAACTGATTATAAACTGAAGTCGTGAACTGTCCTTCGTAAAACATGCCCCGTTGAGAATAGCCTTGGCCTCCATGAAATACCGCTAACAAAGTCACCTGCAAATGAGCATCATCCCAATTATGATTCTGACCTAAACTACCTTGGCCATTACCGCTCATCATATGACGATATTGTTCCGCTATATAAACTGCAACAAAGTCCGCCAGCACTTCTTTACCTTCACGGCTAAGTAACTTAACTGTGCTAGCATCTGATTTAACAATAATTTCCAGCACTGCTTTATAAAAATTTCGAACTTCGGGCTCAGGGCCTTTCACGTACTTATCTAATGTTGTTAAATAATGTTTATATGATGCGTCCGCAACGTAGGCCACTTTTGGACCTAAACCCACACCAGAAAAGCTTCGGCCTGATCGCTCAGCCTTATCTTGTCCATAAGCTTTGTACTTAACATGATAGGTGCTGACGTCATCCGTAAGTCGAACCTCTACGCCTTCACCTCTTGTTACCCCAGTAATGTGATCATAAGCTTTTTGCTTGCCGGCTTGCTGATTTAAAGCCGGAAAGATTTCTGATCGTACAAAATTTAAAAATGTCTGATTCTTATAATCATCTAAGTGATATGATTTTTCATATTTTCCAACTACAATATTTCTATAGACTTTCGCTACAGTAGTTTGCGCTGTAAAAATAATAAAAAATGCACTAGCTAATACCTTTGTACGACTCTTCATTTTAGCTCCTTATATAAGATAACAAGGAGTACCTATAGCATAGGACTTCATAGAAAAGTGTTTTTTAAGACGAGAGCGTAATTATTATAAGAGTGTCAATCAATTAGACACTCCATAAACAGCTATAACTGAATGGTCACGCTGACTGGGCAATGATCAGAGATGTTATCATAGAAATACTGAGGGTCCGCTAATGAACCTTTCCCTGAGCGAATGTCATTACAAGGACCATGTACTTTTGGAGGCCGAACTGTTTTGATATTCTTCGACAACCAAAAACGATCTAACTTATTCCGATGAGATGGCGATCTAAAAGTATAGTCATATATATTTGGTGACTCTACTAAATTAACTTTTTTCTGCCTAAATACATTCGAAATCATTACATTATCATCGGCCCTCTGCCCCGTGCTTTTGGCATCGAAGGTATTAAAGTCTCCCGCAACCACCGTAGGAACAGCCCGCTTCTCTAATGGCTTAAGAAACTCTGCAATAGCATCCACTTGCTTTAATCGGGTAGCGTACTCGCTAGGAAAGGCTTTCAAGTGGACCCCTACTAAACGCAAAATAACTTCACCTTTCGAATTTTTAACTAATGTATGCACGGCCGGACGCGATTTATTGAGTCCATCAATAGAAACCTCATCAATAACATTGTCTCTATCGCCAGGTTCTTTATAAAACTTATATTTAGATGTGATACATATGACAACATACTGATGTTTCTCATTTTGACTATTATAAGATAAACAGTTCATGTCCCTAGGCACGACATTATTAACCAATCGATTTACATCAATGATTTCTTGAAAAAGGAAAACATCCGTACCGGAAAACTCTGAAGCCAAATAGTTTTTTAGATGTTTATCCCGAGTTTCTTGTTGGGCATCTCCACCCATCGATCCGCCCAGTCCAAAAAAGCGAATATTGAAAGTGACAAGCTTGAGGGTTTCACCACTCCGAGTTGTCGTTGTTTTGAAGGTCTGATCGGCGAATGTCGTACACGAAAACAAAACTACCCAAAGTAATAAACTACATTTTTTCAAGAATATCCCCCTCGCTTGAAATTTGTAATAACTTGTACTTAAAGGTTGGCTGATCTTTTGGGAACGGGCAACTGTTTATGTGCGAACCTAAGCTGTATAGCTAAGCGCAAAAAAAATTATTAATAGCGAAGTGTTAGGTTTTGGTTAGAAAGAAAAAAAAGCTTGATTCGTGTAAAAAAAATGGCTCAGAAGGAGGGACTCGAACCCCCGACCAAGCGGTTAACAGCCGCTTGCTCTACCGACTGAGCTACTTCTGAACGCAGATACCCAAGGTATACAAATCACTTAGCTTCGTCAAGACCGCTCTAGGAGATTTAAGGTTTGGGCTGCAAATCTTGATCTAAAATTGACGATTTAAAAGGCAAACCCGCAGCACGGTATACTCCGGTCGCAGGATCCCATTCCAAAAAGACGACCTGCCCATTTGAGTCAAATCCTTGGGCCACTTTTCTCCATTGAGCATGACTAATATCAAGTCCCTGAATACTTTCCATTTGAACCACACAATATTTATGTGTGCTCTGCTGCCTGTCCGTCATTTTTTTATTTATCGCTGGATCTAGCCATATAACTTTATGTTTTTCGTACGAACACCACTGAAAATAATTGATATTATTAAAAAGACTCTCTACGGAACTATGAAAAGAGTTTGAAGAAAAATATTTTGAGGCGTAAATGACTAAAATTAACCCAAAAACTAAAGCCACTATTTTTAAAAAAACTTTTGCGTTCATATTTTAAATCATTATATTGAGCACTAAAGAACTAACACAAGGTAAATATGAAGTTAAAAAAGTGGTTAAAAGACTTAGAAGTAACGTTGACTCAAACAGCTAAAGACAACGCTCCAGGCAAGTGGAAACCTGAAAGTTACATCGTGGGGAAGGGGCAATCAAAGCTTGTCTTTTTAAATATTAAAATGCCCTTGTTGCGATTGATACTTAAAGATACTCAGCTTTTTCCAAAAAACGAGACCACGACTGAAGCCTTTGAAAAAGTTCGTTACACCTGGCTTAACTCTAGGGTCTATGAAGCTAAAACCGTCAGTCTTTTATGGATGGATAAACAGTCCGATGAATTCTTACTGGATCACCAAAAAGAATTGATTCTGTGGTCTGCTCAGGTGGACAACTGGGCCCATTCCGATGGGATGAGCGCTATGCTGGCCCGAATTTTTGAAAAAGATTATAGTTACTTAAAAAAGATCTTTGAAGAATGGAATACTCATCAGCACAGCTGGTATCGTCGTCTTTCAATGGTCAGTTTATTTTACTACTCTAATTCGCGCAAAAAATACCCCGACTATAAGTTAGCTGAAAAATTCGTATCCCGAAACTTATCTTATCCGGAATATTATGTGCAAAAAGGCGTGGGTTGGACGCTTCGAGAAATGCACAATGTTTACCCCAAGCCGACCTTTAGCTTTCTACAAAAGAACATCAAAAACGTCTCTTCTATCGCCTGGGTAGCGGCTACGGAAAAACTGCCTGCTCCACAAAAAAACTCTCTCATTAAAAAACGCAAAGGGTAGCCTAAAACTTTAGTCTAGTTTTGACCGTCTCATTTCAGGACTTTTCGTCTGATTAAAGACACAATTAATTTTTTCCTAAAGGTGTCGAACTATTATACCGTTAAGAAGTATGACTGAATTTAAAAGTTATATTAATTATAAAGGGAGACTTATATGGGACGTAATTTAAAACTAGCTTTGACTGCAGCTACAGTTGTGGCTTTTACAGGATGCCAACAACCAAGTGATGATGAAGCATCAATAGCTCCTAAGAATTTATACATATCTTCTGGATTGTGTACTTCTGGTCCCGGTGTAACGACTTACACTGCAGCAACAGCGTCTAGAGCCATCACAAAGTGGTCTACCACGCAAGCAAGCACACAAGTTTCAACAGTGATCGATTGGAATGCGGCCAGCGGTTTTGCCAACTCATTACCCCAACAAGTTATACTAGATAACATTAATAATAAACTTCTTATTCTTGCAGAAAATGCGACCACTATGACAGAAAGAAAAATCTATAGTGTGAACAAAGATGATACCGCTATTTATAATACTGTTGTTCCAAATACGGCCTCTGCTCCGGCAGCTGCAGCAACAGGTATCGTCAGAAATATACTTATCGATCAAGATGGCTACATGACAGTTAATCGTACGGTAGCTATTGAAAAATTCAGCCCTATCGGTGCGGTTATTCCTGCGCCAACAGACGCTACAGCCTACATCAATCCAGCAGCGGCTACTGCACCATGTACTCAAGCAGCGATTTCATCAATTGGTACTATTACACCAGCTGGTACTTATAATGGTATCTCTGCGATCGCATCTTTGGCTCCGGCTTTTGGACGCGCGACAGGTAAGACTTTATTTGCGACCATGGGTTCAGCTGCAGCAAATAACCGCTTAAGCGCAGCTAGTTTCGCAGGTCTAACTTCTACGACTGTAGCCCACTGTAATGGTGGTGTTGCTATTACTTCTGTAGTTCACAATTTAGCAACCAATCTATGTCCTGATGGTGGTTGTACGGCGACATTTGACGCCAATGGTGTTTCGCCTACAGCAATGATATTCGTTCAAACGCCAGCGCCGGCTTCTACTGTGGGTAAATTGATCGTGACTTATGCTCCATCGAACAATGCCGCGGGAACTGCGAATAACACTGTGAATTTAAACCATGGTATTGTTATGTGGGACGTGTCTGAAGACACTGACACCGCTGTTACTTTCAATAACCCGATTGTTCTTTACAATAATGACCAGGTTATCGTTGGACCTTCAGCTCTGGCGTATGATGCAACGACTTCATCATTATATGTTGCAGTTGGACCAGCAGTACGAAACTTAAATCAGGCTGCAGGGAACCAAGGGTATAACGTAGAAAAGTTTACTCTTAATGTTAATGCTGCAACTGTTGAACGAGTTCACGATGGAACATTTAAACCATTTATCACCGGTAACTCATCAACTAAATGTATCTCTAGCATGACCATTGGTGACTAAGAAAATACATAAATTTTGACTTCAAAAAGACCAGCTTCTAGCTGGTCTTTTTTTTACTTTAAGTTAAAAGTGATTTATTCCGATACAATATATGTGGAAATCTTTAACACGACAAGATTGACTGCCGGGATTTTGGTCCTGTTTTTTATAGGACAGGACAGTTTGGCGTCTAGATTTCCCCGCACCATGCTCTCTTTACGCCAAAGCTCATATTCAGGACAAAAAGGCAAATCCTTCGCAGAAACAGGGAACGGATACAGCGGTGGAGTATCTATTTTTTTAGACAGCAATCGCTTTGCGCCGTTTGTGGGTGTCTACTACGGACACATGTCAGGTAAACAAAGTTTTAATGATAACGGGGTCCTGGTCCCGTCTGCCTTTGTGTTTCAATCCGGCAGTGCAGAAATTGGAGCTCAGATCTACCCAATCCTGCGCTCACATAAAGGCGTTAATCTGTTTTTATCCGGCGCTGGAATTCTAGGTTACCATTCGTTAGCTCTTTCTAAAAAACAGACTTTTACAAAGATACCCAACTCAGATCAAGGTTACTCCACAGGATATCGTGGTGGATTAGGTGCGGAATGGATTATAAAGAACTCAAACTACACTTCGACCAATAAATGGAGCTTAACTATCGACGTAAACTACCGTAGCGAATTCACTGTAATTATGAACCAAACGATGTCCCTGGATAGTCTACAACTTGGGGTCGGACTTTCGTGGTGATCTTTTGTTGATCTAATAGTAATTAGAGTCTTACAATATATGCATGCGCTGGGCCTTTGTTTTAATATTTTCCATAGTCGTTATTGGATTTGCCATAGATACGGCACTGCAACCTCCCCACTTTACTACTGAATTTAAAGCGGGTTCCACCATAGATTCTCGACATGGCCGCATACTTTTACAAAACAATGATTTAGTTAAGAGCCCCAGTTCTATAAAAAAATACTCGGAAGTTATTAGCTTCTTTGAGCGGCAAAATTTAATTTCTCTGATCACTTCAGATTCAACAATTAAAATCACTCACAATGGCCAAGAAGAAATCTTTACCTCAAGGAAGAAAAATCTTGCCGACCTTCCCTTAATATTTTGGGTTCAAATTTTTACGGGATTAATAGCTCTGGCCCTAGCTTTGCGATTTTACAGCTTAAGACCGTTTGATGTCACCACAGGCTATTTCGGTATAGCTGGTGTCTGTGTTTTTGTTTCTTTAGTTGCTGCTGCTGTATATACCACCCGCCTACTGGCTTTACCTACTTTACATTTTCATATGTTACAGCAACTGAATCTTATTGGCAGTTCGCTTTTTGGAATTTGTTTTATTACCCTATTCATAATTTACCCTGCGCAGACGCCAGGGTGGAAGTTTTTGGCAAACTTACAAAGCTTTATCTTTTCAGCGTGGACAGCACTTATAATAATACACGTTGTACCCGAATGGGCCCTTAGCGATCGAATGATTTCAGTCCAAATGCTGGTTCTTTGTTTATGTATTCTTGTTCAGCTGATTATGACCCAACCACGATCACCCGCTCGATCGCAGCTTATTCATCTGGGGGGGCCGATCTTTGTCGCTGCTGGGGGATTGGCTTACCTTAACCTTAATGAGGCGCTTACTTTTCAATACGAATATATCTTTTTATTTATCATGGGCATATATGCTTTTAATCGATGGTCTAAGGTCTAATCGGTTTTTTTCGAAATAAAATATACAACCCTACTAAAATTAAAATGGTTGCCGATAAGAACTGACCCGAAATTTTTTCGTTTTTATAAAACCATCCTAAGAAAACGGCTATCACTGGATTAACCAAAGCATAAGTGCTGATCTTATGGGGTTCAACGTTTCGAGCCAACCATCCATAGGCTGTGTACGCGACAACGGAACCAAAGGTCGCCAAATATAACGTCGCCCACCAAGATACCGCACTGACTTGGGTCCAATCTTTTTGCCACGGAGACTCTAACGCTAAACTAAAAATCAACGTTGCAATAAAGCCAGAAAACATTTGAGTGCGAGAAAACAACAAAGGACTTTTTAAATTGATGATTCGCCTTTGTATTAAAGTACCCGTGGCCCAAGTCAGATTTGATATTATCAAAAGAAAAATAGATAAATAAAAATAACTTGAAGAGCCCGAACTCGTATCGGTCGCGCCAGGATCACCAAGCGCAATCAATATAACGCCGGATAAACCAATCACTGCGCCGATCCACTTCAGCGCTGATGGCGCCTCCATCTTAAAGCCTACCCATCCCACCAGCATCATCCATATCGGCATAGCCCCGATCACCACCGCCGCCAGACTGGACGAAACCCACTGTTCGACCACACAAACCAAGCCATTGGCTAAAATAAGCAACGCCCCAGTTATGATGGCGTTCTTTCTTTCAACCGGTGTTAAAGGCTGTTCTTTCTTAAAAAAAGAAATCCCCCACATAATCACAGCTGCAATAAAAAAACGAATCGCACTTAAAGCCCACGGCGGAATTGTTTCTATTCCATACAGAATCGCCAAATAGGTCGATCCCCAAATAATATATATACACGCAAAACAAAAAATTAATTTAGCCCGGTAGGAACTCATGAGGAATAATGATAATGTGTTTAATGGAATTTACAACGGCTTTATAATTAAAAAGCGATGGAGCCTTCAAACACCAGCCTTGCATACTCAAGTGGTTTTACGGTAGTGCCATCGGGACCTGTAAATTGAACTGCCTGAGGTGTACGAAAAACTTCTGGTAGCACACCAATAAAAATATCACCTCGAACATTACTCATTCGAACATGATTTAAAACCACACCCAGCTTAGCATTCAGGGCCGTGTAAAGCTCTTTCTGTTGAGTTTCATAGGGATTAGAAGAATCAAAACCACAAAACAAAAAGTTACAGGCTTGACGGTAATATTTAGCTTCCCAGGTTTTATAATTAAGACTGACTCCACCGCCAACAACAAATCCCCAGTGTACACTGTTGAATAATTTAAATGTTCGGCTAAGACCTGCCATGATCAAGGCACTATTTTTTTCATGAATTTCAGCATAGGCCGTTAAGGCTGTAGGAACTAGCGGCTCAGTAAACACTCGACGGCTATCATTATATTCTATATTAATCCAATACGCTCGGTTTTCAGCGTAGTTATTCACATAATTAACCCCTAGGCCACCCACAGTTCCAAATGAAAGTCCTATGCTTTGATAAGGCTTAAAGGCGGTATCTGCATGATTCTCGCTAAAATATAAACTTTGAGGATCTAGATCAGACGACTGGCTGGCATACAAATTTAAACTTAATAAAATACCTGAAATATAAATGATAATGAACAGCTTGGTTTTCACAAAAAAAGTAATAACCTTAGTCCCATCAAGTGTCATGGCTAATTTATAAAAAGTTATATCCTCAATTAAAAGGATATGATAGCACAGGGCCATGAAGTACTTACTCTTATTAGTTGTTTTTCAGGTATTTACATCTGGATGTACGACCGCTTCTGGAATAGCCCCTCTGGTCAGCATGATGTCCTGCCAAGAAGCTGTGCCTAAAAATGATCCTATTATAGGCGGTCAAACCGTCAGCCTAAGTGATCCTGATCAAAAACTGGTGGTTATGCTTAAGATACTACGAAGCTCTGGCGAATCCATCTGTACCGCTACATTGATTTCAGATCGAGTGCTGCTGACTGCCGCCCACTGCGTAGATCGTGTGGAGCCTAAAAATATTATTCCTGTATTTAAAACGAATACTCATTGCCCCGTAAACCATGTGCGTGAAGCGGTAGGTGAAGTCATCGAAGTGATCTCTCACAAAAAATTTGACGGAACTCCTCAAAGTTTTTCTGACTTAGCTGTTCTATTATTAAATAATGATGCCCCTGCTGATCAACTCCGAATTCCCATATTAACATCTGATAAAAAAATTAAAAGCACGCAGGCTTTGCTTATTGGTTACGGCATAACTAATGAATCCAACAAAGACTCACAAACCTTAAGACGTATTTATAAAAAATATCCTGATGAATTCGTCCAAAAAGACTCAGTTTATGTCATAGACCAAACAGAAAATAGTGGTGGTTTTTGTCGTGGAGATTCCGGCGCACCGATTATAGTCTCTTTATGGGGTGAGCCTTATATATTAGCTGTCAATTCAGCTAATATCGGAAAAAAACCAAACACTGAATGTCAGACAGCCAGCTTAGCTATTAATGTGCAAAGTTTTGATCAATGGATTCACGATCGAAAGACAGATCTGGAAAAATCCACTTGGTTCAGTCGATTGTTTTTTAAATCTTCAACTGAGTAAAAAATTATAAGTTAATTTTTTTTACTTTTTTTTGAACTTCTAAAAAATGAGAAGTTGTTGTAACGCCCGTTCCACTTTTAGTTTCCAAATCTTGCAAAGCTTCAATGCGCTTCTGATCTGGCGGATGGGTTTTCATGATATCAGCTAATCCCAAATTCTTACTTTTAGAGTCCTGAGCCAATCGAACATAGAAATCGGTCGCGCGCATCTGGTTGTAACCGGCTTTAACAGCGTAGCTAATACCCAATTTATCAGCCTCAGCCTCAGCTAATCGATTGTTTTGCATGTAATGTTGTTTCTGCAAATAAAGCCCTGCTTGAGAGCCCGCTGTAGCCCCTAAAACAGCCGCTTCACCCACACAAAAGCCGCCTCCAGGACAGCTGTTCAGGGCTAGCAAACCAATGATCGCCCCACCAGCCACAGCCCCTGCGGCTCCGTAGGTATAACTTTGCCGAGTTGTCTCATTTTGACCAAAAACCCGCAAAGCGGAATGCCTTAAAACCACATGGGCAATTTCATGCCCCAAAACCCCAGCCAACTCTGCCTCTGATTCTACCCTTTGTAACAACGGCAAAGTGATAAAGATAGTCCCCGCTGGAAAAGCGAATGCGTTTACGCTTTCAGATTTAACAACCACAAATGAAAATTCGTATCCGATTTTATCCAGCCCATTGGCTTTCACAATTTTTAACCCTAAGCCATTCACATAATCTTGGACCAATTCATCATTAAACGCGGGATAGTTTTTACGAAACTCAGGCAAGGTTTGGCGGGCCAACAATTTCTCATCTTCTATGGTAAATGTCTTTGCGGTAGGAGCATCTGTGCGTGCAGGTTTCTGCGCGCAAGAAAAAAATAAAAAAGGGGTTATCAATAGAATTATTATTTTCATGGGCCTATTAGAACAGCCTAAAAATTGGTGCGGATGAGAGGATTCGAACCTCTGACCACCTGATTCGTAGTCAGGTACTCTATCCAGCTGAGCTACAACCGCACGTTGTTTAAGCTAAATAAATGTGAAAGACATTTGTACTGAAATAAAGGTCCAAAATCAAGGTCCTATTACAGCATTCCTTGATTCTGTAAAAACGTTATGGCAGCTTAGGTTCTCGTACCTTGAAATAGAGGACAAATTCAGCTGATATAGACCATTTTTCGTGCGGAGAGGTGGGTGAGTGGCTGAAACCAAGCGTTTGCTAAACGCTCGTACTACCAAAAGTTGTACCGCGGGTTCAAATCCCGCTCTCTCCGCCAAGTTTTTTAATCGCTTTCTACAGGAAAACAAAAAGTAATCATAAAAGAGAAAAACAAATATAAACAAACAGTTAAGTAAAGGTTTTCTCTAGTTCGTCTTTTCTTCGATATCCCAGTAAAACCCGTAAAATCATACCAGTTGCTACGATTCTGTAGTTGGCTATGTAGTTACTTTCAGAACAACTACAGAAATCACTACAATCCATCGTCAGTACCGTCATAAACGTCACCCCAGGGGGAGTGTCGGAACGAAAAGCAACTTAGCGCCCCATCGCGTGGCCGTCGGATTTGTATGAGGTGTTCTAGGATTTTCGTATGTTACATATTTTTGCTTCGAGCTATTTTGCCATTTGATTTGTTGAAGACAGATTTACAAGGAGTGTAGTCCTTAATTCTGTCGAACGTCTTAGAATCCTATTGATAGCCATAGTTTTATGTATGGCAGGTGGGATTTTATTACTTTCAATCGGATTAGGTCTGCAAATCTCCTTAATTAATGTCGAGGATGAACTGTGGAACTAAAAACTGTCTTACGAAAACTGATTAAAGAAAAGGGGCTGACCATTGCTGGGCTTTCAAGGTCCACGAAGGTGCCAGTTCAGACTTTGCACGGATGGCTTCACGGAAGTGAACCTAAGAGCATACGTCAACTAAAGACTATAGCAGATCACTTAGGTGTTGATTTGGACTATCTTTGCTTTGGTATTAAGTCCAGATCCGACTCAATTAAAATTGAAAAGTTCGAGAATGAGATAAATGCTGGTATTTTTGAAGTTGTTTTAAGGAGGGTTAAGAGATGAAAGGTTTTTCAAAGCTATTGTTATTTCTGTCACTAGCACTTTTGGTTTCATGTGCTACGAGCCGACAACTTACACGAGAAGATTGGCAGAATGTCGCTCAACGAAAATATAGCAACATTGAAAAAGCAAAAGTTCTTAGCGCTGCAGAGTCAGTAATGAAGCTATTAGATGGTAATGATTTTTCATTTGGGCACACAGCAGATGGAATCAATGGCCAAAGAAGATATATGATTTATGCGATTTTAGCTTACACCGCAGGAACAGATCACTGGACTATTAATACATCAGAAAAGGATGGTCATGTAATTGCTTCATTACAACTATCTAGACAAAGTAGTGATATGATAGCTACTGGAAGCACTGCAGGTATAGTTACTTCGCCAACATTAGGAAGCCCAGCAATGGAAACTGCAAGCTACGATTTATTTTGGCGCAGAGTTGATTATATATTGGGGTTAACAGATCAATGGACAACATGCAGTGACCAAAAAGAAAACATAAAAACTAACAAAGCTGTGTGGGGGAATATCACATTCATGTGTGATCTAGGCATAGCTGACAATTTTCCAGAGAATCTTTCTGAAAAGGAAATGGATAGAATCTTCAAAAACAAGTACTACCAAAAATGGGCATATATAAAGAAGCGAGATCCTGCTCGATGGGAAGCCGAAGCCGCTAAGAATTCAAATATTAGAATGTATGAGAGATAAAAATATGCATTTGTTTTTCATTATCGTCATTATGAATGGCACTTTATCTTATGCAACTGAAGTTTCTAGCTTCTTCAAGTTCGGCGAATACAAATTTGAAAACAAAAAAAATTGGGTATATGTTTATCAGAAGAAGCAAGACTTTTCTAACAATGAGGGTTCAACTGATAGCGATTCCTCATACAATTGTGTTCAGCAAAACACGGGCGATATATACGATGCAGAAAGTTTAACTAAGTATAAACAAATACTTAAAAACAAGGCGAAATATATTGTAAGTGCAGAAGACAAAAGTGACAGTTTTTATTTGATTCAAGATTTAGCAAAACTTTATGGGGTTAGTAAAATTTCAAACGTTGAAGGCTTGTTATATACTAAAACCAAGGAGAAATGCCTTAATATAAAGTCTAAAGTTAAAGTTTTAGTTGATAATTATTTTATTGAACAGAAAGAAAAATTTGATTTAACAGAGGGGAAAAAATGAAGCTATTTTTTTTAATAGGGCTAGTATTGTTCACGTTATCGTCATGTGCTACAGGTGAAAAATTCGTTAAAATACGCGAAGGCATGTCAAAGAGCGAAGTTGTTGAAATTTTGGGACAACCTGATGTGGCTAGTCGTGATAGTTACGCATATTTAAACAGAATGGTAAGTGGTTGGAGCTGGGATAAAGCCAATTATGTTATAAAGTTTGAAGATAATAAGGTCAGTTCTTACGGGCGAGAAGGTTATGTAGATAATTCATCTTATCAGTACAATTCAGCTTCACAAGCGCTCAGAGAGACAGCAAGCGCGATTAGGCAGCCTGCTAATGAAAAGAAAACCACAAATTGCACTGTAGTAAGAGTTTTAAATGAGTTTCAAACTAGATGTGAAGAAGAATAGATATAAAACTAAAAAATTCATCGGTAATTTTCTTGCTATAGACGAGATAGAAAGCTGGATTCCCTCGGGCTATAGAGATTCTGAAGTTAGCGAAAAGGTAAGTTCACTTACCGAAGAAGAATTTAAAAAGATAGCCAAGCAAGTACTTCACTATCAAATACAAGGGTTGTATTATACGACTATTGATTCTGTATTAAGAAAAAGAGTTGAATTCTACTTGCAGAGTCTTAAATGTGACATTTTAAAAATTACTCACAATTCACAATCCACTAAATATGCGAAAAAGATAGAACAGCAAATAGTCGAAATTCAGGAACGAGCGATTAAATCAGTGCAATTGTTATGGATCAATCCAAATCTCATCTTACCGCGAGTTGAAAACTATAGAAGCACTTTTGCCAATATATTTGAAATTTTGGATAAGAACGATTTGTCGTCAACAAAGCTACGCGATGATATTGCATATGTATTCTATTGTGGTACAGATATAATTAAGCTGCTTTTTAGAATGAAATACAAAAAACAGTATACCATACCATACGAACAATTTCTCGATGTTCATGTCTTCAAAAATTTAGAGTTATCTAACTTTCTTCGAAAAGGTAAAGTAAAGCATCAAAATATGGACATGAAAATTTTTGAAGATATAAAAAATAGATTTTTAAAACAATACAAACAAAAAAAGCGACAATAGGACCCTTAAAAAAGCTTCTTATTGTCGGGTTTTCTTACTGATTTTTTCCACTATATACACTCCTAACAATTAACCATAGGAGGAAAAATGGAACGAATTTTACATCATTGTGAACTTGATAAGGGCGCTGAACCAGTCGAAATAGCAAAAGCATTTTTAAAATCAGAAGGCTACCAAGATTCAAATGGGCCTCACATTCGGCATTATCGAAGTGTTTTTTATTTGTATGAGGGAACGCATTATAAAGAAATTCAAAGAGAAGAGTTACAGTTAAAAATTATTGCATTTCTGCAAGATCAAAAAGAGCTATCGGCAAAAGCCACGACGCACTTTTCACAAAATATACTCATGAATATTGCCGCGTTAGTCCAAGTTGATAGCCTTACTACACCACCATGTTTTTTAAAAAGACCTTACCAAAAGGCTTCTCGGTATATAAGTTTTAAAAATGGGATACTTGATTTGGACGAGTATATGAAAGGAAAAACTAAACTAATAGAACATACATCAGATTTTTTTACTTTTAGCAGCCTTCCTTTTGAATACAATAAAAAATCCGAAGGTACAATTTGGAAGAACTTTTTGAATGAAGTGCTCCCAGATAAGGAAATGCAACGACTGCTCCAGGAGTGGTTTGGATACAACATGACATATGATACAAGCCACGAAAAGTTTGTTTTGCTGTACGGTCAAGGCGGTGATGGAAAAACGGTAATTGTGACTGTTCTAACTGAGATTCTTGGATTTAATAATATATCCGCTCTAAGCCTTGAACAGTTTTGCCCTTCACGCACTTTTCCACTTTATGAAATGGCTGGGAAATTGGCTAATATAACAGGTGAAATTGGTGACATAAAAAAAGTAGCAGAAGGAGTTTTGAAGAACGTAGTATCAGGTGGCGAAATGATGGTTGAGCGCAAAGGAAAAAATCCTGTACTTGTTAGATTTACAGCAAAGCTAACTTTTCTAACTAACGAAGTGCCGCGCTTCCGTGACCGATCTGAAGGCTTATGGCGAAGAATTATATTTATTCCATTTAGAGTTCAAACATTAGACCCCAAAAAACAGAATAAAAACTATAGAGACCGCTCATGGTGGATTAATTCAGGCGAGATTCCAGGTATTATGAATTGGGCTCTGGAAGGCCTGCTGAGATTGACCAAAAGAGGACATTTTATTGAACCGAAGGCATGCTTAGAAATGAAGGCGGAGTATAAAGCCGAATCAAATCCGGCAGCACTATTTTTGCGCGAGAACTATGAGATCAAAGAAAACGGGAATATAGGTATAACAGAACTCTATATGAAGTACGCTCGAGCGATTAAAGATCAGGGCGGAACTCCCCTAGGACAAAATCAATTTAGTAGAGAGGTCAGAAAGACTTTTCCTCAGGCTAAATCCTCTGAAAATGCTAGAATAGTTAAAAGCATAACCGGATTTGATACCAGAACTAGAGTTTGGGAAAACATTGGGAAGAAGCCATGAATATAATATTTCTCAGACACAAACTGCACAGATTATATTTAAATTGGATCAATTTTAAGATGTTATGGGCTCATTATATAAAGGTCTCAAGTATTTCCGTGCAATATGTGTATGGTCAGCTGAGCCCCAACCCAAAAAATAACCGAGCTACTTTTAAAGTATTGCATCGAGAAAGCATGTATGGGAAATAAACCAGATTGTTCTTTGACAATTCAATGGTTAAATAGTGAAGAAGCAGCAAATGTTTTAAGGGTATCGGTTAAAGCTTTACGTAATATGACATCAAATGGAAGAGTTCCATTTTACAAGCTAGGACGTAGAAACCGATATCGAAAAGATGAACTGGAAGAACTTTTACTTTCACAGAAAAGAGGAAAGTAAAATGGGAATAAAGCAAGATTTAGAAACAAAAACTTTTGTGGTATCATATTCAAAACGTCACCCAACTACCCGCCAGCCTTTCAGTTTAATTCGAAAAGGAATAAAATCAAAGACTGAAGCTAATCGTATACATACGGAGTTAATTTTAAGGGTAAATGACAAGATAAAACAAACTCGTATCCCAAAATGGCCGGAGCTTTTAGAGAAGTATATCTCCAGTCTACGCCAGCAAATTACAGATGAATCTGCTGAACAAGTAACTCAGACAACCATCTATAATAGAGAAAAAACTTTGAGGCGCCATACCTTGCCGATTTGGGAAACTAAATTAGTCGATGATATTACTGGTGCTGATATACGTAATCTTTTAGGAACTACTCTGGGTAATAATGCAGATTCGCATCGAAGTTTTTTTGTCAAAGGCATTAGGTCGGTTTTTCAGTACGCTGTTGATCTCGGAATTATATCTAGAAATCCTACGCCCCTATTTAAGTTTAAAGTCACTGAGAAAATAAAATCTGTACTAAACGAAGTGCAAATAGTTACACTTCTTAGACAAGCACACATTCAAAATTGGGAATGGTATCCTCATTATGCATTGGCACTTTATACAGGCATGAGGAATGGCGAACTTTACGCATTAACCTGGGACAAAGTAAACATCGAACATCGTCAAATCCTAGTTGATAGCTCATGGAATAATAAAGATGGATTTAAATCCACAAAATCGGGAGACGATCGAATCGTTGAAATTCCTAGGCCTTTAATACCATTACTTGAAGAATTGAAAAAACAATCTGTTGCTACTGAGTATGTTCTTCCTAGGGTCTATTTATGGGATAAGGGGGAGCAAGCAAGATTTCTTGGGCTGTTTTTAAAGGCTAATGGACTGCCAGTGGTTAGATTCCATGATTTAAGAGCTAGCTGGGCGACGCTGCTTTTAAGCAAAGGCGTGGCCGCTAGTAAAGTAATGGCTATGGGTGGCTGGAAGGATATGAAAACGATGATGATATATATACGTAAAGCAGGGATTGATATCAGGGGAGCAACGAACGTTTTGGATGATTTGACTGTCTGAATGACACTATCGTCATTTTTATGGCATAAAAAAGGTAATAAACTGGTATTTTTTACCTAGTACAGAATATAGGACTTATGTCCATAAGTGATACATAAGCTTCTTTTTCTGCCTTATAACTATATAATAACACTTGCTTTTTAATAAAAATAGCCAAATGGTATAAATATGGTATATTTACGGCGATTTTATGGTAAAGATATTGCACCATATTCCGATAAGAGAACAGGGAGATTATTATGGTACCTAATCAAATAACTGAGTCGAAGAATCACCTAAAATTATTCGATGATGACGGTAATGTGAAAATTGAAGAAACTCAAAATTTTCTAGAAGTTTCTAGAACTGAATTAGCTGAGCTATTTTCACTGACGGCAGATCAATTACGGCCCGATAGAATTGGTCCAAGAACGAAAGATAAAATTGCTGAACTTGCTGGTGCTTTGGAATTTGTTGCAGAAAGCTTTGATGGTGATACCAAAAAAGCAAAGGCATGGTTTAAAATGCCTAACTTAAATTTTGGCGGAGCTGCTCCACGTGAATTAATTTTACGCGGTAAAAAAAATAAAGTGGTTCAATTTATCCTAGCTTCTAGATCATAACTAAATGGCTTACAATAAATATGGTCGCCAAAATGATGAATATTTTTTTCGTCATCAAATGCGTCCTCGTAAAAATGCCGCATTAAAAAAAGATCCTGAGGTTGCTGTAGAAAGTCACCTTATAAGACTTGAAAAACTTGACAAGGAGCATTTTTCATTCTGGGAAGACTATTGGGGATTTTTATCGCGTGAGCGTGAAAAAGTAATTGATGATATTCAAGACGCGTTATTTATTTCGAAGCTCGGCCCACTAGAGATTAGAGGGTTGTCTCGCATAGTTGGGGGTCAGTTCGGACACGATCCGCTTTGCACTGTAGGAAGTACTTTAGCAGCTGGTGGTCGATTTAACTTTGGACAAATTTCCTCTTCAATTCAACCGTTCCATGCTCTGTATCTTGCTGAAGATCATGCTACCGCATTCTGCGAAAAGTATCTTTATCGAGAAGATGAAAACCTTGGTAATGGACTTAAGCCAGTAGATCTGCAATTTGAAGAACCAGGCACGAATGTACACTGCAAAGTAAATATACAACTAAACTATTATTTGAATTTATGCGATGATGTGACATTACAAAATTTCCTTAATGTAATCTCAAAAATTGAGCCTAATGATGAACTTCAGGTTAGAGCATATAAGTTAAAAATGGGAAAACTGACCACTGCTAAAACTGTTGAAAAACTGACTATGAACATTTTTGAGTCAAACTATAAACAGTGGGCGACGTGGCTAGATCAACCATCTAATTCCCAATGGTTTGGACATTATGCAAAGCTAACGGGCATACAGGCAATAAAGTATCCAAGCTGCAGGAACACATCAGGATTTAATGTTGTAGTTTTTACGGAAAATCTTGAAAATACCGATAGTGTTATTGAAATTCCTGATGCAGCTTCATTTATTGATCCTTTAAGAAAAAGAATAGATGGGTCGAATCATCATCAGTATATTAGAGGCATTCCGTCTCCAACTTTTGGTAGCCAAAAGATGCAGTAATCTGCTTGCTCTGTACTTATTTGTAGTAGGCAGTAGTATCTTGAAAATTAAGTCGTTGAAATAAGTCAGCAAATTCAAATCCCGCTCTCTCCGCCAAGTTTTTTAATTTTAAACCCATCTAGCTAAGGGAGAGTCCGGCTGGAACTGCGAAATTACTCTTCATATGAACTTAATTTTCAAAGTTTTTTTGAGTCCTGCCCAGGACTATATTTAGTTTTACTTCCGAATGCGCCACAATTTACTATTGTCGCCGTCAGCAATGCCTACCTGCAAGCCACCATGACAAAGCGAGAAGAAATTCTTGGTCGTGGATTGTTTGAGGTTTTTCCTGATAACCCAAATGATCCGAAGGCTACCGGAGTTGCAAACTTATTGTCTTCACTTAATCGAGTTATTCAAAACAAAGAACCGGACGCGATGGCGGTTCAAAAATATGATATACGACGCCCTAATTCTGCGAATGAAGAATTTGAAGAACGGTTTTGGAGCCCAGTAAATTCTCCGGTCCTGGATGCCACTGGCGAACTTACTCATATCATTCATCGTGTTGAAGATGTGACAGAATTTATTCATCTTAAGAAAAAAGACATTGAACTAAAAAAAATGAATGACGCGCTCCAAGTTCGCAGTGAACAAATGGAAGCAGAAGTTTTTCTTCGAGGTCGCCAACTTCAAGAAGCAAATGCTCAGTTGCGCAACAGTATGGAAAAATCCAGACAAGATAAAGAGCGACTTCGATCAATTATTGATACCGCATACGACGCGTTTATTGCTATGGATGCTGAGGGTTATATTACTGATTGGAATCCTCAGGCAGAAATTACCTTCGGATGGTCAAAACACGAAATTATCGGCCGCAAGCTATCTGACACCATCATTCCAATGGCCTATAAGAAATCATACGATCAAGGACTTAAAAGATTCCTAATTACTGGTGAAGATCACACAATGGGCAAACGCCTTGAACTTTGCGCCCTTCACAGAACTGGCAAAGAACTTCCCGTTGAACTTACAATTAGCGCTGTCAAACAAGATAATAAATTTGTTTTCTTTGCTTTTTTACATGACATTTCAGAAAGAAAAAACAACGCCAAGAAACTAGATACAATTCCCCATCAAACCTGAAGTAAAATTTGATGAATAGACCAATCTATCAATATATGCTATTCCTTAAATATGAAAAAATTCTTACTCATCATAGCTCTTCTTTTTACTAACGAAGCTTACGTGTCCACGACATTTGATGAAGACGTTAAAAAGAAAAATGATGTACTTAAATTAATAAAATCGAAAAACTAGAACACCTAGGAGTTTCTATGCGCTATTTTCTGCTCATCTTGTTTTCGCTGCCATTAAGTATCTATGCAAAGCACAGCTTATCTGAATCAAAACACATGGTCCAAATAGATGGCGTAAATACTTCAAAGCTTATTATTAAATTTAACGACTTAGATACAGACGGATTTTCGATAAGTAAAATCTATGGCATTTGGAATGGGTTTAAAAATACAAAGCAAAACCAGTTGTTCAGCGGTAAGTATAAACAATTAAATAGTTACGTTGAAATAACGTTTCCGATATCTTTAGATAAATACAATGCGAAACACATTCTTGATGTTATTTATTCGCAGCCCAATGTAGAATTTGCGATTTTCGAACCAAAAATAGAGGACGCATTCGTTTCAAACAGTAAGTTAAAGGTGAATTCTAAAAAAATTGCGCCTTCCTATGAACGCCTGCAAGACTACTTGGATCCCGCACCCAGAGGAGTAGATGCGCGTTTTGCATGGACGATTCCTGGTGGAACTGGAAAAAATGTTAAATTTATCGATATCGAAACCGGTATTTACGATCAGCATGATGATCTTAAGCCGCTTTTTTGGCAGGACAAAAACTCTAAACAAGTTGTACAGCATGGTATTGCAGTCGTTGGCATCATTAAATCTAAAAATGATAGTATAGGAACAACTGGAATTGCCTATGACTCAGAAGGTGGATTTATTTCACGTTCAGCTTTTTCAGATCAACCAGATTACCACAGCAATGTTGCAAAATCGATTGAAACGGCTCTTGATCAACTTGAACAAGGTGATGTCTTGATTCTAGAAATGCACAGTACTGGTCCAACTAGAACCTTTATCCCCGTTGAATATTGGCAACCTATTTTTGACATACTAAAAGTTGCTGAATCAAAAGGTATCTACTGCGTAGCCGCCGGAGGAAATGGAAATACAAATCTTGACTCGTCTGCATTTAATAATGCCTTTAATACTCAATACAGGAACTCAAATTGCGTCCTTGTTGGCGCTTCAACACATGTAGCTTCCAACGTGGGAAATCGAATCAGTTTTTCAAATTATGGTTCACGCATAGACGCACATGCCTTCGGCGAATATGTTGTCACTACAGGTTATGGTGATTTATTTTTTAGCGATACATCATCTTACACAAATACTTTTGGCGGAACATCTAGCGCAACCCCTATCGTGGCTGGCGTGGTCGTCGCCTTATCTAGTATAGCCAAAGAAAATGGTAAATATATCCCCATCCCTATTTTACGTCAGGCCCTTCGAGCTACAGGCACTAAGCAAAAAGTAGAAACGCAGTCAGAGCGTATAGGCAACCTGCCTGACATCAGAGAACTTTATGATGTACTGGGCGAATACATGCGGCCTTAAAGATTAACGACTAGCATCTTGTAAAAAACTATAACAAGTACTAAGGTTCGGCCCATGAGTAACTTTATTATTGGCATAACAGTTTTTTCCCACTTAATTCTGCCATTGATTTTATTACGGTGGCTTTTAAAAACTAATGTCCGTAGTCGCGGCCAGTGGCTAGGTATAATTGTTTTAGTAGGAAGCTATCTTATTCTGATGTGGAAAGGCGGAGCTGCCTGGAACTGGTTTGGCTGGTATTGGCCCTGGTTTTACTTATTGTTATTTATTATCTGTACAGGATTGTCGTGGCGCAAGCGCAAGGCGCTTCCTTGGCTGCCTGTTAAAAAAATTTCGCCTTGGTTGGGGTTTTCAGTTTTAGTTTTATTGTCAGCTTCATTGATTTCAGGGTTACCATCAATTTTTGCTGCGCGAACTCATCCCAAAGAAAAAGTGATTCGCCTGTTGTTTCCATTAAAAAATGGCCGCTTTCACATAGGCCATGGTGGCAGCACTGTGGCCATGAATCATCACTATGAGGTACCCGCTCAAAAATATGCGTTGGATATTACGAAGATAAACTTATGGGGAATACGCGCATATGGGTTTATGCCAGATTCATTGGAAAAGTATGCTATTTTTTCCGATGACGTATTAGCTCCCTGCTCAGGCGAAATTCTGTCGATTGAGAATAATCTTAAAGACATGATTCCCCCAACTGGTGATAAAGAAAATTTAATGGGAAATCATGTGATCATTTTCTGTAATAATGCCAGCATCTTGTTAGCGCATCTTAAGCAGAATAGTATCATAGTAAAAAAAGGTGAACAAATTCAACTAGGCACAGTGATCGCTAAGGTTGGTAATTCAGGAAATACGACAGAGCCTCATTTACATGTTCATGCCGTGGCAGGCAGACATCTACAGCATAAAGAAGTTATTGGAACTGCTGACGGCCTACCGATATTATTTAACGGCCACTTTTTAATTCGTAATGATTGGATTAGGGTCCCTTAGAAAAGTTGTTCGACCAAAATAAATAACCCAATAATTAAAACAAAATATCCAAATCCTTTTTTCAGTTTTTGATCATTTACATGCGGTGAAACCTTTTGCCCTATAAGTAATCCCAAGATACCTAATGTCGTGATGATTAAAAGAATCGGCCATTGAATAGGATATTCTCCGTAGCTGATCATAAAACCAAAAAAACTGTTCGCAGCAATGATGGCTAATGAAGTTCCTATAGCAACTCTTATCGGTAAATGAAGCAGCATAACTAAAGCGGGAATAATAAGAAAACCTCCGCCGGCCCCTACAAAACCCGTCATAGTGCCTACTAAAAAGCCTCTAAATGCGATCTCACGAAAAGTTAAGGGATTAGCTGGCCCCATTTCAGCATCCTTAACCACCTTCTTTTGACGTATCATCGCCTGGGCTGCAAAAAGCATAAGTACGGCAAAAGAAGCAAGAACCAAAAATGATTTACTGATGGTTATATTTGCTAACATATTTATTTCGTCGGGTATCCACGGCAGCAAAATAGCACGAGAAAAGAAAACTCCCACAAAGCTAGGCGCGGCGAATATAAAACCAGTTTTATAATCGACCAGTCCACGCCGTGCAGATAAGATGGCGCCAACCAACGCTGTCATGCCCACTATAAAAAGCGACCCTGCGGTTGCATTCACAGCGTCTTGTCTAAAAAAATACACTAACGTCGGCACGATAAGAATTGAGCCTCCTGCGCCAATCAGCCCCATGGAAAAACCCATCAACAAAGCCACTAAATAGCCCAGAATCTCTAGACTCATTTTTTGAATCCAAACTTTTTATCTAATAGTTTAAAAATCCACATACCCACAGCCATACTAATAACGAAAATGAAGGGCCGCAGTTCAAATGAACCCAAGGACGTTAGCGCTGGCCCCGGACAAAATCCAGCTAAACCCCAACCCACCCCAAAAATGAATGATCCTAATATTAGATTCGACGATACTTTGGCATTCTGAGGTACACTCCATTGCACAGCAAACAGTGGGCTGTTGCGCTTTCGAATAAGTCTGAAAAGTACGAAATGTGATGCAATGGCTCCAATCATCACAAAAACTAAAGTTGGATCCCACTGGCCGAAAATATCTAAAAAACCAATCACCTTTTGGGTGTCCGTCATTCCAGAGATTCCCAGTCCCAAGGCAAAAACAAATCCTACAACTAAAGCGGACAGATTATTTTTCATGACAGCACCGCCACCGCTAATACACCCGCCAAGATAAATGTTATAGTTGCCACAATGGAACGAAGCGATAATCGACTGATTCCGCATATTCCATGACCACTGGTGCATCCGCTTCCCAAAACTGTGCCAAATCCGACCAGCATTCCAGCTAAAACAACGCGCCAATCTGTAGCCAATAGGGGGCTGGAAAAAACTTCGGGTTTAATGAGCTGCAGTGTTACTCCGCCGATGACGAGTCCGGCGATAAAATAGACTCTCCATATTAGATCTTTACTGACTGGCTTGATTAAACCATAAAAAATACCACTAATGCCGGTCACTCGCCCGTTGAACAACAGCATCAACGAAACGGCAAAGCCAATTAAAAGTCCGCCCCATAAGGCATTCACCCAAGCTATATTCATAAAAACTCCTTAAGATTTTACCGTTGGATAACGAAGTTCGTTCCACATCAACATCCCACCGATCATATTTGCCGTATATTTATAGCCAAGCTTTTGACTTTCAACGGTGGCTTGACCAGATCGGCCTCCACTGCGACAAACAAAAACTATTTCTTGGGAACGCTCTTGCGTTTCAAGAAATTTCGCTAAATCAGGCCCTAGTGTAACTAATTCCGCGCCTTGAATGTGACCTAACTCATTATTAAATTCATCCGGGCGTCGAACATCAACTAATCTTACTTTTCCCAAATTTTCATAAACTTTTTGCACCGTCACTTCCGGCACGCCGTCATTCATTGTCGGCGCAATCGTTCGGGATTCTTTAAGAATTCCGCAAGCCAAATTGGCGGGGACGGCCTCGTGTATTTTTTTAGGATTTGCTAGTTTAAGTTCAGACATAATTTTAATAAAATCTTCTTTGCCTCGCTTCATACCCAGACGTGGGTTAAATTTTTTCTCTAATTCCACCGTCGAAGCTGTTTGACCGCGGTAATCATGGGCGGGATAAACTTTGGTATCCGCAGGCAAGGAAAACAATTTACCATGAACACTGTCATAAAGCTTATCTGATGAACCCTGTTGAAAATCTGTTCGACCGCATCCGCGAATCAGCAAAGCATCGCCAGTAAACACTTTATCTTCAAATACAAAACTCATGCACGAATCTGTATGCCCTGGAGTCGTCAATGCCGTAATCTTCTTATCACCTAAATAAAGCTCTTGGCCGTCTTTTAAAGGTATGTCCACGCAACTGACTTTGGCTTTTTCACTGACAGCAGACTTGGCGCCAGTTCGTTTTCGAATTTCGCCTGCCGCGGTGATGTGATCCGCATGAATATGAGTATCTAATACATATTTTAAAGTTACCCCTAACTCTTCGATCAATTTTAA
>JALHMX010000012.1 GCA_022843825.1 Pseudobdellovibrionaceae bacterium
AACAAAGATGCTTTTTTATCCAGTGCTTTATATTACATGATGCTTAAAAGCAAAGAAGGCTTAAAAACCAATACTAATTTTAGTTTCTCAGCCATCGCAGAAGAGACTGTGGACGACACAAAGGGCTCGTCATTTGTGGATAAAAAACTGGTGACTGTGGATAAGCTTCAACTGCTTAAGGTGACAAATAAATTTGCTGGAAGTGAATATGAAAATTTACTGACTGACAAAGGCGAAGTGTACAGCGCCTTTACGCCAGCTACAGATATTCGATCAGAGCTTGTTAAAAATCCAGACGATGCAACGGCGGGAATTAAAATACCAAGTGGTGTTTTAGAAAAATTCTTCGGCGCAGTGCCTGCTGGCAAAATTAATCCATTATATACAAAGTAGAGAATTATGAAACTAAACGAACTTGTAGGACAGCTGACGCTTATAGGAATTTCTGGACATTATTTAACTGATTCAGAAAAGAAATTTATTGTCGAAAATAATATCTCAGGCGTGGTGCTGTTTTCTAGAAATGTAGCCAATCCTCAGCAAATTTTTGAACTGTGTAACGAGATCCAAGATCTTCGGCACAAGATGGCGGATCAGGCGCCCCTATTTATTGGTATTGATATGGAGGGCGGTCGAGTCCATCGCTTGAAAGAGCCCTTCACTCAGTGGCCGCCCTTAAAAACAGTGGGTGACTTAGATTCTCCGCCAGTGGCCTTTCAGTTTGGTTTGCAGATGGGGCAAGAATTAATGTCGGTTGGAATTAATTTGGATTTTGCTCCGTGCGTGGATATTTTTACTAATCCTAAAAACACAGTCATTGGTGATCGCGCGATAAGTTCAGACCCCTTAATGGTAGAAAAAATGGCTTCCGCCTTAGTGCGTGGCTATATGAAGTCCGGAATTTTTTCTTGTGCGAAACACTATCCAGGTCATGGACACACCATTATAGATTCGCACGAAGAACTTCCGGTTGAAGAGGCCGACTTAAAACGCCTGACTGAAGTTGAGCTTTTGCCCTTTCGAAAATCCTTTAGAAGCAAAGTCGATATGGTAATGACGGGGCATATTTCGTTTCCGAAAATTGATCCAAAGTGGCCAGTGACTTTATCTGAACTTTTCTTAAAAAAAATGTTGAAAGAGGAATTTAAATATCGAGGTCTAGTTATCACTGATGATCTAGATATGAAAGCTATGGCCAAGCATTACGATAAGGGTGAAATACCCGTATTGTCTTTGTTAGCCGGAGCGGATCTGCTGTTATACTGTAATGAACCAGCATCGCCGCCAGTGGCGATTGAGTCCGTGGTCAAGGCGATTGAATCAAAGCGGTTGTCTTTGAATGATATGCAAGCTGCCCATGAAAAAGTTTTGGCAGCTAAAAAAGAAAAACCCGGTATGGTAAACACGCTGTCTTATGATGAAGCCTTAAAATTTGTCGGACATCCTGATCACAAATACTTAGCAGATTGCCTCCGCAAAAAAGAAATGCCTAAAAATCTATTGAGTGAAGCCTGACTTTTTATTGCCGATCGTGATCTTTTTTCAGACGAGCGAAGGCTAAAGATTGAATCTCTTTAGCTAAGAATAAATTTTTGCTTAAGAGTTTGTAAAAGTCATTGCGAGTTATTTCAAGCAGTGTTGCAGATCCTGCGGCAAAAGCAGAGGCCGTGCGAATTCCGTTGGTCATGGTTAAAGAAATTTCACCAAAGAAGCCGCCCTGAGATAGACTTGAAATAATTTCTCCGTTTTGAACTATTTTTATTTGTCCTTGAATAATCAAGTAAGCGGCATGGCTGGGATCGTTTTGTTTAAATAAAATTTGATCATTTTTTAAATCAAAATACGACCAGCAAAAGTCAGTGCATCTAAACAATCAGGCGGAATTTTTTTGAAAAAATCTGAATTGGAAAGTGCGTTTTGAATCCAAAAACGTTTTACAATTTCATGCGCTACAGACTGCTTTAGAATGGGATCAAGAATTTCTGAAATGTACGGAACGACTAGGACATCACAAGTTTGCTGGGCGATGATGTCAGCTGATTTTGCTGATCCTGTTAAGAAGCTGCCCTCACCAAAAAGTCCTTTGGCTCCTACCATCGAAACAAATTTGCGATCTTTGTAAATGGCAGCTTGACCGCTAAGCAGTACATAAAGATTTCGATCGGAATCGCCGGTTTTACAAATAAAGGACTCGGCTTGAACTTTTTTAATCGATGCTTTCTGCAATATTTTTAATGAAAGTTCTTTAGACAAGCTTCTAAAAAAAGGCAGTTCTAAAAGTTGAGGAAGCAAATCTTTTTGTACCGTCTGAGTTTCGGCTGAGACTGAGCCACTAGACTTAGTATTTTGTTGGTAATTTTTGAAATATGAAATGATATTTGGATTAAGCACTGCTTGGTTTTGAACAAGCTTTTCCACAAGCTGATAAAGCTCTTGAAAATTGACCAACCAACCGTTGCTAAAAAGTCTTACCACCATCTGTTCGATAGAGTCTTGTGCCGTCAGATAGCTCAAATATTGCTGCTGAAGCTCATTTAAGCCTAGACGATTGACATCGATATTTTTACTAAATTGAAAGGGCTCATTTTCTATTTTCAACTTAACACCTTTTGAACATCTAAGTAAAAAATACAGGTTTTCATAGGTGAAGTCGAATATAAAGTACGTCAGTCGGCCTGGAATTTGTAAGTCTGTACTAGACGGGGAAGTGTTTATGTCAAAATCATATTTAATGTCCATCACTATACATTTAGGGTTGTTTGTATGCGCCTTATTTGTGACCGCGCCTATGATTGAAAATAAACCCACGGAAGTCGAAATTGAGCTTGTGGATACAGGTACTGCAATGAGTGAGCCCGCACCGGCGGATTCAGCACCGGCCAGTTTAATGTCAGAAGCGCAGGCACAAGTTCAGCCAGTCCCGGCCGAAGAAATTCAAGCTTCGGCTCCCGCAGAGGTACCAATTGCTGAAGAAGTCGTTGTTCCAGCAGCTCCTGCAGTTAAATCATTACCAAAAAAAGCAGTTGCAAAAAAAGCTGCACCGAAAGCTAAGGTTCAGTTGGCCTCACGTGCTGTTGTTCCTGAAACCTTGGATGATATCGAAGCCTCGGATTTAAATTATGATGCGGTAGAAGTACCTGTAGCGAACACATTTAATGAAAACGAATTAGATGAAGATTTTGATCAAATCAATCAGGCCAATACTCAGCAGGTGATTGCACATAAATCAGAGCTAGATAACCAGCTTCAAAGCTTGCAACAAGATATGGATCAAGAGCTTTCAAACTTGGAAAACGAAAGAATTAAAAAAGAACAGGCCCGCGCCGAAGCTTTAGAAGCAGCTCGTATAGAAAATGCAAAAAGATTAGCACAGATTCGTGCCGGTGAAGAAGCCGCTGCCAAAGAGGCCGCGTTGAAAGCGGCTCGCGCACAGGCGGCGCAACAACGTGCTGCTGAGATTGCTGCGGGTAATGCGGCTCGTGCGCAAGCAGAGGCAGCCGCTCGTGCAGCGCGCGCTGGATCTAACTCTGACGGAGCAGGAAGTTCGCCGTATGCATCTGGCCAGGGAACTGTTCGCTCAGTTGAAAACTTAAAACAGCGTCCTGGAAATCCAAAACCAAGTTATTCTGTGGACGAGCGTTTTCGTCGAGAACAGGGTACAGTAATTTATCATGCTTTTGTAACATCTGCGGGAACTTTACAAGATTTTAAATTAGTTCAATCCACAGGACATCGTAACTTAGATGAAAAAACATTAGCCGCTTTAAGAAGATGGAAATTTTATCCAGGACAGCAAGGGTGGGTCGAGATTCCACAAACTTGGAACCTTACAGGCGAGGCCGAAGAAATGCCTGCCACGTTAAGACGGAGTCTTACCCAAAACTAGATTTCAAAAACAAAAACCCATACTTTATCAGTATGGGTTTTTTTAATTTTAAATTCTTACTAGTAACAACGCTCTGCTTACAGCTTGGTTGCCTGGCACCCAATTAATCGCCGAACAAAACTTTTTTAGTTTTGGTGGTGCCTTTGGTGCGGTTAGCGGCTTTACGTTTAGCGCCAGCACGAGCTTTTTTGTGCTTACGAATAATTTTAGTCTTTTTTGTTTTTGATGCCATAGGTCCCTCACTGCACTGGTTAATTGTTAAGCAAACTGAAAACGAAGATCAAGTGATATCAAAATGGAAAGTTTAAGTCAATAACGTGCAAGGGATCGACTGTATTATTTGCTTCCACTTGGTAGGCGTAATGTAAACCAAATTGCGGCCCAGCAAAGCCCACTCCGGCGGTACCAAAATTCTGAGAAGCAATATTATCGTTTCTATAGCCAAATCGAGTAATTATCCAATCGTTAATATAGCTTTCTATTCCTATTTTAAAGATAAAACGATCCGAAGGCTGTTTTTCAACAGTCTCTATGTCAAAACGCATTTGCGCTAGATTTTGATAGACGTAGGAAGCTCCAAGGGTGGTTACGGTAACACGGTCTACTGAATCAGGTAAATCTGTATCGGTAAGGGCCACATTTCTATGGGTCAGCCCTAAGCTCCAAGTTTTGTTGGGCTGCCACAGTAACCCGGCATTGACTAATGTTTGTTTGTGAATTTCGTCAATAGCTAAAAAACGAAATTCATCATAATGAAAGTCTAATCCCAGTGAAAATTTGGGAGAAAACTCATAAGCTAAAATTAAGTGGTAAAGCTTTTTTTTATAAGTATCGTTAGAGTGCTGTTCATAGGCAATAGCAGCGGGAAATAAAGCGTCCCTTCCGTTGTCCACCATAGCTCCTGCAAAGCGACTGCTGGAATAGGAAAAGCTGACTTGTCTTTGCGAATAAAATGGAATGACGGCGGCGTTAAGCAAAGCGCTGTCAGTTAAATCAACGATAGCTACTCCAGCACCACCTGTAGCTAACGAGACTGCACCGAAAATATTTTGTGCTTGTACTGCGGCAAAAGTGTTTTGAGAAACAAATGTTATTAACAACGATAAAAGAACTAAAATTTTATTCATGAAAAAAGACTAGCAACAATTTTAAAGAAATAGAACTAGAAACTACTGCTGGTGCGCGTACAAATACTGGCAAAGCTAGCACAGCGTCCGCGTCGTCGAGCATCGTCTCGATTTCCAGTGACTGTTGACATTGTTAAATAACATTCTTGTCCGCGATCATATTGAACTCCCACATCTTTTCCGGGCTCGCTAACTAAAATGCCAGAAGTTGGTAAGTAGCAGCTTGTGGCTGTGCGTGGTGCTACACAAAGCAGTAAATTGCGTCGATCAGGCAGGGTGTATCCCGCTTTAAGGCTTGCGGGAAACATCAGGCCAATATTCCAATCAGCCACAGCATAGTGTCTTCGAATTTTTTTAATTTGTTCTGCGCGCAATTGTTTAATTGCACATTGCTGAGAAGTATCTCCTCCAACACAAGTTGTATCATCACCAAGTAACGGCGAACAGTTGGGTTCAACTTGGACAGTATCATATATCCATGCGGGATTTGAAGCTTTGTTGTTATTCCAGTGTGAGGGATGCGCGATAGCAAAAGATTCGCAACTCCAACTTGTTCCACTGGCAATAGGAGCGCCAGTTTCAAGATCAATTTCATTCACGGCCGTTAAGCGACTTCTTGGCCAACTTGTGATTGCAGTTTGCGATTCAAACTTCAGATAGTACCCACGCCCAAAAGCTTTAGTGGCATCAAAGTCTGTTGTCCCGGTTTTATAGGGGCGTTTAATATTATTAATAGTGTTATTTGTAACATCATCCACCGGTATTCCAGTCGTGGAACCAGTTCCGCCATAAGTAACAGTTAACAATTGTTTGTTAGTGTTAAAATCATCGCGCACTCTTTGAGAGTATATTTCTGCCACACCAAATGGTTCAGTTGGAAAAGGGTTGTCGGGCGTTATTGAGCCATCTGCGGAAGCATTGAAATTAAATGAGCCTTCGATTGGAATCGCATCGGATGTGTCGGATAAATTGTAGATTCGGGAACCCTCGGATATGGCAATGCCGCTAGTATTGTATACGATACCTTTTGTCAGCGAGTGTCCCACATAACCAGAAGCTAAATTGTAGGGAAATACAGCGGCATCTCGTGGAGGACTAGCTATGGAATCCGAGGCCGTAGTTATTAAGTCAGGAATGATGGCATAGTCTGATTTTCGACGTACAGCAAATTGCGGAAATGCGCCACTATTGAAAGTTGAATAATCGGTATTGAGAACTCGTAGAACTTGCGAAGGAGTGATCGTGTTAGATCCATAATCTGGGCTAAAGTTTTCCCCGACATATTTTAAAAATTGAGTCCGCAACTTGATGCCGGCACGCACCGTTCCTAAAGCAAGGCTGTCTGAAAAACCCTCTGACACTCCAATTTTTAATCCATGTATTGAGGTGTCTACAACAGAAGGCTGCATAACGCATGAATTATATGAAATGGTATCAGCTGCTAGATCATAAGCAAAGGGCGCATTTTTTAGTACAGGATCTTCATCAAAATCAGAAAAACCTTGCTGGCCTAGGATGCCAGTTCCAGAAGGCGTGCAGCCTGACACTAGGGTCAAAAGCAGAGCTAACTTTACTTTCATATTTATCATACTAACACATTCCGTTACGCTACTTCTAGGCCATTCTTGTGTGGACTCATTGCCGTTGTTTTAATATGATATATCTTCTATATGAAAAAGCTTATACAAATAGATAAAACCAACAGCCGCATTAAGAAAAATAAGACATTTGTCTTTGATTACAGTAAGACTTTAGTCTTAGTTGCCATGACTGTTTTTAGTCTCATTTTGGTACATCCTCAGTGGGCCAGCGCGTATATTCCTGACCTTCAATTCATTCTTCGAAAATCAACTGATACGACAGGTAAAAAAATCATTCAAATAGAGCAGGAAGTTATTTTTAAAGTCGGCGAAGAAGAAGCTCGCGTGGATGAGACTTGGCTGATTGAAGGCGACAGAAATTTAAAACTGACAGCTATTGGAAAAGGTCTTTATAAGCAAAATATTAATCTTCATTTTTTGTATAATGGAAAAAATAAAACCTACATCGTTGGAAAAAATAAAATGGCTCGTCGTGTGGACACTGATTTTTTTCAACGCTACTTATTTATTCGCTCTAAAAATTCGTTTTCAATGTATCTAAAGGAAATGGGGATTCCTGAAAATCTTCGTTTATCTAGAGCCAGTGGAGCGGTGGCATTTTTAATTGGTCAGCCCTCGGTACAAACTCTTAATCCTCAGGTATGGATAGGCCAAGATGATTTTGTGATTAGAAAAATTCGACTGCCTTCAGCAGCAGAAATTGAGTTAGACAACGTGGCTGCTTTTCCAAATGATACAATGATTGCTCGAAGTCAAAATATCAGATGGCCTTCAAACAGTTATAACTCAGATACAGGCGCCCTGGTTCGGGTTCGTATAAAAAAGGTGAATGTAAATGCGCCGGGTTCTTTGCAATCTTTTTATCCGCAAAATTTAAGTATGCCTTCAGAAATTAGTTTTTCCAACAACACGCCACTGACTGAGACTATCGAGGAATTTTATTCGAGGTTTAGATGATAAGAGTGGCTGTAAATGCCCCGCTATTGGAACCGTTAAGTTACCTAGAAAATCCTGAATTTATGAGCCATCGTGGGGATATTGTGCATGTATCCTTAGGCAGGCGTCAGTGTTTAGGAATAGTTTTAGGAAAAGACTCTAGAGCTCCGCAAAGTGGAATTGAATATAAGCCCATCGTCACCAAAGAACAGCAGTGGCCTTCATTTGATGATACGTTTTTAAAATGGTTGGAGTGGGTCGCCGATTATTATATTTATCCATTGGGACAGGTCGCGCAGCAGGCATTGCCGCCACTTGATCGCAGCCTCAAAAAACGAGCCTCAAAACGCCCTCCAGTTGTGCCAGTGCTCGAACGCACAGTTAAGCCCACTTTAACTGAGGAGCAGCAGAATTGTCTTAAAAATATAAATATATCCGATGGATTTTCGGCACATTTGATTCATGGGGTGACGGGTTCCGGAAAAACTGAAATTTATCTCAGGTTATTTGAAGAGTGCTTATCCAAAAACAAGAAAGGGATTTTTCTTTTGCCTGAAATTTCTTTAACGCCACAGTTGGTCAGCCGTTTTGTGGAGCGATTCGGTAATGAAGTTGCTGTTTTTCATTCTCAGCTGACCGATCGAGAACGCACCGATCAGTGGTGGGAAATTGTCGAAGGCGAAAAAAAAATTCTGATAGGTGCTCGATCGGCATTATTTTGCCCTTTAAAAAATTTAGGACTTATTGTGGTGGATGAAGAGCATGAAACCAGTTTTAAGCAAGATGAAAAACTTAAATACAACGGTAGAGATTGTGCCGTGATGTTAGCGAAGATGAGTAATTGCCCGATTATTTTAGGATCAGCTACTCCCAGTATGGAGTCCTGGAAAAATCACATAGACGGAAAGTATAAACTTCATACTTTAAAGTCGCGCGTGGCTTTTCGTCCGCTTCCAGAAATAGAAATTGTAGATATGAGAATAGAGAAAGATAAACAAGACAGGAAGGCGCAGCTTCCATTTTGGTTGTCTCAAAATTTATATGATAAGATGGTACATACCTTAGAAAAAAAAGAACAGGTGGCGTTGCTGTTGAATCGACGGGGTATTGCGAACATGGTTTTTTGTCGTGGTTGCGGGTATTCAGCAGAGTGTCCTAATTGCGATGTTTCTTTAATTTTGCATGGAAAAAATCACTTAGTTTGCCATTATTGCGACTATCATGAAAATTTTAAGCTGCGCTGTCCTGATTGCACAGAGGGAGAGTTAGCTCCTATGGGATTGGGCACAGAAAAAGTAGAAGAAGACTTAAAAATACTTTTTCCTGAGGCTCGATTGGCTCGAGCTGATCGAGATGAAATTCAAAGTCGTACTGATATGGAAGACTTGATTTCTAATATGGAAAAACAACACATAGATATTTTGATTGGCACGCAAATGATAGCTAAGGGTTTAGATTTTGCTCACCTCAATTTAGTTGGCTTATTATTAGCTGATGTCGGCTTTAATTTACCTGATTTTCGAGCCACTGAAAAAAGTTTTCAGTTAATAATGCAAATGAGTGGCAGGTCTGGACGACATACTGAACAAGCAGGACGTGTGGTTATTCAAACCTATAATACCACGCATGATTCTCTGGTTTATGCTCAGAATCATGATTATTTGGGATTTGCCCAGCACGAGCTTCAAAGTCGGGAACCGTTGCACTATCCACCTTTTCATAAAATGATTGTTTTTAGAGTTCAGTCTATGAATTCAGATACAGCTCAAAAAACAGCCCAAATGATTAAGTCAAGACTGCTTTCTATTGCAGAAAAATACGAATCGCACTTTAAAAATATAGAAGTCTTAGGTCCTGCTTTTGCCCCTTTAGCAAGGCTTAAAAATCAATATCGATTACATATAATCGTCAAATCAGCACAGCCTAAGGCTTTAAACGCTTTGGCCCGCCAAATGTTGGCCGATGAAAAGTGGATTCCCAGCCAGGCGCGCATTATAGTTGATGTTGACCCCGCAAGCTTGTTGTAAAATACTTGTAGTGTGTCCGCAGACAGTAAAAAACCTTATTATAAGCCGAAGACACTTGGTCAGCACGATCGAGCACGAGACTCTTACAAACAAAATTTATGGAATAATCGTTTAGTCTTATTGCGCCGAGGCCAGTTGTTAGTTAAGAACGATTTGTACGGAGAAGCCGTTGTTGTATATGAAAAATATCTTAGAATTTTAGAAATAATTTATGAATGTAGTCGTGATGGTTTAACACCAAAAATGTTCAAGGAAACAGGTCGCACATCTGAATTATCAGTCATCGCTGGTGTCTACTGGGACTTAATTCGTATTTATGACACTAACAAAAAGTACTTGCCTCGACAGAAAATAGTCGCAGAAAAACTTGCTTTGTTCGCTCCATTTACACCTTTGTTTCTTGATTTGATGAAAAAGGCCAAATCATTTCAAAAGCAAGCTCGAAATCCAGATGTGATCAAATCATTGATTGCAGCTGCTGGGCATAAAAAAGGTCGTTGCTTTATTGCTACGGCCGCGTTCGTTTCGACCGATGCGCCAGAGGTCCAACAGCTACGTCATTTTCGCGATCATCGGTTGCGAAACACCTATTGGGGCCGCCAATTTATTTACTATTACTATCAATACTCTCCTCAGATCGCATGCTTTATCGATAAGCATAGTTTTTTGAAGACTCCAATTCAAAAAGTACTTCGTGCTGTGATTAAATGCGTTACCTGAGTAAATAACTGCAAAAAATAAATAGTTTTCCTTGCAACTCAGTCGAACTTTTCTGATCGTTATACAAGAGGTATTTTAAGTATGCACATCTATGATTATATTGTTATTGGCGGCGGTTTAGCTGGCTTAACAGTGGCCACCAAAATTTCAAAAGAAACACAAAACATTCTTCTGATTGAATCAGACATTGTTGTCGGCGGATCTAATAAATTTGCAACTTTAAAATACCAAAGTCATAACATCATTGGTGAAAATGGTTTACGTTTTTTCCCGGGAACTCCTATGGCAGAAAAAGCTATAACTGAATTAGAGGATTTGCTGGGTTTAAAACTTATTCGCAACATTAAAGAAAATCATCCTCAGACTTATGATGCTCAGGGATTTAAAGCTTTTGTAGGTTTTGGAGATCATGCTCCAGAATTTTACGATCAGCTGTCATACTTTCTAAACCCATCGGAAATCGAATTAACTTTACCTTTTTATAAAATTCTTGAACAGCTTCAAGCTCAGTACGCAGGCGAAACTCTGACAAAAAGTTTTGTCACTCATTTTAATTTTACTGAAGAACAACTGACTCATGTAACCGTTAACGGATCTAAGTCGTTTTATGCAAAGAATTTTATTTTTGCGGGCACCGTTCGCGATTTAGTGGCGCTTTTGCCAGACGAAGTATTAGGGGTACGTGCTAAAACGAAATTAAAAAAGGACACCACTTGGATCGGGTTGTGTTTGGATCTATTGCACGAAGGTACAACAGATCAAAGAAATTTATTTATTCTTGAGGGCACCACCCAAGACTCAATTGGTCCTTGTGTTGGTCGGTTTTTGCCTCCGGAAGCAGACCTTCAAATATCCCAATGGTTGGGTTTTATAGATCTAGAGACTTCAGAAGAAACTGAAAATATTGCCGAAGTCTTGAAAAAAATTAAACGCCAAATCAAGCGGGCTTTTCCCACTATGGCGGAAAATATTAAAGCGGAAAGATTATTCATAACTCCTCCGCTGACTTCTGGCGAATTAAAAATGAATGCGAACGGAACGCTACCTAAGGCGAACAATTTATGGATTGCCTCAGGTCAGGTGAATCAGTATCCCAACTTGTTGGGGTCTTTGTTACAGGCGCAGATGACTTTGTCTGCGTTAGGTTTTAGCGACAGCGATCTAGCACTTGAGCCAAGCGAGTTCCACCCTTAGTTATATGAAAAATCTCTGCTTGTGCGCGTCCTGTCTTTAAGTTCATAGACATTTTTAGCGCTGTAGAAAATTCACCGACTGATTTGTAAACCACAGAGTCTTCGCTGTCTTGCAACAAGTACATTTTTACATAGACATTACCTTGAGGTGATATCAGTTGTGCTTCAGAACCTGTGATTTTTGCGGTAGGTCCCTGGCGCTTTGACGATGTGCAAGTTAATGACTTCGCCTGAGCCATAGAGAAGGCAAACAGACACAAAATAGGGATAATAATATTTTTCATGGATACTCCTTTAAAAAGGCATCATAAGCCACTTTTAGTGAAATAACGAGTATCTAACTTTTTGACAGGTGTTATTTACAATTTAGGGGTTAAAGCTTTAACTTTCGGTTCCAATGGCAGGTGTAGCCCCCGGGATTTTTTTGCAAATAGTCTTGATGATACTCTTCTGCAGAATAAAATTCACCGGCTGCGGTAATTGCCGTAACTATTGGTTTTTTCCACTGTTTTGATTTATCTACTCGTGCCTTAATTTCTTCGGCGTCTTTTTTCTGCGATTCGTTGAGATAAAAAATTTCTGATCTATACTGTGATCCAATGTCATTTCCTTGTTGATTCACAGTTGTGGGGTCATGAATTTGAAAGAAAAATAAAAGTAAATCTTTGTATGATATAATTTTTGGATCAAAAGTTATCTTTATTGATTCCGCATGTCCCGTGTTTCCCTTTTTTACAAATTCATATTTCGCTTTCGAGCCCTCTCCTCCGGTGTAGCCCACTTCTGTTGAGATCACTCCTTTTTCTTTGCGGAACAAATCTTCAACTCCCCAAAAGCATCCGCCGGCCAAGATCGCTGTTTCATGTTTTGTTGAAGTAGATTTTGGGGCTGCTTGGGATGTATCCATAGGGACTAGGACTCCTGTTAACAATAAGAATACTGTTGCTAAAAATGTTTTAACTGCCATAAAATTGAGGCTGCACGAGTTAAAAAAAATTAGCAAACAAATTATAAGATTAAGGGTGAAAATGAAAGCTGAAATATTAAAGTCAACAGTGATTTCTTTAATAATTTTAACGGCGCTAAATGCGACAGCTCAACAGCCCCCGCGGCAGCAGCAGCAGCGGCAAAGAGTTAAGCAATCTCAGCCTGTAAGACCTTTAGAGCCTGAATCCACAGTTAAATTTGGCTTCACCTTCAATACCCGCTATGTTCTTCAAGCTGAAGAGCAAGCCGACGGAACGCGTGGGCAATATTTTTACCACGAGGCCATTCCGGCCATTAATACAGACGCATTTCGTTTCAGAGCCGTGATGGCCTACATTGATAAATTTAAAACGCCTGCGACCAGCGAATTTGATAACACCACTTTAGAGCTTCGAAAAAATAAGCCGTGGGATTTGGGCGACTATTTTATGCTTCAGCCCGAAGCTATTGGTGCCTTACCGCTATTTCAAAGAACGTCCAATTTTAATGGTTATGCCGGTGCTCGTTTAAACTTAATTGTTAATTCAAAAAATATGGAAGTTCCAGATTTCATTTTTAAATACGGATTTCAGTTTGGTAAGTTATTTCAGAAAAAAGAAAATACCGGTACAGAGGTAGAGCCTAACTTTAGTATCGATACACGATTGCGTCAGCGTGTACATTTAGGGTATCAGATCACTCCATGGTTATTAGCCATGACTTATTTTCACTTTGATTCCAATTTCTATTTTGATAACTATATTCAGAATACTTTTTACCATGAAACATTCTTAGAATTTGCACCACTTGACTTTATGGCGATTACCCTGGGACTCAGTAACGGCGGCGGAGTTTATACTGGAGACACTCAAGAGCAAGATAACCTCCGCTTCTATGATAGCTCATCGTCAGAGGTTTTCTTGCAAGCAGGAGTAAGTTTTTAGTACTATTTCTGGTCTTTTACAGTGCTTCTTCGAGTAGAGCGTTTAGTAGCAGCTTTAGTAGCTGTATCAACTTGCTTACAAAGGTTTACGTTGGAACTTTTTAGCTCACCACAGCAGGCGCTGTTAACTTCAGTGGCGGCGTCGAAATAAGCAGTAAGATTGGTTTGTGCAGTAGATGCAATGTCATCATAAATCGAAGATCCACCCATCCCTAAGTCATCAGCCAGTTTGCCTGCCATCAGTTCATTTAATTCTTTTTGTTTATCTTCGATAATAGATTTTGAATTTGCAATTCTTTCATTTGAAGAAGTGATCAACGCTTGAAGTTTCTTTTTTAAATTTTCAATTTGAGCAGAGACACTTTGTTGTTCGTCACTGAGCTCAGTTTGCGCCTCTTTTTCTATTGATTCAAAATCTTTTTGTCTTTGGTCTAAGGCTGTCTCTGCATCTTTAATCTGCGCCTGCTTGTCTTTTATACTCATTTCGGCGCTTCTCAGCTTATCATTATAATCGTATTTCATTCCGGAAACGGTTTGATTAAATTGTTCAAAACAAGCTGTGCGCACATCAAGCAATCTTTCTTTCAATTGTGCCGTCCCTTTTGCTCCCTTGCCTGTAAATATAAAATTGGCACAGGTGTCGTCTTTTCCTGCAGGTGCTAATCCCTTGCTTGAGCGTATAAAACAATTTTTTGCAGTTTCTAAGGCGGCCTTACACTGCTTATTAATTTTATCTTCCGTGTATTGGATCATGCTTTTTTGGTGTTCGAATTTTAGTCTTTCGACTGCATGATGATCTCGAGTAATTTCACTATTTAGTCTTCTAATACTAGCTGAGTGCTTTTGTATATCTTGATTGATTTCTGTAGATCGCTCTCTTTTTTTGACATCCATACTTCTTATAAATTTTTTGAAGTCTGCATTTAGTTTTTGCTCTTCAGCTTCTACTTCTGAAGTCTCTTTTGCGACATCTGCTTTTTCTTTTGCTTGTTCAGACATTTCTTTTTCAATATCTTTTTTTAGCTCTCTGATTCGTTCTTGCTGTCTGCGTTTGCTGTCTTGAATATCTTTATTAGTCACTTTTAATTCTTTATTGTAACATGAGCGATCTACCTGAAAATTTGTTGCCGAGTTGGCGCTATTACTGTTTGCGCCAAAAATCTGCAATGTTGTATCGAAAAGTCCACTTAAAGCATCATCTCCGCCTTCAGCTCCAAAAGCCTGACTTGAGCTTTCTACGCATGAATTAATCTTATCTTCACATTTTGCAATTTCAGAAGTTGTCTTACAGGGATAATCCTTTTTAGCTTTGGCGTGTTCTTCTTTAGCTTTTTCGCAAGATCGCTTAGCTTCTTCATTTTTTCGATCAAGCCGGGCCTGTTCTTTTTCGGCTTTTTCTTGCTCTAGTTCCTTATCTGATTTCTGATAAATCTGCGCGACTACTTCATTAGCAGAAAAACTCACAGCTAAAAATAAAGTAAAAATGGCTGAAGAAAAAATATTCATTGATCCCCCTGTAGGATGAATGGTTTCGGAAGTAATAGATTAACAAAAAAATTAAGCATAGGTTGACTTTTTTATCGAAAATTACTCTGTCTCAATTTAATAACATTACACCTTTATTTTAAGTCTCAAACTGAGACAGTAGAATCATTTTCTTTATATGGCTGGTCTTATGTCTACTTGACGAAGGGCCTGAAAAAATCTTTAAAAAACTGTCTTAGAGTTAGACGAAAAAATGTAAATTGATTTAGTTTATTAAGGAAATTGGTTAAGATAGATGAAATGGATTATAGAAAGTTGTTCCCCGTTAGTGATTTTGCAAGTCCTTATACTTTTGATCACTGTGTGACGATGCAGGACTTTTTGCGAGAATGCGTATCCATCTACTTTGTAGTAGACGCTAGGTCGCAGACCGAATTGAAAATAAAGGAATCTTGTTTATCTGTGTATATGGCTTTCCGTGATCATTATCCTGAGTACATGCAATATCTAGATTCAGAAATTAAAGAGCGTCTAGATTTTCACGCTGAAAGCGCCAATCCTCGAGTATTTAAATTGCGTCATACTGTTGTTGGTGCAATAGCGAAATATCAACACCCACAGTCCGCTTAGTTTTACGCGTCGCTTACAGTTTTGTTGCCTGGCACCCTAATTTTTTAAGACGTAGATGTCGGAGTAGTTTCGGCCGAACTCTTCACTGTCCATACCGTAACCCACCACATAGCGATCATCGATGGTTTTGCCGATGTAGTCGGCGCGGATAGGTAATTCACGACGGGCTGGTTTATCCAGTAAGGTCACAATTTTTAATGAACGTGGTCGGGCAGCAATAATACGGTCTTTTAAGAAATTCAATGTGCGTGCTGTATCGATGACTTCTTCAATAATCATTACATCTTTTCCTGTGATGTTGACCGAAATATCTTTAATCAAACGGATGGCGCCACCTTTTTCTGTCGCTTGTGTTGATACAAAATCAATTTGTTGAGGAAGATTTATTTTTCTCATAAGATCAGCGGCGAAGTGAATTGAACCGCGTAAAGGACAGATAAAAATAATTTCTTTACCTTCATAGTCATTTTCGATTTGCGAAGCCAGCTTAGAAACTAATTTATCAATTTCTTCACTTTTAAGAAAAACTGTCATTTCATTTTTGATTTGTTTCATAACTGTCCTTATAAAATTTAAATGCTTAAGTCTGTAATCCCTGTGGCCTGAGCCATTTTTAAATAGCGGGTAGCCTCTTCATTTTTAGGATCAAGCCGAAGAACATTCTCCCATTGATCGACGGCTTCAGCAATCATATGAGAGTTGTAGTATATTAAACCCAGCTTCAGTCGAGGTGCGATAAGTTTCCCGTTACTTTGAAGCAATGTTTTTAAAACCTTAATAGCCAGATTATTTTGCCCGGCTTCAATATGGCATTCCGCCATTTGCAGAGTAATTTCTACTTTTTTCTGACTTAGGCTGTACGCCTGTTGATATTGCTCCAGGGCTGGTTTGAAGCGTTTGTATTGCAAATACATGCTGGCCAACTCTAAGTGTTTAGTTGCAAACTTCTCTTCTACGGCGTTAGTTACGTGAGTCGTTTGTCGGCTGCGTTTTTTATCCACCAAGGCTTGGGCATCTTCGAAAACTTTTTTAGCCTCTTCATATTTTCCCAAATCATTTAATATGATGGATAAGCCCACCGCTGCATCGGTGTAGGTAGGATCAATAGCCAGAGCTTTTTTAAAAGTTTTAATCGCTTTATTAAATTGGCCGCGGTTATAAAGAATCGTAGCCATCATTTGAAAAATCTCAGGGTTGTTGGAATTTTGTAAAGTTGGCTGCATAAGCAGAGATTCGGCTTCTTTATATTTTCCATTAATAAAGGCTTCACGAGCTTCATCTAAAAGTTGTCCAGAAAAAGATCTCATTATTGCAGTCCTTCAGTTTTAACTTCTTGTGCTTCGCTTGATTGTGGATACTTAACGACTAAATCACGAGCCAACTTTTTAACTTTGTCTTTTTGACCTAGCTCTTTTGCAGATCGAATAGCGCCCATAATTGCACGAGGATCATATCCTATACCAGGAAATCGGATAAGACACTGTTCATAACGACGAAGAGCCGCTGAATATTTTTTTTGCTTAAAATAAAAATCAGCGATGTAAAGTTCTTTTTCAGCTAGCATATTATAGATTTCTTGGCGTTTCTGTTTAGCGTCTGATGCATACTGAGATTTCGGATAAAGTTTAATAACTTCATCAAAGTGATAAATAGCATCATTACCCAAGGTAATGTCGCGATCGATGGTGCTGGGTAATTGTAAGTAGTAGCTCATTGCCGCTTTGTAAATAACGTAATCAATTTTTGCGTGACGAGGGTGAAGATCTCGAAAGTTTTGATACGCAATCTGTGCTTCGGCATAGCTTTCTCGTGCATATTGGGCATCTGCTACAGCTAATTCGGCTTCAATAGCTAAAGGACTGTAGGGGAATTTATTTCTTACATCAGCGTACTTCGCAATAGCAATTTCATATCGACCACTTTCTTCATACTCTTTGGCCTGAGCAAAAAGACCCTCAGGGGTATTTAGATTTTTTTCCGACGAAGCACATCCTACAAAGATAATAGTTGCGAACAAATAAATGGCAGTGGCACAGTATTTTAAGAGTAGAGAAGTCATGAGTACATAATGACCTTATCACCTAAGGCAAGTCAAAAAATTTAAGCAGATAACGCTTAAAAAATACGAGATTAGCGGTTTAGTTGAAGTGGCTCTAAGTCAGCCTTTTTAATCCAGCCTGAGAAGGCGCCAGGAATCTTAATTTGCGCATAAATAGTGCCGTCAATGTCTTTTGTTTGTAGTATTTGGACAATATTTCCTTGAGCAATTTCAGTTATAGTTGCTTGATTAACACCAGCAGAGGTTTGCACCGCCACTAGGGGCGCTTTAATAATACCTTTAGGTTGGGTATAGTTTAAATTTTTAATCAAAAGTAGTGAACTGAAAACGATCATTAAAACCGTATAGACATAGAATTTAAAATCCACTGGGTTTGGATTTTCATTGCGTATAAAACTTTTCTTTTTATTAATATAAAATCTAAATAAAGATTTCAGCGCCAGACTCATAAGAATAATAGTCAGCACCGCCAACAACTCAAAAGGCACATATTTTAAGCCAAGTTGATTAATTTGTTCTAAAACTGGTATTTCTCGAGGTACTTCGGTGATCTTATAATTGGTAAAATGGCTCTTATAAAACTGCTGAGCTGCGCTGTTTCCAGGATCTAAAGCCATAGCTTTTTTATTGTAAATATAGGCTAAACTTGAGTCACCTTGCTGCATATATAGGGTGGATATGTTATGGCTTACGGTAGCGGCTTGTTCTTGTGTTACAGCCTGCGATTGACTTTCGTCGAGCAGTTTTAAATAAGACGTTAACGCCTCATCAAATTTCTTACTTTGATGCAGTGAAATAGCATTATTGAAGGTTTCATTGTTAGCGCTCATAGCCAAAGTATGGGTTAAGTTCGATTCAATGTCACATGTCTTGTCATGTTGTTTTGCGCATTGTAAACTTAAGTCTTAAGTGTTCAAAAACAAGCTCATTCCAAGGAAAAAATTATGCTAGAAGCCATCGCAAGTCTTATGACTAAAGTTAACAATTCAGAAGAACCTCTTTTGGGAAATAAAATACAAAGTGATCCAACAGTAAAGGGATTAGTTATAGATTTGGTGGATGAGGTAACGTCAATTAACTCGGAAATTTTGGGAATTAGGCCTGCAAATCCACGGCTTACGGTCGAAGCCAAAGCTACCATGGATCATTTAGGAAAACTTCGTGGGCGCCCCCTTTACCATAACTATGTAGGAACAGGTGCGGGCAGTGGACCCTTTGTAGAGCTTATTGATGGCAGCATCAAGTTAGATTTAATTAATGGGATAGGAATTCATATTTTGGGGCATAGTCATCGCCGTGTGATGGAAGCTGCTGTGCGCGGAGCTTTATCTGATGTGATCATGCAAGGAAATATTCAGCCGAACAATGAATATTGGAAACTTTCTGAAAAGTTAGTACAGCTGGCAGGCCGCAAAAGTCGCATGAAGCATGTATGGTTTTCCACGTGCGGAACTATGGCTAACGAAAACGCACTGAAACTGGCTCGACAAAAAAACTCTCCAGCAAAAATGATTTTCGCAATGAAGAATGCTTTTGCAGGACGCTCGACCATGATGGCTGAAGTCACAGATAATCCTGCCTATAAACAAGGACTACCTGAGTATAACGAAGTTTTGCGAATTCCAAATCATGATAAACGAGATATTCATAGCTCTGAAAACGCTTTGCGTACTATGAAAGAGTATTACGCGAAACATGAAAAAAATGTTGCGACGTTTGTATTTGAACCTATGTTGGGCGAAGGAGGCTTTCAGCCTGTCCCGCGCGAATTTTATGTGCCAATGTTAGATTTTTGTAAAGAACACAATATCGCAGTATGGGCGGACGAAGTACAAACTTTTGCACGAACTGGTGAATTTTTTGCTTTCGAAACCATGGACATAGGGCAGTACGTTGACATCGTAACGATTGCTAAAACTGTTCAGCTAGGTGCTACTTTTTATACGGAAAATTATAATCCAAAGCCAGGATTAATTGCTGGCACTTTTTCTGGTGGAAGTTCTGCTTTAGCTGCGGGGTTAGAAATTTTAAATATTCTTGAAGAAGGATTTCTTGGTCCTAACGGACGCATTTTGGAAATACATAAGCGTTTTATTGATGGCATTAATGTCTTAAACTCGACAACATGCAAAGACTTGCTTAGTGATGCCGGCGGTATGGGTCTGATGATTGCTTTTACTCCATTTGAAGGGAAAAAAGAGAAAACAGAAGCTTTTATTAAAAAATTATTTAATAACGGATTAATAGCTTTTAGTTGCGGTAAGGATCCTGTACGTATCCGCTTTTTAGTGCCTGCTATAATCAGTGATCAAGAAATAGACTTAGCCTTAAGTATTCTAGAGAAAACGACACTTGAAGGTTAGGTATTGATTGGAAAAGTCGGGCGCCTTTGATTTTATAGAACTCACTCGTCAGATGGTTTCGTTTGATACCAGCCCGCAGTCATCCACTGTAGATCTTGTTAATTTTTTATCTAAAGTTTCTTCAGATATGGGTCTAGATGTTGAGATTCAAAACGAATCTCAACATGGTCAGCCGCAAGCAAATATCATTATCAGAGCTAAGCCTGCTGTTCCGGGCGAGACTCATTTTTTATTACAAAGTCATCTTGATACGGTAGATCCAGGATCGTATGGTTTATGGAGAAAAAACCAAAGTAACCCTTTTGATGCGGTAATTGACAACGGATTTATATATGGCTTGGGTGTGGCAGAAGTTAAAGTTGATTTTCTATGTAAATTATTTGCAATGTACAACTCAACAAAAAAGTCCCAGCAGGTGTTTAAAAATTTGAATCCTGTACTGATAGGAACTTTTGGTGAAGAGACCGGAATGCAAGGTGCACTGAAAATAATTAGAAAAAATAAAATCAATGCTAGATATGCTTTGATTTCTGAGCCGTCGGATTTACAAATTATTAATGCGGCTAAAGGTTTTGTAACGGTAGAAATACGTATTCCATTTTCTAAAGAGGAGTTGGCACTAAAGTATAGACAATCCCAATCTGCTGAGTCTTCAACCCAAGCGAAAATATTTTCTGGCCAAGCAGCACATTCCTCGACACCTCACTTGGGCGAAAATGCTGCTGTAAAGTTATTTGAATATTTGTCGACGCTGCCTGAACAGACCCTGATTTTGGATATGGATGCAGGGTCCCGTTTTAACATGATTCCTCATCAGGCTTCCGTGGAAATTGATATAAATACAGAAGTTCCTGCACGTTTTGGTTTAAGCATGATTGCTAAACTGAAAAAAATATATCAACTTATTCAAAACATTGAAGCAGACATGAAAAATTATTTGGATGTTGAATTCGAGCCCAAGTATTCGACAGTCTCTATCGGTGTTGTAAGAATGTACGAAGATTATATTTTAGTGGGTGGCTCTTGTCGTATTGTTCCTTCAGTGGGACATGAGGTCTATGAAAAATGGATTAAAACTTTTTATTCCTCATGTGCTGAAATTGGTGCCGAGTTTCATTTGCAGGATTATAAGCGGCCTTATCGTGTCAATAGCAAGTCGATTTTAGTTAAAGCTGCACAAGATGAAATGCATAAGCTGGGTGTGGACTCGGAGTGTAGAACAATGGCCTCAGCTAATGAATCCAGTTTATTTTCGCGAACAGGAATAGAATGCATATGCATTGGAGTTGGAGAACGCGAAGGTAATATACATACGCCTCAGGAAAAGGTGAGTTTATCTCAAGTAGAAATAGCAATTAAATTTTATGAACGGATGATTGAGAGGTTGTGTACATGAGCTTTATAATACGCGCAGCTCGCGCTGATGATGTGTCTCAGTTAACTGATTTAGCTAAACAGTTTAATTTATTAAATTTGCCGGGTAATAAAAAAATCATAGCTGAAAAAATTGCTCGCAGCGAAGCCTCCTTTGCTTCAGAGCTTGATAAAACTAAGGCAGAATATTTATTTGTATTAGAAGACTTGGAAGAGAAGCTCGTGATGGGAAGCTCTTTAATTATCGCAAAACACGGCTCTGATGACGTCCCTCATTGCTATTTTAAAATATTGAAGCGAGACCATTTTTCTAAGGACTTGGGAATTGGTTTTATTCATCAAGTTTTAAGATTTCAATTAGACACTGATGGTCCTACCGAGATAGGCGGACTATTGATTGATAAATCATATCGTCGACGTCCTGAAAAACTCGGCAAGCAAATTTCTTTGGGCCGTTTTGTGTATATGGGAATGTATCCAGAGAGGTTTGAATCTCGAGTGCTGTGCGAACTTACGCCGCCGCTTACAGAAGAAGGCCGCAGTGAATTTTGGGAAGCCCTGGGTCGGCGCTTTACAGGTTTACCTTATCAGGAGGCGGATGGGTTATCTCAAACGAACAAGGAGTTTATTGAATCCTTGTTTCCTGAAGAAGATATTTATCTGAGTCTTCTGGATTCAAAGGCTCGTTTAGTTTTAGGCAGAGTGGGTGAAGCCACAAAGCCGGCGCAACATTTATTAGAAAGTATTGGATTTTCTTACTTAGACGAAGTCGATCCTTTCGACGGAGGGCCTCATTACGGCGCAAAAACCGCAAATATACTGCCTATCAAAAAAGGACAAAGGGTGCGTGTCGCCGAATCTAAGGAAGTTAATTTTAAATCATTAGGGCTTATTGGCTGTTATGAAGGCGAGTTTAGAGCAGCTGTTTCAGGATATGAGATTAAAGAGGGACAAGTTTTTATACCAAATAAAACACGCAGCATATTAAATTTAGATGTAGATCAAGATGTCTTCGTAACGCCCTTTGATTATGGAGGCAAAAAATAATGCAAAATAAAAATATTCAATTCTTAGGCGATTTTTTAAATGGGCGCTTTGTTTTATCTGAAAAACCCGATGGTCAATTTAAAGATGAAAGCCCAGGTGACTTAAGTGATCAGATCTTAACAGCTCAGTACTCTTTGGATAATATCGAAAAAGCCTGCCAGCATGCGAAGGCGGCTTATCTTCCATGGGCGAGACTTAGTTTAGATCAGCGAAAAAATTATCTATTAAAGCTTAAAGATATTTTTGTGGCGCATGAGGCAGAAATCGCTGAGGCCATTGCGCGGGATACAGGAAAAGCACTTTGGGATGCGGTTGCAGAAGCTAAAAATTTAGCGGCTAAAATTGATATCACTTTGAACGAATCATTAAAACTCGTGCAAGAGCAACGTATTTCAAATGCCTTACCACAGGTGGACGGGGTTCTACGCTATAAGTCCCGCGGAGTAATGGCCGTAATAGGACCGTTTAATTTTCCGGCTCATTTACCGAATGGTCATATTGTTCCAGCTTTAATTACAGGAAATACAATTGTATTTAAACCTTCGGAGCAAACACCTTTTGTCGGTCAATTGTATGCCCAGATGATTGAAAAAGCGGGTTTTCCTCCCGGAGTATTTAACTTAGTTCAAGGAGAAGGTGAAACAGGAAAGCGACTCGTTGCGCATGAATTAGTTGATGGAGTTTTGTTTACTGGTTCCTACGAGGTCGGACTTAAAATTAAACAAGAAACTTTAACTCACTACTGGAAAATTTTAGCATTAGAAATGGGTGGAAAAAATGCCACTGTAGTATGGGATGATGCTGAAATGGATAAAGCGGTGTATGAAACGATTGTAGGCGCTTATATGTCTGTCGGACAGCGGTGTTCTGGTACATCGCGTGTTATACTTCATGATAAGATTGCGGATCAGTTTATAGAAAAATTTTATCAAGTTGCTAAGAAATTAACGATTGGCCACTGGTCTAAAAATCCATTTATGGGGTCTTTAATAAATGCCGCTGCTGTGGAAAAATATGTGCGTTTCCAGGAAATGGCTAACCGAGAAAATTGCGAAAGCATAATGCGAGGTAAATCTTTAGAGTTAGATGTAAAGGGACATTACGTGACACCTAGTATTCATCTGGTTAAATCTTTTGATCCAAAGTCGGTGTATCAAAAGACCGAAATTTTTGGACCTAATGTGGCTATTTACCGATCGAGTGATTTTGAAAATACAATGGATATTGTGAATTCGACCGGCTACGGTTTATGTATGGCTTTGTTTACTCAAAACATGGATCTTTACAATGAGGCTTTGTTAAAGGCGCGTGTGGGATTGCTGAACTTGAATCGCACTACAAATGGAGCTAGTTCAAAACTGCCTTTTGGAGGAATGGGTAAGTCAGGAAACGACCGCCCATCAGGACATTTTGCAGTTCAGTATTGTACTGTGCCTTTAGCCAGCCTGGAGGATCCAACTCACTTTGATAAAACCAAATTATTGCCTGGGGTAACATTTGAATAAAAAATTTACTACCTTCTTTGCAGGAGTCATTGTCTTGTCATTGGCACTGGTACTAACGACAACATTTTTTGCTCAGCAGCTTTTATTTTCTGGTGTAAGCCAAGACAGCACAGAAATTTTGTTTGATGTATATCCAGGTCAGACAATGTTTACAGTAACAAATAATTTAGAAAACATGGGCTTAATTAAAAATAAATGGCTTTTTTACCAGTACGCACGTTTGCTGGGTGCCAATGCTAGACTTAAAAAAGGCGAATACTCTTTAAATCAAACTATGCCGGCGGATCAGATTATATCGGTCATTACCTCAGGTAAAAGTGTGGCGCGAAATATGACCATTATAGAGGGTTCGACTATTTACGATGTGGCCGACGTCATCGAAAAATTAGGAATTGCTTCTCGGCAAGATGTCCTAATTTTAGTGCGGGATCCAGTATTTATTCGTCAAGCTTTAGGAGAAACTCAGGAAAGTCTAGAGGGCTATTTGTTTCCTGAAACTTATAAGGTCACTAAGTTTGATACTCTTAAAGATACTCTTATGCAAATGACAAGAAGATTTCTAGTTGTTTGGTCAGAATTTGATGCTCAGGCTCGCGCCATAGGATGGCCTCGTCATAAAGTAATTACGTTGGCGAGTATCGTTGAAAAAGAAACAGGACATGAGAAAGATCGCACCATTGTTTCGTCGGTGTTTCACAATCGGATTGCAAAAAAAATGCGTTTGCAAACCGATCCGACAGTATTATATGGATTGGCCGTTGAAAAAGGTTTTATGCCAAATAATATTTCAAAAAAAGATTTACAAACTCCGAACAGATTTAATACTTATACGATAGCCAGTTTGCCGCCGACTCCTATTTCAAATCCGGGCCGAATGGCCATTATGGCAACTTTAAATCCGGCTCGAACAAACTACCTTTACTTCGTCAGTCGAAATGATGGAACTACAGCTTTTTCAGAAAGCTTAGTTCAACATAACAAATCAGTAGACAAATACCAGCGTAATCCCAAGGCCCGCGAAGGCAAATCCTGGCGCGATCTTAAAAATAAAAAATAGGTTTAATAATCGGTGGCGACAGTTTGAAAGAATTGCTGAGAAGTTGAATCGTATTTAAAGACATTAAGTCGAGATGATCCATAGCTGTCAACCGTTGGAGCTACTATATCAAGGACTCCGTTTTTATCGATATCAGTTAAGGCCAAGCTGACGGAGTTGCCTTCGATCATAAGATAAGCGTCTTTATCGTCAAGCAGTACGAACCTTTGCTTAAGTCGTTGTAGTGAGGACGATGGATTGGATGCATTTATGGTTTTTTCATAAATTTCTATTTCAATTCCAACGGCAGTTCTAATTTTAAATATGATAAATTGGGACCCATCATAGTTTGTAAAAATCTTTGCCAGTATGGCGCGCTGACTAGAGTCTTCGGAAAACTGATTAAAGTATGCTCGCAAATTTTGAGACGAAGACAAAACTGCTGCGGCGATGGATAAAATAATCATTGTAACCATTATGATTAGTTTATATTTTTCAGATATTGATGCAGTGCTATTAGTTAAGCTCATTTATTTATATTCTGGTATACTCCAAATTATGAGTCAAACAGCAATCAACCCAGACAGCTTTTATCAACTTATTCAAAGTCGAAAGTCTATTCGTCAGTACACACCAAAGCCTGTTAAAAAAGAAATCATTCAAAAAATTCTAGAACAAGCTGCTTTTCATGCTCCATCGGGCAAAAACCGTCAAAATTGGAGATTTTACGTCGTCCAGGGAAAAAAAAGGGATGAGTATTTGCAGTACTCGCAGAAGTCGTGGCTGGGAATCAAGGATATTCTTAAAAAAACCTTAAAACCCTCACTTTATGATTTTACCGAAAGGTTCTTTTTTACATTAGGCGATGCCCCGGTCATTATATTTGCCTATTCACAAAATTCAGCTGAAGAGCGCCATTACACCAGCATCGGCAGTGTGTACATGGCTGTTCAAAATATTAATCTTGCTTGTCAGGTAGAGGGCTTAGGTTGCTGCACTATGGGAGCTCCGTTAGAAATAAAAAACGAAGTCGATAAATTTTTAGGTGTCGATCATAACGAAAATTTGGAATTACTTTGCGCTGTGGTTATTGGTCATCCCGCGCACGACCCGCCGAAAGCCCCTCGTAAAACAGAGGGGCGCATTACTTGGTGGGAGTGAATTAATCCACTATAGTATCAATAATTTTCAGCTGGTCTAAAGCTTGAATGTCCGTGGTACAATCAACTGACGTGATCATGCGTACAATATCGAATGGAGGATATGTACTGCGGATCACACTTTCAATTTCAAATTGGAAAAGGTCGCTTCCTTGAGAATGTAAAACTAAAGTTTCTTCACCATAATTAATAATTAGGTCTTTAGATAAAGATCGGATAGATCCAAGTTGCACAGTTTCATGTATGGTATCCATCGTTCCATAGACAGAATCTTTAGAAAAAAGGGTCTTGATCAATATACCCTTTCCATTAACAGTGGCCGCTTCGTAACTCGTAAAATTTAAACGAGGTGTCCCATTAGGCGTCGATAGGTGGCGGCAATATACCACATTTTGAGCGTATGATGAGAGCGTAAACAGCGATACTAGCATTAAAATCATTTTATTCATAAATCCTCCTTGGATAAAAATAGGTTATGCATATTAAGGACCAAAGAGTAATTCTTAAAGAGAATGTTTAACATTTCTAATATGAATGTAAAAAAACTATTGTAAATTGCGATCAAGAATGTTTATCATTCGCATGATGAATAGTGATTTAATGAATAAATACGTCAGTTGGAGCCCTTTTCGCTACGAAATAGATTGCATATTAGCCTGTGCAGAGCATGGTAATATTACCAAGGCGGCAGAAAGAGTCGGTTTGACCCAGGCCAGCTTGTCTAAGGTCTTACAAAAAACTGAAAGCAGTTTGGGACTAAAAGTGTTTGTTCGTAGTCCGCGAGGCATAAAGTTGACGGCTAGCGGAAAAGAATTTGTTCAATCATTAAAAAATATTCGCAATCATTGGACGCAGTTCGCTCAGGATAACCCGCAAGATGAAGAGTATGGTTTGTCAGAAATTTCCGTTGGAACGCATTCATCGATTGCAGGAAGTTATTTTCCTAAAATATTGGAAAAAATGTTTTTACAGTATCCTCGGACGAATTTTAAGTTTGATTTTAGTCGTTCGGTCGAGGTCACTCAAAAAGTCGCACGCTCTGAGTTAGATATAGGACTGGTGGTCAACCCGGTTCGCAATCCTGAGCTCATCGCTAAAAAGTTCAGTTATGGATATTTAGCTTTATGGGGCAAGGATAAAACCCCATCTCAGGATGTACTCTACAGTAGCGATATGTTTTTAGGTGAAAAAATACTTCGAGTTATTAAAAATAAAAGATTGATTGAAATGAATGATTACTATGTCATAGCCAATACCATTAAAAACTCATCGATTACAGGATTGCTCCCTCGCCAGGTGGGAGAGATTTTCGGGCTTCATATGCAATCTAATCGTTTTTTAGTTGTGGATATGACCCTTATTTATCGAAAAGACCGTTTTCACTCTCCACACCAAAAAGCTTTTATTGCAAAAGTTTCGCAGTTATTAATGACTTATAAGGATTCATAGAATCTCTATGGACAGTTTATAGGGATTCATATAAAACCCGTAGAGTGAAATTGCATCCTTTAGACGCCTTAAAAAAAAATCCATTTGTACTAGCGCCGATGGCTGGGATAACCGATCACGCTTTTAGATCATTTATGCGAAAGCTAGATGCTAGTATTGTCGTCACTGAGCTGGTTTCCGCTACGGGAATAGAATATAAATCACAGAAGACCTTAGATCTTATGAGTTATGATGAATCTCAGCGACCTATTGGGATTCAACTTTTTGGTGAAGATGCAGAGACTATCGGTCGCGCGGCTCAGGTGGCTGAAGAGCATGGAGCCGATTTTGTGGATCTTAACTTCGGCTGCCCGGTTCCTAAAGTCGTTAAAAAAGGTGCGGGCTCTGCTATGCTTAAAGATTTGCCGAATATGCAGAAGGTGCTTTCGTCTTGTGTAAGGTCTGTAAAAATTCCCGTGACCATTAAAATTAGAACTGGATGGGACTCAACGTTGCGAAATGCAGTAGATGTGTGTCAGCTCGCTTATGATGAGGGCATCAGCTGGGTCGCTATTCATGGTCGAACTCGTGCGCAGGGATATAGTGGTTTGGCCGACTGGGATTTTATTTCCGAAATTAAATCAAAATCTAAGATTCCTATACTGGGAAATGGCGATATTTTAACTCCTCAAAAAGCTGTAGCGCGCTTATATGAGTCCGGATGTGATGGCGTGATGATCGGTCGCGGGTGTCTGAAAAATCCGTTGATCTTTGCCGACGCTTTAAGCTTGTGGAAAAATGAGCCTCTTCGGGTAGATCTAAAGCGGAATTATCATGGAATTTTCACCGATTTGAGTCAGCAAATACAGGCCCATTGTCCAGATCACATCACCAACATTCAGCTGAAAAAGTTTGCCTCTTGGTTCTCGACAGGGTATCCAGGAGCAGCTGCATTTCGAAAGCAAATTTTCCAAATTAAGGATAATGACGAAGTCCTTCGATGTGCGCTAGAATTCTTTAGTTCAATTACAGAATTGGAACAAGAAGACACTAGCGGTGATAACTTTTTAATGGGTGGTCACGGCTAGGAAATTAAAAGGAAGGTCGCGCAGAAGGCGCGACGAAAGAAGGAACCATGCAAGATCCAAAAAAAATTAGAAACATCGCCATCATTGCCCACGTCGATCATGGTAAAACTACACTCGTGGATCATTTGATCAAACAAGCGGGTATGTACCGTGATAATCAACAAGTTGAAGAGCGCTTGATGGACTCTATGGATCTTGAAAAAGAGCGTGGTATTACTATTGCCGCAAAAAATGCTTCATTCACTTATAAAGACACTAAAATTAATATCGTTGATACTCCGGGGCATAGTGACTTCGGCGGAGAAGTTGAACGCGTATTAAATATGGTTGATGGCGCAATTTTACTTTGTGATGCGTCGGAAGGGCCACTTCCGCAAACACGTTTTGTTTTGAAAAAAGCTTTAGAGCAAAATATTAAAGTTATAGTCGTTATCAACAAAATCGATCGTTCAGATGCGCGTATTCAAGATGTGCATAACGAATTGTTTGATCTTTTTATTGATCTAGATGCCACAGAAGAGCAATGTGATTTTCATACTATATATGCGATTGCGCGTGAAGGTATGGCGACACTCGATCCCAATAAAAAAACAGAAAACCTAGAAGTTTTGTATGATGCTATTGTAAATTTAGTTCCGCCTCCGAAAATCGAAGAAAATGCACCTTTGCAGTTAATGGTTTCTAATATTGGTTACAATGATTACGTGGGTCGTTTAGCGATGGGTCGTATGCGTGCAGGCACTATTAAGGTAGGCGACGAAGTTCTTTGTCTCCAAGAAAACTCACAGAAAAAAGTTAAAGTCAGTGCGCTTTTTCAATATCACATTAACTCTCAAATTCCAGTTCAGGAAATTGGTGCTGGAGATATGGCCATTATAGCCGGGATTGAAGACTTCGCCATTGGCGATACCATTACGTCGGCGACAGATCCTCGTCCACTGCCTCGAATTAAAGTGGAAGAGCCTACAGTAGGAATGATTTTCTCTGTTAATAACGGTCCGTTTGCAGGCATGGAAGGCAAACAAGTTACCTCACGAAAAATTTTAGAGCGATTAGAAAAAGAACTTTTGTATAACGTTTCAATTCGAGTTGAAAAAACAGATACAACGGATGCATTTAAAGTCGTAGGTCGCGGAGAACTACAGCTTGGAGTTCTTATCGAGCAAATGCGTCGCGAAGGCTTCGAGCTTTTAGTTTCTAAACCGACAGTCATCATGAAACATGAAGGCGGAAAAAAGTTGGAGCCTATGGAAATCGCTGTCATTGATATCGAAGATCCTTATGTGGGAGTTGTGACAGAGAAACTGGGTAAGCGTAAAGGTGTTATGATGAATATGAACACGAAAGGTTCTGGTCGTACGCGGTTAGAATTTAGAATACCTTCTCGTGGTCTGATTGGATATCGCTCGGAGTTTTTAACAGATACTCGTGGTACGGGTTTATTGAATACGCAGTTCGACGGTTGGGATGAATATCGTGGAGATATTCAATCACGTATGAATGGGGCAATGATTTCAGATCGTAAGGGTGTAGCAACATCGTTTGCTATTTGGAATAAGCAAGAGCGTGGAGTTATGTCTGTTGTTCATGGTCAAGAGGTGTACGAAGGCATGATCGTCGGAGAGCACGCTAAAGATAATGATTTGGTTGTTAATATTACTGAAGAGAAAAAATTAACTAACGTTCGTGCTTCTGGAACTGATGAGGCTATTCGCGTAATTCCAGTACGTCCTTGGACCTTAGAAGCGGCGATGGAGTGGATTAAAGAATCAGAACTCATCGAAGTAACGCCGAAGAATATTCGGATTCGTTGTCGAGAACTAGACCCTCACAAGCGCCCGAAACCACAAAAAGATAAAAAAGACTAATTAGACTTATTGAGAAAAATATTTTGATAAGCAGTTTATGAGCTTCGCGCGATCATAGGGCTTACTCAAATATTCGTTGCAACCAGCTTCCAGACATTTTTCTTGGTCTTCTTTCATCGCGTAGCCGGTTAATGCAATGATTGGAGTTTTAATTCCTAAGCGTCGCAACTCAGTGGTTGCAGTATAGCCATCCATAATAGGCATTTGGATATCCATCAAAATAGCATCGTATGAGTTAGACATAGCTTTCTCAATACCTTCAACGCCATTATTTGCGAACTCTGCAATTACTCCACTTTTTGACAGGAAGTACTGCGCGATGGTCTGATTATCTAAAGAATCTTCAACAACTAAAATCTTTTTGCCTTTAAGTGCCGAGTCATCAATGGGTGATGAATAAGACATATTCGGAGAAACAAGACGGGCCTCTACAGGTTGGTAGGCAATTCGAATTTCAAAAACGCTTCCTTGGCCAGGTTGACTTCGAACCAATTGTACGTCTCCACCAAGCAGTTGAGAAAGGCGCTTCGCAATGACTAATCCTAAGCCAGTACCTCCATATTTTTTACGTACAGAGCTATCACCCTGCGAGAATGGTTGAAATAGATGTTCGGCTTGTTCTGCAGTAATTCCATTTCCCGAATCTTTTACAAAAAAATGAATGTGATTGTTTTGTACATAATAGACTACGTTGACTGCACCGCGATCCGTAAACTTAATAGAATTACCAATAACATTCGCCAGAATTTGACGTAATCGTATAGGATCAGAATGAATATAGTCTGATACCTCACCCTGACGTTCAAAAAATAACTGAATATTTTTTTCCTCACAGCGCAAGCGCAACAACGCCTGCAAATCAGAAACAAGTTGAAACAGAGAGAACGGAGTTTTTTCGATTTCAATTTGATCAGCTTCAACTTTTGCAACATCAAGAATATCATTAATGATGGTCGTTAAGCTGGCCCCCGTGCGTTTTATTATAGCCGCAAATCTTTGTTTCTCTGTATCCGAAATTGTTTTGTCCTGTAAAAGCTCGGAAAATCCAAGGATGGCGTTCAGCGGCGTGCGAATTTCGTGACTCATGTTAGCTAGAAAAAGATTTTTCGTCTGACTGGCCTGTTCGGCATGTTCACGCTCGTGAGTTTGTAAGCGCAGATTTTCAATCATCGTATTAATTGATTTTGAAAGTTGTCCTAGCTCATCATTAGAATGTACCATTACGTTTTGTGAAAGATCACCTTCACTGACGCGTATGGCGGTTTTATTAAGATCTTTAAGAACTCGAGTCAAATTTCGACCGAATCGTATGGTTAAATAGATTCCAGTACTTTCTACCGTAATGACGGCGCAAATAAGAATAATCATCAAAAGGCGCTCAAGCCAGCGAGAAGCAGCCCCTAATGTCGATGAGAATTCATTTTCAATTTCTGTTAGATGTGCGTCTAAGTGATGAATTTGATCTAATATATTTTCGACTTCTTCAAGCCGAGGTTTAGGCGAACGGATTTCTGCGCGGAGCTTCTCTGCCATTATTATATAATCATCTATCAGCAGATCGGCTTCACGCCACTTATCTAGCGCGGCCGCTAAGTGGGGAACTTTGTAAAAACGGCGCACCAGATTAACCATAGGCGGTATGTCGTCGGGATGATTTTGTCCCTTAAGGAAACCTGCCGTAGCGGCTTCCATATCTAAATCAGATTTTTCAATAGCTAGTCGTGCTTCTCTGTCCCCAAGCGGCACAGAAAGGGCTTTAAGATATTCGTTATAGTATATTTCATTTCCTGTGTAGGCGTATTTTTGAAGTAGATATACCGAATGTTTTTGAGCTTTCGACCATAGACCTTCTCCGCCCACGAAGGCACGCACGGCAGAAAGAGTTGTCATGGCGAAGTACAGCGTAAAAAGCTCGGCAGCAATGAGCAAAGCCATAACGCCCACGACACTATACAGCTTTTTCGATACAGAAAGGTTGCGCCACCAGTTAACTTTCATACATTGAAAATGTTATGGCGGATGGAACACTTAAGCAAATTAATTTAATTGTCTTGTGTTTCGTTAATGATCATTTCCTCAAGCTCTTCTTCGGTTAAGTGATCAAATTCATTTTCTATAGGCAGTGCCTGAGGGGGAATTATTGTACCTTCAGCTAAAAATGAGTCAATTCGCGCCAAAGCAGTATAATAAGATTCTTCAGGGATCATTTTAAATCTATACATATTTTCAACAATTGTGGTTATTCGACGACGAGCAAATTGGGTTAAGCCTTTGCGGTGATAGGACTGAGAATATATTTCTGGGCTGGGTAAAACCATAGCTAAAAAGGCACTTTCCACCACGTCCAATTCCGCGGGCGATTTTTTAAAATAATACTGAGCAGCCTGTTTTACTCCGTATATATTTTTTCCGAACTGAACTACGTTCAAATACTTCTCTAGAATTTCTTTTTTAGTTAAAGTTTTTTCAAGCTTCACTGTAATTAAGGCCTCAACGCCTTTTCGAACTACATTTTTTTTCTTAGACAAAAACATATTTCTGGCCAATTGCTGGGTTATCGTAGATCCACCACAAACAAAACGTCTTTTCTCTTTAATTTTTTCTATGCAAAGTTCGATGCCCTCAAAATCAAATCCTTTATGAGTATAAAACTTACCATCTTCTGTACTAATTATCGCTTTTTGTAAATAGCTAGAAATGTTTTTTAAAGGAGTAAAATTCTTTGCTCTAGGGCACAAATCAACTTGATGCATGCTGGTGACAAGACAACCTTTAATTTCTTTAGTGCTGGGAACTTGCCAATACAAAATCAGAAATAATCCCATTATAAATCCCAAAAAAATCAGCAAATATATTTTCAATTTATATATCCATTCTGTTTCATCCACAAAACGCTATCGTCAATGGCGTCTTGCGCGGATTTTTTAGGTGCAAACCCCAGCTCTTTTCTAGCTTTATCTGCATCAAACCAATGGTACATGGTTGCGGTGTAGGCATTTTCGCGACTTAATCCTTTTTTGAAAAAATCTCCTACATATCCTAGTATGTGCAAAATAGAGGAAGGAAGTTGGATGAACGGCGCTTTGACGCCAGCACTTTGTGCAATCATTTGGAACAATTTTTTTATAGTTATATTTTCATGGGCTAATATATAACGCTCTCCATTTTTTCCATTTTCTAAAGCCAGCAGAATACCATCGGTCACATCATCTACCGACACGACATTTACGCCGCCGCTAGTGTAGAAGGGAAGTTTACCCTGAGCCACTTTAATTTGATTTTTTCGGCTACCTTTTTTTGCGTCAGCAAATCCATAGATGGTGCTTGGGTTTACACACACAGCATGAAGCTTTCCGGTTTCTGCTGCCAGGATAACTTTTTTTTCGGCTTCACGTTTTGTTTCAAAATAGCCTAGATTCAAATTTTCAATAGTATACGGAGATTTTTCGTTTAAAGTTTCTGGATAAAAACTGCTGCCTATGGTGACTACTGATGATAAGTGAATTAATTTTTTAATTTTATTTTGAAAACAAGCTTGAATAACATTTTCGGTGCCTAAAACGTTAACAAGATGCATTTTTTCGCGATCGTACTTTTTATAAGAAATTAAACCTGCTAAATGAATAACATAGTCCTGATTTTTAAAAGCTTCGATCAGCGAAGCTAAATCAGTGACGTCACCATGGGCATATTTCAAAGAAAGATTTTTAATTTCACTGATATCGCTATTTTTTCTAATCACGACAGTGACATCGAAGCCTTGTAAAACCAGTTTTTTACATAAATTAGATCCTAAAAATCCGTTAGCGCCGGTGACTATGATTTTATTCATGCAGCGCAGGGTTCTCTAATTTTTTTTGTACAATTCGTTGCACTAAGTAAGCAAATAACCATCCCCACATAATTCCCATCATAGCTCCGAATAAAATATCGCTTGGAAAATGCACCCCTACGTGTACGCGAGAAAGCGCAATAATTAAAGCTAATCCATAAAGACCAAACCTAGCGACTGGAAAAAATATGGCGATGTAAGCGGCCATGGTAAACATATTTGATGCGTGGTTTGAATAAAAGCTTCGGTTCTCTCCTCCGGAAGCTTTCTGAATTGTTTGTGTTTCTGCAATTTGAAAAGGGCGAGGCCGCTCGACAATTTTTTTAACTTTGCCACCAACAAAGTCACCCATGGAAATGGCTAAGATAAGGAAAAGAAAGTAAGTAATGCCTATTCGCTTAAATTTTTTGTAAAATAAAAACCCCAATATTAGGGGAGCAACAAACTTGAACCAGGTATGAAAATGCAAATCCGTAATGATCGGCGTGATTTGATCTAACCACGCCAGTGAGGGCGTCTGATTAAAAAATTTAAAGAGGGCTAAATCAATATTCCACAGAAGATCTTGCATGCCTTATAGTCTCATAAGGCATGTCGATGGTAAATAATTACTCGCGAATTATTTTAACGTGCTTTAGAATGATAGGTTCGCTGGGCTTATCCATGGCTCCAGTTTTTACCTTAGAGATTGCTTCAGCGATGTCATAGCCTTCTACAACCTCTCCAAATACTGTGTGTTTACCATCTAGCCAAGGTGTAGCAGCTACTGTAATAAAAAACTGGCTGCCATTGGTGTTAGGTCCGGCATTCGCCATAGATAATTTACCAGGTTTATCATGTTTTAAATCTTTTACGATTTCATCTTCAAATTTATATCCTGGATCGCCAGTCCCTGTTCCCTGCGGACATCCGCCTTGAACCATGAAGTTAGGAATAACACGATGAAAATTAAGACCATCATAATATGGCTTTCCTTCTCGCACTTTAGTTTTGGTGTTAGTGCCTTCAGCCAAACTCACAAAATTTTCAACAGTCTTCGGTGTTTTATCTGCAAATAATTTTATTTTAATAGTGCCCTTAGTTGTTTCAAATACGGCGTACATAGGTGTTCCTTTCGATCCAGTTGCGGAGGTTGCTTTTTTGGTTTTTGCTTTAGTTTTTGGCGTATCGGCTGACTGAGCTGTAAATGACATCGTCATCAATATAAAGGCCAAAAGATAAATCCAAAAAACAGTGGATACCTTCGACTGATTAAGTTGGCTGGTCATTTGGCGGATATTTTCAATTTTCATTTTAACCTCGAACAGACACAGTTATAAAAGCCTGTGCTGTTCGTCAAGTTATCGTCTTAAACCTTAATTTTGCTTAAAATTTACTCTATGTTGTTTGACCATTTGGGCTTAAAATAGTTATAAGAATCGCTTGTGACACGATGCTCATTATCACCTTCTAAATTGTTAATATAGATCTGGTTTTTACCCGTGCGATTACTAGTATAAACTAAAAAACGTCCATCTGGAGAGAACGAAGGATCTTCATTACTGGCACGTCGGCCGTTAGCTTTATAGGCCGTGGTAATACGAGTAATATTGCTGCCGTCAGCATCCATCACAAATATGTCGAAGTAATTATTGATTTGTCCGGCAAAGGCGATTTTTTTACCATCGCGGGACCACGATGGTGTTGAATTATACTTCCCTTGAAAAGTTAAACGCTTCACGTTTGAGCCGTCCGAATTCATAGTGTAAATCATAGGATTGCCGCCGCGATCCGATGAAAAAGCTAGTTTACTTCCATCAGGAGACACAGACACCTCTACATTCATAGCCCCTGCCGGACCTCGAGTAAGCTGAGCGACCTCTTGTCCCTTAGTGTTGAGTTTATATATATTTGGCGTTCCACCCTTAGAGATTGTCAGGTAAATAAATTCTCCATCTGGAGAATAACTTCCACCAGAATTTAAACCATTCCGATTAGAAAGAATTGCTCGTCGTCCTTTAACAAAGTCATGAACAAACATAGTTAAATTTTGCTGTGTGGAACCCACTTTGCGTGTGTAAATTGAATAAATAACTGATTTTCCGTCTGGTGCCCAATTAGGAGAAATAGCTACACTGCGATCGCTGGTTAAGGAATCCATTTGGCTGCCGTCCCAATTCATAGTCACAACTTCCTTGTATCCTGTTTTGTCCGTCGTAGCGATGATTTTGGAAAGGAAAAATCCTTTTACTCCAGTCACGGATTCTAAAATGTCATTGGCAAAAGTATGGCCTATTTGCGTAGCCTGTTTCAAAGAGCCTCGATAGCGTTTCCCAATAATAAGTTTTTCTTGATTAACGTTATAGAGAAACGATTCAATCACCATTTCGTTGCTTTCAAATGAATAGGTCGTGCGTATTAGAAACTCAGCGTTTAAGGTTTTCCATGAATTAAATTTAAATCCCGAAGGATTTTCTGTGGAGTGGGGTCGAACTGACAGCGTCGCCGTGTTTTCTAAAAAACCTGCCGGAGAAAGAACGTTAAAATATCCTGAAAGCTCTAGGTTGCGCTTAGCTGTTTCATAGACGTCAACGCCTGCTTTAAGTGCGTCTGTAGTTTTGTTAGGTCCGACCTGATTAAATATCGGAAATGCGAGTTCACTTTTTTTAGCTTTTGCCGTACCGACTTTGATCAAAGGCTCTTGAGCAAAAGCCGAGGCGCCCACGAAAAGTGTTAAGATTATTGTGTTTAAAATTTTCTTTCTCATCTCTTGTCCTTTGTATTTATTTTCCTAATCAGGAAATCCTATAACTACACCGTCTACTTTGTAGACGGTGGTGAATTTATCTGGAACGCGTGGAAACGGCGAGGCCTTATCTATGGCCAACAAACAATATTCATCATAAGTGGGATTTCCGCTGGATTGCACCACTCTTTTATAAATAATTGCCCCTGTCTCATCAAACTTAATGTGGACGCGCGTTCGAAAAGGTTTTCCTATAAGCCACTGCGGTAAAGACCAATGGGCTTTGATGCGGACATCCAGCTGCGAGAGGTAACTATCTGATTGCATCTTGTCTAAACCTGTTAATGCCGTTCCGGCGGAAAGAGCGCGACCCTTAAAGACTTGCTGCGCAGCCTGCTCTGCAGCGCGCTCTTTTTCCACTTCTTGCTTTAGCTTTTCAACAGCTGACGAGGCTTTAAGTCGATTTAGCGCCTGTTGTTGCTTCGACTTAGCCTTATTTATGTTAATAGCGTCTTCTTTCGCCTTAGGTTTTTTTTCCGGCAATGCCTTAGGAGCAGCTACTGGTTTTTCTGGAGGCTTCTTAGGAGCAGAATCTTTAGTGATTTCTTTTTTAATTTCTTCAGGTATGGGCGGCGAAGTTATTTTATCTGGAAGATCAACCATATCCACCCGTATCGCTTGCGACAAATCTAAAGCATCGCTGGGGAAAAATACAATTTGAACGATCATGAAAAGCACGATCACTAAGTGGACTATAAAAGAGTAAAGAAAGCCTCTACTATTCAAAATTAATCCTTAGGTAGCGTAATCAAGCTGATATTATATATTCCGGCCGCACGCGTTTCAGCCATGACTTCTGCGACGATGCCGTAATCAACTTTTTTATCGCCTTGAATATAAATTTGCTTATCTTTCCGATCCTTAAATATAGCTGTCAATTTTGATTTTAAATTATTCATCGAAATTGAAACATCGGAAATTTTGATTTTTCCATCCGCACTAATGACCATGACGAAGGGCTTTTCGTTAAGCTCTACGCCTGACGACTCGGTTTTAGGTAAGTTGACATCGATGCCTTGCTGCATAAGCGGAGCACTGACCATAAAAATAACAAGTAGAACCAACATCACGTCAACAAAAGGAGTGACATTAATTTCACTCATAACCATTTTAGAATTTCTATTTGATGGACTCATTCCCATTGTTGATTCCTAGGCTTAATGATTAGTTTTTGAAAAAATTTCTTTTTACGATATTTAAAAAATCAAAGCTAAAATTAGTTAATGAAGTTTCTTCTTTTTTAACAACGGTAATAAAGTGATTGTAAATGATTACGGCTGGAATCGCGGCGAATAGCCCTATGGCCGTAGCAATTAAAGCTTCCGAAATACCAGGCGCTACTGCGGCCAGACTGGCGGACCCAGTTTGCGCAATTTTATGAAATGAATTCATAATTCCCCACACTGTTCCGAATAATCCAATAAATGGGCCTGTAGATCCAGTTGAAGCCAGTATGGTCAGTCGCGACTCCATGGCCGAAATTTCATTTTCGATAGCTTTGCGCATCGATCTTTCTAAATTATCTATGCCAGAAAGTTGTGGAGAATCTGTTTCAGTGCCGGCCTTGCTTAGAAGGGGAGAGTCCGCAATTTTTTTCATCTCCGCATAAGCGGCGCGGAAGACCTTAGCGTGCGAGCTTTTAGTCGTCGAAGGAACTTTTTCATAAAGATCGTCCAAAGATGTTGATTTCCAAAATAAATGATCAAACTCGTCATTATGTTTCTTTAAAGCTTTAAACTCTTGGAATTTACTCCAAGCAATACCCCAGCATAGAATAGACAAGCTGATTAAAATTAAGATCGTCAGTTGGACGACTGGACTTGCGGACAGCAGAGCATCCATTCCGCTATAATCGACACGGACTTTAGTCGAGGCATCTTGCGCCCACGCTGACCAAAGCGGTGTAAAAATTAAGTTGATTGCGACAAATTTTTTAAAAAGCGATATAATATTTTTCATATAGTAAAGTTTAGATGCAAATACAAGGGCAAGCAACATGAATCGATATAAATATTCAGTCATAATTTTGAGTTTATTTTTGATTCAGTGTGTTCAAAAAAATAAGAACGTCCGGTCTGAAAAATATGAAAAAATACCTCGATCGATAGCGTCTGAAAAAAAACTTGAATTTCCGAAATGTGACAACCCCAAAGCTAACTACTTAGAAAAACAAATACTCAAGTTACCTTTTGAATTTTTACATCCCCAAGAAAATCATTGGAGTAAAACTATCCCCTTAACTTGTATTCAGTTTGCGCAGAAAAATTTTAAAGGTGCGTTCGCATATTGTGGAACAGAAGAAGATAAGCCCGTGGTCGGGGCGCCCAAACCCTGTTTATCAGAAAATTATACAAAACTTGTTTATAATGCATATCACGATGTAAAAAATTGTTTTAACTTAGATCCAAAAAATTCATTTTTGCAAATAATGATTGAAAGTGGTTTTCATATCAATGCCATTAATCGTACAGGATTTGATGCAGGCATTGGTCAGTTTACTAAAAATGGAATTTTAAGAGTTATGGATCGAAATATTGTGAGTCGCACCGGTAGACTTTTGTTAGAAAGTTCTAATCCCGCTTGTGCCCGGATCTCTGGGGCCTTTCGCGATATTCAAAAAGATGCTTTTAAAATTGAAAAGCGATGCTCTATGATGGCGCTTCCACAAAATCCGTACAGGTCCTTAGTATTACACTATTTACATACGATGCGCGATCAAAGTGACTTAAAAAGATTATTAAGCACTCGGATAGAAATAGAGCCAATATTAAACGACGAAATTTTAGAGCATTTGGTCTACATGGCTTATAATCGTGGTATTCAAGGTACATTACGATTAGTTGATGGGTATATTAAAAGTCGTAAAGCAGTCGGTGCTGCGATCACATCAGAGGATATGAATTTGTGGAAAAATTTATCACGTGCCCGCAGCATTTTAAAAGAGGAGCCACGCAAACGTCAGATTTTAAAATCTGCAAAGATCAAAAATTTAACCTTTGCAGAATACGCCATGATTCATGAGCAAAATTATTTAGGCATTATGGCCGAAGCCAGCGAGATCGTAAAAGCTCGCGTAGGCGAGGGGTGTTTTTAGGCTTGCTACAGCGCGTTTCTGGGTGATTCAACAAAAAATACGATGTTAGCTAGCACCAAGGAGACATCGTATGACAAAGTTAACCCTTCAATTTTTAGTTTTATTTATAGGCCCATCAGCCTTCGCAGCGCCACAAATCATGAGCTTAGTCGAATTTCAACATCCTTCAAGTCTAAACACAATTTTAACTCAGACTCAGCAAGACTCTTTTTGTAAACCGTTTGAAGGAAAATGGACAGGCACTTGTGACGTCGACGATTCTACACAACAACTCAGCGTGCAAGATTCTATCGAAATATATGCATACAACAATTGCCAGGGAATCACTGTTGGTAGCCGTTACGGGCACATCGATGGGCAAAAAATTATAAGTGTTTTAAGTCCCGCAATGACTTCGCTAGGGCTGGATTCTAATCAAAGTAACTCTTACGAAACTTGGTCTTGGAGTACAGATTTGTCCACTTTAAAGATCGCAAAAAGATGGTCACAAAAAATAATTGGATCAGCACAACCAACTGCTGAGGTTTCTGTTGATCAAAATATGCAAGTCAGCGGAGATACTTTAGTTAGAACCATTTTATCAAGCAATAAAAGAAGCGTATCGTGCAAATATCAAAAAGACTTAAGTCAGGATCCACTGACGAATTATAACGGCATAGACTTCGAACAACAGTATTTAGGTTTGTTTGATAAAATACCTCATCAACCACCAGCTGCTGGTGAGTGCACCAGCTTTGCAGGAACCTGGAAGGGGCAATGTACTTTTGAAAGTGGCGCTTACACGAACACATGGTTAGAACAAATTGATGTTCAACAGTACGGTTGTGAAGCGGTCAATTTTGGCACTAGCTGGACTAAGTTGGGATCAATCACCAACACTTTAGAGACGCAGAAAGTTTCTGGCGGCATCAAGAATGGCACTTTTGTAAAAACCGTAAATTGGGACGAGAAAAAACAAAGGCTCATCGGAAACCAAGATGAAACTTTTGTTTTCCCTAACGTTCCCACTATCTACGCTAAAACTGAATCCAGCATTTTCATCCGCGGCGATGGAAAGCTAGTTCATCGCTCAACCCCCCACGGCAACTGCTACGCCCTTTGTGTTTACGACAAGGTGAAGTAGTTTGGCCTTGTAATAGATGCCTTACTGGATTATTTTAAGCATGCTTTAAGCAAATAAACTTGAAATAGATATCAAATCGGTTCATAAATACTTTTTTTAGAAGGTGTTTATGATCAGTGTCAGTAACGTTAGTCTTAGATATGGTGGCAAGAAGCTTTTTGAAGATGCTACCGTTAAATTTACTCCTGGAAATTGCTATGGCCTTATCGGAGCTAACGGCGCTGGTAAGTCGACGTTTCTTAAAATTCTAGCCCAGGAAATCGAACCTAATTCCGGCGAAGTGATCAAAGGCAGCGATCAACGACTTTCGGTTTTAAAACAGGATCATCACGCTTTTGATGAGGTTATCGTTTTAAAAACGGTTATCATGGGAAACCAAAAACTTTTTCAAATCATGGAAGAAAAAGAAAAGCTTTATAGCAAGCCCGACTTTTCAGATGCTGATGGAGATCGGGCTTCTCAGTTAGAGATGCTGTTTGCAGAAATGAATGGCTATGAGGCCGAATCTGAGGCCGCAACTCTTTTGGCCGGCCTTGGTGTCAGCGAAGAGCTGCATTCAAAATTTATGAAGGACTTAGTGCCTTCTGATAAAGTAAAGGTGCTTTTGGCTCAGGCCCTTTTTGGTCAGCCGGATATTTTATTGTTGGATGAGCCCACTAATCACTTGGATATTTATGCTATTCAGTGGTTAGAAGAGTTTTTATTTAATTTTAAAAATACTGTCATCGTGGTTTCGCATGATCGCTACTTTTTAAATAAAGTTTGTACTCATATTGCAGATATTGATTACTCTAAAGTAACCACTTATAGCGGAAATTATGATTTTTGGTTACAAGCTAGTGAACTCAGTCAAAAATTGTTGGCTGATCAAAACAAAAAAAGTGCGGATAAGGCTGAGGATTTAAAAAACTTTATTGCTCGATTTAGCGCGAACGCTTCAAAATCTCGACAGGCGTCCTCGCGTCAGAAGCAATTAGAGAAGCTCACCTTTAATGAAATGCCGACTTCATCTCGTCGTCGACCTTTTGTAGGATTTGAATCACTTCGCGAGGCCGGACAAGATATAGTAACTGTTAAAAATATTTCTAAAAAAGTTAACGGTGAGGATCTTCTTAAGAATGTTTCTTTTACGCTTAAAAAAGGCGACAAAGTTATTTTACTGGGACGTAATGACCTGGCTAAAACGGTATTGTTAGATATTTTAGCTGAGAAAACTTCGCCTGACGAAGGATCAGTGACTTGGGGCGTGACTACGACTAGAAGCTATTTACCATCAGATAATTCAGAGTATTTCCAAGATGGCGATTTAAGTTTGGTCGACTGGCTTCGTCAGTTTTCTACCGAGAAAGATGAATCTTTTATTCGGGGATTTTTAGGCAAAATGCTTTTTAGCGGTAATGAAGCGCTTAAAAAATCGAATGTGCTTTCGGGTGGAGAGAAAGTCCGGTGTATGTTGTCCAAAATGATGCTTTCAGGAGCCAACGTATTATTACTAGATGGTCCCACTGCACATTTAGATTTAGAAAGCATAACAGCCGTGAACGACGGTGTTAAAAAATTTAAGGGTACTGTCGTTATGACTTGTCATGATCATGAATTTATTCAAACCACAGCGAATCGTATCATAGAGATTTCAGATGGAAAAATCATCGAGGACATTTATTCGACTTATGAAGAGTATATGATGTCAAAAAAAATGCAGCACTAGTTTATTATAATTCCCAGAGGGTTTAGTTTTAAGGCCTCTTCTTTTTCGCTTTCAGCAATGGGCCCGATAATTATTTTTTTGAAGCGCTTATTTATATTTTCTATCAATTTATCAGTGAAAAAAGGACGATTATAGTAGGTCAGTGGATGGATAATGATGTCGGCACGAAAGGTGGCGGCCTCTAAGATGAAAAGACTTTCCATGGCCTTGATGCGCAAAATTTCTGGCTCGGTTGAGCCAAACAGATAAGTCGGCTGCAACTCCTTAAGATCTTTTGCCGGCGGATCATAAGCACTAACAAAGACAAAATTATTTCCGGCTTCAAAGCCTAAGTTTTTCATCGTATCAATAAAAACCGGAGAGCCTGACAGCGGATTATCACTCATGTTAAAAATGATTCTCTTGTCTTGAAGCTCGTTTTTATAGTTTTCAAGAAGTACCGCTGAATTCGGATCTGTACTTTGGATTTCGTCAAAACTACGACTTTGAAACTTCGAAGTTCTTTTTTCAGAAGTTTGCTTATCGGTTTCGTAGGCAGGATCGATCACAATTAACTTTTTATCGACTGTAACCGCAACATTAAGATAGACATTGTTTTCAGTTTTTAAACCCGCGTTAAGATTTTGGGGTTTAAGGACTTTAAAAATCAGGGTGTCCGTCACATCCGCGTAAAAGGGGTGCTTATATTCGATATAAAGCTGAGATCCGCCCCACATTTTGATAAGCACAAAGAAAAAAAGACAGACAGCTAGGGAAATAATGGTGGCGGTAAGTAATCTCATAGGGGGTTTATTACAGAATTTGAGGGAATCGGCAAGGACTGCATTTTCATTTGCCTTTCATTTAAAATGGCCGTATACCAAGAGGGCTTAAATACGATTAATTTTGACGTATATACACTTTTAACGTCACCTAGTTGTTCTTAAGTACTTAATATTACTAGGAATAAAATGAACAAGATTAATAAAAAAACTGAATATGCATTAATGGCTCTTAAGTATTTCAGCGATAATACTCAAGGCCCCGTATTAGTCAGCGCTAAGGATTTAGCTGAAAAAACTCATACTCCTTTTGATGTTATTGCCCGCGTGCTGCAGGCCCTCAGTTCCCGTGGAATTTTGAAGGCTGAGTATGGCGTCAGCGGTGGCTATCAGTTGGTGAAAAACTTAGAAGATATTACTGTTTACGATTTAATGAATATCTTAGAAAGTTCTACTGAGCTGGCCAAATGTCTAGGATCTGAAACCAGCTGTGAGCTCAGTTCTACGTGCACGATTGTTTCTCCTATTACCAATTTAAATCATAGAGTTCAGAATTTTTATAAATCCATTTCATTGGCCGAGGTTCTCCATGTCTGAGTCCTACGAATATAAATATGGATTTGAAACGAATATTGAATCCGACACCATCCCGAAGGGATTAAACGAGGATATTATACGAATAATATCAAAAAAGAAAAACGAGCCTGAATGGGTTTTGGACTATCGTTTAAAAGCCTTTCGTCATTGGGAGACCTTAACCGAGCCTAGTGTGGCTGTGAACAAATGGGCACAGGTCAGTTACCCACCAATTAATTTTCAAGATCTTACTTATTATTCTGCGCCAAAAACAAAAAAAGATATTAAGAATATGGACGAAATTGATCCAGAACTTATTAGAACTTTCGAGCGCTTGGGAATCCCTTTGCAAGAGCAAAAAAGAATTTCTGGAGTGGCGGTGGATGTGGTGTTTGATTCAGTCAGCATTGCAACGACTCATTACGAAGAGTTAGAAAAAATTGGAGTTGTTTTTTGCTCTATCTCTGAGGCCATTCACAAACATCCAGATATAGTCAAAAAATATTTTGGTTCCGTTGTGCCTTACACGGACAATTATTACGCCGCTTTGAATGCTGCTGTGTTTTCTGACGGATCATTTGTTTATATTCCTAAAAATATTCGATGTCCGATTGATTTGTCTACGTACTTTCGAATCAACGCCAAAGAGACCGGCCAGTTTGAGCGAACTTTAATTATTGCCGATGAGGGCAGTTTTGTTAATTATCTTGAGGGCTGTACTGCGCCTCAACGAGACGAGAACCAATTGCATTCAGCAATCGTAGAGTTAGTTGCTTTAGAGCGCGCCGAAATTAAGTACTCTACAGTTCAGAACTGGTACACGGGAGACAAAGAAGGAAAAGGCGGAATCTACAATTTTGTAACTAAGCGTGGCATCTGCAAAGGCTATAAATCTAAAATATCATGGACGCAGGTGGAATCTGGCTCTGCTATAACTTGGAAGTATCCTTCTGTTATACTACAAGGTGATTACTCAGAAGGTGCTTTTTACAGTGTGGCGTTAACTCATGACTATATGCAGGCTGATACTGGCACTAAGATGATTCATATTGGAAAAAACACCAAAAGCACAATTATTTCTAAGGGTATCTCTGCGGGACATTCCTCTAACTCCTATCGCGGCCTAGTGCGCATTATGCCTTCAGCAGAAAATGCACGAAATTATTCACAGTGTGACTCAATGTTGGTCGGCGATAAATGCAGTGCGCATACGTTTCCCTATATTGATGTAAAAAATAAATCAGCGACTTTAGAGCATGAAGCCACAACGTCGCGCATTTCAGAAGATCAAATTTTTTATTTGAATTCACGCGGGCTGGATTCAGAAAAATCTATTTCGATGTTAGTTAATGGATTTTGCAAAGAAGTTTTTAAAGAGTTGCCACTTGAGTTTTCGGTCGAAGCCGTAAAACTAATTGAAATGAAGTTAGAAAACAGCGTGGGATAAAGGAAGCCAGTATGTTAGAAATTAAAAATTTGCATGTTAAAACAGATGATAAAGAAATTTTAAAAGGGCTTAATTTAAAGATTAAGGCTGGTGAAGTGCATGCTATTATGGGTCCGAATGGATCCGGAAAAAGTACATTAGCTAAAGTGATTGCTGGACACCCTGCGTTTGAGGTCACAGAAGGCGATATCAAATACGAGATTAATCTTCAGATGAAAAATTTGTTGGAGCTGGCTCCAGATGTCAGAGCTAAAGAGGGCGTTTTTTTGGCCTTTCAGTATCCCGTCGAAGTTCCAGGAGTAAGTAATATTAGTTTTTTACAAACTGCTTTTAATTCAGTTTTGCAATACCAAGGCTCAGAGCCTATGAACGAGAGCGACTTTAAAAAGTTTTTAAACAAAAAAATGGAGTTAGTACAGATGAAGCCGGAATATCTTGATCGCTCGGTCAATGTGGGATTCTCTGGCGGCGAAAAAAAGCGTAATGAAATTTTACAAATGGCTGTGCTATCTCCTCGATTAGCTTTATTGGATGAAACTGATTCAGGGTTAGATATAGATGCCTTAAGGATAGTAGCGGATGGTGTTAATAAAATTAAATCAAAAGACAATGCCATAGTTATGGTAACGCATTACCAAAGACTTTTAGATTATATAAAACCAGATTTTGTTCACGTCTTGGCAGATGGAAAAATTATTCAAACCGGTGACGCTAGCTTGGCTTTAGAACTTGAGAAAAAAGGCTATGATTGGTTAATGTAATATGATGACTAAAGAACAGTTTCTAACTTTTAAACAACAGCATCCTTTAGACAGCATTAAGGCATCGCAATTGCGCGACCAGGCCTTTGAAGCTTTTATGCATGACGGCTGGCCGAGTAAAAAAGAAGAGGCCTGGAAATACACTTCGCTGAGCCATCTAAAAAATGAGCCATACGCTTTGCTTTCGGAAGAGGCTGCGTTGGGGCATGAGGATTTAAAATGGATTTCTGAACACTTAAGAAGTGATGATATTAATTTAGTTTTTGTAAACGGTGTATTTAATGAAACCCTCTCTGACGAAGCTGAAGGGCTTTTTGACTCACAAGAGCTGTCAGCAGAGGATTTTAACATAACAGCTCCCACAGAAATTAAAGTGCTTCATCATTCACAGGCTTTTTATAGTAAAAAATATGCTTTGAATGTGAGTGCTAAAAATCATGCGGAGAAAATTATTCAGATTACTTTTGCACAAACAGAAAAAGAAATGACTTTTGTAAACTCACTGATCGAAGTCATCGTGCAAAAAAATACGCGTGCTAAAGTCGTGATCAACCATATTGGGCAAAAAAACACTGGGCAGTATTTATCCAGCACTCAAATTAAAATTAAAGTTCAGCAAGATGCTCATTTACAGTTTTTGCAAATGCAGAATTCAGAAGTATCTAATACTTACTTCTCTCAAGTCACTTTTGATTTAGACCAACAAGCGCACTTAACCACTTTAGATTTGGCCCTAGGCGCGAAACTTTCTCGCCATTATTTGCAAGTGAATTTTAATGGAGAACATGCGCAGGCGGAGGTTTACGGAGTTATTGGTTTATCGAAAAATCAACACTCGGATCATTACACATTTATTAATCACGTTAAGGGTCACAATCATTCTGTGCAAAAATATAAGTCGATATTAGCCGATCAATCACATTCGATTTTTCGCGGACGCATTCGCATTGAAAAAGATGCGCAAAAAGCTTCGTCAGAGCAATTAAATAATAGTCTGATGTTAAGTAGAGAGGCTCATGTAAATAGCATTCCTCAGCTAGAAATTTATGCCGACGACGTCAAGGCGGGTCATGGTTCAACAGTAGGACAGTTAAGCCAAGACGAAATGTTTTATTTATTAAGTCGCGGTATAGATCAAGTTCAAGCAGTAAAAATGATGTCTTACGGTTTTGTTTTAGAAATGACTGCGATTTTTCAAAATGTAGAAATGCGGCAAAAAGTCTCTACGGCTTTAAACCAGAAACTTAATGGGATGTTTATATGATGGATACAGCTTCGTTAAGAAAACAATTTCCAGCCCTAAGTCAGAAAGTTTATGGCAAGCCATTGGTATATCTAGATAGCGCAGCTACAACCTTGAAACCTCAGTCCGTAGTAGATCGCATGACTCGTTTTTATTCCTTTGAGTGTTCAAATGTTCATCGGGGCGCTCATTTTTTGAGTGATCAGGCAACGGGGTATTTTGAATCTGCACGCCAGACAATTAAAGAGTTTCTGAATGCCTCTAGCGCTGAGGAGATTATTTTCACAAAAGGAACAACAGAAAGTATTAACTTAGTTGTTGATAGCTATGGCTTTAATTTTTTGAATGATGGCGATGAAATTGTATTAACAGAACTTGAGCATCATGCGAATTTAGTTCCTTGGCAAAATTTAGCTTTAAAGAAAAATCTTAAGTTAAAATTTATATCTGTTTTACCAAATGGAGAAATAGATCTGAGTCAAATGGATCAGGTGATTACTTCAAAAACAAAGTTAGTCAGTTTTTCGGGTTGTTCAAATATTTTGGGAACCTTTTTGCCGGTGGAAAAAATTGTGCAAAAAGCCAAATCGGTGGGGGCGATAACTTTACTAGATGCTGCCCAGTTGGTATCGCAAAAAAAGGTCGACGTTCAAAAATTGGATATCGATTTTTTAGCATTTTCAGCCCATAAGCTTTTTGGTCCCTACGGCTTCGGAGTTCTTTACGGTAAAAAAGCATTATTAGAAAAAATGCCTCCGTATCAGTTTGGTGGAAGTATGATTTCGGAAGTTCAGTTTGATAGTTCAACATATAACAGCTTGCCTTATAAATTTGAGTCAGGAACTCCTCACATAGAAGGAGCCATTGGCACGGAAGCTGCGATTCATTTTTTTAGTAGTCTATCCTTAGAAAAAATTTATCAACACGAGCAACTGTTGCTGAAAACGGCTACCGAAAGACTTAAAACTATGCCAGAAATAAAAATTCTGGGTGAAGCCGCGGAAAAAGCTCCGATCATCAGTTTTAATTTACAAAATGTACATCATTCAGATGTCGGCCAAATTCTGGATCAGCAAGGCGTTGCAGTACGAGCGGGGCATCATTGCACTCAGCCTTTTTTGCGCAAGATCGGCTTGACGGGCACTATCCGAGCTTCATTTTCTGTATATAACAATCTTGAAGACGTTGATCGATTAATAGAGGGCGTCCAAAAAGCAAAAAGGATGTTGTTATGAGTGAGATTTTAATTCGTGTACAAGCTACGCCGAATCCTTGCGCTTGGAAATTTATTTTAGATCGTCCTGTTTTAAATGAAGGCAAGGCTACATATTCTAGTATCGATGAAGCGGCTCACAATCCTTTGGCGAAATCTTTGTTTGAAATTCCTGGCGTGCGCCAAGTACATTACTTTCAAAATGTAATTACAGTAACGCATCAGTTTGATGTTGAGGAAGAGGCCATTAAAGCCGCCGCATGCGCGGTTATTCAAACTCGAATGCCTATTCATAATCCGAATCAAACCGTGTTTGATGAGAAAAAAATTGCTCGTGAAAATTTGTCACCAGAGCAACAAAAAATTGAAGAAATTCTAGATCGTACAATTCGTCCTGGTCTTCAAGGTGACGGCGGCGATATAGAAATCATAAAACTTGAAGATAATAAAGTTTATGTCATGTACCAAGGGGCGTGCGGCACTTGTCCAAGTTCCACCACCGGCACTCTTATGGCCATCGAAGGCATCCTTAAAGACGAGTACGACCCTGCCATCGAAGTTATCCCGTTATAAAGGTGCCAGGCTACTTTTCGGAACGCGGCGCATATTAATTATGCTGCTTCTGCTTTAATGAGTTATTAGCTGAGCATGGCTTTTGCCTTAGTAATCAGTATGCCTAGAGCCAATACAGTTTTGCAGTCAGATTATCCGTATAATATCAGTGCGCGGTGTATTAATCGCGACTGGTTTGCAATTCCTATCGAGAAAGTTTGGGAGATATTTTGTGAGGAGCTTACTATAACTTGCGACAAATATAGTATGCAGATCCATAGCTTTGTTTTAATGAGTAATCACTTCCATTTGCTCGCTACAACTCCTAAATCCAACATTAGTGATTGTATGCAATACTTAATAGGTCGTACAAGTAAACGCATAACGAAATCCGCAAACCGAATTAATGAAACGTACGCTGGCCGATATTATAAGTGTATTTTACATGAGCAGAGCTATTACTTGAATGCCTATAAGTATAACTATAGAAACCCTGTCACCGCAGGAATATGTAAAACAGTTCAGGACTACTCATTCAGTACACTGCCTATGGTAATCGGTATAAGAAAAAATCTAATACCCTTAGTTGAGGATCTTACGTACTACTGCAGTCCTCAAGAAACGTTGAATTGGTTGAATCAGAAACCTGATTCAACAAAAATAGAAGCTGCTCGCTATGGATTTAGGAGACAGTACTTTCAGTCAAAAAAATGCCTGAGAACAAAAAAATTTATTTTAGGGCCAAACGACATATTGTAAGCTATTTGTTGCTATGCGTTCCGAAAAGTAGCCAGGCACCTATTTAATAACTTTTTTTAAGTCGAATTTTTTAGAGCGTGATGATTGGGTTTCAACTTTTTGATTTGCGCGCCGTTGTTCTTGTTCGGCGGCATGAGCTTGCTGCACTACATACTCAAATGAGTCTTCTGGTCTGGACGATGATAAAACTTCTTTATGAAGTTTGTGGCTATCAACAACACCATCGATCACAAAGCTAAGATATGTTTGAGCTGATTTGTTAAATCCATAGACAATTAATGGGATTTCAATTTGTTCGCCCTGCTTTAATTCCTTGAGGGTGCCATCTATATGTGAAGCAGATGCTGTTACAGATTCTCCTAATATCCACTTATACTGCAATCCAGCTGGTAAGTCCTTCTTGGCTGTAAGTACTGCTTTGACGATCGAGGTTTGATTTCCATCTTCAGAGATATGTTCATGCTTAATACGCACTTCAAAGTAGTCTTGATATATTTGATGCGCGGCTATTTTAGTGAGCGTGCGATTTTGGTTTATCGAAGCCGTTGTGCGAAGTGGATTGCCATATAAATCAGAATTTTGATTTAGAAATACATGAGTTACACCATAACCAGTGAAGACGCCAATGATGGTAATACCTAATAAATTTAAAATGAACTGCTTGGACATAAGTAACCTCCACTTTGATTTCTTAACGTATATGAATATGCCGTATTCCCTGCTATGAAGCCGGGAGTGTATGCGCGCACATTTAATAAATAGTTTGCTGAGCTTGACAGCCCAGAAATGCTAGCGGCTTTTGGGTAAGCAGTAGCCCCGCCGGAAGTTCTGGTTGAAGACACGACATCAGATGAGATTCCGCGCGAGCACGTAGTGCCATTGCAGTCTTCATTATAAATAAAGTCTTCTAGAAAAATAAGTAGGTCGATAGGAACATTTGGAGTACCACCAAGATTATTCACATCTTGGAGAACGATGCTAGTTACGCCGGGTAAAGCTGTTTTATCGATTTGAAAATAATGATTGGAATAGCGCTGATCACTTTTGTCTTGGTAGTTGTTTACACGCGGCAGGATTCTAAAGGTACAAGCACTGCCACTGGGAATTAATTTTATAGCATAGGCTGGCCATGTTAAATCTCCACCAACAGTAAAGTCTGCATCGTCATATAAATGTAAGGCTTCATCGGAGGTCAGCATGTTGTTAATATTTACTGAAAGTGATCCGGCTTTGACGGCTTTAAAGCGCTCTAGCCAGCGCACAGAACTGCGGAAGGGATAAATACTTTGTCCAAGGCCAAGGCCAAACTTATCGAAGGATCTCCATAAATCACTAAAATTGTCTTCGTTTACACAATTTGCAAATGGAGCTAAACAGGTATTTGTTGCTTTAAATAGTCCTCGGGAAATGGACACCTCACGAAAATGACTTTCTCCTGGATGCATAGCAGGGCTTACCGGATCAAAGCTGTAGGCCCCGCTTCCTGCTGATGTATGTAAAGTTTCAGTTGTGCTGTTGCCTGGACGAGCCAAATTAAAGCGGATGTATTCGTAGCCACTGGCAGTGTGTCCTTCAGAGTCAAAGTAGTAAAGCCATTCTCCATTAGGCAAATCTGCTTGTAAGTCAGGATTAATATCATCAATTTTGTTTTTAATGATATGGGCGCTAAAATAATTTCCCCAAGCTTCAGACCAAGCCAGTCGAGCATCAATACGCATGTTTCCGTTATGTGGCCCGCCCGGAGAATCCATACCACTACAAACATTTTCTATATGATGGCCAAGCTCATGAATAATTACCGAATCATCAAAATGGTCTGTGTCGACTGTCGATACATTCCCCAAAATACCGCCGTTAATGTAAAGCTCATTGTCGCCTCGAAGATAAAATGAAATTGTTCCCAGAGAACCCGGGTCCACTGAAGGATAGATATACTGATTAGGATTAAAACCTGCTTTCCAGAAAGCGCTTACTTTGGTGTTTAAGCATGTCAAATCTTGAGTTCCAGTGTTGTTCGCTAGATAGTCATAAGTAGTTATAATATTATTATAGATATTAAATGCGCCGCCCTCGATCTTTGGAGAAATATTTTCTAGTGCTGTTGCGCTCATGGCAATTGGATATGATCCAGTGCCAGTAGTATTTATAGTAGTAGAAATGCGATGTACATTTTCAGAACAAATTTCTTCTTTTACGCTGACAAGTGCATTGAATGCAGGTTTTCCCCCAGGCACACTCATTGTATGATTTGATCGGGCTAAAACTTCAACTTGATAAGTTCCCGCTGTGTCAGGTATTTGCAGATCCCCTGTTCCGTTTAAAGCCTTAAGCTGTCCGGTCCCATTGGTTTTTCCGCACTGAATAACTTGTCCAGCGGAGTTGAGTACACGAATTTCAGCAAAGCGAATCGGTAAGTTTGATGAAATAGGATTAGATAAAGTTAAACGCTCTACCACACCGGCATTTTCACTGACGACAAGGCCTCGTTTTGAAAAAGTCGCTGATCCAATGATAATCGTACTTCCAGTGTAAGCGGTACTTACAGAGCAAAGAGGATCTTCTAATTTTTGGACTGAACATAAGCCATTGCCACCATTACTGCTGACAGCTTCAGATTCTGCAGGTTTACAGCCTGCTGCAAAAGCAAAAACTGCAAGAGCTAAAATAGATTTAAGTAAAATTTTATTTATCAGCATGAATTTTTTCTACTTCCTGAACAATGGATTCAAATGATGATTCTTGATGAGAGGATACAATGCCGTCAGAAAAGATTCGCTTAGCCGGGTCTGTTCCAAAAACTTCGAACCGAACGAATCGATTTTCATGAGCATTAAAATTTTTAACTTTAATAATCACTTCGGCCACTTCACCTTTTTGCAAAGAATCAATGGTTCCAGCTAAAGATCCTTGAACGAGTGAGACGTTTGAGCCCAATTTCCATCGATATTGAAATGGCGAATTGTAGTTATAGGGAACTTGTACCGAAGCTTTAATAATACTTATCGCCTCTTTTTTAAATGAGAGTTTAAGATCAATCTCACGTGCGGCTTGTCCGATGTAGCTGTATTTAGTTCTCTGTAAAGTCGACATACCGTGCGACTCTAAATTCTTTGACGCAGAGTCAGTGCGAGATGTGCAGCCAACACTCATAAAAAACAAAATAATAATTAATTTATGGGTTAAGGACATAGAACCCCCAAGTTGCTGTTTATGACATAGGTATAATTAGTGTTGCTGCCAATAGTTAAGCCCGCAGTCCATGCACGTAGATCTAATAAATATTTTTGGGACTGATCTATGCCGGCTAATGAAATCGCTTTAGTGTATGGGGTACTTAATGTAGTCGCCGGTGTGCGATTCATTACGAAAACATCTGCGTTGGCACTATTGCGGTTGGGTTGAAATGAAGTACAGGTTCCATTGGTGAAGGTTAAGCAAGTGTAGTCATCATTAAAAAAGTAACCAGGCTTGAAGAGAAGAATATCGTGATCAGTATTTGTCCCCGCATTTTTAGTAAACTCAACTGATATCTGAGTGAGCCCAGGTAGTAAATTGAAATCAATAGTATAAAAATGATTTGAGTATCGCGGATCAGAGGCACTGTTATTAAGTGCGCCATCAGATTTGGGCTGAATTCTTAAATCACACGCAGAACCCGTAACAAGACTATTGCCATAACCGGGCCAAACCAATGGCGATACTCCGAAAGTTCCTTCTGAAACTAAGTGTAGTGCTTCGGCTTCAGTCACGGCTTTTCGGGTAACAGTACCGACAGCCCACGATCCAGATATTGTTTTTAGTTTTTCTAGAAATTTATCAGAGGCGATAAAAGGATTCTGATCAGAAGCTACTCCGGTAAGCCGATCAAACGACTTCCATAAGTCTTCAAAGCTGACTAGGGTGTCAGTGCATAGTGGCCCGCAGGCGTTAGCAATTTTAAAAAGTCCCCGGGATATAGCTCCCTCACGGGTGTGTCCCTCCCCCGGAAAAGAGGTTGGATTTACGCGATCAAATTCTTGTCCTGTGTAGGGCGCAAACTGATAGGCACCCGGATTGGTACCGGATCTTTTAAGATCAATCACGAAGCCATCACCATTGCCGATATTTTGAACCGAATCAGAAAAGCCATAGGAATTAAAAAAATAGGTCCATCCAAAATTAGTGGGATTATTTTCTGTCAGCACTGATAGCTTTTGTGTTAATGAAAAATCTAGATCACTTAACTTATTTTGAATAACCTGCGCGGCAAGAAAATTAGCCCAGCCTTCAGACCATGCAAGTCGCGGATCAATTCGCGTAATTAGTGTATGATTTCCACCTGGAGATACCCACTGACCGCATTGATCTTCAATAAAGTGAGCGAATTCGTGGATGATAGCAAAGTCGTCATAATGATCAGTGTTGGATAGGCTTACATCTCCCAGTTGGCCACCAGTGATAAATAATTCTTTAGTCGAGGAAACATAGTATGATGTATTGCCGAGGGTTTGCGGATCTGCGCTGGGGTATTGGTATTGTACTGGATTAAAACCTGCTTTCCAGTATACGTTTACTTTTTCTGATAAACATTTGGTATCTACGGCTCCGGTATTATTTTTTATATATTCATAAGCCGTTTGCAAAGAGTTAAGAATATTAAAAGCGCCGCCCTCAATAGTTTCGGATTCTGTTTGCCGCGCATGAGCTACTAAACCAACAGCTACTGTAGATGTATTTGTAACACTAAAGTTGGCGATTAAAGTATGAGGCTCATTGCGGTATTTGTCTTTTTTTACCGAAATAAAAGTGTAATCAGTAGGATCTCCGTTATTAATTATATAAGACCTAGAAGTAACTCTGACTTTGTAGCTTCCAGGCGAATTAGGAATTGTTAAGGTAGAAAGACCATCCAGCGCCTTAATGTTGCCGCTAGCATCGGTACGACCGCACTGTACTTTTTGATTTGCAGAATTGTAAACCGTAACTTCCGCAAACCTGATCGGTAGCGGAGTCGGCAAGGGGTCTCCAAGTGACATGGTTTTAAGTTTTATGTTTGGAGCCGGAGGTTCAGTAGTACCGACATTTTCAGTCGTGATATCTATGGTTCTTTTTTCAAAGTGTGCAGTTCCGATAAGGCTTACGGCATCGGCATAAACAGTTTCGGTATCACACAACACCTCTTCAACTAATACTGAAGCGTAATCATCTATGCGGGAAGAAAAAGAGAGACCGCAACTTGTTGAAAACAAGCTGAAAACGAAAATATAAAAAACATTGCGAACGAACCCTATATTCACTAGTATTTTTTCGGATTTTGGAGAGTGATGCTACAGTCTAGGAGATGGAATTTAAAAATTTAAAATCTTGTTTTGATACAGAAATTTTGTGACTCAAAATAAGTCGTTGAAAGGACAAATAAAAAAGGCTCGAAGACAACTCTGAAAGATAAACCTCTGTATGCAAGGTGGGTGACCATTATAACGACTTTAGGCTTCTCACTACTGGGTGAGCTTGCACACCATCGTCAGGGACAGTCCCCTAATGTATGCTTGTAAGGTTTATTTTCGATGAGTTTTACGTCAGCGAACCCTAATAAATATATTATATAATAGTTTCTTAAAAAGCCATACAGGAAAACAGTTTCAGGACTCATGTTTATAGAAAAGATATCCGATTATTTGGCATGATTTTTAAATTAGATTATTATTTTCCATTTTTAGTATTTTTTTATGGTCTAGTGATATTATTTGTGCTTGAAATTCCGTATCTCGTATCCTTAGCTAAAAAAGAGATGCCTAATCAGCTTATGGCCTTTGAGCGTCACAGAAAAATTGCACTTGTATCTGTCATAATTGGCGGCCTGTGGTCGTTACAAAATATCTGGTTATAACTTGACTTGAAAGCCGAGCCTGCTAAGGTTTTGCCATGTCTTTGGATATGGCCGATTCAGACGAAAATAAAATCACACAAAAAGTATATTCAGTTGAGCAATTGAATATGCAGATTCGCTCAATTATCGAAGGACAAATTGGTATTGTTTGGATTCAAGCAGAAATTTCTAATTTTAAACCCCATACTTCGGGACACTTTTATTTTTCATTAAAAGATTCAAAATCACAAATTTCAGCCGTGATGTTTCGCGGTCATAATTCTAAGTTGCGATTTAAACCCCATGATGGCCTAGAGGTCATTGTCCGAGGGCGGATCACTGTTTATGAGCCTCGGGGTAGTTATCAGGTCATGTGTGAATCCATGGAGCCCGTTGGAGCAGGTGCACTTCAAAAGCAGTTTGAGCAACTTAAAGAAAAACTAAAAGCCGAGGGTCTTTTTGATTCATCCCGAAAAAAAATTATACCTGCACATCCGCGCACAGTAGCTGTTGTAACGTCGCCCACCGGAGCGGCTATCCAGGATATTTTAAATATCATGAGCCGCAGAGCTAAAAATGTTCAGGTGGTCGTAGTGCCTAGCAATGTTCAAGGCGCCAATGCAGCTCCACAGCTATGCGACGCCTTTAATCAAGCGCAGCGCTTACAGCCTGATGTTATTATTATTGGTCGTGGTGGTGGTTCGATAGAAGACATGTGGTGTTTTAATGATGAAAAATTAGCTCGACTAATTGCTTCTAGCTCTATTCCTGTGATTTCAGCGGTAGGACATGAAATTGATTTTACTATAGCTGACTTTGTTGCCGATCTTCGTGCGCCGACTCCCTCTGCAGCGGCAGAGCTCGTTGCAAAAAGCTCAGCAGAAATTGAACAAAGGCTGACTCAGCTGTATAAAAATTTAAATTCGCTTATAACAACGCAGTTGAAAATAAAATTGCAAACAGTAGTTCATTTGGCCCGACAATTGACAGATCCTAAAAAGAAGCTGCAAGACCTAATGTTACGTAATGATGATTTATTTAATCGCTTAGAAAATGCCGTGAAAGTCTACGTTGGCGGATTAAATAAAGATATTCAGATATTAAAAAATAAACTTGTTTCACCTCTTCAAGTTATTCAGAAATTACGACTTAGTTTAGATCATAAAAATATACAGTTGAAAAATGCGATGGATTTAAATATTAAAAACAGAGTGTATAAAGTAGAAAGCATGATGGCGCTATTAGATTCATTAAGCCCACTTAAAGTTGTAGAAAGAGGGTTTTCGATTACTAAAACCAAAGGCCATTTAGTTAAATCGATTACACAAGTAAAGAAAAACGATATTATTGATATTGAAGTGCATGACGGTGTTATAGAGGCTGAAGTTATACAAACGCAAAAAGGATAAGGAAAGTAGTATGGATTTTGAGAAAAAACTTAATCGGCTAGAAGAGATTGTTCATAAAATGGAAAAAGGCGAGATGGCTTTGGATGAGTCCTTAAAATTATTTGAAGAGGGCGTCAAACTTTCGCGGGATTGTCACAAGCAGTTAACGCAAGCGGAAGCTCAAGTAAAAAAATTAGTGGGTTTCGATGCAGAAGGAAAAGCCATTACTGAAAATTTTAGAGTCGAGGAATAGTCATGAGACTGGCGTTGGTTGTTTCATTATTTTTTGTGGCCTTAACGTCGTGTAAAACAGTGCCGCGAAAAAGCAGTCCAACTTCGCCCGGACCTACTCGGTTTGAGGAACCACAGGAAGGTCCAGAGCCTGTTATTAGTCAGCAGATAGATACTAAGCCTGAAAAATTTGGACTTTTATTTTCAGGCGGAGGCGTTAGGACTTGGTCCTATATTACTATCTTGAAGGAAATGCAAAAATACAAAATGCCTATCGTTGCCGCTGCAGGTGTTGAGTGGGGCGCTATTGTGGCTGGTGTTTTTGCGCAAAACGTTTCTGCTAATGAAGTGGAGTGGGAACTTTCAAAATTTAAGCGTGCGGATGAATGGCTCGATTATATAAAAAAGTCACTTGAGAAAAAATCTATAGCTAAAGCTAAAATACCTTTTGCGTGTGCCTCGCTAAATCTTAGAAATCAAACTTCATATATACTTAACAAGGGCCAACTAGATGCTTTAATACCATTGTGTTTGCCCGCCTTAGGTGTAATTAAACCCCATAGCCAAAGTGTAGCGTCGATGGGTGACATGACTAGCTTAGTTCAGTTTTTAAAAAATACTGGTGCCACGAAAATTATTTTAATAAATGCAATTTCACCGCGATCAGGAAAGCCTCATGGCAGCGGCGTGGAGTCTGCAGAAAATCAACTGTGGATTCAGTCGGCCTCAGCACTCAATAAAAAAGCAGCGGGCGTCGATGAGATTATTGAGATTGATTTAGCCAACATACCCGTTGAAAGATTTGACCTCCGGCGCTCAGTAATGAATGCCTCAGTCCCACTGGCCAAAGACCAGCTTAAGCGAATCGCAAACAAGTACGGTTTTTAATACTTCTTCTCTGTTAATATTTTTTTAGCATTCACTAAATCTTCTGGTGATACATATAGACGGTCGATAGTCCGGGCATCTTCGTATTTTTGAAAAATTTGGGTTGAGGCGCTGACCGGCGCTGGTTTATCCCACTTGTCGTATTGGTCAACGACGTAAAGTAGGTTAGCGCTTTCGGTGGCGGTAGTGTGATACTTTGAAAGTCGAATGCTGGAGTTAGTATATATATAGTCAATGTCGGCATCGGTTAGAATTTTCTGGGCGTGGCTTACACGATCAGGATCTTGGTTGTGCAATTCAGTAACTACGCGATAAGGATTGCGGTCGGCAATGCGCTTCGCCCATTTGTCTGAAACATCATCTAGATGTTCGTACAGCTTGTAATCGGTGTAAGCTATGTAGTCTTCAAGTTTCGGTGGCAAAAAGAATTTACAGTCAGGCGAAGATAAATATCGGACGAGCATCTCATCGTAAACCACGCTTTTGTGGTGAAAGTACACCATAAGATGCATATGGTGACGAGAAATCAAAAAATCGTCAAAAGCATACAGCGCCCTGCGATTCAGCGCTAGCTGTGCCCGATAGTTTTCGATGTGAATCGTTAAATTCTGGATCAGCCAATCGCGATCAATGTTTCCATAACTAATGCCACAAAAGTAAGAATCTCGCTCTAAGTAATCCATACGATCAGCATCCAGCTCTGAACTTACAATTTGCGTGAGAATACCGCGATAGTCGATCTTACCATCATTAAATACGGTTTCATCACAAGGCAAATTTTTATCAATTAAACAGGCCACGTGATAAGGATCGATGTCAGGATGAAATTTTTTAATTAAACTTGCTATGTTGGAATCGGTAACAAATTTTATGGTGTAATCTTCATGGTTGGCTCGACGAGGCGATGCACCTTGTGGATAAACTGATATTTGAAGCTCGTCAACCGCAGGCATAACCTCTTCAGTGGTGTGGCTTAAAGGTCCGTGACCAATATCATGTAATAAAGCAGCAAGCTTAGTAATTTGTCGGAAGCGTAATTTATTGGAAGGCTTTTGAAAAAAATAAGCTTTAAAAATGCTATCAAAAATTTTTCCTGCATTATGACTAACGCCAATAGAATGAAGGAAGCGGTTATGAGTTGCTCCGGGAAAGCTGAACTCTGCAAAGCCAAGCTGCTTAATTTCGCGTAGACGTTGAAATTCTACAGATTCAATAAGGGCTTCTTCGCCATCAGTTAAGAAAATTGAGCCATGAATGGGGTCACGTATTTCCATCAAAATAAAATACTTCAAAGTGTGTCATTCAACAAACAGTATTCACCCTGACAATGAGACACTTAATTTTAGTTTTAATAAAAGTTTAGACAATGTTTCGAAAAACTTATAGACAGAGTGTAAACGAAGCAATCACTTTTACTTAATATTTTCAATACCTTAGGCCTGATCGCCTAGTCAAAAGTCAAGAAAATCATCAAAAAACCTACGGCTTAAGTCTAGAAGTGAAACTTTATGAAACGAATGTCTCAAGTTTTCTCATGCTGAGCCGAAAAAGTGTACAAGAGTGAACCATTTGTATTTCCAGTATGGAAAAAAGATCGACAGAATATTGAAAAATATTTTGTACCTCAGGAGGAGGAAAGATGGGAATGAGAGTAAGTACTAACGTGATTGCACTAAAATCGCAACAAGCGTTAGGGGTAAGTAAGAAGGGATTGGATAAGGCTATGGCTAGATTAGCTACAGGAAACCGAATCAATAGCGCATCTGATGATGCAGTTGGCTTGGCCATTTCTGAAAATTTTAAGTCTCAAGTTAGGGGTTTAAAACAAGCCAATAGAAATGCTCAAGATGGAATTTCTATGATTCAAATTTCTGAAGGTGGATTAAGCGAGATTAATAATATGCTCATTCGTTTGCGCGAATTAGCAATACAGAGTGCCAGTGATACTTTAGGTGATCAAGAACGCAGATTGGTTAATGAAGAGTATCAAGAAGTGTTAGGTGAAGTCGATCGAATCGCAGCAACGACTGAATATAATGGGACACCATTATTATCAGGGTTTGGGGAACGAATTGATTTTCAAGTGAACACTAAGAATTCTGATGAATTGGATCGAGTTTCATATGATCCAGTAGATTCAGACTCAAGCACTATAGCTTTAGGAATTAATTTTTGTAGCGTGGCTACAAAAAAAGATGCGCAGGACTCTCTGGGCCTTATTGACGGGGCCATGAATCATATCAACGCCGTAAGGTCTGGTATGGGAGCGATGCAAAGCCGACTAAATTCAGCTGTTGAAAGTTTATATAACAGTGTGGAAAATATTTCGGCTGCAAATTCCAGAATTCGCGATGCTGATATAGCAGAAGAGAGTTCAGAGTTTGCAAAGAATAACGTGCTTATGCAGTCGGGGACCGCCATATTAGCGCAAGCTAATCAGCAAAACCAACTGGCGTTGGAGTTACTAAGAAATTAGTTATTACAAATATGATTTTTGTAACAGCTGATGGAACAAAGTTTTAGTTATTAAACAGAAGGAAAGGATTCCTTTTGGACCAAGGAAAGGGCAGATCAGGATGATTAACAAACAAGGAGGATAAATGGGATTACGTATAGCAACAAACGTACCCGCACTGACCGCACAGCGAAGTCTGTACTCGGTCGGAAATGCGCAGCAGACCGCGATGGCCAGACTGGCTTCCGGTTATAGAATTAACAAGGCATCCGATGATGCCGCAGGTTTAGCGATTAGCGAAAACTTGAAAGCACAGATTCGCGGTTTTAGACAAGCGAATCGAAATGCCAACGACGGGATCTCATTAGTACAGGTCGCCGAAGGTGGTATGAGCGAAGTATCAAACATGCTTATCCGATTGCGTGAATTAGCAATCCAGTCAGCATCTGATACGGTAAGCGATAAAGAACGCGCTTATCTTGATATCGAATATCAACAGCTCAAAGAAGAGATCAACCGAACCGCAAACTCAACTCGCTTTAACGGCGTAGGTTTGATTAACGGTGAGGGTGGAATGTATGATTTCCAAGTTGGAACTGGAAATGATGAATTCCAAGATAGAATATCCTTTGACTCATCAGTCGGTAATGCGACCCTTGAAGGTCTAGGTTTGCTTGACGTTACTGTCATAGACAAACTCGGCGCTCAAGAAAGTTTAGCGTTCGTCGACGATGCACTTAACAGCATTAACGGTGCGAGAGCAAATTACGGCGCCCTACAGAGCCGATTGCAATCAACCGCAGAATACTTGGGTGTGGCAGAAGAGAATTACTCAGCAGCAAATTCACGAATTCGTGATACTGATATGGCTGCAGAATCTTCAAACTTAGCGAAAGCGAGCATCTTACAACAAGCTGCTACGTCAGTCCTAAGCCAAGCCAACACACAACAACAATTAGCGCTGAAGTTGCTTGCAGCCTAATAGTTGAAATAAAAGATACATTTATCTCAATACCTTGTACCGCAGGTTCGGAAATTTTCCGAAGCCTGCGGTTTTTATTTTTAAAAAGGGGTCAGGCTCCCTTATTTTTTGTTTTCTAAATTTTCGGCCAGCAGATTAAGTTCGTCTTTGAGTTCAATAAGGAAATCGCCTTCTCTAAGCATTGCTCGCGAGCTGTAGTTCCCGTTTTGTAACTCTTTAATATGCCGAGTAAGCGGAACTAGCGGTCCAAAGATACGATGGCTGATCTTAAGCCAAATTAAAAAGACAGTAATTAAAAATCCAATAAACGTTAGGCTCATTACATTAGTGAAGCTACTAAGGTTGTTTTGGATTGATTCAATAACTTCAATGTCTATAGAGTAAGTTTTCTGTAAAAAGCTAAGAGAGTTTTTAATGGATAACGTAAAATACCAAACTAAAAAACCTAAGGTAATAAAGGAGAAGGCAAAAAAATAAAAAGCGACCTTAAGTTGATACTTAGGATTGATTATAATACTGCTAAATTTTCTTTGAGATTTCATACTGGTACCTTTTATTTAGGAATACATAATGCTCTGCACGTTTTTCCGGGGTCACTTCCTCTGTTCCCAGATAATATCCAATTTGGTCCTACTCGCGAGACTTCACAGAAGTCTCCATTGCCCCCATTGTCTCCACCTGATGAAGATCTGCTTAAAAAACAAAATAAATATGGAGCAGCGGGAATAAGTCTTGTTTGAGTAGGACCAACGCCCGATGAACTACAACCACCGCATCCAGGAACGAAAAGATCGAATGAAGTTGGGGGTGCTGAAGATACTTGTGAATTTGAAGCGGAACACGATTCAATTTCTTTAGCTGAGGGTAGACCTGTCGATTTAAGACTGAAAAATACTGGAATAGAAATTGGCTTTCGCGATCGCATTAAAAAATTTTGGTCTAGCTGAATTTGTATTTGTCCTGAGTATTGCAATGGAGCAATCATATGAACAGTATCGCTTGGTATTTTTACAGATACAGGTTTTAAACTAGTCGTAGGCAAAAGAGTGCCCATTGGATTACAGCCCGATCCTTCGTATGCGTTCGGTATTGTATTTGAAAAATCGTTCCACATCTTAAGTGAGGTATTAAAAGTGTTTCCGCCGAAAAAGCATTTACAATAATCACCTTGAGACATAATACTCGTTAATAGAATCTGAGTACTTTGAATACTTAGCTTTTCATCAAGTGTACGCATTTCTTTATTTTGATTTGATATCAAAGTCATAGATGCATAGGTCAAGATAGACAGCAAACCGAAACCTAATATAACTTCGATCATTGAAAATCCAGATTCTGATTTAGAGAACTTTGGAAGCATATATTTCCTTGTTATTTTGATAGAATAGCTTCGCAATGCTCAAAAAAACAGAAAACTTATAACTTAACTGGATTAAAGTCCTGATGTCGTTACTTAAACTTCCCTAGATTCGACCAAGCCCAGATCGTCATTAAGCGATTTGCTCCGGTTCTTATGGCGGCTTGAGTTTCGGTGCGGGATATGGTCAGCCAGTTTTCGGTGGATAAGATAGCTCCGCCGACGGTGTGTATGACTTTAAAATTTTCATTTGATCTTTTTTGATAGTCCAAGGATGAGGTTCCGTTAATACGGGCGTAAAGACCTACTTTTTCGGCGTCTTGGCTGAGTGGTCCGATGAAGCAACTTTGTTTTTGTTGTTCAGTAAGTAATTCAATGCTGTTTCTTCTAAAGGTGTCTAACATTACAGTTAGGCCATCGCGGAAACAAAAGGGCTCATAGAAGCCATCAGCTGCATAGATTTTCTTTTTGTAGTCTGCGTGATATTTCAAGATATCTTCATACACAATGCCACGAACAGGGTATTGACCACCGGACTGAGTAATAATTTGCTGAGTTAATATTTTGATACAATTCAAGTTGGGTTTATTTATTTCCATGCAGGTATTAGTCATCCACTGAGACATTATGGAGTCGGATATTTTTAATAAGATAACAGACGAAGTCTTAGTCAGCCTTTTGCCAGCAGAATCTTTAACTTGGTATTGGCAAATCTCTAGGGGATAAGACTTCCAATCCTGAACGCCGTACTTAGACAAATCGCTATCAGCTAGGTCCTTACAGTTTTTTCGCATATAGCTGGTTCTTAAGATTCGACTTTGAGTTGCGCCAGTTTTTACGTCCTTCATCTTAAGATACGAACTGGTTAGATTTAGTAATTCGAGTTGATTGCGTGACGTAAGGTCATCATTGGCTAAAGCTATGGTAGGCGTAAGGCCAAAGGCAGCAAGTATTAATAGCTTTAAAATATTATTATTTTTCATATATATAGACAGGCGATGCCAGACCTATGCCGCCTATTAATATATATAGACGTTTGCAAGCGCGATTGTCTCAAAATAGGCCGCCTTAGTTGTCGCCGTGTAAACTTATTAAACACAGTTGGGCATTCAAAAGCGTCTGATTTGATTTCAGTTGGAATAGTCTTCGCAAAGTTGTTTCGAAGTAATACTTTTTTTGAGGAGACTTTATGAAAAAGCCGAATTATTCGCACGTTGCTCGCTTTGCCTTGGGTATAGCTCTGACCACTTTCATTTTTAGCTGTGGGGCAGGAGGATTACCTCCTCAAGATGATTTATCGTATTTTGGTGAAGTGGCTCATGAAGCTGAGTATTCCTTAGACGCTCATTTAATAATGACGAGCGCTACTCAACAAAGACCGACATCAGCTGTCGCGACCAGAGAAGTGAGAAATGCTGCTAAGTATGCGATGGGACACATGCGTAGCGATGGATCTATCAGTTATGGATTTAAGACAACAATTAAAAGCATTGATGCAGTTTCTGCAAAAACTTTCAAAATAACATACAATATATCGGGAAAAGCAGTCTTAAAAAAATTGTACTCAAAATATTATAATTTCATTGTGCCAGTGTACCCACAGTCAATGCATGCCTTAGCGGAAGGCAAATGTTTTGCAAAGGACTATGCAGCCGATAAATCAACTTTTTGGTATCACTGGGATACTCAAAAAGAAGGCTGTCCATTAGTTGAAGGCGAACACTATCTAAAAGTAAAAACGGATCTAAAGGTTTTAGATCAAAAAGAAACAACATATCCAGAGTATGAAAGATTGATGGTTAATAATACTTTAACTATGACGATGCTTTTTGGAGCAGATGCTTATGGCAATAAAAATTGGAATCCAAATGACCAAGAAAATACTGACTGGGGAGCGCGCGGTTACCGTCAAGCAAGAAGTTATTTAAAACAGTTAGGATATGCAGATCGTAGATATGAGGAAGCTGAATTACGACAGATTTATAATCCAAAAAATGCTGCGAAACTTCCATTCGCTGAAGAAATGACAAAAGAACTTAACGGGAAAAAGGTACAGATAAGATTGGTATTTTTAGATACTCATGTAAGTGCAACAGAAGCTAGTGAAGCATTTCACTACTTCTTTAGAAGAGCCTTAAGAACAGATTCAGTCGTATTATATAATGGACACTCAGGTATGGGTTCAAATTTAGATTTAGATCGCTTAGAAGCTCAACGTGGATTTAAAATTCCATTTAATCCAAATTATCAAATCGTATTTATGGGAAGCTGTATTCCGTATGCGTACTACTCAGATATGTATTTTAAGCGAAAAATCACTGCACAAGATCCAAAAGGAACAAAAAACTTAGATATTTTGGCATACGCTAAAGAGTCTTACTTTGGAACTAAAGAAAACGAGTACTTAGTTAGAGCATTGGATTTATATGCTTTTACTGGCCACAAAATGAGTTATCAAGAATTAATTACTGCTACGCCAGTTGATCTATACGGCGTGCTCGGTGATGAAGACAATAATTAGAATTAGTTTATTTAATAAAGGAGATCTTATGAAAAAAATGATTATAGCAGCTTTGATGATGATGATGACCTCAATGGCTTTTGCACAACAGTTTACGGGAAAAGTTGTTAGCGTTATTCCTGAAGAAGAAGGCGTTAAAGTTATTTTAGAATCAGAGAAAGGGCATTCTTCATTGTTTTCTGTACGAGGATCAACTAATCATGAAGAAATTAAATCTGCCGCAGAGTCCGCATTATTGACAGGAAAACCTGTAAATATTCGTGCACTTAAAAAAAATAGTCTTACTGAAATCATAAGCGTAAAAGGACAATAGGTTTTATTATGAAAAAATTATTTATACCACTAGCCTCTATTATAACATCTGTTCTGATAACAGTACCTGCGCACGCACAAGTAACTCAGACTGTAATGGATCAGTATTCGCAATCAGTTCAGCTGTCTCAGGGGCAACTTAAAATTAGTAAAATTCAAGACCTAGTTCTCGCCGCCGAAACTCATGGAATGATTTATTCTTTATACTTTTCAAAAAATGTCGAAAACGAGTTGCAAAGCTTAGCTGCTGCGAATAACATTGCTGTTTTAGACGTAAAATTAAGTGCTATTGTAAATCGCCTTGCAAGTGATTTATCTCGTGGTCGCGTTTTACCTAATACTATTGCGGGAAAATCATATATTGCTCCAAAGGCATTTGCTCATAAGATGATTGCAGATAGCTATCTAAATGGTTCTATGTCTGCAGAGCAATTTATATCTACTGTTACTCCTAAAAATCGCATATATAACGAAGCACAGGCTATTGTAAAAAGATTAGTTGAGCTGAAAAGAAATGGCCAGTGGGCAACGAAGCCCGCGAATCTAACATTGGCTACAGTTAGCAAAAAAACAACGAATGCGGCGTTGATTCTGTATTTGCGCGCGAAGCTCGACAATTTTGGTTATATCAATAATATTAGTAATCCTGTTTTTGATTCGGAGCTTGATAATGCCATTCGATCTTTCCAAGCTGATAACGGTGTTGGAATAGATGGAGCTATCGGAACGCAAGTGGGCTGGAAGTATTTAGACAAGTCTATAGATCAACTAATAACTCAGGCTATTTTAAATTTGGACCGCACCCGCTGGCTACCTAACCAAAATGCAGCAGAATATATTTTTGTTAACTTAGCTCGTCAGTGGTTACAGTATTTTGAAAACGAATACGAGACATTGTCGATGAAAACAATAGTTGGGCGCTTAGATCGTCAAACTCCTATGATGGTTGATGTGTCAAAGCACGTTGTTTACAATCCAACATGGACTGTGCCAAGTGGAATTTTTGCTAAAGATAAATTGAAAGAGTTGCAAAAAGATCCGGGATATCCATTACGTCATAATATGAAGGTGATCAGTGATATAACTAAAAAAGAAGTTGATCCATTCACTGTTAATTGGAATGCACCGGCTTCATCTTTACCTTATAGCTTAGTACAAGGGCCTGGTCCTACTAATGCGTTAGGATTTATTAAGTTTCCACTTACTAATGGCAGCGCGATTTATTTGCATGACACTAACGATAGATACTTGTTTAATGAGGCCAATCGCTTGCGAAGTTCTGGTTGCGTTCGCGTAGAACGTCCATTCGAACTAGGAGAGAAGCTTCTAAAAGGAACTAAGTGGAATGCGTCTAGCTTGCAACAAGTTTCCGAGTTCTCACCGGTTCAGGCCACTACTCAAACGTGGTTAACGTTAAAACGGAATGTACCTGTATACTTGTTTTATCAAACATCAACTCTAAGCGGTGGAAAACTGATTTCATCAAACGATCCTTACGGTGTTGATGCTGAAATGTACAAGGTTTTGGTTTCGGGTAAATAATTTCCCAGGCTTCAGTCTGAAGTAGACATCTTGAAAAAGGCGCACGATTTATTGTGCGCCTTTTTTATTTAGAGGACTTTTAGGACTATATCAGACTGACTTTTCTGCCTAAAGCTATTGCTCTGGACGTATAACACCTATAAAAACTATTTCTAGACATTTAAAGACCAAAGTAAGCCTTACTTTTTAGCGCAGTTTTCAAAATTTGAGAGGTCGCCCTTCTCTATCAAAGAAAAACAGCTAAGGAAAATTTCTTTGTTTGAATCCAAAAACTGAGGATCGGCAAAGGCAGAGATATGCCGACCGCCTTCATTAAGCACTAAAACTTTCTTACCTGGCCAGCGATTAAAGTTATTAATGCCGTTTTCCTTTTTGATAAGTGTGTCTGCAGTACCGTGAAAAAAAATGACGGGTAGAGCAGGTGTTTTTTCATATTGAGCTTCTGCGCTAAAGGTGTCATTGATTGCTAAGTAGGAAAAAGGCATCAAAGGATATAAGAACCATTGCTGCGATAAAGCAGATCTGGCTGCCGCTTGATAAGATGTGAATGAAGAATCTAAAATGACTAAGTCAGGATAAAGCTTTGAATCTAGATCTTGCAAAACTCGCATTAAAACGTTCGATCCCAAGCTTTGCCCTATAGCGATGATTTTTTGTGACTTAAAGCTTTTGTGGATGTAGCTAAAGACGGCAAGTCCATCCTTAACTGTTTTTTCCTGAGTGGCGTACTGATCTGAGCTTTTTCCGTAACCACGATAATCAAATATTATATAATCGAATCCAAAGGTGGTGACCCATCGAAAAAAATTAAAATGAGTCGTCAAATTTTCACCATTACCATGAAAATGTACAACTAAGCCTTTAGTCATTTTTGACTGAGCGGGAAAGTGCCACGCATGCAGAAAACCTATTTGCTGTTCAGAGTTGGGAGTTATATAAACAGGTATCGTCAGGTCCAACGGTGGTGGAGTTAGAAACTTTTTGGATACAAAGGTCTCTCGCGATGCGGGGTATAACAGATGATTGCAGCTAGTAAAGCTAAGGGCGGACCCTAAAGTCGATAAAACCAATATAATCCGTCGATACCAAGGACTGTATCTAAGTCGCTTTTTCATAAGATCAGTGAAGCTCTAAATGATTAGTAGTTCAATATTTATTTTCTGTATGTTAAGCTATGGAAAGCATAAGGAATTGACATGAATAAAATGAATCTAAAAACAAGTCGAAGACCTACAGAGAATCCTGAGATTTTTAAGGCGCGTCGTGCAAAAGTAGCTAAGGCTATTTTGGGTAAAGACGGTGACACAACGGCACTTTTGGTGGCCTCTCATCCAGAGCTGATCAGAAACTATGATGTTCATTATTTATATAGACAAGATTCTAATATGTACTACCTGACTGGGTTTGAAGAGCCTGAAAGTGTTTTACTTCTACGCCCTGGAAAAACCCCTGAATCAGTTATGTTTGTGCGCAACAAAGACGTAGAGAGAGAAACTTGGGATGGTTTTCGCTATGGACCTGAAGGAACTAAAAAAGAATATGGAATCGATGAAGTTTTTTCAATAGACGATTTTCCTAAAAAATCTGTCGAACTTTTATCAGGATATGAAAGTATTTATTACCGCCTATTTAAAAATAAAGATGCAGATCATCACGTTGAAAAAATGTTAACTGATTTAAGACTTTCAAGTGGCCGATCAGGCTACGGAATTCTTACAATAAAAGATGCTGATACTTTACTGGGAGAGTTTCGATTAATTAAAGATCAGACTGACTTAGCTAATTTGCGCAAAGCTTGCGAGATTTCAGCTGTGGCCCACGTTGCTGCTATGAAAGGTACAAAGCCCGGTATGACAGAACGTCAGATTCAAGCTTTAATGACAGCTGAATTTTATAAACAGGGAGCCGCGCGCGAGGGCTATAACTTTATTATTGCCAGCGGCAATAGTGCGACGACTTTGCATTATAATTTTAACGATCAAGTGTGTGAAGACGGCGAATTATTACTTATTGATGCGGGAGCTGAGTATAACTATTACACTGGCGATATTACCCGCACCTATCCAGTCAATGGTAAATTTTCAGAAGCACAGAAAAAAGTGTATGCAGGTGTTCTTAAAGTTCAAAAAGAAATTATTAATTTTGTTAAGCCTGGTATTTTCTTTAAAGATTTGCACGATATGGGAACGAGCTTGCTTGTGGATCTAATGTTTGAGCTTAATTTGGTTCGCGGTCGTAAAGAAGATGTTATTAAATCCTTAGAGCATAAGAAATATTATCCGCATGGTGTAGGTCATTGGCTAGGAATGGATGTTCATGATGCTGGATTATATCACATTAAAGGAAAGCCGCGACCTTTAGAGCCCGGTATGACTTTTACTGTAGAGCCAGGACTTTATGTTCCAGGGACCGATACCTCGGCCCCTGCCGAGCTGCGCGGAATTGGGGTACGTATCGAGGACAATGTCATTGTGACCGAAAAGGGTTGCGAAGTGATGACCTCCGGGGTTCCTAAAGAGATTGAAGAAATTGAAGCCATTGTAGGACGCGGAAATTAGGTACCAGTTCCCTTTTTGTACTGCTTTGCGATACCAAAAGGGAACTGGTACTTATCAGTTTTCGATACTGAGATTTTCCTCTTGAATCAAATTCTGAGTGTTAATATCAAACAAAAGAAGTTGCACAACTAGAGGTGCTTGGTTGTCTTCTTCATTAGTAAATAAATTCATTTCTAAATAAACATCTGATTCAGGATCTAATTTTATTTTCATTTTTTGTATTTGCTTGATGTCGATTTGATATTTGTGTTTAGCGTCTTTAATGTAGTTTCGGACTTCGACTCGTGCTGGTGTTTTCAAAGCTGAGATTTGTTGTTTTATTTTTTGAATCATTTGGTTCTGCATGCTTGTGGCCCTTGGGCCGGCATCCACACTTTTCTTGTACATGTAAAATGTCATACCTATTAAAAGAAATAGAACAGCAATAAGGGGCTTCATTTAAATAAACCTATGGGCCAGCCAGTTATTCTGCTGTGCCTTTGTTTGAAGTTCAGATTCGGTTTTGTAAATAGCATCATCTCTAGAGGCAGCACTGACGGCTAATCTTAAAGCCGAAGAGGTATTTAATAGTTCCCAGTCTCCCATAGTATTGCCACAACAAAGAAAAGGTTTAAGGCCGTTAGTTTTTTTAAGCAGGGCTTCAACCTTCCCTTGACGATAAGTCACAGGGTAGACCGGCTGATCAGTTATGATATCTCCTTCAACGAAGGTTTCTACTCCAAGAATATTTTCCTTGGGTATTCCTAAAGCCTGAGCTCCGGGCTGCACCGCCAAAGTTATAGAAGCGGTCACCACATAGACAGTAACATCACTTTTTATAAGCAATTCAACCAATTTTTTTTGTTCACTAAATATAGGATTAGGTTGAATACTTTGAAAAGCGGCTTGCGCCCATTGATGAACTTCGCCTAGATTTTTGTTCTTATTAATTTGTGCTAACCACATAAAAGCGGATCGGGGATCGTTATCCAGTTTTTTAAGATCAAGATAATACTGCATAGGATTACTGGGAAGATCGACCAGCTTGTTATCGATTTGATATTGAAAAAAATTTTCGCCTAAATCTGTATCCCACAAAGTTCCATCGGCATCAAAAGCTGCTACTAGCGGTATGCCTTTAGATTTATATGTATCAATCGTATTTTGAACCAAGGTCCAATACTCAGAGGGGTAAGCTTTATAATTCATTGTCATAGATTACGCTGTTATAGCATAACGTATCAATGAAATTTTGCAGACATTTAGTCGATCTCGTATCAGAATTAAGACTATGAAGGTAGATTATCGAATAGCTCAGATGTCCGACTTAGAAGCCATATATCAGTTTTCAGAAGAAAAACTAAAAGAACTTGTACCTGATGATACCGAGCGAATGATGAAAATATGGGATTCACGTTTTCGCAAGGAAGCGTTGGAGCATTATCTAAAATTAGGATGGAGCTTTGTGGCTGAGGACGATAATCAGCGAATTCAAGGATATTTTTTGGGCCAACCCTTGCTGTTTTTTGAGGGCAACACTCAAACTCTTTGGGTAGAGCACATCCAAGCGTCTCAAGAAAATATTGCGGCGGACCTGGTGGAGATTTCTTATAAGCTTTCTAGAGAAAAGCATTTTCAAAAAGTTATCTTACCGCAAAGTGCGTTTTCAATTTTAGATTTAAAAGACATTAAATATCAAAAACAATCAGACTCTTGGATTTGGTGTAAAACTACAAAATGAAAAATTTTTCCTACAAAACTCGTGAAAAAAATATTGAGCTGCTCACTCAGCAGGAATTCGACTTATTAATTATTGGCGGTGGAATTACTGGGGCAGGAGTGGCTCGTGATGCATCAGCCCGCGGGTTAAAAGTAGCACTTATCGAAGCACACGACTTTGCTTTCGGAACGTCTTCTCGCTCAAGCAAATTAATTCACGGGGGAATTCGCTATCTTGAAAATATGGAATTTCACCTTGTGTTTGAAGCCTTGTCTGAAAGGTCAAAACTTTTTGCAATGGTTCCTCACTTAGCCCACCCTTTACGATTTGTTATTCCACTCTATGAAAATAGCCGAGTCGGGATGTTTAAAATGGGCTTAGGCATGATGTTATATGATGGCTTGGCACTATTTAAAACACCGGAGATGCATGAGCGGTTGAACGCCTTTGAAACTATCGAAAGATATCCTATTGTTAATTCACACCAACTTAAGGGATCTTATGTTTACTCTGATGGGTATATGGATGATGATCGTTTAGTGCATGAGACCTTGCGCGCGGCTAACGAAAATGGAGCCCTATGTGTGAATTACATGAAAGCTGCTGATCCACACTATCATGGTGATGCCATTACTGCTGTTGATGCAGTGGATGTTAAAACAAATCAAAAACACACAATAAAAGCTAAATACATCATCAGCACGGTAGGGCCGTGGACGGACTTAGTAGGAGCCCAGCTTATCGATCACTGGAAAAAAATTCTTCGTCCTACAAAGGGTGTGCATTTAACGTTTTTAAAAGAAAAAATTAAGCTCGACAGTGCCGTGGTTATGGCCGCTGAAAAAAGCGATCGTATTGTGTTTGCAATCCCCCGTCATGAAATGGTCATTGTAGGGACTACGGACACGGATTTTAAAGATCACCCAGAAACGGTTTCTGTTACACCAGAAGATGTTGAATATTTATTACAGATAACTAATCAGTACTTTCCCGGGGCTAAATTAACCGCGCAAGATATTGTATCCTCCTATGCTGGTGTTAGGCCTTTGGTGCAAGATCAATCGGCTACCGAGGGAAAAACCAGTCGAGAACATACCATTATACATGATCCAGCTGGAGTGACTTTTGTCGCTGGCGGAAAATACACGACTTATCGTTTGATGTCTGAAGAAGTTGTTGATCAAGTTTTGAAATTTTTTCCCTTAGAGATTCGCGCCGCTTTAAGACGTTGTGATACTGAACAGCCGCTAAACAATTATACCAGCGAAGATGCATATGCACAGGCCTTGAATCTGACACTTCATACCGATGATTCTCATTACCTTTTAGCTGAACGCTACGGCATGGAATACGAAAATATACTTAAAAACTTCAATCAATATAAAAACTATTGGCAGCTTGAGGCAGCTCAGGCCATTCACACCACGATGTGCTTAACAATGGTGGATTTTTACACTCGCAGAGTGCCGCTATTCTTGGCCCTTAAGGATCATGGTTTATCTTTAATGGAAGAGATCGGGCAGGTATTCGAGAGCGAATTACAATTAACACCTGCCGAGATTAAACAACAGAAGCTGGACTTACAGTCTTATGTTGATAAAGAGTTTTCGTGGCGCAAAGCTTTTAACGTGCGCCCAATAAATACGAATTAAACCATGGACTTTGTTAAATCACGAACCTTTTTAGAGGCATAGTTTTCAGAAACAAAGTTCCAATTAATATGATTCCAAAAAGTCTCAAGATACTTTTGACGTGCGGTTCGATAATCCACGTAGTAAGCGTGCTCCCATACATCAGCTACGCAAAGCGGAGTTGGACCGTTACCCGTGAAAGGCACCGCCGCATTCGAGGTAGATACCAAAGACAGCTTACCTGAAGCATCAGCACATAACCAAATCCAACCTGATCCGAAAGTTTTAACTCCGCCATCGACGAATTTAGTTTTTAACTCATCCATCGATCCGAAATCTTTTTTAATTGCAGTCTCTAGTTCTGCTGATGGCTTTCCACCTTGTCCTGCAGGTGAGATATTGAACCAGTAAAAAGTGTGATTCCAAATTTGTGCAGCATTATTAAAAACTCCACCTGAAGAGGAAAGTACGATTTCTTCTAAGGATTTCCCCTTTAATGAAGGATCGGTCTCAAGAAATTTATTCAAATTATCGATATAAGCTTTATGATGTTTATCGTAATGAAACGTCATTTGCTCTTCATTTAAGAAGGGAGCTAAACCTGTTTTAGGATATGGTAAAGTTGGTAATTTAAACATTTTGTTCTCCTTGTGAAAATAGACTTTAACTATTTAACATCTGTCTGACAAAGGTAGGAAGAGTAAACGCAGCGCCGTGAAGATCTTCGTTATAGTATTTAAGGGACTTTTCGCCACTTAAACTGTCTACAAACTTTTTTACTTGATCTAATTTAACATCTTTAACGGGACTATATTGTCCCTTAACAGCTAATTGCAGGCTCCACATACCTGATGGGTAGGTCGTGGCATGAAATAGCATAGTATGTACGCTATTTTTGCCGAAAACATTTTTTAGACAACTGTTTAATTCAACAAAAGTTTTTTGATGAAACATCGGTGATTCACCCTGAGTAATTAAAACACCGTTGGTTTTTAATGCTTTCATGCAGTTTTTATAAAATTCAGTGGTAAATAAGCCTTCCGCCGGCCCTGCGGGATCAGAGCCATCAACAATAATGACGTCGTATTGCTCAGACTTGGTCTCCGCAACAAACTTGATTCCGTCTCCGATAATCAGATTTAATTTTGGATTAGAAAATTCACGGGCAATCGAGGGTAAATGCATTTTACACGCACGAACAACAGCCTCATCAATTTCGACCATGGTTACTTTATCTAAAGTGTTATATTTAAAAAGCTCACGAATGGTTCCCCCATCGCCACCTCCGATAACTAACGCATTTTTAACAGGCCCCTGAATAGCTTGAAAGGCTTGAACTGCGGGGTGAGTGATCATCTCATGATAATGAAATTCATCTTTTTCCGTACACATAACCATGTCATCTATGGTTAACATTTTACCGTAAGCATAGGATTCAAGTACACGTACGCGTTGAAAAGGGGAAACCTCGTCGAATAAAACATTACCCGTGTAACGAAGTGACAATGCTTGGTTTTCATCTTTGTCTGTGAACCAAACATTACGATTAATTTTGTAACCTTTTGATGGGTCATAGTTTTCAGCATCATTTGGTTTTACTTGTATTCCATCTCCTTTTTTAATGACGTGTGTAGATCCGCGATTCATTTCAAGGGCCGAGTATGAGGCCCCGAAGGCTTCTTTTAAATGTTCAAATGACACCCAAGGATCGACTGAGTCTCCGCAGGTAAACAAATCCACAGCGGCATAGCGGTATTCAGGCCAAGTATGAATGGCTAAGTGACTTTCTTGAATGACCACGACGCCAGATACTCCATAGGGTGAAAAATGATGAAAGGTGGAATTAATAACCGTTGCGCCTGCGATTTGCGCGGCTTCAACCATGGCTTTTTCAATTTGAACGACGTCGTTTAAGACATCCGCTTTACAGTTTAAAAACTCAACTAAAATATGGCGACCTAATGCTTTCATTACTTTTCCTATCCTCGTTTTGTAGAATTGGAAAAATAGGGCCTACGAGCCGTTCACGCAAGTGTTTTTTTGTTAAAACGAATCTCAAAGGAATGGTGAATTTTTTGGTCGTGACAGTCTATGGGAATCGTCTTTTCAGAGGTGTTTTTGACAAAAAAATCGTTTTCTATCTGTGGATCAAGTTTAAACTTTCTTTTATTTGTGGAAAAATAGAGTACTCCGTCAGATTTTAAAAATTTTAGGGCATCTAAAATGATCTTTTTTTGGTCGCGCTCTACTTCGAAATCTTCATCCATTTCTTTAGAATTTGAAAATGTTGGCGGATCTAAAAAAATCACATCAAAAGATTGCTTATAATCTGGCCACTCAGAGGCTTGTTGCAGGAATTCCAGAGCATTTTGTTCGATAAAACGATGCTCAGTTAGAGGTATCTCGTTTAATTTAAAATTATCCTCGGCCCAAGATAAATACTTTCCGGACATGTCGACACTGACGGTTTTAGCGCCACCCAGAGCAGCCATCAAAGACACTACTCCGGTGTAGCAAAATAGATTTAACATTTTTTTGTTTTTTGAATTTTTTAAGAAAAAGTAACGAAGAGGGCGATGATCTAAAAAGAGTCCGGTATCCAGATAGTCCCATAAATTGACGTATACGGGATGCGAGTTCTCTAAAACGATCAGTCTTTCGTTTTTAGCACTTAGTTTTTGATACTGATTGGTGCCGGCCTGACGTTGGCGTTTTTTTACGATAATTTTTTCATCAGAAATTTGGAGTAAATTTTTAACTGCACTTACTACGGCTTCATCTTTACTTTTGCCTTCATCAATCAGCTCAGTTTTATCATAAATCACAACATAATCTTTGTAGATATCAATTAAAAAAGGAAATTCAGGAATATCTTTATCATAAAGTCGAAAGGCTTCGGTTTTAGACTTATCAAACCAGGGTTTAAGTTTTTTGTAGTTTTTTTCAAGTCGTCCGGAAAGCATAAATTACATATTACATAGAGTGGCGCCAGTGTAAAAGAATTACTCAATTTGAGACAGTGTACTCAATTATATGCGTTTTAAGACGGCTATGGATTTGCTTTAGAACTTGTATTGATAGTTTTATACAGAGAGGTTTTTATGAAATTACAGAAATTAGTGGCTTTATCGTTACTTTCAGTTGTTTTAGTAGCTTGTGGTGGAGGGAAATCCAATCAAGGCGGCAACCAACGAATCCAGGACAATCAAGGTACTGATGGACCAGTAACGACGCAACCGAATCAACCATATAAAGAACTTAAAGAAGAAGAAATCCTTCGTGAGTGTTCCACTGCAGATGTGGCCATAATTTCATTATTTGAGAATTCAGTTAAAAAGTCAGATACATTGATTACAAACTCTAAGGGCAAAAGAAGTGATAGTGCTATCTTAGCTGGAGTAGATGCGATCAGATCTTGTGATGGTTTAATAGCACTATTAGATTCAGTAGGTGCGTGTCGTTGGAATAAGAAGACAGTTGTAAGTACGACCGTCCTTTTCTATGACCAGTACCGAGTTGATCAAAGATGTCAAAATACTGAGTCCTATTTGACGCGTTATGATTCGCGTCCGCCTAAGGAAAAACAACCTCCTGTAGCGCCACCCGTAAAGCCTCAGCCGCAACCTCCAGTTGTTAATCCTGCACCTGTTCCTCCATCTCCACCAGTAAGTGGTTCTTTGCGAAAATGTACAGATGCGGAATTTTCAAAGCTTGCTGATGGTCTGAATAAGAAAAACGATGTAGCTGATGCTTTAGTAAGTAAGCAAGGCGATTTTAAAAATTGGAAATACGATGGCTCTACTGTGAGTAGCGCTGCTACAGCGACAAAGGCTTGTGAAGATTTAATCGCTTATCATGATCAACAACCATGTGAGCGTAGCAAGCAGTATACTGGCGCTATATTGCGACAACGTTGTGAAAAAGTTCGTAGTTATTACTATGAGTTTGTTCAAAATAAGACGACTTTGAATTTTAAAAATGCTGATTTATTTTTAGATGTATCAAATTTTAATACCAAGTACTTTGAAGTTGATTATGTTAATACTGTTGTGGGCTGTCGTACTGAGAATGTGTCTGGCCAAGTCATTGATTATAGCCAGTCAAGTGCAGTGTTGGTTAAAGACACGCATTTTGAAGGTCAGATGATGTCTTTAAAGACGAACGAGGGATTATTAATTCAATGTTATGGATTAGGAATTGGGTCTGCGTTTAGTAAACGTGAAATCGTTCGTTTGCTTAAAGAGGGCGGAGCTAATTTACCGTTAATTTATCGTCTGAAGTAATTTAAAAAAAATGGGAATGACCCCCCAGAATTATTTCTGTGGGGTTTCGAGTTGCTGTTTCAAGAAGAATCTAATGTTGTCTTATATTCCTGAAAGGTCACTCCCGCAAGCCTTAAGGGAAGGGCACAATTATTTGCTGTGTCTTTAGAGTTAATTATTTTTTACTCTTTCACAATCACAATTTTTTTATATTTAACTGCATCAGAGTTCTCCACAAAATTTAGAATGAAAAATGTGGAGAAGTGAAATTTAAAAATTACTTTTTCGATAGCCACTAGATCTAGTGGCAGTAAAATTTTGTAAAAACTTTTTTCGATGTTGATAACTTGGTGTAAAACAGTCTCATAATGAAACAGCACTTATTTTTGGAAGTACACAGGATGTTCCTGTGTTAAGATATAACAATGAAATACAGCCATCTTATATTTGCATGCTTGTTTTTGGCGACTTTAAATTCTTATGCTCAATCAACTGGTGGAAGCCCACGAACCACCACTAAGCGACCGTGGTTACTTTCGAGCGCCGACGACGCCGCTGAAGCTAAACGATTTACGCTTTCAGAGTGGATGGCGAATAAACAGAAATCTCAGATGATGGATGCATGGATGGGCTACAATACCAATGCTCCTGATCCTTATGAATTTAAGTTCGGCTTTAATTTGCGTGATTATGATTATACTCAATCTAGTGCAGGAACGACTTTGTTATCTAAGGCGTATAAAAGTTATGACGGCGAGTTTTCGGCCTATGCCCGAAATGTCGGTTTAACGCTTCAGTATCAAAAAAACGACGAAGAAGAGTTTAACGACACGACCGGAATATTTAATGTACGGATTCTAGGAATGGGATTGCAGAACACACATTTTTCTTTGCATTATGGTTTAAGAACTCGCGAAAATTCTGGCAATGACTCACGCATGAATCATCAATTTGCAGCGGCAACATTGCAGCTGTATGTATTCCAAAGCTTCGGTATTTTAGGCCACTATCGCCAATATTTTAAATCTTCCGAATCTGTCTACGGGGTAACAGAAGGTACCGAATACCAAGCCGGCGCCTATTTGGAATTCGGCCGCTTGCGGTTGCTGGGAAATTACTTCGAAGAAAATAGCAGCTCCACGATTAATGCTACAATGACCGACCATCAACGCAAAGGCACGCAGGTCGGCTTCCTTATTCATTTTTAAAAGGTGCCAGGCTACTTTTCGTAATGCAGTGCCTAACGAAAAGTAGCCTGGCACCTTTTAGCGAATTTCTAAAATTTCGTCGACAGGGAAGCGGACCTTTTTATTTTTTTGGTATTTGTCGTCGGCAGCGCGGTAGCCGCAGGCCACAGCAGCAATGGTTCTCCAGCCGGTGCCCTCTAAACCCAGGACTTTGTCGAATTCTGCAGGATTAAGTCCTTCCATAGGTAAAGTATCAATTTCCATTAAAGCCGCTGTTGTTAGTAATGAACCCATAGCAATGTAAGTTTGACGTTGTGCCCACCAACTTATCGTATCAAAGCGAGGACTCTTAAGTAGATCGTTGACCATTACATTTTTGTATTTATCTAGATTTGCGATATCAATACCTAGTGTAGCGGCCATTTGGTGAATATGTTTTTCTATGTGGGGCTCATCCATTTTTTCTTTATAAGTAAAAACTATAAAATGAGAGCTATCAGTCACCGGAGTTTGGCCCCAAGCCCATGGCAGTAGTTGTGCGCGTATCGCTGGATCCTGCACCAGTATAAACTTCCAAGGTTGTAAACCATAAGATGATGCCGATAATCGCAATGATTCGACCAGAATATTCCAGTCATTTTCCCGGATTTTTTTTGTTGGATCAAATTTTTTACACGCGTATCGCCAGTTAAGCTGCTTGTGAATCACTTCATTATCTACGCGCGCCATGGGAGTTCCTTTTTAATGTTACGTCTATCTGGTGGAAAAAGATGACGCTGTAAATTTTGACTTAGTGTAGGCTTCTTTAAGGTCATTATTTTGCGCGGCAACTCTCCAAAAATACTTTGTGCCTGGTTCTAAATTATTTACTTCAAAAGATGTATCAGTTAAAGCCTGATTATTCACGACATACATAGATCTGTTGTTGAAGCCTGCGTCTTTCGATACTTGTAAATGATAAACTTTAGCGTTGTCTGAAGGGGTCCACTCTAGTTTTACTGACGTACCATTTATTGAAGATAAAAATTTTGGAGAAACAATTTTTACCACCGCAGGCACAGCAATTTTAGACTTATTAGGTTGAAGTTCTGGTAAAACATGCTCAACTTGTTCTACTCGCTTAGCCGTCCAATCTTTATTGAAAGATTTGCATGAAGCATCTGTCTCTGGCGAACATGCTGGGCCAGCTTGCGGAGCTGCCGCTGTGTATGATGATACGATCAGGCTTAAAATAAATACACGAAATTTCATATAAACTCCTCTGGAAGATTAGAACTTTAAAAGTGCCTGGACGGATGAAAATCGTCAAGATTTAGCTTAATCTCTTGTGTTCTAAATATGTTTAATGCTACAACATCAGGCATGGTTTTGCGGGTAATCGCTGCGTCTACGTTTTACGTCGACGGAGAGGAAAGTCCGAGCTTCATAGAGCAACGTCTGGGGTAACGCCCCTCTACCGTAAGGTAAGGAACAGTGGAACAGAAAGAATGTCCGGGGTTATGATCTGATTGTCGGGAACGGGAGACTTTCAGGGAATCGCCGGAGTGAAAACAGCTAAACTCGACGTGAAGCAAGATCAAATAGGGAAACGTTGTCATCTTAGGATGGCATAACAGTGGGCTCGCTGGTGGTTTCCGGGTTAGATCGCTTGAGCCTTTAAGTAATTAAAGGCCTAGAGGAATGATTACCGAAGTGTGATAGTAAATGTGGGAACGCACACACGGAACAGAACTCGGCTTACAGCAAAACCATCCCATCTTTTTCAAAAAAATAAGGCGTACCTTCGTACGCCTTAAATGTTAATAATATACTTTTTTTAATCTGATTACTTGTTAAATGCCTTTACTTTACTGTTAGAGGAATTAATTTTGATCACTTGGCTTGTAGAATCTACTTTTATAATACCGCTATGTTTCTCAATAAGTTGAACCACAGTATTTTTTATTAGATCCAAGCGACCTGACTTCAGACCAATTGTGCTAACGTTAAGACCGCACAGAACTGTTTTTCCATTGGCAGTGTTAATTGAAATTTGCTTCATGTCAGCATTTCCTGTTGAGCTGTAAATAAAAACTGACCCTTTGATGACGTCCAGTTTATGCCCATCAGCTAACTGGGCAATATCGATGACATTGCTGAAGCCCGATTTATTGACATCTAAACATGAACCAACATGTAAGTCGTCATCCTCGGTCTCATCTTCATTAACAGACTGTTTAGGTACATCAGCAACTTGTTTAGGAGTTTCTTCCATGTCAGTGTTCTGCTTAGGTACATCAGCCACTTGCTTAGGAGTTTCTTCCATGTCAGTGTTCTGTTTAGGTACGTCAGCCACTTGTTCTGGCGCCTTGGTGTCGATGTTATCTACAGAGTCTTTAGTAGTATCTTTAACAGGAAGAGTGGTGACAATATTATTGTCCTCATCAGTTACTATAACACCTATAGAGTCCGGAACGTTGACGCCATGAGGGTCAACGAGCTGCAGCTGTCCTTTTTCATTCACAGGAGTGAAATGACTTTGAGAACAGTTCTGGAAAAAAACCATTAACGTACCAAACAAAGACACAATTAATAGATTACGAATTTTTAACTTGTTCATTGGATCCCCCTACCACAGTATGCAGCAATTTGCGCACCATTTCAAATCTAATAAAATCTACTTCTATAATCAATTAGTGTTTAACTTTTAAAAACTATCAAAAAGATATACTGCGCTAATCTCAACATGAGACACTTTTTACATTCCTGAAAGTCTTTTGCGTACCCATAAACGAATTTTAGAAAGCTCTTTATCTGTTAGCCCTACAAAGTGGCCTTTGATGTAATAGTTATGGGTTTGATCTGCAGCTTTGGTGCATTCGGAAATCCTGACATTTGTAAAGCTGATTTCTAGCTGTGATAAAAAATCGCTGGATATGCGATACACTTGACCGAGATTAAGTTGATAGTTGGTCATCAATTTAATCTCACTTTCAGAAATTGTCAGTATATCGGTCTTAACATTCAGAGTTGCTGGGGCATTTACTGGCGCTTCGACGAAATCTACTTTTTCATGAGATTTTTCCAATAAACTTTTAATTTTAGCTGTCAAGATATCGGGGTCAATGGGCTTAATGATATAGTCGTTTGCGCCCACTGTAAGTGCTTTTTCAATGTCAGCTTGCTCCCTTTTTCCGGTCAACATGATAATAGGAATATCTTTATTGCGTTGGCCTGAACGAATCGTAGAGATAAGGGAGTATCCGCTTGCGCTCGCAGGCATAATCGCATCAGTAATTAACAAGTCGAAGTGCTCAGCATTAATTTTATCGAATGCATCCATCGAGTTCGTACAAGAAGCAACATAGTAGCCTTCTTTTACTAAGATGGCTTCGAGTGTAATTAAAATGGATTTGACGTCATCAACAATTAAAATCTTTTTCATGCGGCCTTCTTATCCAAACTTTTTATATTTTGTATTTCATTTTGAATGTCTTTTAAGGATAGATGAAACTCGCGCTCAAGCTCTGTCAGCAGACTTTTCAGGTCTGTATCTTGCACACCATTCTTTACATTTTCTATACTTTGACACAGTACTTGAACTTTTTTCGCACCTAAAGATCCACTGGCTGACTTTAGACTGTGGGCTACGTCCGATAATGAATTAAAATCGTTGTTATCGGCTAAGGTATGCATATTTTTTATAACTTCTGGTGTAGATTGACTGTATTCTTGAAATAGAACCTCAAGCAGTAAATCATTACCTACTGTTAATTCTTTAAGTTTGTGTAAGCTGGTTTTGTCAAAATTTCCAAAATATTTTTTTATAACGGCTACGAATTCTTCAATCATTATAGGTTTATTGATAAAGTCAGACATTCCAGCCTCTAAGCACTTATTAAGTCCAGTGACTTGGCCTTCCGCGGTTAAGGCGACCACCTTAATTTGCTGATGACTTGACTTGTGTTTTTGTAATTCATTAATTTTTTTAGTGGCCTCATAGCCATTAAGTACGGGCATATTACAATCCATTAATACAAGATCATATTTATGAGTTTGAAACATTTCGAATGCTTCTGCTCCATTATTGGCAATATCAGCAGTGAATCCTAATTTACTTAAATACTGTTGAACAACTTTTTGATTAATAATGTTATCTTCAGCGACTAAAATATGACCTGCAAATGAATTATTGAAATCAGAAAGCTTTATATTTTTAGTGGCATTAGATTGATTTGATCCCTTTTGTAAGTTCAATTCAAACCAAAAAGTAGAACCCTTTCCTGGCTCACTAGTGACACCAATTCTTCCCTTCATTAAGTCAACGAGCTGCTTACAGATGCTTAGGCCTAATCCAGTACCACCGAATTTAATACCAGTTTTCGTTTGAAAAAATCTTTGAAAAAGTCGATCGAGCTCTTTTTGATCCATACCTGGGCCTGTATCAGTTACAGAAATACGTAGTAAACTTTCTTTATCTCGATCCTGCAAAAGTTCAGCTTTAATTGTTATGCTGCCATTTGAAGTAAACTTAGAGGCATTTCCTACTAAATTAATTAAAATCTGACGAATTCGGTTTTCATCTGCTACATAATATTTGTTTACATTTTCTGGAAAATCTAGATGCATCTGATTATTTTTTTCCGTGCTGGGCAGTCTAAAATTCTCTAAGACATCTTTTATTAAGAAGCTTAGATCAAAATTAGTTTGGATAAGCTCTATTTTTCCGGCTTCAATTTTAGAATGATCAAGAATGTCATTTATTAGTGCTAGTAGTGAATAAGCTGATCGTCTGATAATGCTTACAAATTCTGACTGCTGTTCGTCAAGTTTCGATTCACTTAATAGGGTCGTTAATCCAATGATGCCATTCATAGGTGTACGTATTTCATGACTCATAGAAGCTAAAAAATCTGATTTTTTCTGTGAACCCTCTATGGCAACTTGACGCTCTTTTTTCCATAGCTCCTCGAGCTGCTTTTTGTGGCTTATATTTTTCATCACAACAACTGCACCCAGTGTTTCACCCTTTTCATCGACGAAAAATCCATTTGAGGCTGAAATGTAAATTCCTTCAGGATGAATTCGATTGCGCACAAATATTTCCTGGTCTGTAACGATATCTTTTTTCACGGCCTTATGAAAAGGAGAATCATTTTTTAGCAGCTTTTGTCCTTCCATATTGTAGAAGCCAATAAGATCTAGCGAGCTCTGATAGTAGATATCCTTTACATTTGATCCAATAATTTCTAAGGCCGATTGATTGTAGTAAGTAAAAAAACCAAATCGATCAGACACCACAACACCTTCAGACATATTATCAATAACACTTAAGAAAGTTTTAAGTTCAGATTCTTTTTGAACGAGTGTATTTTTTAGTTTTGTACTTATAGAGTAAAATAGCCAAATCGAGACTAGGGAAAATAAACTAAGGCCCATAATTGAAAGGAAAAATAAAAAGGTAGGTCGATTAAAAGAGAAAAGGCTAAACTCAGTGACTGACGGATGTTGATTAAGTTGGGCATATCTTTCGAAGTATACCGAAGGAGTTGAGACAGCAGTTGAACTTTTCTTATCTGATAAAAGCGTTCTAGTTGAGTCAAGAAATTTAAAAGCCTCGTTGTTAGTTTCCAGGAACTGTTTTTTTAAACTTAAGTTGTTATTAAAAAAAGAAGAAGAATCAATTTCTTTGTTAAGGCGATTGTATTCATTGGCCAGCTTATTATACTGATCAATCTGCTCATTAGCAATATGACGCGTTCCCTTAGTGATCTCAGTTTTTAATTTGTCATTTTGATGAAGTATATTTATTGCCCGCTCAACTAGATTTTCAACTAAGATTTGTGACTCGCTTTTAATTTTTTCATGAAACGAAATTTGGTTGTTATGATGAGCAAAAATAGTTAGCCCGCTGATTAAACAGATTATAGCCAATAAAGCGAAAAAAAGCGGAAGAACAAATGAAGTTTTTCGAGGTTGTTGCATATTTTTTTATCGGTTTTTAGCAGTGTTTTCTGAACAAGTTTTTACCTAGACTTGACTAAAGGCTGGTTATCTTTTTTTGGCTAGTACAAAAAGCTCTTTACCTAATCTTTGTGGCAATGAATTCCGCAGTCTTCCCCAAAATAGGAATTGAAAACTGGGCTGCAATAAGGCGCGTAGCTCGTCTTCTGTAACACCGTACGGTGGTCCTGCGTTTTTAAACATGGTAAAAAACACGGACATCAGCTGTCCTTCTTCGTGTAACATTCTTTTCCAAAGGACAATTAAATTTTCTCTTTGGTTGGCATCGATGGCGCAAAATAGAGTGTGCTCGATAACTAAGTCAAAATTAAAGTTCCACTCATGAGGTATATCAAAAATATTCATGTGTTCAAACGTCAAATTTGATAAGTGGCCGTACTTTTTCTTGGCCCCACTGATTGCAGCACTTGAAAAGTCGATTGCAGTGACAACATGTCCGACTTCAGCAAAAAGTGCGGCATCATGCCCGTACCCACAACCTAAAACCAAAATTCGCGATTTAGGTAGTTTTAGTCTTGGCAGCATATCCTTAAAAGCTTCGGCAGGTTGGTTTAAGTCCCAACCAGGACGCGATTCATTTTTATAAATTTCACTCCAAAATAATGATGATTTAATTTCAGTGCGAGGTAAATAGTACGGAGGAGTGGCATATCTTTTATTTTCAATTGTAAAACTGTCATCATCGTATTTGCTGCACATAGAAAAAAGCTGGTTTAAAGCTTTTTTAGATAGTCGAAAAGGCGCACCATTTACAGTCAGGCCGCAAAAATGATCTTTTTGATTAACGGTCCAGGCTTCAGGTAGTGTTTCAAAATACAGTCCGGACTCGGTGTATATAAGTAATCGGCCAGCGGATAAATGAATTGCCTGTGCAATAATCGGAAAATCAAATGATTCAACTATAAATTTTTCGTCATTAAGGTCAGTTATTAAAGTTTGATCTTCGCTAAGTTTAAGATTTTGAAAGACTTGATTGAGCAGATTTTGATCAGTGATTTTATGTTCTGTATCGTTTAAAAAAATTTCGCCATGTTCGTCGATTATAACATATTGGAGCATTATTTATTTTCTAATGGAGCTACAGATTCATCTGTAGTAACGACTATGCCTTCTGAAAAGCTGACGCTTTCTTGATTAGTTTTAATTGATTGAATTACCCATCTTTGTTGTTCTGCATTTTCTGATGGTGTTTTCGCAAGTAAAGCATATCCCGTAATGCTTTGTTCCACGCCTTCTGCGCTGTCCGCATCAGAGTTCATGATGTCTTTAAACTGATAGCTAAAGTGAGCAGAAACAAGGTTTTCATTAATGGCATTTGTATACATTTGATTCATTTGAAAATCACTCGATTGAGGCTTCTTAGTTTTAATGGTTTCTTCAATTAGAATGGCTAATTTACTTTGAATTTCAGCATGTAATTGGGTGCTCATTTTAGCAGGTGAGTTAAGTAAAAACCAGGTTCCTATCATGCCGGCTACGAAAACAACAAGAGTGATCACTTTGAACATAAAAATACTCCTCTTTTTTAGTTCATCATGCTAACTATAGACATGCAAGCGATGAAAAAATATTTAGACCACGGATACAGGATTGTAAAACCCTTTGTAAACTATGCGTTAGGCTGGTTATCACCTGAATTATTAGGTTCAGGCTTTCATATTAAATCTACACGTAATAATCAAATTATTGGGTTTATTCCTTATTCAAAATTAAACTGTGATAGCCTTGCTCAGCTTCACTTAGGTTTAGTGACAAATTCGGCTCACGAGCTGGTTCGACAAATGCTGATACGTCATTTGGGACATAGTTTTTTTACTGTTCAAGAGCTTAAAGTAAATATCAGTAAAAAAGGACTGTGGAACAAATCACTAACACTTACGTTAGATATGGATGAAGTCATTTTCGATCAGTTTTGCATAGACCTACAAAAAGAGAATGTTGCACCTTTAAATTTAGATGTTAAAATTCAGTCCTCGGCAAATAGTAAGGATAAAATTCAATTTGAGCTTGTGATTAAAAGTCAGAAACTTTTAGCATAAGCGGTAGGAATAATTATGATTATTGAATCGCAATTACAAACGAGCTCATCTGACTACAAAAAAAACTATTCGCATATGTCTTCGTTGGTAGAAGAGTGGCGCTCTCGTATTGAAACTGTTAAGTTAGGCGGTGGTGCTGAAGCTTTAAAAAAACACAAAGCACGTGGAAAACTGTCTGCACGTGAACGTATCGAGGCTTTAATTGATCCTGGGACTGCTTTTTTAGAGTTTTCAAGTTTAGCAGCGTTTGATATGTATGAAGGGCAAGCCCCTGGCGCGGGCGTTATCACCGGTATCGGAGTTATTCATAATACTGAATGTATAATTGTTGCTAATGATGCCACTGTTAAAGGTGGAACTTATTTTCCCATGACAGGGAAAAAGCATTTGCGAGCGCAAGAAATTGCAATGGAAAATGGACTGCCGTGCATTTATTTAGTCGACAGTGGCGGAGCCTATCTTCCACTTCAATCAGAAATTTTTCCTGATCGAGATCATTTTGGACGAATATTTTATAATCAAGCCCGTATGAGCGCACAAAATATTCCGCAAATTTCAGTAGTAATGGGGTCGTGTACCGCAGGTGGCGCCTATGTTCCTTCTATGAGTGATGAGAATGTTATCGTTAAAGACACTGGAACTATTTTTCTAGGTGGTCCTCCACTCGTGCGCGCAGCTACTGGTGAAGTAGTCGATGCTCAAGAGCTCGGTGGAGCGACAACCCATTGTGAAATTTCAGGTGTTACTGATCATTTTGCAGAAGATGACCAGCATGCCTTGGAAATTACTCGCTCCATAGTTAAGCATCTTAATCATCAAAAAAAGGTGCAGATTAAAACTCAGGCGCTAGAAGATCCTATCTATTCTATGGACGAAATCTATGGGGTATTACCTGTAGATTCAAAAATTCCATTTGATATCCGAGAAATTATTGCCCGTATTGTAGATGGGTCTAAACTTCACGAATTTAAGCCCTTGTTTGGTAAAACATTAGTTACTGGTTTTGCCCATATCTGGGGGATGCCTGTTGGAATTATTGCTAATAACGGAGTTTTATTTAGTGAAAGCGCACAAAAGGCGGCTCATTTTATAGAGCTTTGTGAGCAACGTGAAATTCCATTAGTATTTTTGCAAAATATTACGGGTTTTATGGTAGGAAAAAAATATGAACAAGAGGGTATTGCCAAGCATGGCGCTAAGATGGTGATGGCGGTTTCTAATGCGCGTGTACCGAAATTTACTGTGGTTATTGGTGGATCCTATGGGGCAGGTAATTATGGTATGTGTGGGCGAGCCTATCAGCCACGACAGTTGTGGATGTGGCCGAATGCGCGGATTAGTGTAATGGGCGGAGAACAGGCGGCTAACGTATTGTTAACAGTTAAAATGGATCAAATGGCAGCTAAGGGTCAGAAAATGTCATTTGAAGAACAATATCAGTTTAAACAACCTACTATTGAAAAATATGAAAAAGAGAGTTCAGCTTATTTTTCGACTGCACGTATTTGGGATGATGGAATTATTGATCCAAAAGATACTCGCAAAGTTTTAGCTTTGGGTATTTCAGCCAGCTTGAATAAGGACTGGGGTCCTAAGCTTCAAGGCGTATTTAGAATGTAGGTTATAATGAAGTACGTGAAAAAAGAAATTGTTAATAACTTTTGCATAGTCACTTTAAACCGTCCAGAAGTTAAAAACGCGTTTGATCCGGCCATGATCGAAGAGATCACCTTGCTTTTTAAATCGTTAAACAAAGAAGAAAGTCTGCAAGCTATTATTTTAAAAGGTGAAGGTAGCGTTTTTTGTTCTGGCGCAGATCTTAACTGGATGAAAAGTATGGTGAACTATAATCTGGATGAAAACAAAACGGACTCTCGAAAATTATGGGACATGTTTGCCGCTGTACGAAACTGTCAATACCCTGTCATCGGTAAAGCTCATGGAGCTGTTTTCGGCGGTGCCCTTGGCTTATTGGCGTGTTGTGACTACGTTATGGCTGAAGAGAATACTAAATTTTGCTTCAGCGAAGTGAAGCTGGGCTTATCACCTGCGGTTATTTCAAGTTTTATAATTCAAAAATGTGCAGATGCTTTTGTGCGGCCCTTAATGCTTTCTGGCGAAGTATTTTCAACAGCAGATGCTCAACGTATTGGCTTAGTATTTAGTTCATATAAAGGTGATATTACTGTGCAAGAAATTATTCAAAAATTTTCTAATAATGGTGCTTATGCTATGATAGCAACAAAATTGCTTTTGAACACATTATCAGAGATGCCACAACAACAAGGGCACATTCAGTTAACTACTGAAACGATCAGCAAGCTTCGAATCAGCGAAGACGCGCAAGCACGCCTTAAGGTATTCTTAAATAAGTAGTTAGTCTAAAGACTTTAGATATTGATGTAGCGGGCTATCACAAAAGCTTTTAAAATTGCGCGCGCAAGTCATTGCCTGAGTGTCCGTTATATTTTTTTGTTTTTTTTCGAGTTGAGAGATAGTCATTAAATCATGACGACGAAGTTTTTCAGGATTAATACTTTGAACAATTTCAGCATAATTACCGCAAAGACATTTCGCTTCACAGTTTTTGTAATCAAGTTTTCCGTTTAAAAACTGTTTTTTAAATTCAAGCTGTCGTTCATCGATTAAGCTTTTAACTTGCATGATCCACATATTGGTTTTTGAATCATCAGGATCACAGTTTAGAACAGGTAGAGATTTTTTGCGATTATACTGGTTGTTAACTCTATTTACCATTAACGTAGCCAAATAGTGAGTCGTCTGATGCAGTTCTTCGAAAGTGTAAATTGAAGGAGCAGCTGGTTGTTCAACGGATACAACTATGGTTTTTGTGGGCTGAGAGCAACCCACAAATAAACCTAATAAAAACAGGACAACTTTTTTACTATTTAATTCCATTGGTTATATCTACGGCTTCAGGCAAAGTGACTAATTTGTGTTTTTTGCCTTTATTATCATTTTGATCTTTTATCCAAGCTAGAAGTCGACGAGTTGTTTCAACAGTAGATTGCTGTACATCATGAAACAAAATAACTCCGCGGCCTAAAAGCTCCATTTGCTTAATAACAAGATCCGAGACTTTATGAGCATCTTGAAGTTTCCAGTCAAGACTATCAATTCTCCAATAGGCATGCAGTTGCCCACGATCAGCTAACATTTTGCGAACCTGGGGAATTTTTGGCGCGTAGCACGATCCGTACGGACAACGAAAGTACCTCACTTTATAATGAGGAATATATTTGCGAACTTCAGCTTCGATAACATTATTTGAAGTAATAATTTGCTTGGTTAAGGCGCTTGGATTTTCTTTTATGGTAAATAAATTAGTGTGATCGTACGAGTGATTTTGTATCGAAAATTTATTATCCACTGCCTTTTTTGTCAAAGCCGGTAAGGCGGCAACGTTTTTTGCCTGCCAGAAAAATGTTACTTCACCCCGAGGATTGTGTTTATCTTTGTGCTTGATAAACAATTCCATGATCTGTGAAGTGTATGTGTTGTGTGGTCCGTCGTCATAAGTTAAAGACCATACACCAGAGGGAAAAACTCCTCCTATGATATTTCCCTCTTCGCCAGTACTAGCGCAAATCTTTTTTCCACCTCCACACTTTAAATCTTGATTTGATTGTGGACTTCTGTTTTCAAAAATTAGATCTGGTATCTCACTAAGATCACGATCAACTTCATTGGATAAGTTTTTGTATTCGGCTGAATTTAAAAGGGCATCATTTTGAGCGTGTGGAATTTTTGCTGTGTACTGCTTATAGGCACTCAAGTTTGGAAAAATATTGTGACTAAAAGTCGGGCTAATAGCGATAGCTGAGATGTCTTTAATCGGTTTGTTTTCAAGTTGTAGCTTCTTTTTGTAGTTGGTCATGAATTCAGAATGAATTTGATTAAGGCTTGTCATAATAGGCTGCAATTCTATGCGTTGCAAATCACGACTAGTTTCTAAGTATGCGGTTACGTCTTTAATGACTAAAGCAGCGACTTTTCGTTGGTTATCGGACAGATTTGTATCTGATCGAATTTCTAAGCAGCGTGAATAAAGATATTCTATTTGATGAGAGTATCGTTTCTTTAGATTCCAAACTTTCAAGAGCTGTCGGTACGAATCGGAATGAAGTGGCTCTTCAATGGAAGATCCTGGATTTTTGCGTTTGAAGGCCAGCTTAGTATCTAAATCTTTTTCAAATTCAGCTATAAACTGATTGGCCTTCAACAACAAAACAAAAAGTTTATCGTACTGCTGAATTGCTTCTTTTCCTGGATTTGCAGATTTGAAAATTATATTTAAAACAGCATCCATTTCTTCATTATGAGCATCATCTGAAGGAGCGGATGCGGTGCTGCGTTGCGGAGTTGTGCACGCGCTAAAACCGAATGCAGTAAGACAACAAATTAAACTTAAAACCAATATTTTTTTCATCATTTATACCCTCTTTGTATAGACAAAATTATATACAAAATTGGTTGATCTTAAAGGCCAAATGTTAACAACGCTGAGTACACTACCAAAGTCTAGTAGAAGTTTTAACCTCTGGAAAATTATGCTGAAAAAAGCCTCTGATAAATACTTTTTAGTCTAGTCGCAGTTGATGTTTTGAAGCATAAAGCTATTCTAGATCGGTGCAATCAGTTTAACAAATAAGAGGGTAATATTATATGCGTAAAAAAATCTTAGTCGCGTTAGCGGCAATTTTTTCAGGTTTCATTGTAGCTGGCTGTGTTCATTCAGGAACAGATTTATATTCCAAGAATGATATTACCTCAGCTGGACGCAAAGTCAGTCGTGCTCCGGCTGAATACGTTCTTGAAAATCAGTTCGAGGATTACAATCCTGAAAATTTAGAGCAATTTGAATACAATGGTCAGACAGTTAAATGTAATGTGCCTACTCGTACGGAAACTTTTAACGGAAAAACCTACACTAAATTCAATGTAACAGACACAGCTCAGTTGTCTTGTCCTCAAGTTAAGGCTTTAAGTACTAAGCGCCCATGGAAAGTCAAAAAACTTAAATGGGATGATGCAGACGAAAAAGGTTTTCAAAATTTCGTTAAAAAAATGGGTGAAAGCAAATGTAACACTACTGATAAATGTTTTTCGGGCCCAGGAAATATCTTAAGAACCGAAGAAGACATGTTGAATACATTCTACACTGATTGTGCAGATTTCCCATACTACTTACGTGCGTACTACGCTTATAAAAAGAATCTACCTTTTTCATTTGTGCGAGAAATTATGCGGGTACCGTTTACTGATGCTCAGTTGAATCAAATGAAAGCAGAGCGAGCAGCTATCGTGGCTAAAAGCGGCGAAGCTGCAGGTGTAAAATACGACGGTACTGTTATGGACTTGCGCTATAGTCGTAACGGAAACTATCCGGTGGCTCGTTCAAGCATTCCGGCTTCTACTCCCGTGGAGTATGATTTCGGTGCTGTAGCTCCTCGAATTGTAAATATGATTTCTTCTGGTTTTTTCAGAATGACTTCGCCACAACCTGGCGGACTTGTTCAGCCAGATTTTTATTCGCCGAAAATTGCATCAGGCAATATAGTTCCAGGTACGGCGCTATATAAAACAAATGGTCACGTGGCGGTGGTGTATGATGTAACACCAAAAGGTGAGGTTTTATTTGCAGATGCACATCCTGATAACTCAATTACTCGAGGTCGTTTTAATCCTGACTACGGAGTTTATGGTGCTCGCTATGGCGGGAACTTTAAAAACTTTAGACCGCTTCAGATTGTCAATCCAACCTACGACTCTGCGGGTAATATAACTGCAGGGCGAATATATGTGGCTGCAGACTCAGAGATTCCCGAATATTCCTTAGAGCAATATAATGGTAACGCGGGACAGGGAGTTTATAAAAATAAAATCTCTGATGCTAAGGGTATGGGATTTTTTGACTGGGTAAAGGTTAGATTATCTGGTGGAGCTTATAAATTAGAGCCAACAATTGAAATGAAAAATGAAGTCGATGCGTTGTGCTTAATGGCTAAGGATCGTGTTGAATCAGTACAAAAAGGTATCGATAGTGGAACTAGTCGGTTGGCTCATCCGATTAACTTACCTGCAAACATTTATGGAACTGAAGGTGCTTGGGAATCATACTCTTCTCCGGGAAGTGATATTCGTTTAAGAGGAAAAATGTTAAGTATCCCGGACGATGCTAAAGCCTGGATTAAACGTTACAACGAAAAAGATTCGTTCATTTCCTATAAAGGCACTAATTTAAAGGCTGATTTGATCGCTTCCTATAAGGCTGCGGCGGTGGCCTGTAAGATCACCTATAAAAATTCTGCTGGATCACCAGTTACTATTACTTTAGATCAACTCATTAATCGTGCGGCCTTACTTTCTTTTGATCCTTATAACTGTCCAGAATTACGATGGGGAGCCACTGGTCAAGAAGCTGCATCTTGCAGTGACGATGCAAATAAAAAAGACTGGTATCGTTATCAACAGTTTTTACGTAATATTACTGAAAAAGATAATGCTGC
>JALHMX010000013.1 GCA_022843825.1 Pseudobdellovibrionaceae bacterium
ATAAAAAATGTTGCGGAGCTATTGGTCCTGAGGCTTAACGCTAACCCTTAATTCACCAGTCGTCTTAAAACAAAGTAGTAGTGGTGTTTCATAAGTTGGCCTGAATGGGATGCGCACATCAATGAATGGCGTAAGCAATGCTGTTCGCTGGTTAGGGTTTCGTACTCGTCGGCAATTCCTAGCATGTGGCCAAGCTCATGGGCTACGACGTCAGCACTCCAGTCGCGGGCCCATCTAACATTGTAGGGTCCGCGGGTTGAATTCATCACCAAGACGCGGTAATGGGCATCACGGATGTTTTCAGTCAGGGTAAATTTAAAGTTGTAAATAAAGTCGGTACTGATTTTTTGTGAATTCCAAATTTGTTCGGCTTCGGCAAGTCGCTGCGTGAAATGCTGTTTGTCTTTTTGGTTGGCATTTAAAAAGTAAATTTTTACTTCGTGGGTATAAATTTGTCCGCTGTTTGTAACGTCATAAGCGTAAGGCATCGGGAAATTTTTTACGTATTTCATGTTGCCGCGAACTTTTTTAATCAAGTTGAACTGCTCTAAGTTTTTATTCTTAATTTCTGCAAGTGCTGGGAACTGTTCGTAGGAATCAAGCAAGTGAACTTCAAATGATTTTTTAGTTTCTTTGGGAAAACGTAAAATATCCGATATAGGCATAATCTCTGCAAACAATTTGGCGTGATTAAGTGTCTGTGCCTGGGCTGATACAGATAGCATAATAAATAACAAACATGTTAAAAATACTTTTTTCATAGGTACTCCGTTTTTCAAGAATCCTATCCAGAGTTTAGATTTTTTTCTAGTTTTATTGTATTTATTGGTTAATTTGAACCTTTTGATCTACTAATGATATAAGCTTTAGGCGATCTATCGGTTTTGAAAAGTGGTCTGTGAAGCCTACTCTTAAGCAGCGCTCGCGCTCTTCTTTCAATGCATGAGCCGTAAGCGCAATAATGGGTTTATCGTAACCTAACTCTCTTAAACGACGGGTCGCTTCATATCCATCAACATAGGGCATCTGGATATCCATCAAAACCACATTATAGTTCCCTGAAAGAGCTTTTTCTATGCCCTCGGCCCCATTGTCTGCAAATTCAACTTGCGCTCCTGCCAGGCCCAAAAAAAGTCCAATAACTGTTTGATTGTCAGGGGCGTCATCTACCACTAAAATATTAACATCTTTAAGAATCTCTTTTTCATTATGGAACGCCGCACGGGCTATTTCACTATTTTCAGTAAATTGAAAAGATCCCACACGAGATACGCTTTCTTTTATTTGTGCTTCAATAGTTATTTCAAAGGTACTTCCGACGCCTAGCTTAGAGTGCAGGAGCTGCACATCCCCACCCAGTGCGCGGGCCAATTGACGCGATAACGTCAACCCTAGGCCTGTTCCCCCAAATTTACGTGTCATAGAGCTATCAACCTGTGCGAATGGTTGAAAAAGTCGCTCAAGATGAGCGTCATCTATGCCCACTCCTGTATCCGTCACTTTTATTTTCAATTGGCCTTTACCGTATTCAAATGTAGAATCGGTCCAGCATATAAAAACTTTTACGGAACCTTTCTCAGTAAACTTTATCGCGTTACCGACCACGTTCATAATAATTTGTCTGATATGAACTGGATCTGTCATCATCACTGTTGGAACTTTTGATTCAAAAACAAATTTAAAATCCAAACCTTTTCTTTCTGTTTGAAAATATAAAAGCGATTTAGTTTCATTTATTAGACTAACAACATCACATTCTAGGTTTTCAATATGAAGATGACCTGCTTCTAGCTTAGAAATATCTAAAATTTCATCGATCAATGCTAGTAGCTGTTTACCATTACGGTGAATAGTCGATATACACTGCATACGCTCTTCGACTGTCTGATTAGGGTTCTGCAATAGCTCTGTGAAGCCTAAAATTGCACTCATCGGTGTTCGAATTTCATGACTAATGTTTGCTAAAAAATGAGTTTTGGCTAGATTGGCCTTAACCACTTCTTGTGTAGCTTCAATTAAGTTATTTGCCATGTTTTCATTGTGTTCGATGATATCATTAATAACTTCGCCAATTTCAGCAATAATTCCTTCTTGGCCAATCGGCAAACGTGCACTAAAATCTCCGCGCCGCAAAGCTTTAACAGTATACAATAAATGTCGAAGTTGTTCATCGATGTTTACTGATTTAAAATCCCCAATGGCTTGTTGCATTTCAAAAATTCTCCCCAAAAATATTTATCGAAAAAACTGAAACTTTGTCATGAAATTAAATAATTCTAAAAGCTATTGTGGATATTTGCCCCAAGTTTTTACAGGACAATGGTCTTAAAGTTTAGCGCAAAGTGTTTAACTTTTTTTCACTGCTATATATCTAAAGTCTGTATTTGGTTTTTCCTCTGCTTTTAGAGCTGCTTTTCACATTTTGGTAACATTATTCCTACGATTATAAGAGTAAGAAAACGCAACTCGCTAAGGAGGCAAAAAATGAGAACTAACATTATATTCAGAGGCTTTGAAGGATTTGAGCATCTTCGCGACTATGTACAAGACTGCTTAGACAGCTCTTTAGGGAAGCTCAATTTAAATAGTGTAGATGAAATTAAGGTAATTGTGGATACTACCCATGGTCGCCGATTGGGACATCCGCCTCAGTTTTTGTGTGAAACTGTGATGAAAACAAAGAATCGCAATTTTTTCGCAAAAAAAACAGATGCCAGTTTTCATCACAGCATAAAAAAGTGTACACGAGCTATTGCCAAAACATATGTTTCTTCGACACGCTCGCTACGCGATAAACGAAGAGGCATTGATCGCAAACAAAGCGTCTACGATTTGCATTCGTTAGAGGCTACAGTAGCTTAAAGCAAAATAATTTTTGTATTTAAAGTTTAAAAATAGGAGGGGCCTATTATGCTACCGCGTAATATATTAAGTGTCGAAAATAAAAATCAAGCACAGGCTTCGATTGAAGCTCATATCAGGTCAGAACTAGCGCCATATTTAGACGACTCAGTCATTAAAATTGAGTTGATTCAAGAGTCGGAAAGATGGACGGCGGATGTCGTAGTTGATTTTAATCGCGAAACCAAGGCTTCGCGCCAGACTGATGATAATTTCCAAAGACTTGTTCAGCAAATTATAAAAGATCTAAAAGCACAGTTTGAATTAACAAATACAAATATTAAAAACGAGCTCTTTATGTTCGATCATCAGCAAGAGTACGATTACTACACCGAAACACTAGCCTCGCCGCCAACTCAGCTAAAAAAATCAAACCTTCGCGTTTTAGTCATAGACGATGATCCTACGGCTGCATTAATTTTAGAAAAAAGTTTGCAGTCCATGGGTTGTAATGTCGACTGCTTGAACGATCCCGTTAAAGCCATCGACCAACTATTGCTAAATGATTATGATCTGCTTATTCTAGACTGGTGTTTACCTTACATGAGTGGTCATGAGTTTTTAAAACAGATTGATTCTAAGCTGACCATTAAAAATTTGGGGAACTTTAACCCTAAAATAATACCGCTGGTCGTATGTTCGAGTAAAAATTCAGATGAGATTAATTTACCGCTTGTCTCAAATTTTTTATTTTGTCAGTATTGGAACAAACAGTTGCCATTTTCGACGGTGATTAGCTCAATAGAGACGGCTATAAATAGTGCAAGTAATTATAAAACAAGGGCGGCATGAAGAAATACAAGATCCTCGCTGTAGAAGACGAACCAACGACTCAAGCTCTTCTACAGCGATGCTTGGCTTTTTCGTACGATTTAGTCTTGGTACCAAGCTTAGAGCGCGCAAAAGAGATTTTGAATCACTTTAAACCTGATTTGGTTTTACTAGATCTGTACTTGCCTGATGGAAATGGTTTTGATTTTTTTAGCTTTCTTAAAGATCGTACACAAAGCAGCCGTACGCCTGTCATTTTTTTAACCTTAGAATCAGATATTAAAGTGAAAGTAAAAAGCTTCTCTGCTGGGGCCTATGATTACATTACTAAGCCGTTTGATAATACTGAGTTGATGGCGCGAATTGATGCCCACTGTGCAAGATCAGCGGAAGTCTCCTCGGCTTTTTATACACCCGAAATTTTTGCCGATTTACTTTTTAATCGCGAATCTCTTCAGGTGCATCGCATTGATGGAAATGGCCAAAAAGAACTTGTTTCCTTGTCTCCAACTGAGTTTAAACTTTTACAATGTTTTATGAGTCACATCGGAAAAACCTTAAGTCGTGAACAAATTGCAAAAGAAGTATGGAATAAGTCTCACTTTCAAAGTCGTACAATTGATCGACATATTAGTTCCCTGAGAAAAAAGCTGGGCCCAACAGGGGCCTATTTAAAAACGATTAGCCATGGCGGCTATCTTCTAAGTTTAGAGGAGAGATAATATGAAAGCCCCTATCAAAAATTTTTCCCAAGTTGATGAAGTAAAACTGCAAGAACTAATATCTATCGATCCCAGCGGTGGACTGCTTCGACAGTTAACTACGATTTTTAATTCAGAAATGCAAAATGCCTTTATAATGATGAAGGAAGAGTATAATAAAAATAACTTTGACTCGATTTCTAAGCTGGCTCACAGACTTCGCTCTACAAGCTTAAACCTGGGCATGGTTCGACTCGGAGAAATTTTTAAACAACTTGAGTACTTAGATTTTACGCCTGAAAACAAGAGCGTGTTCCAAGATTTGGTACACTACGGAGAGGTCGAGCGCGATATTGCCTGTGAACAGCTGCGAACTATTACTGGGTAAGTTACAGCTGACTTCTTGTCCACTCTTCGGTCCGCCCTAATAGTGAAATTCCAACGTAGCCACGCAATTGCATATTATTGTCGTCTTTTAGTTTTAACCAAGCACTGTATGTTTTTCCAGATTTTGCGTCATAAATCGTCCCATCAATCCACTTATCGCTACGCTTGTCTTTTTTGAAGCCATTTAAAAAAACCATATTCATAATCGGGCGTGTGACCAAAGATTTGTCCGGATTTTTAATATCTATTTTTGCTGTGCCATCTTTTTCATTGGGCTCGGCTAACCAAACTATTTTTCCCTCAAGCACGTCGCCATTCATATAAAGCTCAACCTTTGCTTCTTTATCTGCAACAAGCCAAACGCCAACTGGGCTAGGTTTTTCATTCTTTGGTTCTTCAGCAATAGCGGCAAAGCAGAAAATACTTAAACTTATGATTAATAGATTTTTAATGATTTTTTTCATTTTTTTATCAAACCAATAATTTTTGTCTCTGGCAACAACACTTTATATCATTTTTCTCACTTCAAACATCAACTGTTCAATATCAACATTGTCGATTCTTGAACCTTTAATTAAATGGTGAGGGGCTATTATCACTTTACTTTGATTCCCGATTGGAGCCCAGATAACTGCGTTGAGTTCTTGAGGGTTCGTGTCTTCTCTAAAAATAGCCAATTGCTTGATCTTTAATGCGTTTGCAATATGAACCCACGCTGTGTCCGGAGTAATTAAAAAATTGCAGCTGCTAAGTAGGGCACAGTTTTGTTGTAAAGTTTTATACTCTGAAAAATAAATCCAACGCGGGTGCGAATACTCCGTCATCCACTGCCGCAACGCCTGTTCATCGTTTTGTCCCGCCAGACTTAATACATATACGTCCGGATCTTCTGTAAGCTTTTTCACTATTTCTACAGTTTTGCTTTGTCCCAGATTTCGGTCGCGCGCACCAGAAAAACTATTCAAAGCCACTATTTTTTTTGCACCAAGTTTTTTAATACTTTGCTGTGCTTCCGCTAGGATTTGCTTATCAAGTTCTATTATATAAGACAAGTCAGCATCGAATACTCGCAACATTTTAAGCGTTTTAAAATATCTGTCGGTGATGTGATCTTTTGTGAAATCAATGTCCACGTGCTTAGAAAATGTTTTGATGTGAAAATTTGAAAACGTGATTTTTTGAAATGCTTTCAATAAACCCGCAAAAAAAATAACGTTGGGCTTAAGTATGTGAGAAGTATTTATAATATATCCAAATTTTATCGACCGAAGTCTATTAACTTCCTTAAACAGCTGAAATATAGATTTATTAATAACGATGATTTCATCAATGAAGTTTAAGTTTTTAAAAATGTCTTTTTGCGACCCATTAATGATCAAAATGAGCTTTTGATGAGGAAAACTTTTTTTGATTTGTCTTAAAAAACCCGTTGATGTCACCGCGTCGCCAACTTTTCCATCTAATCTTAGAACTAGGTGTGCTTGGGCCTCATTTAAATCAATGTGTTTTGAAAAGGGGCTGATCAGCTGATCTGCTAAAAATAATTTCAGATTTCTTATTTTTGAATTCAACCTATGATTAAGTGCTCTCAGCATATCAGATAATTTTAACTTTATCTTTAAACTCTTGTCTGTCTAAAATTTGCTTTAACTCGGGACGCATTTTTTTATGTATCGCCCAAACAGTGCGATACAGCTTCTTTGTATGCCCCCAAGTCAGCTCCGACTGCTTATTTATCATTTCTGCCCTTGGCCAAAATATATTTTTAAACTGACGAAAGGTCAGCATAATCCAACAGAACCACGGCGAATGATCTAAAAATATGATTTGATCTGACTTTTTTAAGCGAGCCTCAAGCAGATCTAATGGTCCATGCCCATCTATGATCCATTGAGCTTCGGCTTCGTGCTTTAGTAATATTTCTCGCGTAATATCAAGTTTTTGAATTTTTAAATCTTGAGTGAACTGAATAGTATCTACATGAATAACTGGTATTTTTAACTCTTTGGAAAGCCGACGCGCCAACGTCGTTTTGCCGGTTGCGATGTTGCCAATAATAGCTATCTTTTGAGGATTTAAGTTCATAGCTTCTTTCAAAAAAAAGGCCCTGGTTTTATCCAAGGCCTTTTATATTTTAAATTAAAGCGCTTTATTTTACTACTGTTTTTCAACAGCAACTTGAATTGCGGCTTCAAAACCCTCAGCATATTTAATTGTTGCCTTGTGGGTTCCTAAAACTTTAATAGGCTCTTCCAAATGAATATCTCGCTTGTCCACAGAATATCCCATTTTATCTAAAGCCTTAGAAATGTCAGAAGTCGTCACGGTACCAAAAAGCTTATCGTTGTCGCCAGCATTAAGCTTAAAAGTAACCGTTTTACCTTTGATTTGGTTTAAAAACTCTTGGCGCTCTGTTAGGGCCTTTTTCTTTTTTGATTCAGCTACGCGCTTTAGGTGATTCCACTCATTAACGCGTTTTTCAGTAGCTTCAATTGCAAGCTTACGAGGAAATAATAAATTTCTCGCGAACCCTAAAGATACGTTTACTAAATCTCCTACTTTTCCTAAATCTTTTACATCTTTTTGTAATATTACTTTCATAAAATCCTCATTCTTTTAATTTTTTTCGCATGCTTTTTCTAAAATTCATCCAATAGTCTAAGAAACCAACCACGCTCATGGCGGGCCCCATCCATCCTAAAATTAACAAATAAATTGCTGTTTTTGTAAAGAACCCCACGCGGTAGGCCCTTGTCATAAACTCAACAACCGATACTCCCTGAAAAAAGAAAATCACAAAGGTAAATATCGACACGTTGGCTGCAATTACTTTTAAATGCGGAACTCCAAAATCAACTAAGCTAAACAAGAAACCAAACAGAGAAAACCATATAAAAAGATCTGGCACTCGAAACTCTATCCATTTTATGCTGGTCGGCACTTTCTCTCGTCGAAGCTGAAATAGTTTTGAAATTTTAGATTCAAAAATGAAACCTAATGCTAATGCGATAACTAGTATTGAAACAAATACCCCGGGAAGATATTGAAGAATGTTTAGTTTTAAAAATTCTTCCTCAGTCATAATATTTTTCATGGCGGCCTGAAGAGGGTCCATAAAAGTTTTGACTAATTCGCTACTTGCAATAGATCCGTTTGTAATTACGTATACACTGACGACACCAAATAGTAGTCCTGCCAATAGCGCAATCACTCCTGTTTTTTTCCAGCTCGTTCCACGTTTTTCTAATTCACTGTAAAAGCCTAAAGTCATCCAAACGGCTCCTACATAAATTGATGCTATGGAAAGATTAAAAACAAATAGTGTTGCTACCAAAGAAATTCCTACGCACCAAAACACAGCTGATCTTGCGGTGGTTGCTAACACCCGCACGAAAGGCGCCCCAAAAAAAGAAAACATAACTAAAACCGCAGCCGTGGCTGCGGCTAAAGAAAGTGTTTTATTTATAGAGTTATTTTGGCGTTGTAATGTGGTCATAAGCCCAACGAATTGTTGTTAAAATTAGATTTCTCTAAATAACGACTATTCTTCGTCTCTTTCCATTCGAGCTTGTTGAGCCGCCTGACGTCGCATTTGCGCTTTTGCTTCGCGCTCTTTTTCACGTTGGACAGACTCAGCTAAACCTTTTTTGAAAGCTTCCATATGTTTCGACACAGGAACACGCTCATCTAAGCTTGAATGCATAAAGCGTAAAACTTTGTCGTTAATACGCATAGTACGCTCAAGCTCCATGATTGCTTGTGGGTTTGATTCGAACACAGAGTGAAAATAGATCGCTTTTCTAAGCTTTCCAATAGGGTTAGCTAAACTGCGCTTTCCCCAAGTTTCTACACTATGAACGTTACCATTGTAGCTAGTGATGGTTGTTTTGTTTTTTTTGAATAGCTCTTTTTGCTCTTCAACAGTCGTATCTGGATGAACCAAGATGACAACTTCGTACGGACGCTTTACGTCTGCTTTTTTAAGTTCCATGAATATCCCTTCGGTTATAAGCCCCGCCAATTATTGAGGGAGCAAGGATGACTTTATTGTGTTAAATGGTGTAGCAGGTTTAAGAGGGTTATACAAGACTGGACAACTCTTAAGTAGTAATTCTATGATATGGTTATGACTTTGCAAATTCTAGATGGCGCGCTTAAATCCACGCTGCTTCCCCTTAAAAAAGACTTTGTTTTTAGTGGTGATTTTTTTTCTGACTCAGAAATGCACAAAAATCATGCTAAGATAGATGTAGATCTAAGTTTTAACTGGAAAATCAATGGGTTAAAAGGGAAAAAGATTAGAATCAGTTCGGAAGAAATTGCGTCCATATCCTTAATTCCAGGCCTAGTTTTTCATATTGGCCAAACAGGTTTTAAAGTGGTCGAGCGAACACCTATAACAAGTTCCGACTGGGAAAAGACATCTGCTGATTTTTTAGACAAATTAATTCTGAAAGATCTGCCTCAAATGGCTTTGCATTTTTTTCTCACCCCCCTCCAGATATTATTTCTGCAGGGCCCGCAATCAGGAAGTATTTATACCTTAAGTTATGGCCCTCGTGTTTTGGGCTCAAACAATTTGGATTTAAATTTGGTGGACCCATCTCAACCTCATCAGCTTTTAAAATTCTCACAAATCGACGACTCGGTTGTTATAGAAAATCTTTCCCAGGACGGCGCAGTGCTTGTAAATAAAAATCCGTTCAAACTACATACTTTGGTCGACACCGACCGCTTTTCTTTCGGATCTAATATCGTAGAGATTTCTTTACTGAAATAGTATAGAGTATTTGGATGTCAGACTTATTTCTACGAAAAAAAGTTACAGGAACATATAAAGCCGCGGATGGAACGCCTATCTATTACGAAACCATCGGCGAGGGCGAGCCGCTAGTTTTAGTTTACGGTATCGCTTGCTTAATGAATCACTGGCACCATCAAACGGAGTATTTTTCAAAAAGCAGGAAAGTTATTCTATTTGATATACGCGGGCATCACAAAAGCTCTTCGGTAAGCGATCTTTCAAAGCTTTCAATGCGCGATTTAGCTTATGATCTTAAGGGGCTGCTGAACCACCTCGGACATGAGCAGGCTGATTTCATGGGACATAGTTTTGGCGTTCCTTATTTATTAAAAACTTATGACCTATTTCCCGAAATTTTTAAATCCTTAGTTTTTATTAATGGATTTTCCAAAAATCCTTTAAAAAAAATTCTAGGCTATGATTTTGTTGAACCGCTCTACTATTTTTTAAAAAATCAATATGCAAACGCACCTGATCTGTGGAATTCTCTGTGGAGAACTATGATCGACAATCCAATCGCTTTTCAGGTGGCGGCTTTAGCTGGGGGCTTCAACATTCGGCTCACACAATTTAAAGATATCGAAATGTATGGTCGAGGAGTTTCTCGTTTAGATTTACCTATTTTTTTTGAACTCTTTCACCATGTTCTAAATTATGATGGCTCTGAAATCTTGTATTGTATTGATAAGCCCACCTTGGTGATTGCCGGAGAAAAAGATGCCATCACTCCGGTTGATATTCAAAAAGACCTGGCGAACAAAATCGAAACTGCCGAATACCACTTTATTCCTTATGGTTCCCACTGTACCCACTTAGATTTTCCAGAATTAGTTAATTACAAAATTAAAGATTTTTTAGAAAAAGTAGAGGCTTAGGCTTTTTTTTGAGGAATTGAAAAGCCTTCATCAGCCTCATCAAAACCAAAACTAAGCTGTTTAGGAAACTGAACTATTTTTTCAGGGTGATCTTGAATTAATTTTTTCTCAGCTGGAGTCACAACATCAACGCCTGCAGAAGCCTTAATAAGATTTTTAATAAAGGCTTCTTTGACCGCGTCAGAGCCCTTTTCATTAAATCCCAAATCTTTCATCAGTTCGTTAATTCTTTTCATAGCTCCCTCAAACGCTGTGCGTATTAAGCGCTTCGTCATGTTTACGATTTTAATGAAGGTGAAATCGAGTAGTTTCATGGTGAGGAAACCCAAGCTGCGTCTGCTTTTGAGACAGATGGTGCATAAAGCTATGGTTAGTGAAACAATAAATTATTTTACCGAATTGTTGCTGCTGCGCGCAGGCACAACGCCTCAAAATCAGCGTCTTAGTCCAAAAAATCGATCCGACTTAAGACAAAAGTTCCAATGGTTTTTGATGTTCCATTAGGAAGACGGTCGTAATAAATGCCTGCTATTTTTTGCGAATTTTCAATTTTGTAGATTTGCAAATAATCTGTTTCAAACTCAACTATAAAAGCCTGAGAGCCGCTTCCCTTAAAACCTAACCAATTAGTTTCAAAAAATTTAGCACCGTGCTCTTCGCCATTTCTATAAAATTTGATACTGCCCTTTATGGGATTTTCTATTGATGAGTTTGCTTGAATATCAAAAGCCAGAGTTCCATAAATATTATTTGTCACATCAATCAGCGATCCACGATAGCTTCCAAACAGCTGTTGTGATTCCTCGTAGGATGCCGCCGGCGCATCTTCCAGCAAGCTATCAATTTTTCGAACTTCTACTTTTTTAAGATGTCGTCTTATTTCCTCTGTGCTGATAGATTTTAAAAGGTTGTCTTCTGCGGTTCTGAATTGTGCTGGATTTCGTATCGCGTTTTTTTTGCGCTCAATTTCTATTTTATCATTAAGCTCTTTTTCTTTTTGAAAAACATCTTTTGCTATTAACGGCGGTATTTCTTTTTTCGGCTCTTTAAGCTGTGCCAATTTTTCCGAAGATATTCTTAAACTTAAATCAGTTAAAAATAGTGTGGTCAGCTGTGATAAGGCGTCTTCGGGTTTTGTAAAGTCTGCGTTATCCAGTAATTTTTGAATTTTACTTTTAAAATTGTTGAGCTGCTGTTGTGCATTTTGACTTTCGAAACCTATAGTTTTTAAAGATTTTATCTCGGCTGATTCCTCAATCGTCACTTCCCCGTAGTTGCGACCAAAAAAGAAGGCGCTGACGACGGCGCATAAGACTAAAAATATTTTCAAAAAATCATTCATTATTTAAGCCATGTCTCCGCCAGTGGCCTCTTGTTTTTTAAGAATGCTTGCGCGCAAGTATTCACGATTCATTTTAGCAATATTAATTAATGAAATTTCTTTCGGACAAGCCGCAGAACAAGCGCCTGTTGTTGTGCAGGCCCCAAAACCCTCTATGTCCATCTGAGCAACCATGTCTAGTGCGCGCTGCTCGCGCTCAACTTTTCCCTGAGGAAGTAATGCAAGGTGAGTGATCTTAGCACTAGTGAATAGTGCGGCTGAGGCATTTTTGCAAGAAGCCACGCAGGCCCCGCAGCCGATACAGGCCGCCGACAAAAAAGCTTCGTCAGCATCTGGCTTAGGAATAGGAACCGCATTCGCATCAGGCGCGCTGCCGGTGTTTGATGAAATATATCCGCCGGCTTCAATAATACGATCAAATGCCGTGCGATCAACATAAAGATCTTTAATTATTGGAAACGCCTTCGCGCGAAAAGGTTCTAAAACTATTGTCTGGCCATCTTTGAAGTTTCTCATATGAAGCTGGCACACTGTCGTTCCCTTTTGTGGCCCGTGGGCATTGCCGTCAATCATAAATCCACATGATCCACAAATCCCTTCGCGACAATCATGGTCGAATGCTATTGGTTGTCCGCCGTTTTTAATTATTTTTTCATTAACTCCGTCCAGCATCTCTAAAAAAGAATCGTCCGGAGACACTTGCTGCGCATCATAAGTAGTAAACAACCCTTCGCTTTTACCATCCTTTTGACGCCAGACTTGAAGCTTTAAATTTATATTTTTTTTATCTGTAGCTGATGACATAAATTTCTCTTTCCTATTTGTATGATCTAGTTGCAAGCTTAACATTTTCAAACTTGAGCTCTTCTTGATGGCGCACTTGCTCTTTTTCTGCAGAGCCTTTCCACTCCCAAGCCGCCGCATGACAAAATTTTTCATCATCTCGTTTCGCTTCTCCATCAACTTGATGCTCTTCTCGAAAGTGTCCGCCGCAAGACTCTTCGCGCACTAAAGCGTCGCGGCACATAAGCTCACCAAGCTCGATAAAATCGGCTACGCGATTCGCTTTTTCGAGCTCCAAATTAATTCCATTTGATGCTCCAGGAACTAAAACTTCACTATGAAATTCTTGTCTTAGTTTTTTAATCTCGGAAATGGCCTCAGTTAAGCCTTCGCGCGTACGTGACATTCCACACTTATTCCACATAATAAGACCCAGTCGCTTGTGAAAGCTTTCCACGGTTTTGCTGCCCTTAATGCTTAATAGTTTTTCTGTATTTTTGGTCACCGTGCTGGCTGCTTCTTTAAAAGCGTCGTGTGTGATTTGCACTTTTTCTAATTTAGTATTGGCAATATAATTCCCTAACGTATACGGAAGAACAAAGTAGCCGTCCGCCAATCCCTGCATCAGCGCCGAAGCCCCTAATCGATTAGCCCCGTGATCTGAAAAATTGGCCTCTCCGGCAACAAACAAACCAGGCACTGTGGATTCTAAATTATAATCTACCCACAAGCCTCCCATAGTGTAGTGAGGAGCGGGATAAATTCGCATAGGTTGTTTATACGGGTTTTCTCCAGTAATTTTATCATACATTTGAAAAAGATTTCCATAGCGCTCAGCTATTTTATCTTCGCCTAAACGTTTAATGCTGTTTTCGAAATCTAAATAAACAGCCTGCTCTCCCATAGCTCCATGGCCTTGATCTACAAGAAATTTTGCTTGTCGTGAAGATACGTCTCGAGGAGCCAAGTTGCCAAAGCTTGGGTAAATTCTTTCTAAATAATAGTCTCTTTCGTTTTCAGGAATTTGCGCGGGTGGACGCTTGTCTCCTTTAATTTTGGAAACCCAGACGCGGCCATCATTTCTTAACGATTCAGACATTAATGTAAGCTTAGACTGATTAACGCCATGAACGGGAATACAGGTTGGATGTATTTGAGTGTAGCACGGATTAGCAAAAAAAGCTCCTCGCTTATGAGCTTTCCAATTAGCCGTCACTGAACAGGCCATAGCGTTGGTCGAAAGATAAAAAACATTTGAATATCCACCGCTTGCTAAAATGACCGCATCAGCTTCATGCGATTCGATTTCTCCTGTTAATAAATTGCGCGCAATAATACCGCGCGCCTTTCCATCAACCACAACTAAATCCAACATTTCTCGCAGATTCATCAACTGAACATTTCCTGAGTCGACCTGTCTCATCATTCCTGAATATGCACCTAACAAAAGCTGCTGACCCGTCTGGCCGCGCGCATAGAAAGTTCGAGAAACCTGGGCGCCCCCAAACGAGCGGTTGGCCAGCAGGCCTCCGTATTCGCGCGCAAGCGGAACGCCTTGGGCCACGGCTTGATCAATAATATTTACTGATACTTCAGCTAAACGATGAACATTGGCTTCTCGCGCGCGAAAATCACCGCCCTTGATGGTGTCGTAAAAAAGACGCTGAACCGAATCTCCATCGTTTTGATAATTTTTGGCTGCATTAATTCCGCCCTGAGCAGCCACAGAGTGTGCTCGTCGCGGAGACTCGTGAGTACAAAAGGCTTTTACTTGATATCCGAGCTCTCCTAAGGAGGCCGCTGCTGATGCGCCAGCTAGGCCCGTTCCCACAACAATTACATTGTACTTTCTTTTGTTGGCTGGGTTTACAAGTTTAATATTAAATTTATGATTCGTCCACTTAGACTCAATGGGGCCGCTTGGAATTTTGCTATCTAATTTATAATTTGACGACATAGTTATCCCTTACTTGTAAATTAAAAATATATAAAGCGGCTGAGAAATAAATCCGCCTGCGACTACAATGGCATACGCCCACGCAAAAGTTCTTAGCTTGTCTTGCATTTTTCTTTCTAAAATTCCAAATGATTGAAAAATTGAATGTGCTCCGTGACTGAGGTGAAACATAAGCAACACCATGGCTATAAAATACCATACAACATACGTCGGTTGAGAAAATGCCTCCACTAACAAACGGTGAAGATCGCGCATTTGAACTCCATTTACTGTTGTTTCGTAGTAAGCACCGTATTTAAAAGTAATCAGATGCAAAATAATAAATGCTAAAATAACGGAGCCTTGAAGCGCCATGGTTTTAGAGGCAAAGCGGGCGCCTTTTTCACCATGAGGCTCAGCTGCATAACGCGATTGACGTGCCTTGCGGTTTTGTCGCGTTAAGGAAATGGCCGCAGCCACGTGGGCCACTAAACAAATTGTTAGCACCACCTCTGTGCCATAAAGTAAAATTTTGTTTGATACTATGGCGTGACCATAGGCATTGAATTGATCCGCGCCAACGAACAGAAGCAGATTTCCGGCCATATGCCCAAAAATAAACCCCATCCATACCAAACCTGTAATGCCCATAATGTACTTACGTCCCACTGTTGATTTTATAAAATCTAACATAGTCCACCTTTATAATTTTTGTATATTTCGACTGTACTTTGTAGTAGGTTCAAAGTCACTTTTTAAAGAGGTGTAGATGAAAATTTTTGTATGCGTAAAACAGGTTCCCGACACAGAGACGAAAATTAAAATTATGCCTGATTCAACGGGCGTTGATAGTGCGGGCATAAAATGGGTGATGAATCCGTACGATGAGTTCGCTGTTGAAGAAGCCATTAAATTTCGCGAAAAAAATGCGGGCGCTCAAGTTTGGGCGATTACGGCTGGTCCTAAGTCGCGAGCTACAGAGGTTTTAAGAACCGCACTCGCGATGGGCGCGGATGAGGCAATTATAGTCAATGCTCCAGACAACATTGATTCTCAGGCGACCGCAAAAATTTTAGCAGACGCCATTAAAGCCGAAGGTGGGGCTCATCTTATTTTTTCTGGCAAATTAGCAATTGATGATAATCAGTCGGCTGTTCCTCAAATGATCGCAGAGTTTTTATCAATCCCACACACGACCGTTGTTTCTAAGTTTGAGTCTTCTGCGGAAAACATGACGGTTGAGCGTGATATTGAGGGCGGGGCCAAAGAAGTTGTGCAAATGATGTATCCAGGTTTGGTGGCCGCCAACAAGGGATTAAACATGCCTCGCTATGCAAGTCTTCCAGGAATTATGAAAGCCAAAAAGAAAACAATAAAAGAAATTGAAGGCGCAGGCGGAGAGCAAAAAGTTAAGTTTAAAAACTTCTCTCTTCCGCAAGACAAGGCGCCTGTTAAAATGCTAACTGGTGATGCGTCTGCACAAGCTCAAGAGCTTATTAAGCTTCTTCGCGATGAAGCCAAGGTCTTATAAAGGAAAATATTATGTCTAAGTTTTTTGTTTTTGTTGAATTTCAAAATAATAAATTAAAGCGAAGCTCCCAAGAGCTTTTACAGTTTGCGGCCCAACAAGGTTCGCAGGTGGTCGCTTTAGCTTTAGGTTCGCAGGTCGCAACCAATAAGGCACAGTTAGCGCACAATGGCGCAACTGAAATAGTTTTTTCTGGTTCCTCTGATTTTGATCAATACAATCCTGAACTTTTTGTGGGGCCCGTTGCCGAACAAATAGAAAAATCTGGAGCAACGATTGTTTTGGCCAGCGCAAGCTCCTTAGCTAAAGACTTGTTCCCTCGAGTGGCTGCGAAAATTTCTGCAGGCTTGGTTTCGGATGGAACACATCTGTCGTTTGATGCTGAGGCTCTTAAAGTAAGAAAGCCGCTGTACTCGGGAAAATGTTTTGCTGAAGCTCACTTTGAAAATTGTAAATATAAAATTGTGCTTATGCGAGCTAACCAATTGCCGGTCGCTGCTGCAGACACAACCAAAATTGCAACAGAAACAGAATTTAATTATACAAAGCCAAGTTTAAAAACATTGATCAAACAAATCGTCAAAGGAACCTCTGAAAAACTTGATTTAACAGAAGCTAATATTATTGTTTCTGGTGGGCGAGGCCTAAAGGATGCAGATCAATTTAATAAGTTATTAGCTCCGTTGGCAGACGCCTTGGGCGCGACCTTGGGCGCGACTCGAGCCATAGTTGATGCGGGCTGGGTTTCGCACTCTATGCAAGTTGGTCAAACAGGAAAAACTGTTGCCCCTTCTTTATATATCGCCGTCGGTGTGTCTGGAGCCATTCAACATCTAGCGGGCATGAGCGGTTCAAAAGTTATTGTCGCCATCAATAGCGACGCCAATGCGCCCATTTTTCAAAAAGCGACTTATGGCATTGTGGGCGACGCTTTTGAAATTATTCCGAAGCTTACGGAAGAATTTAAAAAAGCTTTGCAACACTAAATTATGAACAAACTAAAAGGTTTAGTTTTAGGCTTCCTTGTTTGGATTATTTATAAAATAATTTCTATTACCTGGAGAGTAAAAATTTTTGAGCCTACTTCGCTCAAAAGTGAACTTGAACAAAATAAAAGCGTTGTCTTAGCCCATTTTCATGGTGACGAGCTTGTGCTTATATCGTTAGTCAAAAAATATCGCATAGCAACTATGACGTCGACCAGTAAAGATGGCGAAATTATGAATACAGCACTTAAGCTGTTGGGCGCAAAAACTTCCCGTGGATCTTCCACTCGAGGCGGCATTGGCGCTCTAAAGGGTCTGCTGCGCCTTTCTAAAATGGGCCACAACATCAGTTTTGCTGTTGATGGTCCCAAGGGGCCCTTGTTTCAGATCAAGCCTGGGGTTTTCGAGCTTTCACGATTAACTCATACTAACATATATTCGTGTGGTGTGTTTTGTGATCGTGCGTGGCATTTTCCAAAGTCCTGGAATAAAACCTTTTTTCCGAAGCCCTTCGCTCTAATTTATATCTATTGGTCAGGGCCGTTATCTGCCATCAGCAAAGAACAAGATCCTCGATCTGCTAATTTAGCGAATTCTCTACAAAATCAACTTTTTGATGCGCGCCGCAATGCCGCCAATTTTATTGCTGCAACAAGCGTACGGATTTAACATTAAGAGTGCCCTGTAATAAACTAAAAATGGAGTTTTATATGAGATGGATCGTCGTAAGTTTGTTATCAACTCTTTTATCAACACAGCTTTATGCCCAAAAACCTACTGATGTTGTTGCCACTATCAATAATCAAAAAATTACATATGAGCAATTCAATAAAAAATATGCCGATGTGCTTTCACAAGTCAGCGTAAATCCGCCCAGTAAAAAACTTTTTTTGGAGGACCTTGTTCGCTATGAGATAGGGGTTCAAGAGGCGCGGAAAAGAAACCTAGAAAAAGATCCATTAATTGCTGATCGTATTAATCAAGAGCTCTACAAAGGGTTACTTGAAAAAGAGCTCGGGAACAGAGTTCAAAATATTAAAGTTTCCGACCAAGAGATGCGCGCGTGGTATGCTAAAAATCCACAAATCAGACTGTCGATCCTTATTGTGGAAGTAAAACCCGGCGCAACGCCTCAGCAAAGAGCTGAGGCTCAAAAAAGAGCGACAGAAATTTTAAACGAAGTAAAAAAGTCCTCTCGTCCGTTTGAAGAGCTTGTGCGCTTGTACTCAGATGATTTGACCACGAAAAATATTGGTGGAGATGTTGGCTGGCAGTCCCGCATAACTTTAAACCCGGCCTACTATGATGCTGCTAGTAAACTTAAACTAAATGCCATGACCCAGCAACTTGTAGAAACAGCGTTTGGATTTCATATTATCAAGCTTACAGGAAAGCGCAGCTACCAAGACGCACCAAAGCGTGAAATTCGCATGGCCGTATTTGACGAAAAAAGAAAAGTGCTTTTTGACAACTTTTTTTCAAATTTAAGAAAAACTTATAAAGTAGAGGTTAATTCTAAGCTGGTTGAATAGTCTTGTGAAAAATTATGCGCAAATTTTTTTTAATTTCTTTATTGTCTGTCTTTATTTTTTCCGCGGCGCCTGCGCATGCCGCGAAGGTCGTCGTTAATAAAGTTGTTGCGATTGTTAACTCAGAACCTATATTGCAATCTGATGTAAAAGCCTTTACCAAACGCCTTAGGCAAGAGGGCGGAGTAGATGAGTCTTTAATCTTTGAAGAAGCTCCCTTAAAAGTTTTAAAATCTAACTCTAAGCAGCAGCTTGAATATCTAATAAGAGAAAAAATGATTTTGTCAGAAGTCAAAAAACTAAATTTGACTGTTAGCGAAGATCGCCTAGATAGCGAAGTAAACTCGCTGGCCAAGCGCAATCAAATGACCAAGGCACAGTTTGTAGAGTTTATTCGAAAGCAGGGTTACTCGCTGAATGAGTACCGACAGAATTTAAAGTCTCGCCTAGAGAGGCAGTCCTTCTATGAGGCCGAGGTTATTTCTAAGTTACGAATTACTGATGAAGACGCGCTTAATGAGTTTCGACAGAAAAATCCTAATTATGTACCAAGCCTTAATGAATATACGATCTCACAAATCTTTGTTCCTGCAAAAAACATCGGCCCAAAGGCGGCAATGGATCGGGCGGTATTACTTAAACAAAGAATGAATTCTGGCGAATCTTTCGAAGCTGTTGCCAATGCCTATAATGCTGGAACTAGCGCTGCTAAAGATGGATTTTTAGGTACCTTTAAGGCGGGTGAGTTTAATCAAGAAATAGAAAATGAGGTCGCGGCGCTTTCAGAAGGCGGCGTATCTGAGCCTATAAAATCACGTCAAGGAGTGCACATCGTTAAGGTTATAAATAAAAAAAATACTCAAGATCCCCAGTTTTTAAGAATTAAAGATCAAATTAAATCTTACCTTGTAGAAAAAAATTTCAAGCGCCAACTCAAAAACTGGTTTGAGTCAAAAAAACAAGAAACGCACATTCAAATACTTTAATAAGAGGTTTTTATGCTTATGGAGCCCTTCATTTTCCGAGAGTATGACATTCGGGGAGTTTACGAAAAAGATTTTAACCCTATCTTCGCCTATAATCTGGGGCGTGCCTTAAGTTCTTTTATTATCAAAAAATCTGGCAAAAAAACTTTGCGGCTTTCATTGGCGCATGATGCAAGAACTTCTTGTGGACCACTCATAGAATCATTAAAAAATGGTTTTATGGACTCGGGCGCCCATGTTTATATGCTAGGGTTGGCTACGTCTCCTATCAGCTATTTTTCTACGTTTAATTTGAATCTGGACGGCGCCATTATGGTCACAGGAAGTCACAATCCTCCGGAATATAATGGATTCAAACTTTCAGTGGGAATGACCACCATCTTTGGTGCCGACATTATGGAGCTTAAAAAGATTATCAACAACAAAGATTATATCGACGGAAAAGGCTCTTCGGAGGATTATGACATTTTTACTCCATATGTAGAGCGATATAAAAAAGAATTTGGACAAATTAAACCTATCAAAGTTGTCTTAGACTGTGGAAACGGCGCTGCTGGGTCTATTGTTCGTCGACTTTATAATGCCGTTGGATTACAGCCCGAAATTTTATTTGAGCAGCCTGATGGCCGTTTTCCAAATCATCATCCGGATCCTACCGTTGAAAAAAATTTAGTTGACCTTAAAAAGGCGGTTTTAAAATCTGGGGCGGCCGTAGGAATTGGTTTTGATGGCGATGCGGATCGTATTGGCGTTGTCGATCATACCGGAAAAATGCTCTACGGCGATGAGCTCATGACCTTATTTTCTCGATCAGTACTTAAAACTTTGCCCGGGCAAAAGATTGTCGGCGATGTAAAATGCTCTGATCGCATGTACCACGATATCGAAAAACATGGCGGAGTTCCTGTCATGTGGAAAACTGGGCACAGCCTTATTAAAGAAAAAATTAAAGTCGACAAAGCTCCTTTTGGCGGCGAAATGAGCGGTCACATTTTCTTTGCTGATCGCAATTATGGATATGATGATGCTCCTTACGCTGGACTTCGTCTTTGTGAAATTCTTGCTAATACGGGAAAAACTATACCTGAGCTTTTAGCCGGCCTTCCGCCAGCGTTTAATACTCCGGAAATTCGCATCGATACCACAGAAGAGAAAAAAATTCTTATCGTAGAAAAAGTCAAAGAAGCCTTCAATAGGCCTAGTGAAGATTATAAATTAAATTTAATTGATGGCATTCGCATCAGCTTCGCCGGCAAGGTCAATGGTTGGGCGCTGGCTCGGGCTTCAAACACTCAGCCTGTGCTAGTTGTGCGTTTTGAATCCGACACTGAGGCAGGACTGAAATATATAGAAAATCAAGTCATGTCCGTTGTGAATAAGTATTTATAAAAAACTATGTCCTTAAATAAAAAAGCCCACTTCAAAAGAGTGGGCTTTTTTGAAAACAGTTTCTTCGAGGCGCGAAAGCTGAAGACGTGCTTTATGTACGCCGAAGCATCCGCAACGAAGAAAAAATTAGAAACCGAAAGTTGCAGCTGGCAATTTAATGAAAGCAACTAGGAATGCTAAGATCACTAAAGACTCGATAAGTGCTAACGCCAAGATAAATGGTGTAAACATTTTATCAGAAGCAGCTGGGTTGCGAGCCATTCCTTCAAGAGTAGAAGCTGCTGCTTTACCTTGAGCCGATGTTCCGCCGAAAACCGCTAAACCAATAGCAAGTCCTGCGCCGATAGCAACCAAACCGCTTTGTGAGTTTGCTGCTGCTTCCTGCGCAAATGCGCTTACAGAAGCTAATGTTGTTACTGCAAATAGTATTGCCTTTTTCATGTGTTCTCCTTTTTGGCGTGTTTTCAACACGACCTTTGTGTGATGTATCTAGTGATCGCTAGCTGTCGCAAGAGCTATGTAGACCATAGATAATAATGTAAATACAAATGCCTGAATGGTGCTTACAAGCATACCCATCAAGTAAAATGGAATCGCTGGGCCCACAGGAAACAGACCCAAGAAAACTCCCAAAACCGTGTGATCACCAGTTATTACATTCGCTAAACGTAGACCTAATGTTAACGGACGCAAAACGTGAGATAACAATTCAATCGCCAACATTAACGGCGCCAACCACCAAACGGGCCCTAAGAAATGTTTTAAATATCCAAGTCCTCCGTATTTAATACCAATAATGTTGTAGGCTAAAAACGAAAAGATACCTAAAGCAAATGTCGTATTAAAGTTTTGTGTGGCTGGTAACATTCCGGGAATAAGTCCCACAAAGTTGTTAATTAAAATATAAAGAAAAAGCGCAGTGAAATAAGGTGCAAACGGTCGACCATGGTGACCAATAACTTGATCCGCCAATTTACCAATTGTTTCTGTAAGTACTTCAAAAACTCCACGAACTGAGAATTTGCTGGTAGGAATAACTGCCGTCATTCCTGATCCTAAAGAAACTCGTGCATAAACGCCAATGATCATTAAAAGTATGGAAACTATGGCCAGCGTTGCAATGTGCGAGTAGTAATATCCTACGCCAGGAATTAATTGCGTCCAGGTAAAATGCATTTGTGCTCCCTGTAAAACCTAAAATTTTCAGTAAACTTTTGATTATTTATTACTGCTGTTTTTAATCAGTAAAGTAATTACTATAATAATGAGGAATGAGCAAATGCCTATTGCAATTCCCCAGTGGTTTATCCAAGGCTGGCGGCCTGCCCAAAAAATGGCTACGGCAATAAGAGGATATTTTAGTAGCGCAAATACCGGCGCGGCTCCGGTTTTTTTACTAACTAAAACGTGTTTCCACATTATAGAAAGCCCCATGTAATTTACCAATAGCAAGACCGAAATAAACAGAAAACTATAGGCAACATCCGTTTCCTGAAAAACCATTTGTAAGACGGCATAAACCAAAAGCGTGACAATTAAAAACGCTGTTGCTGAGTTTTTAATCATCTTTTCGTTGTTTTTCAATAGATCTTAACTTTGAAAAAAGACTAACCATCCAAATCACAAAAGCCAAAACTATACCTAGTGCTTTAGTGTATTCTGGCCATCCTTTTTTAACTGCGAATTCGCCCAAATAGATAAATATAATAATCAAAGCGATTAACTCAAACCCAATGGCAACAAAGATTAAGTACTTGTTTTTCTTCATACTATTAAAAACAATTAGTGAATTTCCTCGCCGGCCTTCTCATCATCTATAACAACCGCAAGGCTGGTCACAAACTCTTGTTTATCATCCAGATTGATCAGACGAACACCTTGTGTGTTGCGGCCCAAGACAGAAATATCCGAGATTTTCATACGAATAACTTGTCCCTGATCTGTTGATAAAATGAGCTCTTGTATCGGTTTAACTTTGGTCGTACCAATCACGTTTCCAACTTTATCCGTTGTTTTTTGAGTAATTATTCCAACTCCGCCACGGCTTTGAACGCGATATTCTGAAACTTCAGAACGTTTTCCATAGCCCTTTGACGTCACCATTAAAATGGTGTCTTTGGTTTCTTTTTCTAATATTTCCATTCCAATAACGACGTCATCTTTTGAAAGCGTAATACCTTTTACTCCGCGAGCCGATCGGCCCATTCCGCGAACGTCGTCTTCATTAAATCGAATAGACATACCTTCTTTGGTGGCAATAAATATGTCGCTGGCCCCGTCAGAAATTTTTGCAGACACAACTTGATCATCTAGATCAGTAGTTAAAGCGATAATTCCCGCTTGCCGAGGATTTGAAAATGCATCTAATGCGGTCTTCTTGATTATCCCTTTTTCTGTAAGCATGACTACGTATTTATTATCACTAAACTCATCTACCGGCAAAATTGCGCGAACTTTTTCGCCAGCCGAAAGTTGAACCACGTTAGCAATAGCTTTGCCTTTTGATGTTCTGCTGCCCAATGGTAATCGATGAACTTTACACCAGTAAACTTTACCTTTGTCTGTGAAGACCAAAAGCATTGTCTTGGTCGAAGCAATGAATAAATCGGTAACGTAATCCTCTTCGCGAGTTTCCATTCCCTTTAATCCTTTTCCGCCACGCTTCTGTACTCGATATTCTTCGGTTGAAATTCGCTTAATATATCCTGTGTTGGTCACCGTTACGACCATGGGCTCATCGGAAATCAAGTCTTCATCGTCGATATCTGTTAAGTCTCCAGTAATTTCTGTGCGGCGCGGATTTGAATAACGCTTTTTAATATCTTCAAGCTCTGCGACGATAATTTTATAAATTTCGCTGACGTCTGCTAATACAAATCTTAACCATTCAATTTGTTTTGTCAGCTCGCTCAACTCATCAATTATTTTTTGTCGTTCTAGCCCCGTTAGCCGCTGTAATCGCATTTCTAAAATGGCCACTGCTTGGCGTTCACTAAACTGAAACTTTGCCATCAATGCTTCGCGGGCAACATCGGCCGCCTTAGAGGCCTTGATTGTCGCTATAACTTCATCGATATGATCCAACGCTTTTTTCAATCCCTCTAAAATATGGGCGCGCTCTAAGGCTTTCTTAAGCTCAAATATGCATCGCTTAGTAACTACATCGCGACGATGATCAATAAATGCTTGCAGCATATTTTTTAAATCAAAAATGATTGGCTGATTTTTGGCGTCTAAGGCCAACATGATTATTCCAAAACTGACTTGCAGCTGAGTAAATTTTAATAAACGATTTAAAATGACCGACGCGTTTTCGCCACGCTTCAAAACAATCACTACGCGCATGCCTTCTCGAGAGGACTCATCGCGAATATCAGAAATTCCCTCTACTGTTTTTTCTTTAACCAAGTCGGCTATGCTTTCAACCAGCTTAGCCTTATTAACTTGGTAGGGAAGCTCATTAATAATAATTTCTTCGTGGTCTTTTTTAAACTCAATATCTGTTTTGGCTTTTACCGTGATAATACCGCGACCCTTTTTATAAGCCTGTAGTATTCCGGCCTTACCCGCAATTTGTCCCGCGGTTGGAAAATCTGGTCCTGGAATTTTTTCAAGAAGTTCGTCAATAGAACTATTTGGATTGCGAATTAAATGTATACACCCATCTATAACTTCTCCCAAATTATGCGGAGGTATGTTTGTTGCCATGCCAACGGCAATACCCGAAGAACCATTAACCAACAGGTTTGGAAACTTCGCAGGCAACACTAATGGAATTTCTAATGAGTCATCATAGTTTGGTCCGAAAGCTACGGTTTGCTTTTCAATATCATTAAGCAACTCTTCTGCTAAGCGAGTCATGCGAACTTCAGTGTAACGTGAGGCCGCAGCTGAATCTCCATCAATAGATCCGAAATTTCCCTGACCATCTATCAAAGGATACCGCAACGAAAAATCCTGCGCCATACGAACCATTGTTTCGTAAACTGCGCTGTCGCCGTGTGGATGGTATTTACCAATAACATCACCAACAACACGGGCCGATTTTTTATAAGGTTTGTCGTGGGTATTAGACAGTTCATGTTGAGCAAATAAAACACGTCGATGAACGGGCTTTAAGCCGTCTCGTACATCCGGAAGTGCTCGACCCACAATAACCGACATGGAGTATTGAAGATAGGCCTCTCGCATTTCTTTATTGATATCTACATCCGTTATGCCTTTTATATTATTTTCTGAATTTTCCATATTATCCCTAAGTCCCTATAAATAATTATTAAACGTCTAAAGCGCGAACCAACAAAGCATTGTCATGAATAAATTTACGGCGCGGCTCTACCTGTTCGCCCATAAGAACACTAAAGGTTTCATCAGCCGCCACTGCATCATCAATTGTTACGCGAAGCAGGTTTCGGTTTTCCGGATTCAGTGTGGTTTCCCAAAGCTGTTCCGGGTTCATCTCGCCTAGCCCCTTATAGCGTTGAATATAAATCCCTTTTTTCGTGGCCTCCATCACAGCGCTATAAAAATCTGTAAAGTTTTCATAAGACTGCTCTTCGTTGTTTCGTATAATTGTGATGGGCAATGTTGTCATTGATTGAATGGCTGTCCAGACGCTGCGTATTTCAACTATTTCCGACGCATTTAATGTTTCCGCACTAAACAGCGTTTTCATATGGTCTGCATAACGAGTAGTTTCGATAACCGCTTCTACTTTTCCGTCCAAAGTAATTTTAGTATTTATTTCTGTAATTCCCAAAGTAGGCTGAGACGAAATCCAAGCTTTAAGGTCTTTTAAAACGACGTCCAATTGTTTTTCGTCGCGAAGCACCTCATCCAACTTTGGAACCTTAGATAGCATGTAGTATAAAACATCGCGGTCATATTTAATCGAGGACGTTTTTAACAAAGAGTTAAATTTTTGAATATCTAGAACAAACTTTCTCATTGTGGCTACATCGGTTTTTTTACCCTTTATTTCAAAACTATCTAAGCCAGAACTAAGTAAATATTCCGTCAATGCCGCTTCATCTTTTAAGTATTTTTCGCTTTGTCCCTTTTTTGCTCTGTAAAGCGGCGGCTGTGCGATATAAATATATCCTCGCTCTAAAACCTCAGGCATTTGTCGGTAGAAAAATGTGAGTAGTAATGTTCGAATGTGTGATCCGTCAACATCCGCATCTGTCATGATAATAATTTTGTGATAACGAATTTTATCTGCGCTAACATTTTCTTTTCCAATTCCTGTTCCAAGGGCAGATATCATCATGCGAATTTCTTCGTTTGATAGCATTTTATCGAATCGCGCTTTTTCTACATTTAAGATTTTACCTTTTAATGGCAAAACAGCCTGGGTTTTTCTATCGCGCGCCTGTTTAGCTGATCCACCCGCTGAGTCTCCCTCAACCAAATAAAGTTCGCACTTGGCTGGGTCGCGCTCTTGACAGTCCGCCATTTTTCCTGGAAGCGAGCCCCCGTCTAAAGCTGTTTTTCTTCGCGTTAAATCGCGTGCTTTTCGTGCCGCATCGCGAGCACGAGCCGCCTCAACACACTTTGTGACGATGGTTTTTGCTGGATTAGGGTTGCGGTCCAACCAATCCGCTAATTTTTCATTAACCAGTGATTCAACTATACCCTTAACCTCGGCATTGCCTAGTTTAGTTTTTGTTTGTCCTTCAAATAACGGCTCTCGTACTTTAACAGAAATAATTGCAGCCAGACCTTCGCGAATATCTTCTCCTTCTAAAGATTCTTTAAAATCTTTCAGCAAGTTTTTTTCACTGGCATATGTATTTGTTGTTCGAGTCAAGGCTCCTCTAAAGCCAATAAGATGCGTTCCGCCTTCATGCGTGTTAATATTGTTGGCGTAACAATATATTGATTCAGAATACGAATCATTCCACTGCATAGCCACTTCAACTTCTACTTGGTCTTTTTCGCCTTTAAAATAAATGACGTCTGAATGGATTGATTTTTTTGACTCGTTCAGAAAAGCAACGAACTCTGCGATGCCCTTAGAGTATTGATAGTCGACTTTTTTTCCCGTGCGATCATCAGTTATCGAAATGTGAAGTCCGGCATTTAAAAAGGCCGTTTCGCGAAAACGCGTAGACAGCGTATTAAAGTCAAAGCTTAAATCAGCCTCTTTAAAAATCTCGGTATCCGGTTTAAAAGTGACCAATGTTCCTGAGCGAGTAGTTTCCCCCGTTTTTTCAACAGGACCCAAGGGAATGCCCTTTTCATAAGTTTGTTTGTGCAAGAAACCATTTTTATGAGACTCAACTTTACATCGAGAAGAAAGAGCATTAACGACGGAAGCGCCCACGCCGTGCAGCCCCCCTGAAACTTTATATGCGCTTCCCTCAAACTTACCTCCTGCATGAAGAACTGTAAAAACCACCTCAAGGGCGTCTTTACCTGATCGATGTGGCCCCACGGGAACTCCACGCCCATCGTCCTCTACCGACAGCGATCCGTCGGTGTGAATAATAACTGTGATGTTTTTGCAATATCCTGCAAGATATTCATCCACGGCATTATCCACAATTTCATAAACAAGGTGATGGTATCCGCGTATAGTTGTATCACCGATATACATGCCCGGTCTTTTGCGAACCGCTTCCAATCCTTCTAAAACTTGAATTGAGTCTGCGCCGTAATTAACAGTTTTGTCCACATTCGTATTCATTGCGTCTGACATTTACACCCCTGAAAGATCTAAAAATTGTTGGACAGAAATTTATTAAATAATTTTTCCGTCTTGAATTTTAAATTTAAACTTATTCTCAGCATCCAACTTCGATAAACTTTCAACATCTGTTGTCGTTAAAAATGTTTGAGTTTCGATTTCATTTAAATACTTAATTAATGCTTCCTGCTTAGTTGAATCGAGCTCTGAAAGAACGTCGTCTAACAACAAAATAGGGTAAGTTCCATTAACCTTCTGATGATACACTATTTGGGCCATTTTGAAAGCTAATATGATGCTTCTTTGCTGCCCTTGCGAACAAAAAAATCTTGAGTCTTTTCCATTATATAGAAAAGTGACATCGTGTTTATGAGGACCCACTAACGAGGACCCAAAAGAGAGCTCTGCAGAGGTTAGTTCTGCTATTCTTTTTTGCATTATTTGATACAGATTTTCGTAGGTCTCGTTTTCACTGTTTTGATCAGAAATAATGTAACGAAAATCAAACTCTACGCCTTTATTTGGCTCCAGTTTTTTAAAAATTTCATTAACTAGCGGACGAATGCTCTTTAAAGATGCTATCCGTACACTTGTTAGATTGGCTGCTAGTTTTAGAAATATGGTATTCAGGGACTGTAATGTGTCTATTCCTGAAGAAAGGTCCGTCTTTTTCTCTGAAATATCACTCAGCAACCGATTACGAGTTTTTAAAGTCTTTTTAAAATCTAGTATTAAACTCTGATTTGAGTAATACACCGACTTTACTACGGAATCTATAAGCGCTCGTCGTTCTTCCGCGCTTTGTTTTATAATATTAAGGCTTTCCGGTGAAAACAAAACTGTTGATGGAAGTTGGTTTTGATAAGAGACACTGGGCTTTTCGTTGACTGTATATTTTTTATTGCTTGGCTCTAAAATGACTCTGATTTTGAATTCTTTTTCATTTTTATCACTTTGCTTTAACTCTGCATTTAATATCGAAAAAAACTTTTTATCTTTAATAAAAGTAGTGTTGTTTCCGAAACGAAAAGAATTTTTTTCTAACAAAAAATAAATAGCTTCTAAAATATTAGTCTTGCCTTGGCCATTATCGCCTACAAATATATTTAGTCGAGGAGAAAATTGAATTTGCAATTCATCAATATTTCTAAAATCTTTTAAATAAAGATTGTCTATTTTCATTAAATACGCATTGGCATTACTACATTGATATAATCTAAATTATCATTGCCTTTGATCAATCCAGGAGAAACTTGATCATTAAGTTCGATTAAAATTTTATCTTGTTCTATGTTTTTTAGAACGTCTTCTATGTAACGGGCGTTAAATCCTATTTTTATTTCTGGGCCAGAATATTCTAGATCTAATTCTTCTTTTGCATCTCCTAATTCAGGATTACTGGAAGTGATTTCTAATTTATTTAACGAAAAAGAAAATAAAATGGCTTTTGATTTTTGATTCGCTAACAAAGATACGCGTTTTAATGAAGATAAAATTTGTTCTCTAGGAATAATAATTTTTTGAGAAAGCTTTTGTGGAATAAACTGTTGATAATTCGGATACTTTCCTTCAATTAAGCGAATCATTAAAATACAAGTTCCTGATTTTAAAATAAATTGAGAGCCTTCGACAGCTATAAAAACACTGTCCACAGAGCTTTCAATAAGTTTTTTAATTTCAAATAAGCCTTTCTTAGGAATAATTACGCCTATCTTTTCATTAAAATTAATCTCAGCAAATTCTTTCTTAATTAAACTTAGACGATGGCCATCTGTTGCTACCATAGTAATATTATTTTTTTGATTAGACTCAAAATAAACACCATTAAGATGATAACGAGTTTCATCATTTGAAACACTGTAAATTGTTTTATCGATCATTTCTTTAAATTCAGCCGAGTTGATTTTAAAAAAGCGATCAGAATTATATGTAGGAAAAACAGGATACTCTTCTGCAGCAACTCCAATAATTTTTGAAAGAAATTTTCCTTGCTTGATTTCTAACCAATTATTATCTTTCTTAATTAATTGCACTGGTCCTTCAAAAAGTTCTTTAGTAATATCAAATAAGCTCTTTGCGCTTACAGCGACCTTTCCTGGCTCTTTTAAGATTGCAGGGCTATGATCGGTCAAACTGACCTCTAAATCTGTAGCATAAGCCTTTAGCGATGAACCAGAGGCCTCTAAAAGTACATTCACTAATATCGGCATGGTATTTCTTTTTTCAACGATATTTAAAGTTTTGCTTAATAAACTTAATAAATCTTTTTTTTGTATTTCGATTTTCATGAAAGCCTTTATATATACTATATATAATATATTAATATAGTAGTTGTAGTAGGTGGTGTTAGTTCACTTAATAAGTACTTAAAGCACTGAAACTTTTATCTTTTTTCTGTGGAAAACTCAATACAAAGATTTCCTTCAACTACGCGACTTTTGGTTAAAAAAACTCTTAACATTTTTTAACACATGCTTTCAAACACGCTTATCCACAATTCACACTCTATCCACATTACACACCTGTTATATTGTGGATTTGAGTTGTTAAGTCATCAATATCATTCTTTAATTGAGGATCTGTTTGAAGTAGAGTTTCAATTTTAGTTAATGAGCTAATAACGGTCGTATGATCTTTGCCGCCAAAAGCCTTTCCAATTTCAACTAAAGATTTATCCAAAAATCTTTTGATTAAATACATTGCAATTTGCCGAGGTACAACTATGGGCTTGGCTCGACTTGATGATTTTATGTCAGTTAAACGAATTTTATAAAAATCGGACACGATACGTTGAATTTCTTCAATGCTGATCGTAATCGAGCTTTCATGATGGGCGAGAACCTTTTTACATAAATCTAAATTAATGGATAGCCCCTGAAGTTCAGAAAACATTTTAATTTTTTTAAGATTTCCTTCAAGTTCACGAATAGATTTTTTAGAAATACGAGCAATATATTGAAGGGCCTCTTCTGGAATTTTAATCTGTGTTTTTTCTGCTTTATATCTTAGAATTGCAATACGAGTTTCTAAATCGGGCATAATAATATCTGCAATAAGGCCCCGCTCTAATCGAGTGCGCGAACGGTCTTCTAGCCCGATGTCTTTAGGCATCCGATCGCTAGCCAATATAATTTGCTTTTTTTTCTCGATGAGCATGTTGATCATATGGAAAAACTCTTCTTGTACAGCTTGCCCGCGTCCAATATATTGTACGTCATCAACGACTAGGACATCGGTATTTTCACGGTATTTTTGACGAAACTTATCCATTTCGTGTCGGCGTAGCGCAGCCACACACTCATTTAAAAATCGCTCGGCACTTATATAAGTTATTCTTTGATGCGGGAAGCTTTCCTTAATATGGTTTGCTGCTGCATTAAGAAGGTGAGTTTTCCCCATGCCAGAGGGCCCATATATAAAAAGAGGATTATAGTCTTCAATTCCAGGATTTTGAGCCACATTATAAGTTGCAGCGTGTGCAAATTCAGAATTCTTACCTACTACGAAAGTAGAAAATGTAAGATCCGAGTTAATATTTTCATTAGTAGAGTTTTTCTCTGACGGATAGACAGTTTTGGTCGCCGCCGGCTGATTATGAAAAAGTTGTTCTGAGTTTTGAAGAATATTTTGTAAAGACAAATTATAGTCTAAAGAGACCTTTTCAGTAATGATAAACTGAATATCGATTTCGCAATCAGGATAGAGGGCTTTTAATTCAGCAAAGATCTTATCCTTTAGATTTTCGTTGGCATAAAAGAAAAAAAACTTGTTAGGCACTCCAAGCGTAAGTATAAGATTTTGTTCTGTTTTTTCAAAATTAACGAAATCAATAGGGTCTAGGTAGTTTTCCAATAACTTATTGGGGCCACTTTTGATCTTCATATTAGATTTAAAATCTAACCAGAAAGTCGAATTTATTTGCATTATATTTCCCCTCAACAATAAAAAGAGTTCATAACAAGCGATATTGTAGTTTTCAACAGTTGACCGCTATGCCGCAATGTGCTTTATATATTTTTCTTTTTAGCCACTAAGCTAAATTAAAGTGATCATTTTGATAGCAGAAGACATTGTGCTGCATCGTAAGGTCTTTTATGACCGTGAACAATATTTAAGGTCGCAGATGATCGCCTGTGACATGTAGTTAGGAGTAACTATGAGTAAAAGAACTTATCAACCCAGCAAACGTCGTCGTGCTAAAACACACGGCTTTCGTGCCCGCATGAAAACGGCCACAGGAACAAAGATACTATCTAAGCGCCGTGCAAAAGGGCGTAAGAAGTTAGCGGTTACTCGCGGTGGCAAATAATTAAAATTAGATCCTTAAAAAAGTCTTCAGACTTCTTGTTTCTATCTAAAAATGGAAAAAAAATTAGACCAACAAAATGGCTAACAATCCAACATATAGATACTGAAGCGGCGGACATTTATTTCGGAATTACGGTTTCGAAAAAAGTTGGGGCCGCGGTACTTCGAAACAAGCTGAAGAGATGGGTACGACAGGGTGTTCGACAAATTAAATTTTCTAGCAAAAACGGAAAAAAATTGGTGTTTGTGTTTAGACCACAGACAGAGGCCTTCTATGAACAGCTCGCCTACAAAGAGTTTGCTGAAGCGATTAAGTCCCTTGCTCATATTTAGCCAATTAGCAAAAACACTCATTTACTTTTATCAAGTCACGTTAAGCTATTTTTTTGGTGGCCAGTGTCGCTTTTATCCAAGCTGTTCTCAATATGCATTAGAGTGCTATGAAAACCACAGCTTTTTAAAAGCTAGCTTTTTGACTTGGAAAAGGCTTTTAAAATGCCATCCTTTTTCTCGGTCCAAAGGATATGACCCCGTACCTACATTTGCGAAAGTAGATAACTATGAATAACACACAAAAAGAATCTCCGTTCAACAACCCTCGATTTTTGTTGGTTTTAGCTATTACATTTTTAGCTCTATGGGGATGGCAGTATTATATAAATAAAAAGTATCCTCCGCCTCCACCCGCAGCCGTTCAGGCTCAACAGCAGGCGCAGCAGTCACCAGCGGATCAGTTGCGGCCAGCAGCAGCAGCGCCGGCCACAGCGCAGATTTCAAACCAGGCCTTTCCAGTCAAGCAATTTGACTACGCAGATGAAAACGTATCATTTACCATTACAACTGCTGGCTTTGGCTTTACGAATTTTGAATTAAATAAATATAAAAATAGAGATGCACAACAATTACAGTTTGCTAACGGCGACGCCCTATTTAGCCTTCAAATTGACGGCAAACTCGTGAATTTTGATATTTCGGTTTCCTCGGATAAATTAACTTACAGTGGTCTAGCTTATGTTGATGGAAAAGAAATTCGTCGCAGCCTTACTTATGATCCGACACAACAAGCGTTTACTTCTAAATTAATTATTCCTGATGGACTTGAGAGCGTCAGCATCGTCGTTGTCCAAAATAAAATTGTTCCCAAAAGCAGTAACTTTCTTTTGCCGTCGTTTGATCATCAGGATTTCATTTATGTGGTCGATGGAAAAACCGAATCAGAAAGAATTACCGGCATAGAGGATACAGAAGTTCTTAATAAAACCGCAAGCAACGTCTCTATGATATCATTGGGCTCACAATATTTTGTGACTGCGTTGGTTAACCGTTCGGAAGTAAACCCCTCAGTAATTAATAAAGTTGAAGGTACCAAGGCCTACATGACTGCAGAGTACAATTTAAAAAACGTACGATTAACGGAATTAAATCAGGTTTTTTATATCGGAGCAAAGAAAACAGAAGTTCTGCAAGCCATAGACTCTTCTCTGACCGAGGTGCTTAATTACGGAATTTTCGGATTTATTTCAAAAATTTTATTAAGCTTAATGAAATTTATTTATAGCTTTGTAGGCAACTGGGGCGTGGCCATTGTTATTTTAACAATAGTCGTGAGAACCCTTTTGCTTCCTCTTAATATTATGTCTTTTAGGTCTGCGCAGGCTATGCAGAAAATTAAGCCTAAAATGGACGCCATAAAAGAGCGCTACAAGGGCGATCCCATGCGCATCAACAAAGAAACTATGGATTTAATGAAGCAAAATAATGCGAACCCACTAAGTGGGTGTTTGCCGATGCTTTTGCAAATTCCTATATTTTTTGCTTTTTTTGTGACTATCAGCACTAGTGTAGAACTTTATCATCAGCCGTTTATTTGGTGGATAAAAGATCTTAGCGCCTACGATCCGTACTTTATATTACCTATTTTAATGGGCGTTACTATGTACTTTCAACAAAAGCTTACGCCTACAACCATGGATCCAATGCAGCAGAAAATTTTAAATTTTATGCCGATCATATTTACTTTGTTTCTGGTCACTTTACCGAGCGGATTAACGCTATACAACTTTATAAGCGCGCTGTTCGGAGCAACTCAACAATATTTCATGTTAAAAGATAAAAGACAAAAAAACGCATAGTTTAGGGGGAATAATGGCAGGATTTTTAAGTAAAATTTTTGGCGGAAATAAAAAAGCAGATCTAGATGCTCTTATAGAGGACACGCTAACAGGAATCTTAGAAAAGGGTGGATTCGATCTGGCCTACAACCTTGATATTGAGAAAAAAGAAGAGGCAACAGAGGTTAAGATAGATTTTTCTGGCGCTGACGAGGAATTGTTAAAAGACCACAAGGGCCAACTGCTTGATGCATTTCAATTAATTATTAAACGAGTTACTCAGCATAACTTTCCAGATGTTGTGACCAATGTGTCTGTAGATTGCGGGGGCTTTAGAAGTGAAGCAGAGGCCTCGCTTATTGAAAGAGCCGAACACTTGAAAACAATCGCACTTGAGCAAGGCAAATCGGTTTATTATCGGGCCCTGCCTCCTCGCGAGAGAAAAGTAGTTCATCAATACTTGGCACAAGATATTCGAATAAAAAGCAGATCATTAGGTGATGGGCTTTATAAAAAAATTAAAATTTTCCCTGCAAAAAATCAAGAGATAGAAAAAAACGAAGTGAATGCTGACGAATTTTAATGATATTAAAAGTGATGACATTTGTGCTTTAAGCACACCATTGGGGAGGTCAGCAATTGCTGTTGTTCGCGTAAGCGGCCCCAACACTCTTCGTATATTAAAACAATTGTGCCCACGACTAAAAGATAATATTGAATCTCACCGAGCTTATTTAACGTATATATACGATGCAGATCAGGAAAAAATAGATCAGGTCGTAGCCACTTTTTTTCAAGGTAAAAATTCGTATACCGGAGAGCCTTCTTTTGAGGTCAGCTGCCATGGAAGCCCTGCTATAATTAAAAAAATATTAGATCGAATTATTGAGCTAGGGGCGCGCCAGGCAGAGCCCGGAGAGTTTACTTTTAGGGCGTTTATTAATGATAAGATTGATTTGGTCCAGGCTGAAGCCGTTTTATCATTAATCGAGAGCCAGAGCGAAAGCGCCGCCAAGGTTTCATTGCGGCAACTTGAGGGAAAGACGTCAAAAATTTTTACTCAGATGGAGTCAGAAATAACCTGGTGTTTAGCGCACATTGAAGCGTCTATTGATTTTTCAACAGAAGGTTTAGATGTTATCGATAACAACAAACTGATTCTTAAGCTTAAAGAGCTTAATGACGGACTTAAAAAATTGCATTCGGACTTTAACCAAGGACAGATTATAAAACATGGTTTGAAGGTTTCTTTGTTAGGAAAACCAAATGTAGGCAAATCAAGCTTGCTGAATCTTTTAGTTTCATCCGATAAAGCGATTGTTACAGATGTTGCAGGAACGACCAGAGATGTTATTGAGGCTCATACCCAACATAAGGGAATGTTGTTTTCTATATCAGATACGGCAGGACTTCGTGAAACAATAGACGTTGTAGAAAAAATCGGTGTTAGTCGTAGCCTAGATGAAATTAAAAAGTCGGATTTAAACATTTTTATTCTGGATTCGACTGAAAGCTCGGTTGAAGATTTAGAAAAAAATTTACAGCATTTAAAAAATCAAAAATTCGTTATTCTGTGTAATAAAAGCGATTTAGTTAATTCGGACATTAAGTCAGAGATTTTGAAAGCAGTAGCCCACAAGACAAAAAGTTTGGTGCCCACATTTGACCCCGAAAAGCAGCTGATTTTTGTTTCAAGTTTTCAGACAGAGAATAGAGAAATAATTCTTGAGTTGATCCTGAATCAATTTGAAAGTCTGACATTTCTGGACACAGCGATTGTTTCCTCTGCTCGCCAGGCAGAAATGGTGCGCTTAGCTAGTCAAAACATTACTAAAAGCATTGAGGAGCTGGAGTCCGGGTTAGGATCTGAATTTATTGCACAGACCCTAAAAGAAGCTTTATTTTCGGTTCAAAAGGTTTTAGGTCATGTCTATGACGATCAGATATTAGATCGGGTATTTAAAGAGTTTTGCTTAGGAAAATAAAATGAAGTCGGCATTTGACATAATTGTTGTAGGAGCGGGACACGCGGGAATCGAAGCGTGCTTGGCCTCTTCACGGCTTGGGCTAAAGACTTTGCTGGTAACGACCAATATTGAGCGCATCGGATACATGTCATGTAACCCATCGATTGGCGGTTTGGCCAAAGGACACATGGTGCGAGAGATAGATATTTTAGGCGGTCAGATGGGTACAGCTGCTGACCAATCATGCATACAATTTAAAAGATTAAATGCCAGTCGCGGTCCCGCCGTTCGAGGTACACGCACTCAGAACGATAAACATGTTTACTCATATATTCAAAAAAGTATTATTTTAAGCGCGCCGCAATTAACGACCATAGAGTCGGAAGTTAAAAAATTAATAATTACTAACGGGGTCTGCATGGGCGTTGTTCTGCAAGACGGAACCGAAATCTGTGGGCAAAGAACAATTATAACTACAGGCACGTTTATGAACGGAGTCATGCATATTGGTTTGGAGCAAAAAGCAGGAGGTCGCATAGGAGACAAGGCATCTATTGGCTTGTCAGACCAAATGGCTGAATATGGATTTCAGGTTCAACGACTAAAAACAGGAACGCCGGCGCGTTTAGATAAAAACAGTATCGACTGGAGCAAAACGGTGCCTCAGGCCGGAGATGAAAAAATTTATCCATTCAGCTATAAGTCAGAGAAAAAATTTTATTTACCCCAGGTTCTTTGTTATTTGTCGCACACCACAGAGAAAACTCATGAAATTATTCGTCAGAATCTAGACAAGTCTCCGATGTTTTGTGGCGTTATTGAGGGGGCAGGTCCCAGATACTGTCCAAGTATTGAAGATAAAATTACTCGCTTTAAAGACAAGGTTTCACACCAAACATTTTTAGAGCCTGAAGGCTTAAATACCGATTCAATTTATTTGCAGGGAATTTCGACCTCGCTGCCGGCTGATGTTCAAGATCAGTTTTTGAAAACAATTGCGGGTTTAGAAAAAGTAAAGGTCCTTCGATATGGCTATGCCGTTGAATATGACTACATTGAGCCTACGCAATTGCATCATCATTTTGAAACGCGCACGTTAAAAAATTTATTTTTGGCAGGCCAAATCAATGGTACATCCGGATATGAAGAGGCCGCGGCGCAAGGATTTTTGGCGGGCGTTAATGCTGTTAGATCTGTACTTAACAAGGAGCCCTTTATTTTGGGGCGCGACGAAGCTTATGCCGGCGTATTAATTGATGATTTAGTGACCAAGGGAACTCGCGAGCCCTATCGTATGTTTACATCGCGCGCCGAGCACCGCTTAGTTTTGCGTGAAGACAACACCATTGATCGTTTACTGGGGCGCTCCGCAGAGTTGGGATTAGTTTCTAAGGAAGATATAGACAAGCTTTCACTGATTAAAGACAGAAGAAAAGATTTTCATCAGTATCTGCGCGGGCAGGTTTTTTATCCCAACGCAGAGACCAACCAAAGAATTGTTAATATGGGAAGTGCGCCGTTGGCAAAACCGGCAACAGCCGAAGAGTTTTTGCGACGACCTGAAATTGCGTATCATAATTTAGCAGCCCTGGGCCTAGACGTCGATTTACCAGAGGAAATCACTGATGCTGTCGAAATAGAAGTAAAATATTCCGGATATATTAAAAAGCAGCTGGATGTTATACAGCAGAGCAAGGCTTTAGAGTCCTTAAAAATTCCAGCAAATATTATTTACGATGATATCAAAGGGCTTTCGCGCGAAGAGACAGATAAACTTAATAGAGTGAAGCCGCTAACCATAGCCCAAGCACAACGAATTAGTGGAGTTAATCCATCGGCTGTTCAGGCTTTAATTATACACATAAAATCTAAAAGTTTTTCAGCCCAAATCTAGCAATATCAAAATCTGTTTTTGTATTATTAATAGATTACAAATACTTATATAACTGCAGATATATTTTTGTATTAAAAAATCTCAATGATTATTTTTTTGACTTTTCTTTTTTGTCAGCCTTAGATGTATGTTTTGTGTCGCTTGTTCCACGTGGAACAGCCTCTGCATCTTTGGTGAACTTACTTCTTTGCAGTTTCATTCGCACGCGATAATCATCAATTTCCTTTGTGTCCGGCCACGGTCGACCACCCTCTTTGAAGCTTTCTAAATAGCGCTGTCGCACGTAGCGCCGCCGCTGTTCGAGCTTAATTTCAAAATACTTTTTTTGCTGGCGAACAATTTCGAGCAGGTTTTCAGAACCGCTCATTTTGTTTCTTAAGGGCGTAGACTGGCCTGACTGAGGAAGCACCTTTTTATAGTTCTGGGTGTCGACAAGAACTTGTTTGGCGATATCTGCTTCTTGCTTAGTGCTAATGTCGAGCTCTTGTTTTAGGTCCATGTAAATCAAGTCTTCGAGCTCAGGAGCGGGATTCTTTTTTTCGCAGGATAGCGATAAAAAGCCTAAGACTATTAAAAAAGGGGCCAATATAAGGTATTTTTTCATATGTTCCACGTAGAACATCGGTTTTTGCGCGTTAAAACTGAAATAAAATCTTGAACATTGGCGAAGTGTTTATATGATTGATGGGTCTAATAAAATAATTGCTTGGTTGCACCAAGATAAAAAGGATTCTTATGATAAAAATAATATGTGTAGCGAATCAAAAGGGTGGAGTGGGAAAAACGACCACAACAGTTAATTTGGCCTCAGCTCTGGCGAAGCTCGGCAAAAGAGTATTAGTCATTGATATGGATCCGCAGGGAAATGCCTCGAGCGGACTAGGAATAAAAAAGCACGAAGTTGAAAACAAAAGTATATACTATGTTCTTATTGGCGAAAACACACTTCAAGAGGTTGTTTTTCCTACTTCACAAGAAAATTTATGGATAGCAGCTGCCAATCCTGACTTAGTAGGGGCAGAAATTGAGCTTGTGGATATGCCACAAAGAGAATTTCGTTTGAAAACAGCCATCAGCCAGGCCTCAAGTCTGTACGATTACGTATTAATTGATTGTCCACCATCGCTGGGACTACTCACCTTAAACTCGCTAGCAGCCGCTAACAGCTTTTTGGTGCCACTGCAGTGCGAATACTACGCTTTAGAGGGGCTAAGTCAGCTTTTAAACACAGCGGGACTAGTCAAAAAGAGCATAAATCCAAATTTGAATATCGAAGGCATTCTTTTAACTATGTTTGATAAACGAAACAATCTCAGCCACCAGGTCGTAGAGGAAATCAAGACACACTTTAAAGACAAAGTATTCTCTGTGATTATACCAAGAAATGTTCGGCTTAGCGAAGCGCCTAGCCACGGAGTTTCTATTTTTGGATATGATCCACGATCAATTGGTGCGTTGATGTACCTAGAGCTTGGTCGAGAAATCTTGGAACGAACGACCACTAAGCAGCAAACTACATCAGCTATGGCGGAAATATAAATTATGGAAAATAATAAAGATTTTCAAAACAAAAAAAGATTGGGACGGGGTATTGGCTCATTGCTAGGGGGCGCTGAGTTTTCCACTAATGAAAAAGCAACTGCGAATCAGTCTCAAAAAATGAATACCCAACCAACGTCCACTCAGCAGAAGAACTCGCCGGTGGGTGAAAACACGGTTGTTACTGCGGCGGAAAGCCGAATTTGGAATATATCAATAGATAAATTAGTTCCTGGCATCTATCAGCCAAGAAAAACTTTTAACAAAGAAAGCATCGAAGAGCTTTCTATTTCCATAAAAGAAAATGGAATTATTCAACCCCTAGTGGCGCGAAAGCGCACAGCAGGAGGATACGAAATTATAGCTGGTGAACGACGGTGGAGAGCGGCTCAGGTAGCCGGCCTTCACGAGGTGCCAGTTATATTAAAAGATATTTCTGACCCCGAAGCTTTGCAGTTAGCAATTATTGAAAACGTACAGCGAGAAGACTTAGATCCTATTGAAGAAGCAGAAGCTTATCAGCGGCTTATGCAGGAGTTCTCTCTCTCTCAACAACAAGTAGCTGAAAAAGTAGGCAAAGAGAGATCAACCATTGCCAACGCCTTAAGGCTTATCGCCCTTCCCAATGAACTTAAGGAAATGGTTTCTAAGAAAATACTTTCAGTAGGACACGCCAAGGTGCTTATGGCGCTGCCCTCTAAGCAAGCACAAATAAAGTTGGCAAAAGCAGCTATAGAAAAACAAATGTCTGTGCGTGCACTGGAGTCACTAATTAAGTCACAGCAGTTTGATGCAGAAAATCTTGATAAAGCAGATGCCACGGCTGCAGACCCTTTAAAAACGGATCTGTCTCAGCGCTTGGCTAAAGAGCTGTCCGATCAGCTTCAAAAAAGCTTAGGAACTAAGGTGCAAATTAATTATCGATCAGGAAAAGGGGATTTAACGATCCATTTTTACAGCGATGAGCAGCTTAACGCTATCTACGAAAAAATTAATCGATAAGGCCAAGGAAAAGAGCAAAAAATCTATTTTGCTCTATGCTTTTCAGCAGTCCGGACCCCATCAGAAATGAAGGGTTGACCTCTAAAATAGAACAAGATATCCAAGGAGCACCGAATTTATAGAAGGAACTTATGGAAATACTTCAGCAACTTGGAGCCAATCAGTCGGCTATACTTCAATTTTTTATTTTCGCAATTTCAATAGCATTTTTAACAATCGTTGTTTTTAATCCGTACTTTGAGGCTTACGATCAGCGTCTGCAAAAAACTAAAGGCGCAGAAAGCGTAGCCAAAGAAACGATAGAGGAAACAAAAAATCTAAACCTTATCTTTCAATCTAAGGCGCGCGAGGTGAATGACAAGATCAAAAGCATTTACAGCACGGAAAACGAAGAGGCTAAAAAGACCACAGAGGTTTTGATTAAAGACGCGAAAAACATTTCTGCGCAAACGCTTGAAAAGTCTCGCAAAGAAATTTCCGAACAAATTAGTCAATCAGCAAATCAGGTTAAAACTATTTCTCAAGACATCGCTCAGCAGTTAACGCAAAAACTTGAAAGCAGCGAGGCATAATGAAAAAATTAATTTCTGTTCTATTAAGTGTGCTAATTTTTTCCATCGCTCGGGCTGCAAGTCCGCACGGCGATGACCATATTCCGTTTAAAGAAATAGGCTTCCAGGTTATTAATCTTGGAGTTTTGCTTGTCATAATTTTCTTTGCCGTTAGAAAATCGATCGTTGAATTATTTAAGACGCGTTATGCGGCTTACAATGAACAAGCTCAAAAAACAGCGGAAGCAAAGGCAGCGGCCGAGCTTGCGCTTGCCGATATTAAAGCACGTATTCAAAATTTGCAGAGCAGCGAAGATCACGCAATTGCCAAGGCCCATGCCGACGCCGCGGCTTTAAAAAGCAAAGTCATTCAAGAGGCAAAAACACAGGCAGAAAAAATAAAAGCGGACACACATCTTATTGTGGGCGCCGAGCTTAATAATGCTAAAAATCAAATTCGCGAAGAAATCATTAATTCATCGATGGAATTGGCTAAAAACACGATAAAGAACTCTGCGGAGACGGTTTCTAAAAAATCTGAAAAAAGATTTTTGCAGGAAATCTCTAATACAAAAGCTCAGGTGAGTTTATGAAATCAAATACTGTAGCAGTTAAATATGCTAAGTCGCTTTTTGATGTGACTTATGAAAATGGAAAATCTGGAGAAGTGGCCACGCAGCTTATGGAAATTTCCAAAGCTTTTGATAAAAGCGTAATGGTTTTTTTTGAAAACCCATTTAACTTGAATCAAGACAAAATAGCTGCAGTGAAAAATACCTTAGAAGGAAAAGTTTCCCCGGAAGTTTTGAATTTTATGGCGTTATTAATAGATAAAAATCGCATGGGCCTAATGAGTGAAATTTCTCGAGAATATTCTACCCAGGTCCAAGCGGCCGCGGGAATTACTAAGGGAAAAATTTTCTCTGCCACCCTGCTTGAGCCCTCTTACATTCAGCAAGTGGAAGCGGCTGTTTCAAAAAACCTAGGTCGCAAGATCGAGCTTTCGTTTGAAAAAGATGACAGCTTGATTGCGGGCTACAAGGTACAAGTGGGCGGATGGACGCTGGACGATTCAATAAATACACAATTAAAAACTTTAAAAGAAGAACTAATGAAAAGAGGACTATAAATGGAAGCGCAAATCAGAGCAGATGAGATCGGTAAAGTTCTTAAAGAACAAATTGCTAAGTACAGTAAAAACACTGAAGTAGCTGAAACTGGAAGTGTCTTATCTGTTGGTGACGGGGTCGCACGTGTATATGGATTAGAAAATGTAATGGCCGGAGAGTTGGTTGAGTTTTCTAGCGGCGTAAAAGGAATGACATTAAACCTAGAGGCCAATCAAGTTGGTGTGGTTATCTTTGGAGAAGACAGACAAATTAAAGAAGGCGATACTGTTAAGCGAACGAAGCAGATTGTTTCTGTTCCGGTAGGAAAAGAATTATTAGGCCGTGTCGTTGATGCCTTGGGAAATCCAATAGATGGAAAAGGCCCTATCAACGCAAAGCAGACCCGTATCGTAGAGCTAAAGGCACCAGGTATCGTTTATAGAAAATCAGTTCACGAGCCTTTGCAAACGGGCCTGAAAGCGATCGACGCTTTAATTCCCATTGGCCGCGGACAGCGTGAGCTTATCATTGGCGATCGTCAAACAGGTAAGTCAGCCATTGCTATCGATACTATTATTAATCAAAAAGGCCAAAACGTTCATTGCTTCTACGTAGCCATTGGTCAAAAACAATCTACGGTTTCTTTGATTGTTGAAAAATTACGTGCTGCCGGCGCGATGGAGTACACAACCGTTATTGCGGCGGGCGCTTCTGAACCAGCACCGATGCAATTTTTAGCTGCTTATTCAGGAACCGCGATGGCAGAGTACTTTCGCGATAATGGTATGCATGGATTAATTATTTACGATGATTTAACAAAACAAGCGCAAGCTTACCGTCAAATGTCTTTATTATTGCGACGTCCGCCAGGCCGCGAGGCTTATCCTGGAGACGTGTTTTATCTTCACAGCCGTTTGTTAGAGCGTTCGGCAAAAGTGTCTGATGCGGTAGGGGCGGGCTCTTTAACAGCTCTTCCAATTATCGAAACACAAGCGGGGGATATTTCTGCTTACATTCCTACAAATGTAATTTCTATTACTGATGGACAAATTTTCTTAGAGAGTGATTTGTTTTACAAAGGTATTCGTCCTGCAATTTCGGTGGGTAAGTCAGTATCACGCGTGGGCGGGTCGGCTCAGATTAAGGCCATGAAGCAAGTTGCGGGTTCGATCAAGCTTGAGCTAGCTCAGTTCCGCGCGCTTGAGGCTTTTGCCGCATTCGCGTCAGACTTAGATAAGGCGTCACAAATGCAATTGGCGCGTGGTCGTCGATTGGTTGAGGTTTTAAAACAAGGCCAGTATCAACCTCTTAAAGTCGAAGATCAAATCGTTATGGTTTATGCAGCCACTAATGGATACGTTGATTCGATTCCAGAGTCGGATGTTAATCGTTATGAAAAAGAAATGACGGAATTTTTAAAACAAAAATACTCTGCAATTTTAAAAGAGATCTCTGAGAAGAAGACTGTTTCAGATGATCTTAAAAAAGAGCTGACCAATGCATTAAAAGAGTTTGGCGCAATTTTTAAACCGTCTAAGTAAGACGACAAAAAGGTAAAAGCCCGATGGCAAGTTTAAAAGATATACGTGCGCGAATAGATAGCACGAAGAATACACAGCAGATTACTAAGGCGATGAAGCTAGTGTCGGCTGCGAAGCTTCGAAAGGCGCAAAATAACATAACTAATATGCGCCCTTATGCGGTGACCTTGAAAAAGGTTATAACAAATATTGCTGCGGCAGAAAAAGTTTCGCACCCGCTGATGAAAAGAAAAGAAAAAGTAAATAAAGTTTTGCTTGTTGTTTTAACTTCTGATCGTGGTCTATGCGGCGCCTTTAACTCAAGCATTAATAAATTTGCTGAGCGATATTATAATGAAAAAATTAATCAAGTAACCAAGTTAGACTTTATTTTTATTGGTCGTCGTGGATTAGATTATTTTGGTCGTCGTGGAATTAAAGGCGTACAAAATTTTTTAAAACTAGATAAAGACATTTCTTATGATATGGCCAAGGGCATTGCCGAAAGCCTTATTAACTATTATTTAGATGGCGACTACGATGAAATTCGTATGATCTATAATGAATTTAAATCTGCAATTTCTCAGGAAGTGACTTGTGAAACACTGCTTCCCATCGAAGTAGATCCTTCGGCCGCAGATCAATCAAAAGTTTTAGAGTCTAAGGACATTCTTTTTGATCCTTCCGCGGAAGAAATCACAGAAGAGCTATTGAAGAAAAATTTTAATCTTCAAATGTATAGAGCCATGAGCGAATCAGTTGCTTCTGAACATGGTGCCCGCATGACGGCCATGGAAAATGCAACGAACAACGCCAAAGAGATGATTAATAAATTAACTTTAACGTACAACAAAGCACGACAAGAGAAAATCACCACAGAGCTTATTGAAATCGTCAGCGGCGCAGAAGCATTGAAGTAGAAAAGAAATAATATTTAAAGAAATTAACTACAGAGGTATGAAATGTTAAAAGGAAAAGTAAAACAAGTAACAGGTCCGGTGGTCGACGTTGAGTTCGAAGGTGGACAACTTCCTCCGATCAATGGCGCCTTAAAAGTAACAAACAAGTTTATTTCTGATAAAGAGGGAAATCTTGTATTAGAAACAGCTCAGCACTTAGGTGACAACACTGTTCGTACAATTGCTATGGATGCAACCGAAGGCTTGGTTCGTGGGTCTGAAGTAACGTATACTGGAAATATGATCATGGCCCCAGTGGGTCGCGAAGTTTTAGGTCGAATTATTAATGTTATCGGCGAGCCCATAGATGAAGCGGGCCCGGTAAACACAAAAGAGCAATGGCCTATTCATAGAGCGGCTCCTAAGTTTGAAGATCAGGCTACTTCGGCCGAAATCTTGGTAACTGGAATTAAAGTCGTCGATCTTTTAGCGCCATATGCTAAGGGTGGAAAAATTGGATTATTCGGCGGAGCCGGCGTTGGAAAAACGGTTCTTATTCAAGAGTTAATTCGTAATATCGCAACTGAGCACGGAGGTTTCTCGGTGTTTGCGGGCGTGGGCGAAAGAACTCGTGAAGGAAATGATCTTTGGATGGAAATGAAAGAATCAGGCGTTATCGAAAAGACAGCGCTGGTTTTCGGACAAATGAATGAGCCACCAGGAGCCCGTGCGCGCGTAGCTTTAACGGGTTTAACTGTAGCAGAATATTTCCGTGACGTTGAAAAACAAGACGTTCTTTTCTTCGTTGATAATATTTTCCGTTTTACTCAAGCGGGCGCAGAGGTTTCTGCTTTACTTGGTCGTATTCCTTCGGCGGTGGGTTATCAGCCGAACTTGGCGACGGAAATGGGAGCGATGCAAGAACGCATTACTTCAACTAAAAATGGATCTATCACTTCAGTTCAAGCGGTTTACGTACCAGCGGATGACTATACAGATCCAGCACCGGCAACAACATTTACTCACTTAGATGCAACAACTAACTTAGATCGTGAAATTGCAGCTTTAGGTATTTTCCCAGCGGTACATCCGTTGACTTCAACGTCTCGGATCTTAGATCCTTTAGTTGTGGGTGAAGAGCACTATAAAACGGCTCGTGATGTACAGGCGTTATTACAGCGCTATAAAGAACTTCAAGATATCATCGCCATCTTAGGGATGGATGAGTTATCAGAAGATGATAAAGCCGTCGTTGGTCGTGCTCGTCGTATCCAGCGTTTTATGGCGCAGCCGTTTTTCGTTGCTGAGCAATTTACCAACATGCCAGGTAAGTACGTAGATCTTAAAGACACTATTAAGGGTTTCCGCGAGATTATCGATGGAAAGCATGACGCTTTACCAGAGCAGGCATTCTATATGGTTGGAACAATTGAAGACGCTGTAGAAAAAGCTAAAAAATTACAGGTTTAATTATGTTTAAACTCAGTTTATTAACACCTGAAAGAAAAATTATTTTTGATCAGGAAATTACAGAAATTACAGTTCCTGCAAAATCCGGCGAGCGTCAGATTTTACCAGGCCATATTCCGATGGTCGCAAGCCTTGGAACTGGAATTTTGAAGTTTACCGAAGCCGGCACCAATATCGCGAAGAAGTTTGTGATCAGCTGGGGCTATTGCGAAGTTAACTCTGCCGGCGTAAACATTTTAGCTGAATTCGTTCAGTCCAAAGAAGAAGTTAATCTTGACGATGCCAAGTTAGCAATCACAGTTAACCAAGCTAAACTTGTTAATCAAAATCTAACAGACGACGAGTTTGAATTGGCTTTAACTAATATTCAAAAAGCGCAGAGCTCGATTACATTGGCGAATTAGTATTGGTAAGTTGAAAAATTATTAAGACCAAGGTCCTAGCACCTTGGTCTTTTTTTTTGAAACTATGATGAGTTTTATACTATTTTATCCTCTCTGAAAATATTCCCAGCTACACTAGAAGAATATGTTTAAAAGACTTTTAATTTTTGTATTTGCGATCACGATGGTCAACGCCGCAATGGCTCAAGATGAATTGGCCACAGAAGACCTTTCTTTTGAAACATCAACCAACATCGAAGACGACCTTAGTTTTGAAAGCACTTTTGAAGACTCTTTTGTAGACGAAACTACAGACAATACAATCAGTGAAGTTGTTGATGAGCAACCACAGCTTGGCGACGGGCAAGTTGTTTTAGAAAGACCGATAGATTATACTTTATCTTACAGCGAGCGACGAAGCCGCTGGGGAACATGGTTCTCCGTTAATCTTGAGCAGTTCTATCCGATAAATTATTATTCAATTATTAACAACAGTTTTTACGATGAGTTTTTCAATCAGGAAATTCCCCTGGTTGGCGGCGAATTCGGAGTAAAGTATAATTTTGTTTTAGGGTCTATAGCAGCCATTGTGGGCTATTCCCAAGGAACAGCTACCAGCGAAGCTATAGGATCTGAGATTACGGCAGCCATTAGTAAATTCGCGCTAAACATTACGCTTGATAATTTATTTTCTCAGCCTTATGTGGCCCCCTATGGTCAGTTTGGAATTCACACTATTGACTGGAATGAAGTCGGAGTGTCAGGCGGATCACCGCTGGAAGAAAGTTTTACTTCAGAAATGAATTATCATTATAAGGTGGGAATGCTATTTCAACTGAATTGGATTGAAGATAAGTTAGATCCGTCTTCCAGACAAGAGGCGCTTCGATCATCAGGATTAGAAAACACGTACATTGATGTTTTCTATACTTCCTATGCCGAACCTGCCGAGGTATCAGCAGATCAAAACACACCCGGCGAAGGAAATCTTGGCAGCGAAGCATTTGGCGTTGGATTAAAGATCGAATTTTAGGATGATCATGTTACATTTTTTCTTAGCTGCATTATTAGCTTTCAGCAGCCCAAGCTTGGCAAACGCAGCCGTATATTGTGAACCAGGCCAAACTTTTTTTAAAAACTTAGAAAACTTGGCTGAGCATATCGATGAAAATGAAGAGAAGATAGTGCAGGATTCGTTAAGTCCGGCGAACATCATTCAGGCATCGACTTTAAATACTGGAGACATTGTTCAAACTGGCGATAATGAAATAAAACAAATAATTGCAACTGCACCCTATAAAGCAAAATTTTTAGTTTATCCCAATTCAGAAGTTAAAATATTTAAAGGTGTTGATGCTAAATGTGGATTAGAATTAGAAATTATTTCCACAGGCAAGATAGTTTCCACGGGTGAGCACATGGAAAACAACGAGTGCACTGAAATTCATACTCCAGAATTTTCGGTAACTCCGGTGGGAACTAAATATTACGCCGAGGTGGGTGCACTTAATGATGCGCTCAAAACCAGCATGGAAGAAATAGGACAAGACTACGCAGAAAACGAAATGGAAGAAAAAATTTCTGTTACAAAGGGCTCAATTCAAGTTAAGTTACGCCGAGCTACAAGCAAAAGCCGAATTATCAAAGTAACAAAAGCAACTGCGAAATCTAAAAAACAAAGTCGCAAAAAATTAGCAAAGACCAAAGTAAAATCAACTAACAAAAAAATTGCGGCCTCTAAAAAAATAAATTTGAAAGCTGGGTCAAGCATAAAGGCAATTACTAATAACAAGACCAGTAAAAAATCTAAAACTCGAGTAGCGGAAATCGAAGTTATAGAGCCTAATTAAACTAAACTGAGTAGATATTGAAGCTCGTCATAAACCGCTGTCCATGTGATGGTGTTCATGCGAATATTTAAGCGCTGATCTGGGGTCAAAGAATACTTTTTATTTGAACGCAACGTTAACTCGATAGCTTTTTCAGGCTTTAGCTTCGTACGGTCAGTGAATATGAGGGAAATGTTTTTTAATCCGGCGCTGACGTCACGCACGCCTAGATTTTTGCATTGGCGGCGAATTAACATAAGCCCCATAAGATTCACAACTTGTTCTGGAAGTGCGCCAAATTGATCGGTAAGCTCGCTTTCGATCAGATCAAGATCTTCTTGAGACTTAATTTCAGACAGAGCTTTATAATAGCTAAGACGAATTCGAATGTCCGAGATATAATTATCAGGAATAAGCGCTGGAATTTTTAAATTTATTTCAGGATCTAATTCATAATCTGCAGGCTCTTCGCCCTTAGCTTCAGCCAGAGCTTCATTTAATAAATCCATATACATTTCGTACCCGACGGAGTTGACGTGTCCAGACTGATCATCACCTAAAAGATTTCCTGCTCCGCGAAGTTCTAAATCATACTGGGCAATTTTAATTCCAGAGCCCAGCGCAGAGTTGTCCTGAATAATTTTAAGTCGTTCTGTGGCATCTTTATCCAGCTTTTTATCTTTAGGAGTTAATAGATAGCAGTATGCGCGAGTTTTACTTCGACCCACTCGACCGCGTAACTGATAGAGCTGTGACAGCCCAAACATATGAGCTTGATCGATGAACATGGTGTTCGCACGCGGAACGTCCATTCCCGATTCCACAATAGCAGTACAGATCAAGACATCAATTTCATGATTAAAAAAAGCCAGCATAGCGGCCTCAAGATCGTGCTCTTCCATTTGTCCATGTGCAATTTTAATACGAGCCTCTGGAACAATTTCACGAATTTGATCAGCAATTCCATAGATGGATTGTATTCGGTTGTGAATAAAATAAACCTGACCACCTCTTGATATTTCAGCGGTGATGGCTTTTCGAATTTGTTCAGCATCAAAACGGGAAACAAAAGTTCGTGTCGGTAAGCGGTCCACCGGCGGAGTATTAATTATGGAAAGATCTCGAAGACCGGTAAAGCTCATATTTAAAGTTCGAGGAATTGGTGTAGCGGACAAAGTTAACGTGTCGACATTGACTTTAAGCCGCTTGATTTTTTCCTTATGAAGGACTCCGAATTTTTGCTCTTCATCAATAACTAATAAGCCTAAATTATGAAACTGAACATCTTTGCTGAAAAGTCGATGGGTTCCAATAAGGATATCAACTTTACCCTCTTTAAGCTCTTTTAAAGTTTTTTTAGCGTCAGCAGGGCTAACGAAACGATTAAGAGAGCGTATTTCATAGGAAAATCCTTGGAAGCGTTTTTTAAAAGTCTCTAGATGTTGAAATGTAAGAACTGTAGTGGGCGCTAAAACGGCCACCTGCTTTTTATTAGAAACAGCCTCAAAAGCCGCACGCATGGCCACCTCTGTTTTTCCGAAGCCCACGTCTCCACAAATCAGTCTGTCCATAGGCTTATCTGATGAAAAATCTTTCTGAATTTCACGGATGGCACGCAATTGATCGTTAGTTTCTTCATAGGGGAAAGCATTTTCAAATTGAGCAAAAGCAGCCTCGTCAAAGTTTAAGGGCGGGCGAGTGATCTCAGCGCGCTTGGCATAAAGTTGTAATAACTCAGAGGCGATGTCTCGGAGATGATTTTTAACTTTTATTTTAACTTTTTCCCAAGACTGTCCGCCAAGTTTATCTAGGGTCATCGAAGAAGATGCGCCAGAATACTTTTGAAGCTGTGCTACGCGATAAACCGGCAAATACAATTTATCTTTATCTTTGTAGCCGACTTGAATGTATTCAGATTCAGCGCCACTAATGCTCATGATTTTTAGACCTTCATAGACACCTACGCCATGCTTAACGTGAACGACAAGATCGTTAAGCTTAAGATCTCCGAAGCTAAGTCTTTTGGCTTTGTCAGAAAACTCTTCGTAAGAAGACGTCAGCTTGCCTTTTTGCTTTTTCCCTAAAAAATCATCGTCCTTAAGGAAAATAAGTCTCTCTTCAAACAGCTGTACAGTTTCGGCCAAGTCTCGTTGCACCAGAATAATGTTGAATCCAGGCTTAAAGTGCTCGCTCCAGGAATAGTTCTCTGACAACATTAAATCGAAAGAATAGTTAAGCTGGGACAGAATATTTTTTATGCGATCTAAGCTTGTTTGATTTTTTACAGATATGACGACGCGACAGCCTTCGGTTTTCCACTGATCGAACTTAGACTTAATTATTTCTAACCATTCTGGCGTACCTGAAATCTTATGCGACAAGGAACTAGTAAAATCACTTAACGCATGAGTTTTATAATCGATAATTTCATCAAAAATCTGTTCGTCGGTTAGGTATGACAAATTTGAAAATTCGATCTTGTTCGAATCAGCAGGCCAGGAAAGTTTTTCGTAATTGTCGTATAGACTTGATATCGTCGGATGAAATAAATTTGTTGCCGAGGATTTAAACTCAGAAACCTGTTCCTGATAAAACTCGTCTGCGACACGGTGAACTTCTGCTGGATCTAGCAAGATAACATTAACAGGTGTAGAAAAATGGTCTAGTACATTTTGCAACTTATCGTAAGCATACGGAAGCAAATACTCACTGCCCGGAAAATAATTTTTTAAAGAGATAGAGCGTAAGGCCTCTTCCTTTTCTGCCGCATCAATTTTTCGAGAGTCCATTTGTGCGCGAAATTGCTTAAGTACAGATTCAAGATTTTCATCATTAAGCTCAAATTCATAAACAGGAGCCAAATGAAAAGACTCTTTTTTCTGTAAGCTGAGTTGTGTTTGCGCAGAGAAGGTGCGAACAGATTCAATCTGATCGCCAAAAAGTTCTATGCGAACGGGATGCTTTTCCGCCGTCGAAAAAATATCTACAATCCCGCCACGAATAGAATATTGCCCCTTGTCTTCGACTAAGGGGGCGGCTTGATAACCAAGTGAGTTGAAAAAAACCGAAAGTTTTTCTGGCAGTTCGCTACCCAAAGCGAATCGATGTGAGCGCTTGTGAAAAGCATAAAAAGGCGCAGCTTTTTGAAGAAGGCCCGAAATAGTTGCAATAAACACATGCTGGTTTTGTTCATATTTTGGGCGAGAGGCTTGAGAAGCCCAATATAAAAAATCAGTGCGCATCCAAGATAATGTCGGAGAAGGATATAACCCAGCATAAGGTTGAACATCAAAAGCAGGACATAAATGTACACTAAAATCCGGCCGAAAAAAGCCTAATTGTCGAGCTAAGCGCTGAGCGACGTCTAAACTATCAACCACAACTAAGCGCGGCAAGACATTGTTTTCATTAAATAAAGTATTAGACAGCAGTGCACAAACAGAAGTTAGCGAATGAGTTCCTGTGACTTGGATAGATTTTTTATTATTTTCCAAAGCGCGCAGCAAAATTTCACTAAGACGGTGCGGGTAATTGCAATCTTCGAATAATCGAGCAGAAGATTTCAGCGCAAAATCTGAACTTGTATCAGATGTTGGAGCGGCAAAATTGTTGGTGATATTTACGCTCATGAAAACAGCCTTAGTATAACATCTATGTGTAACGATAATGTGGATTCTCGACATTGCCAAAAAAAAGTGACTCCGTCACTTACTAAAGTTGCCACGTCCGCAACTTAATTATTGGTTTTCAAACGATGGCTTTGTATACTTTTGAAAGAATAAAAACATGTACTGCAATAGCCAGCAAATGAAGGAGGCAAGATGCCTTTAGGTGGAATTATTTTCATCATTTTTTTTATCGCCGTTTTTGGCGTGATTCTTATCTATTTGGCGCGCGCCATTGGAGGAGTAGCCAAAAGAACCAGTGAAGCAAAGATGGAAATTTATGAATGCGGAATTCCAGAGATGGAAAAGAAGGACACCAAGATATCTGTAAATTTTTATTTAACCGCCATTTTGTTTATTCTTTTTGATATAGAAATTATTTTTATGTATCCGTGGGCCGTTAATTTTAGGGAATTCATCAGCGCCGGCGCAGGCACCTATGTTTTTATCTCAATGGCCATCTTTTTGGCTATTTTTATTTATGGTTTATGGTGGGAAATTAAATCTAAAGCGTTAGATTGGGAAAACTAGTATGAGCTCGATGGGCACAACGACATTTGAAATTGTAATTAACTTAGTAAAGACCGTTCTTATTTTTTTGATGATGGTGCAGGCGGTTCCTATTTTAGTTTGGCTAGAAAGGCGCGGATCGGGATTTATTCAAAATCGCTTTGGTCCTAATCGCGTAGGCCCACTTGGCTTGGTTCAGCTTTTGGCAGATGCCGTTAAATTTTTAAACAAAGAAGATTTTGTTCCTGATAAAGGGAATCGATTTTTATTTTATGCGGCACCAGTTTTTGCTTTAATACCTGCAGCCGTGGCCTTTATGGCGATCCCTATGTCTACGCCACTCACCGTGGGCGATTCGACATTTCTTATTCAGGGCTATGAAGTTAATATAGGAATTGTTTTTATTTTAGGAATTTCTGCCATGGCTGTTTATACCATGCTTATGGCGGGTTGGGGCTCGAGCAGTAAATTTTCTTTAATGGGGGCTATGCGTGCCGCTGCTCAAGTTATTTCTTATGAGTTAGCTTTGGGCCTAGCTATTGTGGGAGTTATTTTAGTTTATGGAACTTTTAATCTTACGGAAATGATTGTGGCCCAACAAGGGCCGTTGAGATTTTCGGGATTTGGCTTTGACTTCGTCGCCCCAACAGCCTTTCTTCCCAACTGGGGAATCTTCTTTCAACCCCTAGGCGCAATTTTATTATTTTGCGCAGCTTTCGCCGAGTCGAATCGATTGCCGTTTGATTTGGCCGAGGGCGAAGCAGAACTAGTCGCTGGATTTCATACCGAGTACGGCGGCTTTAAAATGCTTATGTTTTTTATTGGCGAGTACGGACACATGATGATTGCAGCCGGCCTTATGACGACATTTTATTTTGGTGGTTACGGCATTCCCGGTTGGACCACACAAGAGGTTTACGCAGCAGGCCTGTCCATGTTTGGCAACGAAACGGCAGCAAGTGTGTTTAACACAGCGATTCACTTTCTTTCGTTCAACATTAAGTTTGCCATTTTCTTATGGATTTTTATTCATGTAAGATGGACGCTTCCTCGGTTTCGTTATGATCAGCTTATGGATATTGGTTGGAAAACCATGTTACCTTGGGCCTTATTTAATACAATTTTAACAGCAACAGTTATTTTTCTGGCTTCTCAATACATAATAGGTTGAGCGGCCTGGCTTTGAAGTAAGGAGACAGTAATGTCGATGGATGCAGTTTTGTTTTGGTTTCTGAGTATAGTTGTCATAGGCGCCGGACTGTCTGTGGTGCTGATGTCCAATCCAATTTACTCAGCGCTGTCGCTTGTGATGACAATGGTGGGGGTGGCCGCACTATTTGCTACTTTGAACGCTTACTTTCTAGCTGGGGTTCAGTTGATTGTATATACCGGCGCAGTGATGGTTTTGTTTGTTATGGTTTTGATGTTGTTTGATTTAAAGCGTGAGTTGCAGGCCTTTTCGCGTGGAAAAATAACAGGCTTTTTCAAAATTGCAGGAGTCGGCGTTTTAGCAGGCCTGTTGGTCGGCGTAATCACTTTCACCACACAAAAAACTTCATTAATTGCAGAAGGAAGTCCGCTGGCTGCAGACATTGCGGCCCAAGCAGCAAGCGGAGCAGATAACACAAAAATTTTGTCTGAAAATTTGTTTTTAAAAAACATTTTGGGGTTTGAGCTTTTGGGTGTTCTTTTGTTGGTTATTGCTATTGGGGTCGTTGCTTTATCTAGAAGTAAAGGAGGAACACATGCTCGAGACTAGTATGTTTTCTGAAATAGGCTTAAATCATTACTTAGTTTTATCCGCTCTTCTTTTTACCATCGGCATGGCAGGAATTCTTCTTCGACGAAACTTAATCGTTGTTTTAATGTCGATTGAGTTGATGTTAAACGCCGTGAACATAAGTTTTGTGGCTTTTTCTAAATACAATATGAATTCAGAAGGACAGGTCATGGTTTTCTTTGTAATGACAATTGCCGCCGCCGAGGCCGCAGTGGGCTTGGCCATCATCGTTTCTATTTTTAAAAGATTTAAAGAAGTTAACATTCGTTTCTTCGAACATTTAAAGGGCTAAGGAAATTTATGGATCACCAGATATTAATAGCTGTTTTATTGTTGTCTCCGTTGCTGGGATTTTTAATTAATGGATTTCGTTTTCGTTCGCAAAGCTACGTTATAGCCGGCACGGTAGCCACTTTAGCAGTGACCGTTTCGTTTGTGTGTTCAATTTTATTATTTATAGAACTCCTGGCTTTGCCTGCGGAATCTAGAAGAATAACAGCTCATTTTTTTGAATGGATCAACTTGGGCGATTTAAACATCAATGCTGCTTTCGTGGTTGATCAAATCAGCTCCATTATGCTGTTGATCATCACCGGGGTTGGGGCTTTGATCCATTTATTCTCGATTGGTTACATGCATCACGATAAAGGCGTTACAAAGTATTTTTCTTATCTTAACTTTTTCGTCTTTAACATGTTGATCTTAGTTCTTGGCGATTCACTAGTTACTATGTTTGTTGGATGGGAAGGCGTGGGGCTTTGCAGTTACCTTTTGATCGGCTTTTGGTTTAGCGACTCGGCTAAGGCTGCGGCTGGCATGAAGGCTTTTATTACTAATCGAGTAGGAGATGCGGCCTTCTTGTTAGGTATGTTTATTTTATTTATGACTTTTGGAACCTTGAATTTTTACGAACTCAATGCGTTGGCACCAACTACTATGGAGGCCAGCTGGCTTGGCGCTGTGACTTTGGCGACGTTGATGTTATTTATTGGCGCAACAGGAAAGTCGGCGCAAATTCCTCTTTATGTGTGGCTCCCCGATGCGATGGCAGGCCCCACTCCTGTTTCTGCGCTGATCCATGCGGCGACAATGGTTACGGCTGGCGTCTACATGATTATTCGATTAAACCCCATGTTTGTGGCGGCTCCCAATACAATGATGGTCATAGCTATCGTTGGCGCAGCGACGGCGGTAATGGCGGCAACGATTGGTGTAGTTCAAAACGACATTAAAAAAGTTTTAGCTTATTCAACGGTTTCGCAATTGGGCTATATGTTTTTAGCAGTAGGTGTTGGGGCCTTCGGAGCCGGGATGATGCACTTGATGACCCACGCTTTTTTCAAAGCGTTGATGTTCTTGGGCTCAGGATCAGTGATTCATGCTATGCATGAAGAGCAAGATATTCGCAAAATGGGTGGGCTTAGAAAATATCTTCCAGTTACTCATTTTACATTTATTTTGGGTTGGTTAGCGATTATAGGCTTTCCGTTCTTTTCAGGATTTTTCTCTAAAGATGAAATTTTGTGGCAGTCGTTTTCATCGCCGCGAGGACATACATTGCTTTGGGTGGCCGGCGCGCTAGGGGCCGTATTAACGGCGTTCTATATGACCAGATTGATGGCGCTGACTTTTTGGGGAAAATCGCGAGTAGATAAAAATATTCACCCCCATGAAAGCCCTTGGACAATGACAGTGCCGTTAATTATTTTGGGTATTCTATCTGTAATTAGTGGTTTTATTGGGGTGCCACACGCTATCGCAGAATTTATGGGACACATTCCGAATTATTGGCAACAGTGGTTGGCGCCGGTTATTCGACCACTACCTATTGAAGAGCTACAATCCGTAACTCACACGTTATCTGAAGAATATATGCTCATGGGAATTTCCGTCTTCTTGGCTATGTGCTCTGCGATTTTTGCTTATGTCGTTTATACAAAGAAAAAACACATTGCGGAAAATACAGCTCAATCTTTAAAGCCTATTTATAATTTACTTGATAATAAATACTACGTCGATGAAATTTATTTTGGCGCTATCATTAACCCGCTAGTTAAGCAAAGTCGAAATCTTTGGTATTACATAGATGTTAATGTGATCGATCGCATGACTCATGTTGCTAGCGATGTAGCAACCAATGGTGGAAAATTAGTTAAAACTTTACAAAATGGAAACATGCAACAGTATGCAATGTACGTCAGCTTAGGCCTGATCATTGTGTTGTCGTATGTATTAATGAGGTAGTTATATGAATATTGGCGCAAGCTCTTCAATTTTAAGTTTAATTATATTTTTGCCACTGCTGTTTGCCTTAGTTATTTCGTTTTGGCCACAGAGGCAAACTTTAAGGGAACTAGCCTTAGGATTTTCATTAATTCAATTAGCGGTCTCATTGTTGTTGTTAAGAGATTTTGACTCTACAACTGCGGCTTTGCAATTTACCGAGCAGTTTACATGGATTGAACGGTTTGGCATTTCCTATTTTGTTGGCGTAGACGGGATATCTCTAATGTTGGTTATTTTAACGACTGTATTGATGCCCATCATGATTTTAGGCTCATGGAAATCAATCAGTGAACAGGTTAAGGGCTTTCACGTAGCCCTATTTGTTTTACAGTCCGCCATGCTGGGTTCGTTTTTAGCGATGGACGCAATTTTGTTTTATGTATTCTGGGAGCTGTCATTAATTCCTATGTATTTCATCGTAGGAATTTGGGGAGGCGCTCGGCGAATTTATGCTACAGTTAAATTTTTTATTTATACCATGGCAGGATCATTGTTGATGTTGTTGGCGATCATTTTTATGATGCGCTTAACGCCAGAAGTAACGGGCGGGGCCATTAGTGCTAGCTTGTTGGATTTTTACAAATTAGAAATTCCATTTATTGCCGGAGATTTCTTTACGCCGCAGACTCTGTTGTTTTTTGCTTTTGCTGTAGCCTTTGCGATTAAAGTTCCGCTGTTTCCACTGCACACTTGGTTACCCGATGCCCACGTAGAAGCGCCGACACCGGGATCAGTCGTGCTTGCGGGCGTAATGTTAAAAATGGGAACGTATGGATTTTTACGTTGGGTTATACCACTATTTCCCGATGCAAGCTCGCACTACGCTTGGTTATTTATTGCGTTGGGCCTAGTGGGAATTATTTATGGCGCACTGGTGGCCATGATTCAGCCTGATATGAAAAAACTTGTGGCGTATTCTTCTGTATCCCATATGGGCTATGTCATTCTCGGGCTGTTTGTTATGAACGTCTATGGAATGGGAGGCTCGCTTTATCAAATGTTAAACCACGGAATTTCAACAGGCGGGCTATTCTTGCTGATCGGAATGATCTATGAAAGAACACATTCGCGGGAAATTAGTAAATACGGCGGACTGGCTGCGGCTATGCCTATCTTCACTATCTTTTTTATTATCGTGACCATGTCTTCGATTGCCGTTCCACTGACTAATGGTTTTGTGGGCGAGTTTTTAATTTTGATGGGTGCGTATCAATACTCTTTTACAGCAAGTATATTTGCCGTTACAGGCGTGATTTTGGGAGCTACCTATATGCTGTGGATGGTAAAAAATATTTTCTTTGGGCCAGCAGGAGAAATAGTTAAAGCCTCTGAACATGATCCAGAGCATAGACTACATGATATGTCCAAGCGAGAAATTGCCGTGATGCTACCAATAGTTATTTTAATTTTTTGGATGGGGTTGTTTCCGAATACAATTATGGATTACTCGAAGCAAAGTATAAATCATTTGCTGCAGAACAAACAAAACTACTCATTAGAGGTGAAATAACATGAATATTTCTATTGGATTAGCGGACATCTTATTAATTTCTCCGGTTATCGTTCTGTTTTTATTTAGTTTAATTCCGCTGACCACCAAAGTTTTAAATAAAAACGTCGAGCAAAGCCCTGCGACCACGCTTGTTGTCGCGCTGATGGGTTTAGGTATCGCCGCTGGATTATTAATTCTTTTTGGCGGCTCAGACCAAACTATTTTCAATGGCCAGCTTTTATTTGACGGATTAACAAAATGGGCGGGATTAATTGCTATCGTGTCTGCAGCCGCAGGAATAGTTCTTCTGTATGAAAATCCGTCTACTCCGTATCGTCAATTTTCAGAGATAATATTTTTGGCATTAAATTCTGTTGCGGGAATGTTAATCCTTATTTCTGCCATTAATTTGATTACAGTATTTATTGGCCTCGAGTTGATGTCTCTGTCTTTATATTTAATGACAGCAATGTCGCAAGAACAAAAATTATCTAAAGAGGCAGCCATAAAATATTTTGTTTTAGGGTCAATTGCTTCGGCGATATTTCTTTATGGGGTGTCGTTTATATTTGGAAGCACGAACACAGTAAATACAGCAGAGCTTATGCAGGTAGCGGCGCAAACTATTCAAGCGGATAAATTGTTTTTATTCGGAATTATATTTGTGGTTATTGGCTTTTGTTTTAAAGTGTCTATTGCTCCTTTTCATGCGTGGACTCCAGATGTCTATCAAGGTGCGCCAACTCCAATCACAGCTTTTATGGCCACAGCAATTAAGACCGCATCTTTCGCGGCGTTTTTAAGAATTGCAGCGACACAAGTTTTTCAGGGATCTCAAAATTTAGTCGATGTACTTCAATGGCTGGCCGTTTTAACGATGACTGTCGGTAACGTGGCAGCTCTGGTTCAAACAAATTTAAAGCGAACCTTAGCATATTCGTCAGTGGCTCACTCAGGGTATATTTTTATTGGATTAATAACAGTGGGGCTAAGTGCAAATTCAGCTTACAGTGCAACGGCAGTAGTGTTTTATCTATTGACCTATGCAGTTATGTCGATCGGTGCCTTTGGCATTTTAAGCATGATTGAAAAATCGGAAAATGATTTTGTCACTGTTGATGGACTAGCTGGATTTGCCAAAAAGCAGCCAGCTTTAGCTTTATGTTTTACAATATTCTTAATATCTATGGCGGGGCTTCCTCCGGTATTAGGGTTTTTCGGCAAGCTGTATTTATTTGGTGCCGCGGTCAGCGAAGGCCTAATTTGGTTGGCCTTGTGGGGAATACTTAATTCGGTCATTGCGGTTTATTATTATCTGCGCCCAATTGTTTCTATGTATATGAAGCCGGGTGATACTGATGTTTCAGATAATCGTCTTTACGCATCCACCATAATGGTTATTGCTTCGGCGATCTTTATTGTCGTCGTCGGTTTATTTTCAGGACCGCTGTTTACCATGATTGAAAGAAGTTTAAGCTAGTCTAAAGTCTTGGTCGCCACCATGGCGGCCTTGAAACCGATTTTTACGATATTTTCTAGAATGTCGACGTTTAAAGAAAAGTGGTCGGCAAAAAACATTTCATAATCTTGAGGTCTTGGTGCGATGTAAAGATAATCAACCTCGGGCTTAAGTTCGAGATCTTTTTTTACTGTTGATAGTATTTTTTTCTTCAGCTCTGATGATAAATTTTCTTCATCGCAGATTTTTTGCAACGAAACATAAACATCTTTTTTTTGCTGTTGATAAAGTCTATGCTTGGCCACTTTTTGTTCTAAAACTTGATACAGCGCCTGGTTCAAAATTGACGGCATGCCCACCTTATGTAAAGAGCCGATCTCTGGAACATAATGATAAGGCTGCATAGAGTACGAGGCGATGATAAAGTCTGCGCCGTGGTCGGCGGCTACGTGAGTACTCAGGGTATCCCGAATTTCTCCATCATAGTGATAAATCATTTTTCCATCGGGCCGCTTGATAGGATACGGCGCAAACACTGGGGGCAAAGACGTCGAGGCCGCCACAGCCTGAGAGATGGTTGAGTAGTTGACCAGCTTAAGAGTATCCGTTTTGGAGCCTTCGGCAAAGTTACCGAATACTGTTTTGCGAGAGTGGTTAAGCTGAGTAGCCACGATGAATAGCTCAACCCCAAGCCGACTAAAGTCGTTTTCATCCAAGATGTACTTACGCAAATAACGCTCTACACCATTAGTATTGAACAGCCCGTTCAGTTTAAAGCCCTTTTTAATCATGGCCTCTAGGCCGCCAGAAATAATAGATTTTTGAAGCAGAGCTTCAGGAATAAAACTTAACATGCTTTTTGCATTTACATTAAAAATATGACGATAGCCAATCGGCTTTATCTTGTCTTCCGAAGGAATTTTTTCTTTAGAAACTCCAAAGCCTACTTTGAAGGCCGAGATTAATGATGAGATAGGGCGTCCTGAAGCTAGGACAGCACTGATAAAAGCTCCAGCGCTTGAGCCCACATACAGCTCAATCAGCAATTCGTCATTCGCCTTCGCATTTTTTTTAAGAGTAATAACTTCTCTGCTACCACCAGAAAACTTAAAACCCTTTTCCTGTAGAGCTAAGCAGACACCAATATGATAGGCTGCGGCTTTAATACCCCCGCCGCTAAGAACCAGCGCAATCTTCTTTTTTTTGTGGATATTCACCATATTCCGCATAGTTAACCATAAAAAAAACTGGATAGCCAGAGTAAATAGCCAGCTAAAAGACTAGGTATTCAGAGTATTCAAATCCCTATTTGACAAGCCCTTCATCCATGCTAGGCTTGAGTAGTCAGGAAGGAGGAACATAAATGTGGTTATCTTTAACTGAATACTCAAATAAGCATAAAGTGAGTATCTCGACTTTAAGACGTAAGATTAAAGCCTCCGAGATTGAATTTCGTTTAGATGAAGGCCGCTATATGATTCTTGATTCTGATGAAGCCTCTCCCTTACACCACTCCGTTGTTAGTTCCGTTCAATCTTCAGAAGCCCCTCGCCCCTCCCTAAAAAGCGAAAGTTTTTCAGATAGCGGAACTTCCAAAGAGTCTGGTGAATCAGTGATTACTGCCGCGAACAGATTGTTGGCTGATTTAAAAAAAGCCTACACCCAAGTGCTGCAAGACAAAGAAGAACATATCTCAGAACTTAAAGAAGAAATTTCAGATTTAAAAACTTTAATTAAAGTTTTAGAATCTGAGAACGATCGACTGCGTAGAGGATCGTCCTCGATGAACAGTTTGGATATGTAGTCGGATTTTAGTACTCGTTAAGTACAGGCAGTGGATTAGCTCGATCGTATCGGACACAATTATTATATACTCTAGTTGCCTCAGCGTTACACGCCTCTGCAGAGCCACCCCAGCTTCGACAGTTCGAATTAAAGGCTAACATTACATCAAAGCAAGTTCGAGCATAACTTTTTTGCGGCACCAGTGCCATTAAACTAGAAAATGCGATTGCAGATATAATAATTTTTTTAAGCATAAAAATCCCCCGATTTTTGTTTAGATTGGTCAACGACTGATATGAAAGCAAGGTCAGGGCCAGCTGAAATACATTACATTAGCTTTTAGTTGGAAATAATCGTCTAAATATTTGCGATAGAATATTTGCACTTATAGGAAATATGAAATTTAAAGCGAAATAGCGGCAGAAGAGCGACGCGTTTTAAGATATTGTTATGCCTGTCAACTTTGTGGCCAGTGAATAAAGGCTGAACAGTAAAAAAGCGCAGTTATTTCTAACTACGCTTTTTTTGTTTGTATTATTATACTGTGCATCCACAATCAGGACCTGGAACCTATTAAGCAGCGGCGGTACTGGGCTTTTGCTTTTTGGAGTCTCTTTTTGATCCGGTGTTTTTTGGGGTGAAGCTGTCTGATTTTTCAAAAGCTACCGCAAAAACTTCATCTAGGTTTTCAGCCAGGATAAAATTGATTTTCTCTTTGAAGACCTGAGGGATGTCTTCCAGATCTTTTCCGTTCGCCATTGGAATAATAATATTCGTGATTCCAAGATTTAGCGCAGCTAAACACTTTTCACGGATTCCACCGACCGGCAGAACTCGACCTTGTAATGTTACCTCACCAGTCATTGCGATGTCGTTTCTGACCGGAGTTCCCGTTAATAAACTGACTAAAGCTGTGGTTAAAGTGATCCCTGCTGATGGGCCATCCTTAGGGATAGCGCCAGCTGGTAAGTGAACGTGAATATCAAATTTTTCAAACATCTCTTGGTGAATCCCAAGCTCATCCATGTGGGCTTTAGCATATGACATTGCTGCATGAGCTGACTCTTTCATAACGTCGCCCAATTGGCCGGTAAGCATCAAGCCACCTTTGCCCTTCATTTTCAAGGCCTCGATCAATAAAACTTCTCCCCCAGCCTGAGTCCAAGCTAAACCTTGAACTACGCCTATGCTGGATTCCATCATTTTATCTTCGCGCATAAAGCGCGGAGGCCCTAGTAATTCAGGAACTTTGGTCGCTGTGATTTCAATAAAAGTTTTTTCATTCATAACCACTTGCTTTGCAACCTTACGGCACAATGATCCGATTTCGCGCTCAAGGTTACGTAAGCCGGCTTCACGAGTGTAGCCTGCAATGAGGAACTTAATGCCTTCATCAGTAAAAGTAATATGCTCTTTAGTGATGCCGTTGGCTTCGATTTGACGATCAATTAAATGCTTCTTAGTAATTAAAAGCTTATCGTTTTCAGTGTAACCAGGAATATAGATCATTTCCATACGATCGCGTAAAGCTGCAGGAATATTTTCTACAACATTGGCCGTCGCTATGAAAAGAACTTTTGATAAATCGAAATCTACATTTAAGTAGTTATCGCGAAAAGTTGCATTTTGTTCCGGGTCTAGAACCTCAAGCATAGCTGAAGCTGGGTCACCGCGAAAGTCTGAGGCCATTTTATCGATTTCATCTAATACAATAACAGGATTTTTAGTTTTACATTGACGAAGTGCTTGAATAATTTTTCCGGGCATCGCACCAACATAGGTACGACGATGTCCGCGAATTTCGGCTTCATCTTTAACTCCGCCTAGCGCGATTCTAAAGTATTCGCGACCCATAGCACGGGCAATGGATTTTCCTAAAGAAGTTTTTCCTACTCCAGGAGGACCGCTAAAGCAAAGGATAGGACCTTTAATTGTAGTTTTTAGTTTTCTAACAGCTAAGAATTCAAGAACTCGCTCTTTTGCTTTTTGAAGCTCGTAGTGGTCTTCATCTAAAATTCCTTTGGCGCGCGCTAAATCGTGGATATCATCAGTTGATTTGCTCCAAGGAAGATCGACCATACAATCAAGGTATGTACGCACCATGGTGGCTTCGCTTGCGTCAGGGTGCATGCGCTCAAGTCGAGAAAGTTGTTTTAAAGCTTCTATTTTAACGGGCTCTGGCATGCCAATAGAATTAATTTTTTGTCTTAATTCTTCCATCTCTTCGGATTTAGAATCAGCATTTTCGCCAAGTTCACCTTTGATGGCTTTCATTTGCTCGCGTAAAAATTGCTCTCTTTGATTTTTAGCATCATCAGCACGATTGTGAGTGCGGGAACGAACTTGAGTTTGTAGAATTTCTAACTCTGCTTGTAATAAATTGCACACAAGGGAGAGGCGATCAAAAGCATTGTGAGTTTCTAAAACTTTTTGAGCATCGTGAACTTTTATTCCTAAGTTGCTGGCGATAAGATCGGCCACGCGACCTGGATCAGTAACATCATCTAAAACTAATAAAATATCAGGAGATAAGGCTTTACCAAAAGCGATAATTTTTTCGATCGACTCTTTAGCGGTTCTTAACAGAGCATCAACTTCAGGCTGCTGCTGTGAAATGGCGCCATCTTCTACTTTCTCAACAGAGACTTCAAAGCTTCCATTAGTTTTAGTAAAAGAAGTTATCTGCGCTTTTGCTTCACCTTGAATAAGAATTTTAACTCGACCATCAGAAAGTTTGCGCATACGCATAATTTTTGCGACAGTGCCTATTTTGTAAATGGATTCAGGAGAAGGGTTTTCTTCAGTAATATCTTTTTGGGAAGCCAAAAAAATCAGTCTGTTTTTTGCCAAAGCGTCTTCGACGGATCGAATAGAGGCCTCTCTGCCAACAAAAAGCGGAATGATCATGTAAGGAAAAACCACGATATCACGAACGGGTAACATCGGAAGTGTCTGAGGAATTTCAACTTGCTGATTATCAAATGCCATGTGTTCTCCTGTTTTCTTAAACACTTTCTCGGTTTACATTTGAATTGTATTAACAATAAGAAGGTCTGGTTTTTCGATTTCTAGACTAATTAGATTTAATTTGGGCTTAAAAATAGACTGACATCCGTGTCAGAAAACTTATTAGCAAAACACCAATAAATAGCTCTCTTCATTGAGAAAGAAAGAAAGAACGGCATTTTACTGCAGGTATAAATTATGGCGATTAGAGTTTTCGGACTCTTCCATACAAGAAATACAAAATACAGCCAATGGTCGAGCTTGAAGGCGTTTTAGACCGATAAGGTCTCCACAAGATTCACATAGACCGTAAGTATTATCTGCAAACTTAGACAAGGCCTTGTCTATGGAATATAGAGATTTTCTTTCGCGCTCGTGCAGGTGAATAGAGATATTGTTACTCAGCTCTTGAACGGTTGAATCGGCTTCATCAGGACATTTTTCAATTTCAGTTTGAGCGGTTTTGAATTCTTGATTACGATTTAAAATTTCACTTTTTTGAAGTAATAAAGTTTCTTTTATAATACTAAGGTCAGCTAAAATAACTTGGGCGACATTAGCAGAAGATTTGCGAGTATTTTTTACGGACGCGCCCTTCTTCTCCTGAGAATGCTTAACCGATTTTTTCACTAATTTCCCCCTCACTAGAATGTATCTAGTTGAAATTTTGAAAGTCTGTCAAACTTTAGGGGATAATTAACTGCAACCAAATTAGTGTCATCAAAAAAAGATTTTTAATTAAATAATTACCGTGACGAATCATGCGGCAGAGATTTTGGTTATGCTATTTAATAAGCGTGAGAATAAATTTTATGCGCATCATTTTTCAAATTTTCCTGCTGAATTTCCGCTCCTTCTATACTGTAGCGTGTCCATGGAATAGCCAACAGACGAGCCTTTTCGATGGGCTCTTGAGTAATTTCACAAAACCCATAAGTGCCATTCTCTATTCGTGATAAAGCTGAATCGATTTCCAAAAGTTGTCTTTTACAACGAGTTTGAGAGACTAAAAAAGCATGCTCTTCTTGGTGTGCTACGGCGCGATCACTTTCATCACCTTTGGACTTATCCACACGATCAAAATCTGCCTTAAGAGAGATCATTTGATTGAAAAGAAGCTCTTTTAGTTCAAGTAAGCGATTTTTATGTTCAATATAATTTTTTTTATGAGTGCTTAATGTCATGGGTGCTCCTGTGGAAAACTTTAAATTTCTATGTCGTAAGAATAGATTTTTTTACTAGCTACAAGATGCGCGCCAACGGTGCATCTAGAGAGTAAGACTCAAAAGAATTAAGAGTGGGTTAGTTGAATTAAAAAAAAGTGCGAAACTTATAGAGGGACAATAATACCGTTTTGTAGGGACAAAACGGAGAGATCTCGAACCACTTCGTTAGAGTTGTTCATATATATTTCAGCAAAAGCCCCTTGTCTTCGTCCTAATTCACGCAGTCTGCTGGCTAAAGAATAACGGTCGCGAGCACCGGTCAGCAGAAGGTCTCTAAGGATGCGAGCAGATTCAAAGGTTTGCACCTCTATGATGGAAGGCTGTTCTTTGTAAGTTGCATTAAAAAGTGCGTTGAACTCAGATCTTCGTCTTTGCTCATCACTAATAACATTATCAACAAAATAGAAATGATTTACTGCGCCGGCGGCGACTTGATGAGCTCGGCGAGGCAGGTCTTCAGTGTTCCACAGATTTGTACCTAAATACGTTAGTTGCGTAACATCTGCAGCTCTGAAAAATCCGATAGCTTGTCCCATAGCGACACTGCTGTCAGGAATAAAAATAGCATCAAAGTCAACAATCGGCGTCAGAACATTTTCTTTACTTTCACTTTCACGGGTTTTGCGAGCAGGGGCTTTGGCAGCCTGATTTTGTTTTCGCTTTCTTTCTTTTATTTCGTCCATCCGAATGCGATATTCTTCGGGTCTGTTTTCTACATAATAAGTTCCAACAAGTTTTTGAATATAACTGGTTAAATCGGATTCCTTGGCATCATAAACTTGTGCTCCCACAATTGTTCCACCGTAGGCAAGGACGTGATCCCAAAACTGGTTTGCGAATTCAATTCCATAAGCATCATTAGGGCTTAAAATTGCAAATTTTTTATGACCCAGTTTTGTAATAGCGTATTCGACAAGTTTACTGACTTGCATAGCCGGCGTAACAGAGTTTCTAAATGTATAACGAGCATCGTCAGTTAAATCTGATTTTTGTGAAAAGGCAAAGAAGGGCACTTGAAAAAATTCAGCCTGCTGCGCAATCGCCGAAGCTTCGCGAGCTGCCAGCCCTCCTAAGATAGCAATGACTTTTTCATCTTGTAAAAGCTTCTCGACTCCCTTGGCCGCGAGTTCGGGATTTCCTTGGCTATCATATAAGGCCAATGAAAAATCTGAAGACGAATCAATTTTAAATCCCAGTCGTATTGCGGCCAAGGCCCGCTGAGAAATTGCTGAATTTCGGCCGGTTAAAGGAAGTATAACTCCAATTTTTCGATTATTAGTTTCAAAGTATTGATCAGAAACTTGGCGGGTTTGAAATTCTGGCTGTATCCGTCGGCTGACGGGCACCGATGGAGCTGGGGCAATAACCGCTGCGTCCATGGCTTCTGCAGATAACAACGATTCGGAAGGAGTAATAGCTTTAATTTTTGCATTAACTTCTGAGCTGCGGTGTAAAACTGAATCTTGTGCGGAATCTTTAGTGTCAGCATAAGACGGCAGTACAGCATCAGCAGTTTTTTTCTGTTCAGCGCCGCGATTCTGAGTTTTAATCATAGGCACAGAACTGCATGAGCACACCAAAACAAAACTGAAAAAATAAAAAGATTTAATAAAAATTTTCATAGACCCGCCTTTATCATCGGTTTTTCAATAGAGTAGCTATTTTTTCATTAAAAGTCTTAACTAAAGGAGTATCTTCGTTAGATTTTTGCAAATCCTCGATAAGCTGCTTATTTTTTTGATTAAGGTTATTAGGAACATCTACTATAACACGTACCAACATGTCTCCAAGCCCCGAAGAGCCTATTTTAGGAAAGCCTTTATTTTTTAATCGCAAGGTTTGTCCTGAGGATGTTCCCGGCGGTATTTTGATTTGCGACTTACCTGTTAGGGTAGGGATTTCGATCTCTGTACCCAAAATAGCATCTGTGTATTTTAAAGGAAGATCTAGGATAACGTCGAATTCCTCACGTTTAAACAAAGGATGAGGCTGCAAGGCAATGATAACGTAAAGATCACCAGGCGAGCCGCCAGCCGGCGAATCACCTTCACCAGCAAGCTTTAACCGTTGGCCATCTTTGACTCCAGCAGGAACGCTTACAGAAAGCTTTGCATTTTCTTCTTTTGGACCTTTTTGTCTGGCAAAAAGAATAACTTTTTCAAGGCCGGTAGCCGCTTCTTCCAAAGTTATGGTTAAAGTATAACGCAAATCTGCGCCTCGCTGTTGTCGTCTCGAGCGTCCCGCAGCACCTCCAAAAGGATTGCCCCTGGCGCTTGCTCCGCCACCAAAAAGATCACCGAATAAATCTGCAAATGAATCGGCCCCTCCCTGATTTGAATAGCTGTAGTTAAATCCACCACTATCTCGACCAAATGGGTTTCCGCCACCAAACCCAGCATCACCAAAAGGGTTTCCGTCTGGGGAGCCAAATTGATCATAATTCTTTTTTTTCTTTGGATCGCTTAAAACATCGTAGGCTTCAGAAATTTCTTTAAACTTGTCTTCGGCTTTTTTGTTTCCGGGATTTTTATCAGGATGATATTGCATAGCCAACTTGCGATAAGCCTTTTTTATTTCGCTATCGCTCGATGATCGCGTAACTCCTAGTAATTGATAAAAATCTTTTTTACTCAAACTAATTCACCCCGTCTTGAGCGCTAGAGCCATTTGGTGTCGTTGCTACTACAACTTGACCCATGCGGATAACTTTATCGTGAAGCTTATAAGCTTTTCTAAAAACTTGTGACACAGAACCTTCCGCGTACTTAGTTGTCGCTTCAGAACTAATTGCTTCAAAAAAATGGGGACTAAAAGGCTGACCCAAAGCAGGAACCTCTTGAATGCCGTGCTTAGACAAGGCATCTTTTAGTTCTTTGGCGATCATCTCAACGCCTTTTTTAAAGTTTTCTGCAGTTTCAGGCGTCAACTTTATCTCTAGGGCTCGTTCAAAATTATCTACCACTTCGAGGATGTCGCGGGAAATGCGTTCGGCACCAAATCTAAGCAGATCCGATCGCTCTTTAATGGCATGTTTTTTATAATTATCAAACTCTGCTTTTAAATATAGAAAATCATTTTTCCATTTAGTAACTTCATCTTTTAGTTTGTCTGCTTCTGTTATGTCAGAAGAGGCTTCTGCATTGTCAGTCGAATTTTTATGATCTTCATTCATAACTTCATGCTCCTTACAAAATTATAGTTTGAGTCTTATTGGGCGTTTGTCAATGTACAAAGTCTACGTTAAATCAGACTTAAAATCATCTTTTAGAAAGGTGAATTTTTCGAATATCTGGTTGCTAATAAAAACACCTTTATCTGTTAGGCTATAGCAACGGTCTTTAAGCTGCAAAAGCTGCTGATCGACTAAAGGCTTTGAAATGGAGTGAATTTTTTCTAACGTTGACGCTCCGAATTTGGACTCCAGTTCGGACCAAGACAGTCCCCGCGATAGACGTAAGGAGGTGTAGCAGAAATCCGTTAATGATTGGCTAATGCCAAGAATTTCAGAGTTGTTTTCATTTAAGGGGAAAGAATCGGACACGGATCGCTGCGAAAGCTCTTTTTCATATAGGTTTATATTCGAAGGGTTCCAAAAACGAGTTCCCCATGGCGTGTGCTTTGAATAGGAGTGGGCGCTTAGGCCCAGGCCCCAAAAAGGTTGATCGGTCCAGTACAGCATGTTGTGTCGAGATTCATAGCCAGGCTTGGCATAGTTCGATATTTCGTATCTATAAAAGCCTTGCTGCACAAGGGTTTGGTGAATTATTTGAAACATTTCAATTTGTTCAATGTCTAACGGACGGTCTTTTGACAGAGGATGTCCTTCAGGCACAGTCAAGCAATAGGGTGAAGCGTGCGTCATATTGAAAGTGCTTGCAATATCCAGATCACGTCTAAGCTCTTCCAGAGTCTGTGTCGGCAATGCAAACAAAATATCAAATGAATAATTAAGCTTATAAGACTCCAGCAGCTTAAGTGTTTCTATAGTTTGCTGGGCGTTGTGTTCGCGATGGACCATTTTCAACAAACGATCTGAAAATGACTGAGCCCCCACGCTAAATCGATTTATTCCGTTTTCTAAATAAGCATTTATTTTTCGTTCATCTATGGTGGCCGGATTAATTTCTATTGTCACTTCTGCATTTTTACTTAAAACATAATCGTTCTGTTTTAATGAAGTGATTAAATCAACTATTTGCTCTGCCGGCAGCAGGCTAGGAGTACCTCCGCCGAAATACAGGGTGTTGAGTTGTTGGAAAGGAAAAACTTTTTTGTTTAAAGAAAGCTCTTTTTTGACTAACTCAATATATTTTTGTGAAGGCATTATTTCAGTATGGACATAGGTCGCAAAGTCACAATAGGTACAACGCTGTAAGCAATAAGGAATATGAATATATATTCCAAAACTTTCTTCCGTTTGCTTTCCTAAAGATTTACCAGGTAAAATGCTAGAATCACGCATGAACCTCTTATAGATAAGGATCTCGGATGAAGCAAACGATATTTACGTTAAAAAATAAAATGAAAGTTATATTGGTTCCCAGTCACAAGTCGCCTGTTGTTAGCGTGCAAATGTGGGTACGCACAGGAAGCGCGGATGAGAAAAAAAAAGAAGAGGGAATTAGTCACTTCATCGAACATCTTGTTTTCAAAGGAACAGATAAATATAAAGTAGGAGAAATTGCCGGTACCGTAGAGGCCTCTGGAGGAGAGCTCAACGCCTATACCTCATTTGATCAAACTGTTTTTTATGTCACAATTTCTAAGAATTTTATTGATACGGCCATAGATGTTATTTCAGAAATGATGGGTAAACCAACCTTTGATCTCTTGGAAACTAACAGCGAACGCGAAGTTGTCTGTGAGGAAATTAAGATGGGAATTGATTCCCCGGGCCGATCCGCCTCGCAACTTATGTTTAGGTCTGTATTTAAAAAACATCCTTATGGATCTCCGGTTATTGGCTATGAAAAAAATGTAAGATCTTGGTCAATAAAGAAAATAAAAGACTATTATAACTCACGCTATGTGCCCTCGAATATGACGTTAATTCTTTCCGGAGATTTTGATCTAAAGGAGACAAAGCGGAAGGTAACTCAAATCTTTTCACAGTTTACTCCATTTAAATTAAGTAAAGTTAAAAGAGCAAAAGAGCCTGTGCAAAAAAAACCCGCTTTTAGTGGTAAAACAAAAGATGTCGCAGAGTCTACAGTTCAAATAGCCTGGCCTGCGCCGCATGCGCGACACAAGGACGTGCCCGCTTTAGAAGTGATGGCCATGATTTTAGGACAAGGCGAAACTTCTCGTTTATACTCTAAATTACGCTTGGAAAACGCCCTGGTTAATAATGTTTCGGCTTTTACATATAACCCTGTGGACAATGGACTTTTTGCAGTGAGTTTAAAAATTACAGATCAAAATATTCAAGAGATGTTTAAAAGCCTATTCATAGAAATTGAAAAAATAATTCAATCAGAAATAACTTGGGATGAGTTAAAAAAGGCCGTGGTTAATATTTCTTCCGAACAGTTTTATGCTATAGAAACGGTAGACGGAATAGCTAATAAAATAGGGTCCGAAGATTTTTATATGAAAGACCCCAACGCCTATCAAAAATATTTAGTTAAGCTACTACAACTGCAGCCATCAGACATACTCAAGGTAGCCAAAAAATATCTTAACATAAATACTGCTAATTATAGCATGCTAAGCAGACACGACTTAAAAGACCAACTGAAGCTTTTAAGGGACGGCGCACACACCTGGAAGAAAACCAAGGAAGTTTTTGTAAAAAAACCGAAAACAAAAGTGAAAAAAATAAAAATGCCTAAAATAAAATTTAGTGCTGTGAAAAGCACGACAGATTTCCCGTTAGAGTTTTATAAAACCAAACGGGGCACAGAAATTTTATTTAAAAAAGTTACAGATACGCCCACGGTTTCTGCTAAAATTATTTTTGGCGGAGGCGCTCGCCTAGAGTCTTCGGATAAACAAGGTGTTACTGAAATGCTTTCGCGCACCTGGCCGGCCGCAACTGAAACCAAGACAGAGGCGCAGTTTTTAAAGACGATTGAAGACTCAGCGGCAGGCTTGAATTCTTTCGGTGGCAAAAACACGAATGGTTTGTCTGTGGATTACATGAAAGCCTTTGAAAAGACGGTCGTTAGCCTAACAGAAGAAGTTCTTAATCGTCCCGTGTTATCACAAGATATTTTCAATCGAGAGATGGAAATATTAAAAAAACAAATTTTATCTAAACAAGACAATCCTTCGTATCTGTGCGGACGCCAGTTTTTAGAAATGATGTTTCCGAACAGCATTCTTTCTTACGAGCAAGGCGGCACTCTAGAGACGCTGAAAAATGTTACATTGAATGAAGTTACACGAAATTTAGACAGACTAAAGGCCACGCACAATATGCAGGTGGCGGTAGTCGGGGACTTTGATCGCCAGCTTTGGATAGATGCCGTAGAAAAAATTGAGGGTGAGTTCAAGCATACGGGCCGCCAACTAAAGACAACTTCAGTTCCGACGCTTAGGGAAATTAAGCAACAATTCTTAAAAAAAGATAAGGAACAGTCTCATGTTATGATCGGATGGAATGCTTTGGCTCTAACTGATCCTCGTCGATACATTCTTCAAATTATACAGGCCGTGCTGTCAGGTCAGGGCGGAAGATTGTTTATTGAGCTTCGAGATAAAAATTCATTAGCCTATTCAGTTTCTCCTATAAAAATGGAAACCCTAGAGACCGGATATTTTGGCGGCTACATTGCGTGTTCTCCAGATAAAGTAAATAAAGCTATAGAAATGTTTAAACAAGAATTTGATAAATTGGCCACAACGAGAATTTCTGAAGACGAACTGTTGCGAGCAAAGAAGTATCTTATTGGACAAAACGATATTGGATTGCAGAGGAAGTCTTCATATTGCAACCTCATCGCCTTCGATCATTTTTACGGAAATGAAATCGATGATCATTTACATATCGACAGAATATATAATCGAATTACAGTTGATGATGTCAAAAGTCTTGCACAAAGCTTATTTTCCAAACCCTATGTAACAAGTATCGTGGGGCGGGAGTAGCTATAAGACGCTTCTTACCATGTGAATCACTTTTTGTCGTTTACTGACAGAGATTTCCACATCTTTGAAGGATTCAGAAGGTGATTTGTTGAAATCAAGGCCACTCATTTTAAGTTTATAGTTTCCTGGTTTTAATGGCAGACGAATCACTTGAATAGTATTGGGAAGAAAAGACCACTGTCTTAAATCGGCTCTTTCAGAAGCTAACATAAAAATTAACGCGGCCGTTCCTAAAGCCTTATCTTTTTGATAAATTTGATCGGCCACCACGTGTTTCGTTATTCGAGCGCCAAGTCGGCGAGCTATTAATGAAGCTTGGTCTGCATTTAAAGAAGAGATGGAGGCGGCAGCGACACTGTAAATTGAGGAGCTGTTGTAGCTTCCGATAAGAGCAGAGGATTGGTCGTAGACTTCAACGTTTAGAAACTGCGTTTGACTGGGTACATTCGTTAGCATTGGAAAGGTAGGCGAATTTGGATTTTCAACTTTTCGCGGACCCCAGCCTTGAAGATGTAAAACGATGAGTTCAGAATTGAGTTTACTGCCCTTCGCTTCTTTAATTTCGTCAGCAGTAGCATTCATTTTCTTTGCTAAGCTGTTGAACTCATCGACTCGTCGAGCCTGCCAACAGGTGGCAAGCATTTGGCGGCCCACCTCGCGAAAATGTTCGGCGGTAAAGAAAGCGTCTTTATAATCTATACAGGCATCATCATACTGGCCGGTGGATTCCCAAATAAGCCCTGAAAGATATTTCGAAAAAGAGTTAAGTTCATAGTCTTTTCTTTGTTCGTTCTTATACTTTGAAAATTTCTGATTCATTCTTCGCACTTCAACTAAAGCTGAATCGGAGTTTTTTTCCTGAATAAAGTTTAAGGCCTTTGAAGCATTTAGAAACAGCTTCTCAAAGGTGTCGCCCTTGTAGGTCAGCATGCCCTCATTAGTCAACGTAGCGCTGGCTACCTCAGATACTGAAATATAATCTACGCTATCTGCAAGTCTTTCTGCCTGTGAAAAGACCTGAGTACTTTTAGTATATTCTTCACAAATCTGAAGAGCCGTGCCGTACTCCATGAGCAGCGCAAGCTGATCTACTCCGGCGGGAGCGCTTAGTTTTTCCAGTGCTTCAAGAGCCTTTAGGCAGTCTTTGCTTTTAATATAGGACCTTGCAGGAGCTACTTTACTTTGATAAGAAGCGCATCCTGCAAAAGCAATTAAAAATAGAAAGTAAGCAAAAAATTTCAAGGCTAAAAATTAAAGACCAATAGTTTTCTTTTTGTATTTTTTGCGGATTTCTTTCTGAGCTGTCCATGAAATTCGTGAAGTTTTAATGTTGGTTAAATTTAACGTTAACTTGTAGTATACAGTTTTATCTTTGCCAACTTCTTGAACGATAGAATCCAATCTGCCATTAATAATAAAATCAGCACCAACTTGTCCGCCAGCTGATTTTTTGCTTTCCGGCGTGACCATTCCAGAATTTTGGTAGTCATATTCATCTGAAATATCTTTTCGTGCTTCTTTGTCCAAGAAAGAAACTTTTCCAGAATTGGTTAACTCAACCCGAATCATATCCATAATGCTTTGAGTATCTATATGCTCAGAGGTCTTGTTTTGTAATTGAGTTACAATAACGTCAGGAGGATTTTTAGCTCCAGAAATCGTTGGATGCTTAACCAAAGAATCCACCATAGACTTAACAACAACTTGCATGTCAGTTTCAGACCACTGATCATTAAGCAGATTCTGTCTTTCCACATCATCGTATTGGCCCTTCACAAAAGCTTTGGGACCACAGCCAGCCAAAGTTAAAAGCGCAGTTAAAGCCATAATTTTCATTAACAGTGATTTTTTCATACATCTTCCTTTGTTATTTAATGTAGTTAGTTATTTCTTTTTCAAACTTAATTAAAATTGCTCCAGACTCTACAGAGTCTCCTTGTTTCACACAGACTTCTTTGATTTGCACATCAGTCGCCGCGCGCATTTCGTTTTCCATTTTCATAGCTTCCATAATAATCAGCGGCCGACCTTCTTTTATGATGTCACCAGGTTTTACAAATATTTCAATGTTTTGTCCTGGCATGCCTGTCTTTAGTTGAGAGTCTATGCCCATGCCTCCACCTTTTTTTAAAGAAGCGTGCAACAACATTTCGTCATTAAAAATCTGAATTGTACGAAATGAGTTACGAGTATAAACCGTATAGTCAGTGTCTTGTCCGACGACATCGATAAGATAGGAGCGACCGTTAAATAAAAAACTGATATATTCTTCTGCACTCCGGTAGTCATTTTTGGATATATCATGGTGCACCCAGCTTTGGCCCTCAAGCTGAAGCGAAACCTTCCAGGTGTGCCGATCTTCGTGCACATCAACTTTATAATTTTTTCCATTCATTTTAGCTTCAAAATACATATTAATTCCTAAGTTCTGAGTTGAAGTTTACGTCCGGTGCGCCGCCAGTTACTTGCGACACTATAGCGTCGCACATCCTTAGATTTTCGATCCTGATAAGCTGTAATTGCAGCTGCAATTAAAAACACAGGATCTTCTACTGTTTTAAAAATTTCAGGTTCTAGAACTTCAAAGTTTTTTTCAATAAACTGAGTAGTATAACTTCCATCCAAAAATTTTGGGTGATTAAGTATTGTCTTATGCAAGGAGATATTACTTTTAATTCCGGTCAAAATAAACTCACTTAATGCGCGCGACATGCGATCAATAGCCTCTTCGCGACTTTCCCCATAAGTGATGACCTTGGCGACCATGGGATCATAGTAAATAGGAACTTCATAGCCAGGATAAGCGTATGAATCCACCCGGAGAAAAGGACCTTGAGGGTGGCGACAAGCACGTATTTTTCCTGGATGAGGCTTATAGGTCACCGGATCTTCAGCACATATTCGCACTTCAATAGCATGCCCATTTTGTGTAAGTTCTTCTTGAGTGAAGCTTAAAGGTAAACCCTTCGCGACCCAGATTTGTTCTTTGACCAAGTCAATGCCCGTTACTAATTCAGTGACGGGATGTTCAACTTGCAAACGTGTATTCATTTCCATGAAATAAAACTCTTTAGTTTGATTATCAAAAATAAATTCGATTGTTCCTGCGCCCACATAATTTATAGATTTAGCAGCGCGAACCGCAGCATCGCCTAGTTTTTTTCTTATTTCAGGAGTTACGCTTGGCGAGGGCGATTCTTCGATAATTTTTTGATGTCGCCGTTGTACCGAACATTCGCGCTCAAACAGATGAACAACATTCCCATGAGTATCGCCAAAAACTTGAATTTCAATATGCTTCGGATCATTGATAAACTTTTCGATATACACTGTAGAATTAGCGAAATAGTTTTGTCCTTCGCTTCGACAAGCTCGAAAAGCACTTTCCAGCTCTTCATCTACGCGCACGATACGCATTCCTTTGCCCCCACCACCAGCCGAAGCTTTGATTATAATAGGGTAACCTATTTTTTTGGCGATGGCCCTGGCGTCTTCAACCGAAGTCACGTCGCCATCACTTCCAGGAACCGTAGGCACGTTGGCCTTTTTCATCAAGTCTTTAGCCGACAGCTTGTCGCCCATTTGTTCCATGTTTTTGGGAGTAGGACCAATGAACGTTATTCCGTTTTTTTCACAGGCATGAACGAACAAAGAATTTTCAGAGAGAAAGCCGTAGCCCGGGTGAATAGCATCTACACCCGCTTTAAGAGCTACTTCGATAATTTTTTTGTAATTAAGGTAGCTTTCTTTAGAAGGAGAAGGTCCAATATGATAGGCCTCATCAGCTAAAAATACGTGTAAACTTTCACGATCTGCATCGCTGAACACCGCAACAGATTGAATGCCTAACTCGCGACATGCTCGTGTAATGCGTATGGCAATTTCTCCACGGTTAGCGATAAGAATTTTTTTAAATGGAGCCGTAATCATAGCGGAATATTTCCATGTTTTTTCGGAGGATTAATATCACGTTTGTTGCGAAGCATTTCTAGCGCATCAATAATGCGCTTGCGAGTCAATGCGGGCTCGATCACTTCATCAGTATAGCCCAGCTCTGCAGAAACGTATGGATTACTAAACTTCTGTTCATATTCAGCAGTTAAACGAGCCTTTTCAGCCGCAGGATCTTTTGCTTTAGCGATAGCCTCGCGGTGAATAATATTAACTGCGCCTTCGGCTCCCATCACGGCAATTTCTGCGGACGGAAACGCAAGATTTACATCTGAGCGAAGAAGCTTAGACCCCATAACAATATAAGCTCCACCGTAGGCCTTGCGGGTGATCAAAGTGACTTTTGGGACTGTAGCTTCCGCATAAGCAAACAAAAGTTTTGCACCGTGAGTAATAATTCCATTCCATTCTTGCTCTTTACCTGGCAAGAAGCCGGGGACATCCACAAGGGAAACTATAGGAATATTAAAGGCATCACAGAAACGAATAAATCGCGCGGCTTTTCGAGAAGCATCGATATTTAAACAGCCCGCCAGAACTTGCGGCTGATTTGCGACGACGCCCACAGGGCGACCATTCATGCGCGCAAAGCCGACAATAATGTTTTGAGCGAAAAACTTATGTATTTCTAAAAAATAACCCTCATCAACAATCTCGGTAATAACTTGAAGCATGTCATAAGGTTTTTTGGGGCTGTCCGGGATAAGATTATTTAAATTTTCAACAATCCGATCGGGACGATCTTTAGTTGATATGGTTGCGGTATCATCCAGATTATTCATTGGAAGAAAATTCATTAATTCGCGAATAAGCAATAAACAGTGCTTATCGTCTTTCGCTGTGAAGTGAGCTACTCCAGATTTTTGGGCATGAGTTGTTGCTCCGCCCAGCTCTTCCTTAGTCACATCTTCATGAGTGACAGTTTTAATAACATCGGGACCGGTAACAAACATATAGCTGGTGTTTTCCACCATAAAAACAAAATCTGTTATTGACGGAGAGTAAACGGCCCCACCTGCGCAAGGGCCCATAATAGCAGTGATTTGAGGAATTACTCCAGAGGACATGGTGTTTCGAGTGAAAATATCAGCGTATCCACCCAAAGATTCGATACCTTCTTGAATGCGGGCGCCGCCCGAGTCATTGATCGAAATAAAAGGCGCCCCATTTTTAAGAGCTAAATCCATGACTTTACAAATTTTATTAGCTTGAGTGCGTGACATGGACCCACCAGTAACAGTGAAATCCTGGGAAGAAACATAAACTAACTTACCATTAATGCGTCCATAGCCAGTAACAATTCCATCGCCGAGAACTTTGTTTTTTTCCATTCCAAAATTCGTACATCGATGAGTAACAAAACGATCAGTTTCCACAAAACTTCCCGGATCAAATAAAACATCTACGCGTTCACGAGCTGTTAAACGTCCACCTTGTTTGTGTTTTGCAATTTTGTCGGCGCCACCGCCCGCCATGGCCTGATCGTTCTTTTTTTCAAGCTCTTCAATTTTTAATTTCATTAATTCTGTCATAGTTATCCTCTAGTGCTCATAGAGGATAAATTTACCACGCGAAGGGATTAATTCAACACTAAACGCTTAAGCTCTGTGAGAGCTTTTTGGACATTGATTCGCCCCCCAGTCGTTGTTTGCAAGTAAGAGCCGGGTATATCTACAGTGCGCATCAAAGCCTGTTTAATCTGTTGTGAATTAGCCTCAGGGACGGCACTCATTAAAAGCGCAGCAGCGCCAGACACTATAGGTGCCGACATGCTGGTTCCGTCCATAGCTTGAATAGTATTAAGTGGAGTAGTTGAATAAATTCCCTGCCCGGGCGCAGCTACGTGCACAGTTTTATAACCACGATTAGAAAATGCGGTCAGTAGGTCATTGAACCCAGTAGCAGCAACATTAATTTGATTAAATGCTAAAAAAGCAGCGGGATAATTTGGAAAAGAGTCAGAATTTCTGGACTCATTGCCAGCCGCTGTAACTAATAAAATGCCGTTATCGGATAAATCCTTCATCGCCGTTTTTAAGTTATCTACGCAAGGCGCCCCCCCCCAACTTAAATTGATGACTCGCGCTCCAGCCTGTACCACCGCGTACATAGCAATAATCGCATCTCCTACTGATCCAGAACCATTGTTAGAAATAAACTGCCCAGAAGCAATTTTAGCTTTCGGCGCAATTCCTGAAGCCGGGCCAGCCAAAGGATCGGCGGCAATAATTCCTGCCACATGAGTTCCGTGTTGGTTGCGGAGCGGGTCATTGATGCCAGAATTATACTGTTGGGAAAACGCGATATTATTTTTTAACTGCGGATGATTAATATCGACCATTCCATCAATGACACCCACAATGACATTATCCCCCTGATGACCCTGTAGCCAGAGCTCTTGAGCTTTTACTTGGTTGACATGCCAGCGCATATCAACAGTTTGTTGGGAATGCACGGTGTAGTTTTTTTCTAGGTTTAATGTTTTTAATTGAATACGAATATCTCGGTCGACATGACGGATTTTTTCTAAGTTTTTATTTACAAAGTTTTTTCTAAAAGAGTCTTCATCGAAATCTTTTTCAATAGAGTAAGTACCATCTTCCCATCCGACTATGAATTGATTTTTAATGGTTAAGGCCTTACAAGATTCATAAGCCTGAGTTGGAAAAACGGACTCGCTGGATTTTGAATTGCTGCATGAAAATAGAAAAAAGATAAATCCAAATGCAAAAAAAAGATTCTTCACGAAAAAGCTTTCTCAAGACGATTTCGCGGGTTCTAAGCGATGTCTTGTGATATCTTTTTCGGCTTATTTTGAAACAATTTAAGTCCAGAGTTGGTCTGAAATAAAAAATTATGAAGCTCTAGACCTTAGTCACGAATAACTTAAGAAACGAACAAAATTGCTGTTCAACTTTTTTAGCCACTTCGGTAACTTCTTCGTGGTTAAGTTTATTATCTGTAATTCCCGCTGCTAGGTTGGTAATACAACTGATGGCAGCGACTCTCAGGCCTAGGTGATTCGCAGCAATAACTTCGGGGACGGTGGACATACCGACAGCTTTCCCACCCAACTGCATAAACATTCGTATTTCAGCAGGAGTTTCATAAGTCGGACCCGTAACTCCGACATAAACACCTTTATGAAAAAATGTTTTCTGAGATCTAAATATGCGCTCTGCCGTTTCGATAAGTTCTCGGTCATAAGCTTGAGTCATATCAGGAAAACGAGGGCCGAGCTCTTTAATATTTGGCCCCATCAAAGGATTGGTCCCCATCATATTGATGTGGTCCTCAATGACCATAAAATCACCGGCCTTCATGCCGTCTCCATAGCCGCCCGCAGAGTTGGTGACGATCAAAATTTCAATACCCAAAGCCGCCATAGCGCGAGTTGGAAAAACCACAACTTCCATTGAATGTCCTTCATAGTAGTGAAGGCGACCCTGAAGGACAACTAAATCGACATTATCAATAGAGCCTAAAATAAGATGGCCCGAGTGCCCATCCACAGTAGGGGGAATAAAATGCGGAATTTCGTTAAAGGGTATACGCGTTTCTACATTCATATGTTGAACAAAATGTCCTAGGCCCGAGCCTAGAATTATTCCTACGCGAGGCTTAATTTTGCTTTTGCTTTTAATAAAGGATGCTGTTTCTGTGATTTTAGTAATTAGATTCATTTCGTTTCCTCCTTTTATTTACGTTAGTATTTTTCTTATCAGTAGATGCGGAGTAGACGGCGCAGAAGTTACAGCAAAGCTTTCCTTCAAAAGTTTCTCTGCTTCAGCAAACAAGCTGGGCTCATCGCCATGTATTGTGTAAATAATATCTCCTGCTGCAACGACCTCATTGAGTTTTTTATGAAACTCAATGCCGGATGTGGGATTAATTTTCTGCGTCGCCTGTTCGCGTCCAGCTTTCAACACAATTCCAGCAACACCAATTTTTTCAACATTAAATGAAGAAAGAAATCCTGAAGCAGAAGCGCGCACTTCCTGTTTAGATTTTGATAAAGGCAGTTTGTCTATGTCACCGTTTTGCAACAAAGCCATCTGAGTAAAGATTTTAAACGCTTTCCCTGAGGTCAAACACTTTTCAGCCATGTTGTAGGCGTCTTCAATCGACTTCGCTTTCCCTGAAAGATGAATCATCTGCGCTGAAAGCTGCAAAGAAAGCTCGCGAGTTTCATCATACATCGGGTTGCGAACATTGCGCATAATTTCAAGACACTCAAAAACTTCCCAAGCATTACCAGAAAATTTTCCTAAAGGTTGATCCATTGACGACAAAACTGCGACCACCTTTTTTCCATAACCTTTTCCGATATCCATTAAATTAACGGCGAGCTGTTCGGCCAATTCAGGAGTCTTCATGAATGCGCCTGTTCCGAATTTAACATCTAGAACTAAGCCATCGATACCTTCTGCAATTTTCTTAGACATAATGCTGGCGCAAATTAAGGGTAAACTTTCAACTGTGGCAGTAACATCACGAAGGGCATATATTTTTTTGTCTGCAGGGCAGATGTCCTTGGTTTGGCCGATGAAACAAGTTCCAACTTTTTCAACAATCTCTATGAATTTTTCTATAGTTTGTTGCGTGTCAAAGCCAGGAATAGATTCAAGCTTGTCTAAAGTTCCTCCGGTGTGTCCTAAGCCACGCCCCGAAATCATGGGAACGTA